>NZ_DASWTF010000019.1:0-83899 GCF_036402275.1 Steroidobacter sp. | reverse complement strand
TTGTCTTGCCTTGAATGATCTCCAGTACCAGCGCGCTCTTGCGGCGAGCTGTCCAGCGTTTGATCTCGTCGTCCATCAATGTGCTCAAGTGTCTCTCCAAGTAGATTAACACCTGAGCAGGAATTCAGTGGGTCATTACATCTCGGCGATATCGACCCGAAGACGGGCAAGGTCGTGAACGGAAAGCTATATGTGAACAACAGCGCAAAGGCGCAGAGCATCTTCGCTAAGGACACGAGCGGTACCATCACCCGCGCCGAGGCCAGCTGGTCCTCGGTGAAAGACAAAGCCCCTGTAGGCCAGAGGAGTGACCCGGCGCCCGGACGAGCGAGCGCCGGCAGCTCACTCATGAGATAGCAGCGATCACACGATCGGTAAACCACTGGCGCAGCATCGATCCGGCGAGCGCCGGTCCCTGCTCCTCACCCATGCGCTTGACCAGATCTCCACAGATGTCCCCGAAGCGCTGCTGCTGACGAAGCTGCTCGAAGACCGCAGCTTCCTCCGCCGTGACAGTTCGAAACATTGGCGTGAACCCGTTGCGCCAGACCGCGATGCTGGCAGGCTCGGGCAAACGCGCGACCGGCGGTGGCGTTTGTTGATCATGGATCGCGCTGCGCAGCGCGGCGACGTTGGTAGACACCGGGAAGAGCACGAACGTCGGTACCAGGTGGATGATGGCATTGTCCCAGTCGATGCCCGCCAAGGCGGCAGGATCCACCGGCGTTGCATCCGGCCCCACGAACGCGACTGCCAGATTCCATTCCAAACGTGCGAGCTCGGCGACTTCCGGATCGTCCGGATAGATCATGTCGAGGGTTTCAGCGAAGTCGCGCCCATACTCGTCGAGCGTCCAGGCGCTCGGCGGCACACTGTCGACGTGTGTCGCAGCCGCGCCCTCGAATGCTGTGTCGCCGATCCATGCGCGTACTGCCGGAAAGCTCTCCGTCAAACACGCGAGCAACTGTGCACGATAATTGTTGAGGTACACCGCCAGCCCGGCGCGCGACGGCTCGCCAAAGCGCGCGGCAACCTCGTTCGATTCGGTCTTCAGCCAGGACTGAAAGTCTCTCTGCAAGTCGAGCAGACTCATGCGACTCTCCGCGCCTGCTCAGCGGCAATGCCACGTGCGACGTCGAGCTCGCCAAGCAAGGTAGCGAGCGGCGGAATGTTGTCATCGCGCTCGATCATCGTCGCCACCGGGCCCAGTCGCTGTAACGCCTCTGCGTAGAGCGACCATACGGAACCGCGGACCGGTTGGTCGTGCGTGTCGATGAGCAGTTCGCGGCCCTGGCTGTGGCCCGCAAGATGAATCTGCCGGACGCAATCCGCGGGGATGCCCGCGAGATAAGCGCTGGCGTCGAAGCCGTGATTGCTCGCGCTGACGAAGATGTTGTTGACGTCGAGCAGCAGCCGGCAACCTGTACGCGCGCACATTGCGCTCAGGAAGTCCCATTCGGTCATGCCGCCCGGCCAGAGAATGTAGCTCGATGGGTTTTCGAGCAGCAGTGTTCGCCCCAACACCTCCTGCGCACGATGGATGCTGTTGCAAACCCGTGCAAGCGCCTCTTCCGTATATGGCAGCGGCAGCAGGTCGTGCGAGTTGAAGCTTCCGATGCGCGACCAGCTCAGATGATCCGAGACGAACATCGGCTCGATCGCGTCGATCAATTCACGCAGGCGGCGCAGATAGTCCAGGTGCACGCCATCGGCCGAGCCGATGGACAACGATACGCCGTGCAACGCGACTGGATGCCGTTCCCGGACGCGCCGTAGCACGTTCAGCGGCCGCCCGCCCGCCACCATGAAGTTTTCCGAGATGACCTCGACAAAGTCCACCGCTACCGGTGCAGCGTCGAGGAAGTCAGCGTAGTGAGGCTTGCGGAGGCCCAAACCAAACAGATGCTTGCCATGCATGAACAGCATGCTCCTTCAGGCGCAAGAAAGGCCGGCAAGGTGCGCTGCCGGCCCCGGACCGATCAGCCCTTCGGCGTCAGGCTGCCGCCCGCGTCGGTGCAGGCCTTGGCCGTCATCTCCTTGAAGCCGTGGCCCTTACAGGTGTTCTGGCCTTTGCAATCGTTCTGAGCCGTCTTGCAGTCGGACGTGCCTTTGCACGAGTTCACACCGTAGCAGTGCACGGCCTTGGCATCCGCGGCCGCCGCCAAAGGTGCGACTGCGAAATTAGAGATCGCCATCACGGCGGCGACAGTGGCAAAGCTGAAAGCGGTCTTGGTGACAGTCATGCGCAACTCCTAAAAATTGCCGAAGCGGCAAGCCTTCGTACGGCACCGAACGACAATTGGTTACGCCGCCTACCAGCGCAGGAGTCGCGGCCCCAGCATTGCCCCAGCCGCCGCTGCCAGGAGCATGCCCAGGCTGTACCACGTGAGCACAAAGAGCGCCGAGACCTCGGCACAGTGCAGGTCGTAGATCGTCGCGGCCGTGGCGCCCGCAGCCAGTCCCGCCGCTGCACCAGCAGCGTGCAGTCGCGTGGGTGCGAGCCGATGAGATGACCAGAGCAAGCCGACGAAAATGGGCGCCGCCAGCGTCAGCAACAGCCAGGGGCAGACCTTCCAGCTCCTGCCCTGCCAAAGATTGAGCCATTCACTGCGCGACGTATTGGCAAGCTCGCCGATCCCAACACCGATGAGCAGCAGTATCGGAACAGCCAGCAACCACAATCCGCAAAGCGAGCTCGGCGTGGGGCGCGAGAGACGGATGACCGCGTAGAGGGCGCAGGCGCCCAGCGAGATCGTGTAAGCCCATTTCATCCAGAACGAGAAGGCTTGCATCGCGTGCTGCAGGTCCGGTCGCACGCCGAGGATGGCAACGACCAGCATGAGGGCCACCAGTGCGCCGCCGCCAACGCCACTAGCAATGCGCTCGATGAGTGCATGGCGGTACACGCGCGGCACGTCGGCGCTCAAGTTGAGAATGAGTTGTTCGGTATTCATCAAATGTGTGGCGGTGAGAGTTATCCGGCGGGCGACGAGGCCCGTCATCACACGACGGCGCAGTGAGCCCGCGCCGCCGTCGATGCGCCGAATATTCCTCAGTTGGCCGCGATGCCATTGAGTCCAGCCGCCGCCGGCAAGCCGTCGACGACGCCGTAGTTGGTGAGTCGGCCATCACGCTCGATCTTGAAAATGCCGACCGAGCCGCTTGCCGCGTTCAACGAGTACAGGTAATCGCCGTCCGCGCTGACCGTGATGTCGAGATTGGCCGAGCCTGATGGATTGAGGCCAACGACGGTGCCCGGCAGCGGCGTGAGCGCGCCATTGCCTGCAATTCGGAACCCGGCGATCGAAGACGTGCCCGAGTTGGATGTATATACAAAGCGTCCATCCGGCGTGACGACGTTCCAGCAATTCGCCGCACCCAGCGTCGCAACGGCGGCGCTGACCGGCGTGAGCTTGCCGTCGGGGCGCACTGCGTACGAAGAAATCGTGGAGCTATTGGGTTCGCCCGTACCCGTCTCGGAAACCAGCAGGGCGCCGTTCGGTGCGAACACCGCAGCGAAGGTGCCCGAGGCGACTGCGGGATTCACTGTGATATCGGACAACCGACCGTCCCGCTGCACGCGGAAAATGTCGATGCTATTGGTGGCGCGCTCGGTCACCGCGAGCAGACGACCATCGTCGCTGAAGTCGACGGATGCGGAATTGACGAAGTTGGCGCTTAGATAACGCTGCGACTCGCGAATGGGTGTCAGCTTGCCCTCGTGCAGCTGGAATCCCACCACGCTGCTGCTGCCGGCCGTGTTGAGCACGTAGAGGAGCCGGCCGTGTTGCGCGATTGCGTTCGGCTCGCTGCCGCCGCTGGGCACCTGATCGGTCAGCTGCAAGCGGTCGCCGAGCACGCGAAACACCGAGATGGTGCCGCTGCCGGCATTGGCGGCAAACAGGTAGTCGCCATCATCGCTCAATAACAGCGAGCCTTGCGAGCCGAGCGGATCGACAAGGCCGCCGCTGCGCGGCCACCCGTGGAAAACTTTCGGGCATCGCGCAGCGTCCCGTTGGGCAATCGTTCGTAGGCGATGATTTCGTTGCGGTCGGCGTCGTTGGTCATCACGAACACTGCATGCCGTTCGCCGTAGCCATTTTTGTTGGCAGATCCCAAAGCCGGCAAAGCGCTGACACCGAGCACCACGCCTAACGCCAGCGCTGTCCTGAAAGCATTCATGTCACATCTCCCGAGTTGATCAATTGATGGATCCGCACCTCCTTCGTATCAGGTGGCCGTGGGGTTACACGGGCACAGCGTCGGGCTGCTACATTCAACACGAGAGCGCGGGCGTGTAACCAAACGAGCGGCCGCGTCGTATGTAGGGGATCGTTATCCGGGGTGGCCCCGTTGGCGGACTGGCAGACAGCGTTTTCGTGCGAAAAGTCGACATTGTGCCGACTGTGCCGTTGCGAGATGGAGTAGCGAGGCAGCATACGAATGCAGACAGCCGAGGAGGACCTTAGGGCACTGATGCTGAGCGGACTGGAGGGAGATGCTGGCGCGCACGCGGCGCTTCTGAGTGCGCTCGTTCCGCTGCTGCGCTCGTTCTTTCGCCGTCGCGTGCGCGACGCGGGCGACAATGTAGAGGATTTCGTGCAGGAGACTTTGATCGCCGTGCACACGCGCCGGGCTACGTTCGAGAGGGATCGGCCCTTCACTCCCTGGTTATACGCGATCGCCCGCCACCGTCTGGTCGATCACTATCGGCGTCATCGGATCAACGTGTCGTTATACGAGATCGAGCTGGATGTGCTCGCCGACAATCCGGAAGCAGCCATCCGCGCACACATCGACGTCGAGCGGCTGCTCGGGACACTCACTGTCAAACAGGCGCGCGCCATTCGCGATACTCGAATCGACGGCAAGAGCGTCGCAGAGGCCGCCGCCGAGGCCGGCATCGGCGAGTCGGACGTGAAAATTTCCGTGCATCGTGGTTTGAAAGCATTGGCCGCTCGAATTACAGGTCGTAAATCGTGAATACCGAGCAACTGATCGAATCTCTCAGCCGCGACGTACCTCGCGTTTCGCCCCACGCTGTCGCCCGGCGGATCGGGTATGGCCTGTATGGCGGCGGAATCGTGGCGGCGGCCCTGGTCGTTTCGATGCTCGGTGTGCGGCCCGATCTTGCAGCGGCGCTCGACGACTTCTCTTTCTGGACCAAGGTGATCTACACCCTTTCGGTGGGCATCGTGGCCGTCGTTGCCGTCGGCCGGCTCGCACGGCCCACGCCCACATCGCTGCGCGCACTATGGTTGCTGGCTGTTCCCGTGCTCGTGCTGGCCGGTATCTGCATCGGCGAGCTCGCCGACAAGCCGCCGCAAGAATGGCTGGCCTTGTGGCTGGGACGCAGCTGGCGAGCGTGCCCCTGGATTCTGTTGGCGCTGGCGATGCCGATGTTGCTTGGCCTGTTCTGGGCCTTCAAACAATTCGCCCCGGGCAAAATGCGCGCAGCTGGAGCGGCGGCCGGGCTGGCATCCGGTGCATGGGCTGCCGCGATTTATTGCCTGCACTGCCCGGAGTCCAGCGCGCTCTTCATCCTCACGTGGTACACCCTCGGAATGGTGCTCTCGATGACCGTCGGAGCACTGCTGGGACCTCGTCTGATGCGCTGGTAACCGCTCGCGGCGAGCGGTAACTCGCCGACTCTCAGAGCGCCGAGTGATCTCAAGCCCCGAGCTCCAGCGCTTCCTTCTTTGGATAAAGCGCCGTGTCCATGGCGAATTGCAATTCTGCCGCAGTTGACGACTGAGTCATAGTCTTGCGAACGCCACCAACCCCAGTCATTGTTCACAGCATGCGGGATTGGTTCGTCCTGATTGCTCATTTTCATTGTCACGACCATCAGGGCCGCGACGCCTGGCGGTGCCCGCGCAGTCATTGTCGAATCCCTTCTTCTGAAACATCAGCTGCTGATCCTGAATCGATCTCGAAAGAAGGCCCCGAGGCTCCGCCCATTGGACCGCATCCTGCTGGGCCTGGGCGCGATGCTCGTTGCTCCTCAACGTGTGCTGAAAATCGCAGTCGCCGTCAGGCCCGCAACGCTGTTACGCTTTCACCGGGCGCTGATCCGACGAAAGTATCAATGGCTGTTTTCTTCGAGCACCCGCGGGCGTCCCGGTCCCAAAGGACCGTCCAAAGCACTGATTGCGGCAATCCTCGAGATCAAGCGCCTCAATCCACGCTTCGGCTGCCCCCGCATTGCCCAGCAGATCTCGCACGCCTTCGGAGTGGAAGTCGATAAGGATGTGGTGCGCCGGATTCTGGCGAACCACCCTTTGCCAAGGTCCGGAGGCAGCGGTCCGTCGTGGCTCTCTGCCATCGCTGACGCTCGTGACAGCCTATGGAGTGTCGATCTGTTTCGCTGCGAGTCGATCCTGCTGAAGAGCTTCTGGGTGATGGTCGTAATGGATGTCTTTTCGCGTCGTATCATTGGATTCGGTGTTGAACCGGCGCATATCGACGGCGTCAGCGTCTGCCGCATGTTCAACGAGGCCTGGTGCGGTCAGCCACTTGCCAAGCGCCTCAGTTCCGATCATGACCCGCTGTTCCGATTTCATCGCTGGCGCGCGAATCTGCGAGTGCTCGACATCGAGGAAATCAAGTCTGTGCCCTTCGCGCCTCGCTCACACCCGTTTGTAGAGCGCCTTATCGGAACCCTTCGGCGCGAGTATCTCGATCAGACCTTCTTCTGGAACCGCCTCGACCTCCGTCGCAAGCTGAATCGATTCGCCACCTATTACAACCAGCGACGTGTTCACGCTGGGCTCAGTGGCCGAACGCCCGTCGAGCGATGCGGCGCGACTGCAGATCAACCGGCGAATCTCGATCACTACGCGTGGCGATCGGACTGTTCCGGCCTCTTCCACACGCCCACTGCCGCGTAATTAGCATTTCGCCACAGACAGGCCTGGCGAGTGACTGATCACCTGTCATGAACTCGTCGGACCTCTGCATCGCCATCCTTTGCCTCGTCGTCGATGCGGCTCTTAGCACATGTAAATTCGCGGCGTGCTTTAATGCCCCCTGGCAACCGGAGGAAACGTATTGTGACGATCATTCCCGCGACGGTAGCGGACCTCGAAGACTTGTCCTCGCTCGTCAACGCCGCCTATCGCGCGCACGGCCGGCCCGCCGGCTGGACCAGCGAAACTGAACTGATTACAGGCTCGCGCACCAATCCTGCTTCGGTGCGCGCAATGCTGGAGCGAGGCGTCACCATTCTACTGTTGCGATTGGCGGATTACGACAGTCTCTGCGGATGTGTCGCCGTCGAACCACACACAAGTTCAACGTGGCATATCTCGATGTTGGCGATCGATCCTGGACGACAGGCATCAGGCCTCGGCTCGGTGCTGCTCACCGCAGCGGAAAAATACGCGACTGCGCGCGGTGGGACGCTTGCCCATATGACGGTGATTCAGGCCCGCGAGTCACTCATCGCCTGGTACGAGCGACACGGCTATCGCCGTACCGGTGAGACCGAACCCTTTCCCTATGGCGATGAGAGCGTCGGCATACCACTGCGCGCGGATCTGCACTTCGTCGTGCTGGAGAAATCGCTGCCGGAACCCAACTGAATCGCAAGCGTTCAGCCAACGGCAAAGCGGCTCTTAATGCGATTTTAAATTGCGACTGCGATGATGATCGGATGCATCGTCCCGTGGTCCTGGCATTTGGGCCGTTTCGCTATGTTCCCAGTCAGCGCGCGCTGCTGAGGTCGAGTACGCGAGTCACTCTGCCCGCACGCGCGTCCGAGATTCTGCAGTTGCTGATCGAACGGGCGGGTGAGTTGGTCACGAAAGGCGAGCTGCTTGCCCATGCCTGGCCGGAGGGAATCGTCGGCGAAGGCGCGCTGCGCGTTCACATTTCCAGACTGCGCAAGATTCTGGACCGCGGACCCGCGCGCCATTCGCTACCTGGAGAATGTGGCGGGCCAAGGTTATCGCTTTGTTGCGCCGGTGAACACGGCGCCCGCTGTCCTCCGCAATAACCCCATCTGACCGTTCATGGACACTTCACACTCGCAGCCCCAATCGCCGTATAGATTCATCCAATTCGGCCGAGAAGATGGCGTCGCGATCATGCAGCAGATACTCGTATCGCTGCTCGTACCCGTACCGTCCAAGAACTCGACCGCATTGAGTTTCGCCGCTCCTTCGGCGAAACTCCGCCTCTCCAAGGGACTGAAACTCAAACAGCGCTCTCCGCAGGCTCTATAAAATAGGTCCTCAAACTCGCCCCACTTCCAGCCTCTTTGGGCATGTTTCTATAAAATTCCCGCAGCCAACCCTGCGATTTCCCTGATCGTTTGATCTGACTCTTAATCAGTTGGTTATAGGTTCGAATCCTATACGGCCCACCACTTTCCTCGTTGAAAATCCGCGACTTGCAATCTTCAGTAGTCCGACAAATCGTCGGCTCCTAAAAATTCTCCTAAAAATTACTTGTGTGCGGCGGGCGTGACGACGGGCACGTCATGGTCGTAGATGTTCAAGGCGGTTTCGGTCTTGTGGCCGCTGGCGCGCTTCTTCTTCCGCTTGGTTCCTTTAGTATCTGTAATCCCGCGATGCTTCAGGCCGTGAAGCGTGAACCGATCCTCCTCGTCGATCACCTTCGCCTCGATCGCGGCCCGCATCAAATCCTGCCAAGCATTGTGTCGCGGCCTGTTCGCGCCAAGCTCGCTGGCCAGGATGACCGGCACGGTTGGTGATCGATTGTCTCTTTTCTCTCTTTAACCTGCGCGAGGCGTTTCCTCGGGAACTCAAGGACTCTTGGCAACACCCGCATCAGCTACTAACGATCACCGACTCCTTTTCCGTATGCTCACGCGCACTCCCGCCGAATTGCCCTGATCACGGCTCACAGATCGCATTCACGGGTGGGACCGCGTGGCGGAGTCTTCACCACGCCGGTCCCACACCAAAGACGAACCGATCACAAAGCACGGAGCAGGGCTGCGGCTTGCGCTTGCGCATCACCGTGGATCCGTTCACCCGATCGTTGGCTCACGGAAATGCGAGCGCTGCCCTCACTCGCAACGTGGGTCCCGCGGATCAGAGCCGCCGCTTGCGCTTGCGCATCACCATGGATCCGTTCACCCGATCGTTGGCTCACGGGAGTGTGGGCGTTGTCCGAACTCGCAGCGCGCGTCCCACTGAACGTAGGTGGACTGAGTAATGCAGCGGCCTGGGCCTGCGCATCCGCAGAACGTGGCGACAGTGAGCCCTGAGTGTCAGCAATGGCCGCGGTCGTCGCAAGAATCAACGGAATCAAAAGTAAGCGCGATTTCATGGATAGATCTCCTCTTCAGTTCAATGTTTCAATACATCTGTCGTCATGCGCGCGAAGCGCTCCGATCTTCGTCATCACGAGCGTTACGCTACTCGATACGGTCGCCGTAGAAACATCCGCCATGGGGACGTTGTCTCATTCCGTGCTGGCACGATTCCGTTCGATTCATTCGTCACATCTGTTTACGGGATCAATCTAAGCATTGCTTAGTTTTGCGATCAAGATCTAAATAAGCGCTGCTTAGATCTAATTTGAATCAGACGCGACGTGATGCATCGCGGCACCGTTCGTCTCAAGCCATTGATGTTGCATCATTTTTACTTCAAGTGACGGGTTGCCTTGACATCAAAACTGATCACTGCTTAGATCGATGCGCACGAGACTCGATCATGGCGTTGGATAGGGTTTCCTGCGACTATCGGCGCGGCGATCGAGCGCCTCCCTGCCCCGCTGACGAGGCGGCTGGAGAATGAAGCGTTGCGACTAAAGAAGAAGAGCGGCTACCATCATGGCGACCTCCGGCGAACGCTGCTCGATGTAAGCGTCGCCACGATCGACAAACATGGCGTCGATGCGCTCAACCTGCGCGAGCTGGCGACTCGGGCCGGCGTCTCCTCGGGCGCTCCGTACCATCACTTCGCTGATCGTGCAGCGCTGCTGGCAGCCATTGCGGAGGAAGGTTTCGGCTATCTCGAGGCGGCAATGATCCGTGAGCGTGACGCTGCACCTGATGACGCAACTTCTCGATTGGCCGCACTCGGCCGCGCATACGTGAGTTTTGCGACGGCCCATCGGGGCCATTTTCGCGTGATGTTTCGAGGCGACTTGATCGGCGGTGACTCTCCCGAGCTCGTCCAGGCACAGCCGCGAGTATTTCAGTTGCTGTGGGATGCCGTGGAGGATTGTCAGCGATCGCAAGTCGCCCCGGCCGGCGATTTGCAGCCCCTGGTCCTCACTGCGTGGTCCGCCGTTCACGGGCTCGCTACGCTCTGGATCGACGGAGCGTTGCCATACAAGAACCTGAATCCCGAGCGCCTGGCGCCGATAGTGTCGAATTTGATCAGCCACATGTTCGCGGCGCTCGCTCACAATCCGGCATCGCGAACTCGCTCGAGCAGACGACAAAGCACGGTCCGCAGATAGCGCGAAGCCTGGCGAGCACGATGACGAATGGGGCTCGGTCCGCGCTCACCGAACTGGCCCGAGCATCTTCTGGTGGCGCCCGCCCCATCCGAGGCCGCGCGCCAGAGCGAACGGCTCCAGTATGCGCGCTTACCGAGGCGCCTGTTCCGACTTGAAGGCTGCCGTAATAGCCCAAGCATCGACGGGATCCGGCAAAGACCGGAGAAGGACGACAATCTCATTTGCGGAGAATGTCCTGTCTTCCTTGGCCCAACTTTCGAACAGGTGGACTAAGGCCGCGCGTTGCCCAGCCCTCATCGTCGCGTTGTGGAAAGTGAACTGCGCCCACGCGGTAGCCAGTAGAGCCGCACCGCCGACGGCGAAGAAATCAGCCAGAGATACCAAGGGGTCTGTAAGACAAAGCCGGGCCAAACTGCCGAGGCGATCGCACCGTTCGTCCGCCAGTTCTCCAATGTCGGCCCACCGTGGTTCGCGAGTCAACCGCTGCCGAATGTAATGCGCTGGTTGGCGGCCATCCTGGACTCGCCTCGATTCGTTCGGATCATGCGGCCGAGATCCTAATCAGGCGACAGGTCTATGGCAAATTGAACATCTATAAAATAAGCCCTCGAACGCGCCACGCTTCCGGGCTCTTTGGGAATGTTTCTATACAATTCCCACCGCTAACCTCGCGATTTACGTGATCGTTTATCCTGACGCCCCTATCAGATGCTCTAGCGGCATGTTTGTAGAGCCCGAGGGCAAAGATCCCGGCTTGTCGCTCGGCGCGCAGACGTTGATGCGCTGAGCCTACCGGTTTATCCAGGCAGCATCGACTCGCCCGTCGGACCTCAGCCTGACGCCCGCGTTTAAACGCTCCTTCTCGAACTCGACATCATAGACATCTACGCCCGTGGGGCTGACCTCTTTGAACGTCACGGAACGAACGGCTCCGAGCGACGCTATATCGTTTTGCAGAAAATTGAGCTGCTGTCGCGTTAGCTCGGCCAGCTCAGAACCCATATCGTCATAGGGTGGCGTGCCAGCCGCGAGTCCAGCGATCAACTTGCGAAGCATGGCTTCGCTTTCAGCTACCGGCCGCTGGTCGCGCAGTCGTTTTGCGAGCGCAAGCGATTCGTCCAGGTATGGTTGGCCGTCCGCTGCGCTCAGCCGGGTTGCCGGTCGCGGCCCGTTCGGTTCGTGCAGGATCAGAGCCGGTGCATTCGCCATGGCTTCGGGAATGAATTCGAATCGGGTCGCCGCCACCTTTTGAAAGTACTCACGCTCGGAGGTCGGAAAGAGTTCATTGATAGGTAAGCCCGGCACACGCGAATACGTGCGATCGCCTTCGCGCCAGACGGTGATGACGAGTTGCGGATTCAGCCGGTAGGTGCCGACGTATTTGTCGAACGTCGCTGGATCGACCTTGCTGAGCACGCGTTCGGGCGGAGCGAAATCGGGCCAGCCATATTCGCGCGCGACCGCGCGCAGAATCGGGCCAGTCAACTCTCCGCCGCGATCGCTGTTGGTCATGATCACCAGGCCGTCGCCATCGACGTAGGACACCATAAAGCATCGATAGCCCGCGTTGGCGCCGCCGTGCATGAAGTACTCGTGCGGAGCGGTACCGCCGACCTGCGGGCCGAGTCCCTGCCCCTCCGGCCCCGGCGTCATCATCGTCCGCATGGCCATGCTCGAGAGAATCGCTTTGCGGTCGCCTGCCCACGCACGCTGCAGCCCGATGGCAAAGCGCGCCAGATCGGAAGGGGTGGTCCAGAGAGCGGCCGCGGCGATCTCCGGATAAACATGAGGGCCACCAGGTACGGGTGTGCCGTCGGCCAGATACGGCGTCGCCACTCGCGCCAGCAGCTTCTCCGGTAACGGCTGCTGGAAAGTGCTGTGTTTCATTCCAAGCGGATCGAGTACGTGCTTGCGCATGTAGCCGACGAAGTCGTGTCCGGTCATGTCCTCCATCACCAGCTGCATCACTTGATAACCGCCGCCCGAGTATCGAAAGCTCTGGCCAGGCACCTTATCGACACGAATCGCAGGATTGTTCGCGGGCGGCACGCCGTCCAGCATCTGCCTGATGTCGGGAAGACGCTCGCCGGCCGCATATCCAGGAAAGCCGTGCACTGTAGTGCCGGCCGTGTGTGTGAGTAGCCGGCGGAGCGTTACCTTCTGCTGTGCGGTGAACTCGTTTGCCGGCAGCTGCCAGCTCTTGAGGTACTTGTTAATGTCCGTGTCGAGGTCGAGCTTGCCGCGATCCACGAGCTGCATGACGGACAGAGCGGACACGGGCTTGCTGATGGAAGCGGCCTGAAACAGCGTCTCCGGCGTCACTGGCGAACCACCGATTGCCGTCACGCCAAACCCGCGAGCCCATTCGATCTTGCCGTCGTTGAGGACTGCGATGCTGACCCCCGGTGTGTGCGTCGCCTGCATCCGTTCGGCAAGCGTCGGAAGCGGCGGCTCGGAGTCGCCCTTGACCAGGACCGGCGGCAACAAGCCGCTTTCGATTCGCTTGATTCGTGCCTCGATCTCCTGCGCCGTCGAAGCATGAGCCTCGAAGCTCGTGAACGACGCCACGACCATCGACAGCACCGGAACGACGATCCTTCTCACATCACTTCCCTACTTGGTTGACTCACCAGCGCCCGCGGGCGCGATTCAAAGCATACAAGCCCGCCGCGAAAGCATTGTATCGCCATCTCGAGAGAACGTGCAGGACTGGTAGCCGTATGACCCGGGCCAACGGGCCCGTCCGGGCGTATGCCGCCACAGAACCTCAAACGCATCGGCGCCAATCTTGAGCTCGCCCTGCCAGTCGACCACGTGCAATCGCTCCTAACGAATTCGCGTTCGGCACTGATCTCACAAACGGCGTCGGCGTCCTTGTGAATGTCGATCCACTCGACTTGCGTGCCGCAGAACTCCATGCGTTGCCGCTGGTCCTTGATACCGGCATCGCAGACCGGGCACGCGCTGTTGTAATAGACCTTGACCTTAGGCACGCGACGCCTTCCTTATCTCATAAACAATTAGAAGAGCGCCGTCACTGCTTTGCTCTCGGGCATCTGTT
This sequence comes from Steroidobacter sp., assembly GCF_036402275.1. Classification (NCBI taxonomy): domain Bacteria; kingdom Pseudomonadati; phylum Pseudomonadota; class Gammaproteobacteria; order Steroidobacterales; family Steroidobacteraceae; genus Steroidobacter; species Steroidobacter sp. The sequence continues at coordinate 70,398 of NZ_DASWTF010000019.1, read as the reverse complement.
GGTCTTCGGCGTCGGTTTTCAGGTGCTGTCGCGGGTCCAGCGCCGACCAGCGCGATCATCAGTGCCAGGACACACGCATGCCTAACCGCTTGGATGGACTCATCCAGATCCACAGGATAGTGCGTCAAATAAGGGCGTGAGGCGCTGGCTTCGGCGATGACCGCCCGAACTGCCACTTCACGCCGACTTCATTCTGCTCGCCGATAGCGGCGAAGTAGGCGCTGCCGAACTGAGCGAGTCCGGCGATCGGCACGAAGGATTGGGAGTAGCTGACGAACGGCGCCAGCGGGCGCTACTCCCACGACAGGGTGACCAGCGTGGAAGATCGTGGTAGGCCGCCGGTCAATCGCCGAACTACTAGCGAGATCAGTATAGCGGGATACAGTCCACCGAGCGCGTCCGCTCTTCGACTGAAACGAGCCATTCGAAATTTTGGATACTACGGGACAGAAACACTAACTCGAGACCGGTGTGCCCCGCATTTATTCCTCACGAACCCGCCGGCCGCAAACTATCAATCAGGGACCGTCCGAGAGCCGTGAATTCTCTTGACGCGCGGGCCAGCGAATACTCGTGGTGCAACCCGCCGAGTGCTGCTTTGGCATGCACAGAACGAAAGTCGTCGAGTCGATGCCGCGACTTCGACAATGGCACCGATAGACCCGCGGGAGGATCGGGAACGCCCGGCCCCAACGCAGAATGTGGGCGCCCGCGATTGTAATGCGCGACCCATGATCTCAGCGCCTGCCGTAGATGCGTTTCTGAGAGCGGAATGAGCCAGTCCAAACATTCTCTGCGAATCGTCCCAATCACGCGCTCGCAGATGGAATTTGCTTTGGGGCTGCGCGGCGGACTCTTCAACACCCGCAGCCCCAACCGCCTTATCGATTCATCCAACTCGACCGAGAAGATGGCATCGCGATCATGCAGCAGGTACTCGTACGGCTCTTCGTATCCCACTGCCTCTCGCAGTTGCTGCCGCGTCCACTGCGCCGTCGGATGTGCCGTCACGTTGGAGTGAATAAAGTCGGCGGCTGTGGTGTTCGATGACGACGAGCACGTACAACACTCGGAACGTGCTCGTCACCGCGACAAGGAAATCACAGGCGATCACTCCCCGTGCGTGGTTGCGAAGAATGGTTGTCCACCGCTGACCTCCCCTCGGCCGACCCGGCGTCCGTCGCGGCATGTACTTCGCCACGTGCGCGGCGACACGCGAAGACCGAGCTTCAGCAGCAGTTCGTTCGCGATCCGCTCTTGACCCCACACGGGATTCTCGGCTGCCATTCGTCGGATCAGGTCGCGGAGTTCTTTTATGGATTGTCACAAGTCAGGACGGGAAGGCCGGTGAGCCGCCGTGCCTCCATGTCCTCGTGCGCCGCGGCGATCCGATTGAACGCATAGCGGGCGACGGGAAGGTCGCCGAACAGGCCGGCCCGGATTGCGTCCCAAAGCTGGGCCGTGGCCACAACGACGGTTTCGCCCCGAACGTATTGCGGCGTGCCGCCGCCCCGGAGTTGGACGGCGCGGATCTCCAGCCGATCACCGGTGGAGAGTGCCTGTCCCGACGCGGCGCCAATCGTGGCAATCATGCCGCCATCCCGCACGGAAGCGACCGCCAACGGAAAGGTCGCGCGTCCAACAAAGTCGTAGACCACGTCCACGCCGGCGGGTGCGAGCGCGCGGATTCTGTCGGAAAGCGCGGGATCGTCGGCGACGAATGCATGGCCGGCACCGGCCGCGACCGTCGCCAGTTTGCCGGCCGATCCTGCCACACCGATCACCGTTGCCCCAAGCGAACGCGCCCAGCGCGACAGGATCGACCCGACGCTGCCCGATGCCCCGAGCACGAGGGCGACCTCACCCGCCTTCAACGGGTGCAGCGCGTACAATCCCATCCAAGCCGTCAGTCCCTTCGCAAGGAAGGTCGCCGCCACCTCGTTAGAGATGTCGTCCGGCAGGCGAACGAGCGCCGCGGCGGGGACGAGCGAAGCGGTGGCGTATGCTCCCTCGACGAAGAAATAGGCGACGCGGTCTCCCGGTGCAAAGCCGATCACCCCCGGGCCGACGGCGTCAACCACACCCGCCGCTTCGAAGCCCGGCGTGGCGGGAAGCCGCATCGGGTATAGACCCTTGCGGACCATGACATCGACATAGTTGATGCCGATCGCTGTTTGCACCAGCCGTACCTGCCCGGCGCCGGGCAATCCGACCTCCGTCTCCACCACTCTCAGGACCGCAGGCGTGCCGGTCGTCCGTATCTCGATTTTCTTGGCCATGCTCGGCTCCTCCGGATTTGACCGCGTCATGCGAGGGCGACCGGCCGCATCGTGGCGGCGTGCGGGAGCCTGCCGTGGCGATAGATGGTGACGCGATTGATCGATCTGTGAAGCATGTTCCATCCCTTCGGGGTGAGGCCCGACTATCGCCGACACAGGCATCGTGTCGATTTGTGCCTCATCATCTCGAAATGCCCTCGCCACAATGAAGACGGGGATCGAGGAACTCAGCGTTGCTGGACGCGCAACCCGAACATGGAAGAAGTTTCGCCATCGATCCTCTAGTCAGGAGCGATACCGGAACACTTGGCTGGCGCATCAAGAGCAAAGCCATGACGTCGCGTCGAGCGTTCTTCGATGACGAAGCTCACGACTTTCCGGCGCACGAGCGGCCGGCCGTCCGGGCTGGCTGCTGAACCGGGCGGCAGAGCAAGATATGTGATCTATGTTGCCAGCGTTCGTACGGAGCGCACGACGGCGAGGGTTACGCTAATGGCAACGCCGGGTTGCTCCAACGCCGGCTTCCGCAGCGCCTCCACATCCCTATTCTCCTGATAACAATCACCAGGAGATCGCGACATGCCTGCAGTCCTCGTCCACGGCGTACCTGACACCCACCGGCTCTGGGACACCGTCCGCTCTCATCTTGAGCGCAACGACATCATCACGGTCGATCTCCCCGGCTTTGGCAACCCGTTGCCGTCGGACTTCAGGTCAACAAAGGAAGAGTATCTCGACTGGCTTATCCACCGGATCGATGAGATCGGCGAACCCGTAGATCTGGTCGGTCATGACTGGGGCTGCCTGCTCACGGGTCGCCTCGCGTCCATCCGACCGGAGTTGGTGCGCACCTGGACCGGAATCAGCGGGCCCATCGATCCAGAATACCCATGGCACTATCTCGCCAAGATCTGGCAGACGCCAGGTGAGGGCGAGCAATGGATGAAGGACCTCGACCTCGAGCAGTTCGCGGCGAACCTCGTCGAGGCGCAGATGCCGAGAGATGCGGCGGATGAATCGGTTCGGCATCTCGATGCCACTATGCGGGCAAGCATCCTGGCACTTTACCGTTCCGCAATCGAGGTCGGGGCTGAGTGGAAGCCGGGTTTGAGCAGCATGACCGCGCCAGCGCTGGTGATCTGGGGCCTGGACGATCCGTTTCTGCCGCACCGTTTCGCCGACGAGCTCGGCAATGCCACACACGCACGCGCCGTCGTGAAGCTGCGCAGCTCGCATTGGCCGATGATAGAGCGGCCGGCCGATGTCGCGCGTGAACTCGAGGCGCATTGGACTCACGTTTAATTACCTGTGCTTGCGTCACTTGGGCTCATACCCACGCAGCCGCAACGCGAACGGCAACGCTTGGTCACTCGCTATACCCCCCAAGCATTTGTCCCCAAAACGAAACCATGGTGAAGCAGCACGGCGAGCATTGCCCCGGGCTACACCAGACAGGAGCGCGCCTACATGACCAATTCAGCAAACACCCGGATCGGCGTCGGCATCGTCGGCGCCAGTGCCGATCGAGGCTGGGGCGGAATTGCTCACGTCCCGGCACTGCGGGCGCTCGATGCGTTCCAGATCCGCGCCGTCAGCACGACTCGTATGGAGAGTGCGAACGCGACCGCTAGCCGACTGGGTGCCGATCTCGCCTTTGACACACATCAGGCGCTGGTCCTGCGGCCGGAGGTCGACTTGGTGGTGGTTGCGGTTAAGGTGCCCGAGCACAAGCAGATCGTTTCCGACGCGCTCGCCGCGGGCAAGATGGTCTATTGCGAATGGCCGCTCGCGCGAAACCTATCGGAAGCCGAAGCGCTGGAGGGGCTTGCCCGCGAACGGCGGCTGCGCACGGTCATTGGATTGCAGGGCGGCCTGCACCCGCCGATCCGCTACCTTCACGACCTCGTCCGGCAAGGCGTGATCGGCATGCCGCTCAGCACGAGCATCCGAGCGCATCTGAACGAAGACATGTGGGTCGGCCGATATGACCCGCCGTTCGAGTACATGGCTCGCGCAGAGAATGGCGCCACGCTTCAAAGCATCATGCTCGGCCACGCGCTCCAACCGCTCGCGCACGTACTCGGCGCATTCGAGAGCCTGTCCGCCATCGTCGCCAATCAGCGCGGCGACGGCGTCCGCCTCTCGGATGGCGCGTCCCTCCCGAAGGACGCGCCGGACGAGATCATCGTCGCCGGCGTTCTCGAAGGCGGGATCGTCACTTCGCTGCACTACAGTGCCGGGCAGCCCGCCGGCTCGGCGATGGTATGGGAGATTCAGGGCACGGAAGGCAGTCTGCACGTGGAGACGGCGTCGGGCTACATCCACTTCGGCGATGTGACCATTACGTTGCGCCGGGGCAGCGAGCCTGTCCAGCAGCTACAGGTCCCACCCGTATATGCGGCTCCCGACCTGCAACTCGAAGCGCCCGCGGCGGGTGTCGCCCGCCTCTACGCCCAGCTCGCCGCCGACCTCCGCGACGGAACTGCAGATGCGCCGGACTTCGCGGTCGCGCTCGATCGTCACCGGGTGCTCGAGGCGATCACACAGGCCACTGAAACGGGTCATCGCCAGCATCTGTCCCGCTCAGCGTAGTCAACTCAGACCACCGATGATGGAAGCGCGCCGGCCTCTCCGGCAAGCCGCCGGGATCACGCCACCGATCTCGCCTCTAACCGAAGACTCGTAAGTGAGGGTGATGCCATAGTCCATTGTGACTGGGTCAAACATGCTGGCATCGGATACGTCGTGGACGTCGATCCGCGTACGCTGATCGCCATCGGTCAATCTTGCGATCAGGCATTCTTCCATCGCTGCGCCGTGGCGGTGCGAGACCACGAAGGTTTCAGCGCGAATATCGTCCCACTCGATTGCACCTTGCTCGGCGAGCGAGTGCGCCTCAGGGAGCGCGACAATGACAGCTTCGCGCCATAACTCGCGCACTTGGCAACCAAGAGTGGTCTCGATTCCAGCAACGAACGCAACGTCCAGACTTCCCGTGGCAACAGAGTCGACTTGGTTGCGGAAGGCTTCGACGTCGCGATCGGCGGAGGCTTGATCTAAATCCCGGAATTGTTGTCAAGGCACTAGCGCCCGTTCACGTGGTCGCCGTCTGCGCGAACGCTGGCGAGGGTTCCGCTAATGGCAACGCTGGGTTTCTCCAGCGCCGGCTTCCGCTACGCTCCCAAATCCCTATTCTCCTGATAACAAATCACCAGGAGATCGCGACATGCCTGCAGTCCTCGTCCACGGCGTACCTGACACCCACGGGATCGATGAGATCGGCGAACCCGTAGATCTGGTCAGTCATGACTGGGGCTGCCTGCTCACGGGTCGCCTCCCGTCCTGCTTCGCCGACGAGCTCGGCAATGCCACACACGCACGCGCCGTCGTGAAGCTGCGCAGCTCGCATTGGCCGACGATAGAGCGGCCGGCCGATGTCGCGCGTGAACTCGAGGCGCATTGGACTCACGTTTAATTACCTGCGCTTGCGTCACTTGGGCTCATACCCACGCAGCCGCAACGCGAACGGCAATGCTTGGTCACTCGCTATGCGCCCAAGCATTTGTCAGGAAACGAAACCATAGCAGCGCGGACCGTCGCGCAAACACTGAGGAAGGAATATTCGATGACTGAGCTGACTGGAAAACGCGCACTTGTAACCGGAGCGTCACGCGGGATTGGTGCGGCTATCGCAGTTGCGCTGGCGGAAAAAGGCGCAAACGTTGCCATCACCTACGCGCATTCCGCCGATCGTGCGGCAAAGGTGGTGGAATTGATAAAGAGCAAGGGCCGTGCCGCCGTTGCAATTCAGGCCGATAGCGCAGATCCGATTGCAATTGCGCGCTCGGTGGACGAGGCAGTGAAAGCCCTCGGGGGCCTTGATATCCTCGTCAATAACGCCGCGATCGCTACCTACAAGGACGTCGCAGACTTCACAGTCGAGGAGATCGACGCGCTCTTTGCCGTCAATGCGCGGTCTCCGATCCTGGCATCGCAGGCGGCCATGCCCCACCTCACTGCCGGGGGGCGCATTATCACGATCGGCTCTGCCGGCGCCGAGCGAATTGTTGGGCCGTCGACGGTTTACTCGATGACAAAATCCGCCCTCCAATCATTGACGCGAGGTTTGGCACGCGAACTGGGCCCTCGTGATATCACCGTCAATCTGGTGCAGCCTGGTTCAACGAATACGGAAATGAACCCGGCCGAAGGCGAGTTCGGTGATTTCCAGCGGGCGTTGATCCCACTGGGGCGGTATGGCGAGCCGGAAGACGTGGCAGCTGCGGTCGCATTTCTTGCGTCGAATGCCGCGCGCCAGATTACGGGCACCATCCTGACGGTTGATGGGGGTACGCTCACCTAAAACCTAGCGCTTTACAGGGAGGGGCTGCGATCGTTCTATCGCGAAACTGGGTGAGAATCCCGACGCTCGCAGCCACCTCGGTCAAATCTCCTGTGGTTCGGCCAAAGGCTGATGCCAAGGTATGATCAAGGGCGCCCTAGGAGCTATCATGTTGATGATGGCAGCCGCACAGCACTGCACGTAGTAACTGATGCTTTGGCAACCGACTCTGCGTGCAACATCAGCGACGGTCGCTCTGCCGTGTCCGCTAGCGTGGCGGTACTCTGCGGTGCATCTTGCTAAAGACCGAAGTCAGATAGCAGCCTGCTTCGCTAAAAACTCTCCGAGCGTCGCGACAAAGAAGTCCGGCACCTCTTCTGCGACGAAATGACCGCTGTCGGGGGCGATCACGCTCGCCAGATCGCGGGCTTCATTGCGAAGCGAGTCGGCGAGCTTGTTACCGGCGCTATGCTCGCCCGCAATCGTCATGATCGGCATAGGGAGCCGACGACCGCGCAGCGAAGCGACAAACGGCACATCCTCGCGCAATGCGCGATAGTAGTTGAAGCCGGCCGTCATTCTCCCGGGACCCGCGTAGTGCCGCGCATACTCATCGATCGATGATTCGGTGATCGCATCTTTCCGGTAAGACCATGCTTTGATCTGCGCGCGAATGTAATCGCGCTCTCGCCCCTGGGTCAGCAACTCCGGTATGTCGGGCGCCATGTGAAATCCGTAGTGCCAGGCGCCACCGCGCAACGCGTCCATGTTCTCCGTACCCGGCAGGAGACAATCAACCAGCACGAGGCTCTTAACAATCTTCGGTTCCAAATGCGCGAGCACGTAAGCCGCTTTGCCGCCCATGTCATGACCCACAACGTGGGCGCCAGCCGCACCTTGATGAGCAATCAGAGCACTCAGATCCTGGGCGATCGTTCGCTTGTCGTATCCCGTCGAGGCACATTCGGAAAGCCCCACCCCGCGCAGATCCGGCGCCACGACGGTAAAGCGCTTCGCGAGCGCCGGCATGACATCGCGCCAGGCGAACCACGTTTGCGGCCAGCCATGAAGCAGCAACACCAGAGGACCCTCGCCCATCGTCACGTAGTGAAGACGCACACCGTTGACTTGCGCGAAACGGCTGCTTGCACCTTGGGGCAGACCCGCGATCGTGCCCGTCGATGCCTGCTGCGAGCGCGCCAACGACATGCTTTGAACGGACGCGGAGAGCGCCGCCCCCGAGAGCATCATTCCCGGCACGCTCCGGAGCAAAGACCGTCTGTTCATTGTTCATACCTCTTCGTGATTGAGTCTTACGGATAGGGATTGCCAGGGTCTGGTCGACGATGACATCCCGGCATCGCCGACCTGCTCAGCATGTCGATCAGCGTCGAATCACGCGACGAACGCACCGTCGATCGTGTGGAGCGATGCTCGCGCTCAGGGGAGCGACGGCGGTCGGTTCTCGTCGCGCAGGCAGATCGATTCCAGCGCGGTGTATGCGTGGTGCATGGTCTGTGTGGTCACGCCGGCAAGTCGTTCCGACCACAGCTGGCCGTTACTGCTCTTTTTCTGGAACACGTACTTGGTGGCGAAATTCGCCATCATGTTGATCCGACTTTCAGTGCCGTTGAAGATCCGCTCCCAGCCCGCCCCGTCCGAAACGCAGGTCAGCGCATCCGATTGGGAGAAGCGGTCCACCGCCGCCTGCGCTCCATCGAGCACGTCCTGGAAGTACTCGATCAAGACCTCGGTGATCTCGTGCGCGCCATCACGCGGCTCCTCAATGTGATAGTCATGGCCGACGACTTCACCGGGTCCGTAATTCTCTGCAGCAGTATTCATGATCGGTCTCCAGGCAAACAGAACAGGTCAAGGGTGAAAGCGGACGGTGCGTGCGTGACCCTTTCTTTAAAGATACTCATCCCTTAGTGTTGCAATAGATCTCAGAGATGAAACCTGGAGTTGCTGATGCAGGAACCCGCGACTGTCGACCTCTTGGACGTGATCGCGTTCGTTCGCGTGGTTGAGACTGGCAGCATTGCGACTGCCGCTGCGAGCCTCGGCCTGGCGAAGTCGATCGTAAGCCGCCGCATCAGTCGTCTTGAGGATGTGCTGGGAGCCGCGTTGCTGGCGCGCACGCCAAAAGGCACGACGCTCACCGACATCGGCCGCGATTATCATGCCCGCGCATCTTCCGGTCTGGCGGAACTGGAGTCCGCCCAAGAGGCGGTCAAGAAGTCGGCAACCGAAGTGTCCGGCCAGTTGCGAGTATCCGTGCCGGTGGCCTTCGGCGAGGTCTGTCTCGCCCCGCTGCTGGCGGACTTTGCAGTCCTGCACCCGCGTATTCAACTCGACGTCCGCTTCGAGGACCGCCAGGCTGACATGATCACCGAATCCTATGATCTGGCCGTACGGATTGGGAGTCTCCCGGACTCCAATCTCATCACGCGCAAGCTTGCGAAGGTTCGTTGGGCTGTGATCGCCAGCCCCGCCTATCTTGATGCCCGCGGCCGTCCGGCCAAGCCTGTTGACATGGCTACGCACGATGCCGTGCTGTACACCTACGGTAGTGCGCAATGGCGCTTCGAGGGACCGGATGGATGGGAGAATGTTCGGGTCAACTCGCGATTTCATACCGACAATGGCGAGATGCTGCTAACGGCAGTGCGCGCTGGACTCGGCGTTGGGGTCCTGCCGATGTTCATGGTGCAAAAGCTGATCGAGCGAGGCGAACTGGAATTCGTCCTTCCAGCATTCCCCCGCGAGGGGGCTGATCTCCATCTCTTAATGCCCCCTGCGCGCGCGGGCATCGCCCGCGTGCGCGCGCTCGTGAATTTTCTGAGCGAAAGGTTCGAACGAGAGATCTGAACCGGTGAGATCGCAGTGCCCTGCTGCGGATTGATCATTACGCGATCAGACGAACATCAGCCCAGGTTTCGCTGGCGCTCGCCCGTGCGGGCAGCACGCTCCACCACGGCAACGAGTCGGCTATTGTGAACAGCGTGCGCGAACCCTGGGGTCTGGAAGGTACCCGCTGCAATATCGCGTGCCAGGCTGCCATACACTTCGCCGACATTGATGGCGGCGCCCTTCCAGAAATCCGCCGCTGTCGGACCAACGCCCGATGCGAGCGGCACCTCGGGCGCCGCGAACTCCACGCTGGCCGACAGAACCAGGTCGCCGACCTGCACGCCGGCGGCATGGTTGCCTGTCAGCTTCAGAGAGCCTGTCGAGCCTCGAATATCCAGGACGAAGTGCGCGTCAGCCTCCGGGACACCGGCCAACACTTGCACAGACACGTTAGCACCGAGCGCTGTCTTGGCGATGATATCAACGTGATCAGGGATCTCTCGGACGGAAGTTCCACCGGTGTCGATCAACTGAATTTCCGGCCACAGGAGATCCGTGCGCGCATCGACCTCTGTGATATTCCCAAGGACCGCTTCGACGACGTCGAGAACGTGACCCGTCGTGATCGTCAGAAAGCTCGCGCCGGACGCAGCCTTGTTGAAGTAATCATAGGCACTTGGGGACTGCGGACCGAACCCGAAGGTCGTCGCTCTTACAGACGCAGACATCAGCCTGCCAATCCTGCCGGAAGCGACAATCTCGGCGGCGCGACGCACGGAAGGGTTTAGTCGCCCTTGCAATCCAATTGCTGTATGCAGCGACCCTGCCGCGCCGGCCATTTCCTGCGTCTCGGCCAAGGTCGAACCGAGCGGGGCCTCGCAGTACACCGCCTTCTTCGCCTCCAAGGCGGCGAGCACCAGCTCCCGGTGTGCGGGAACCTTCACCGCGACGGTAACGAGATCGATACTGTCGTCACGGATGAGCTCGTAAGGATTTGCGTACCAGCGCTCGGCACCGAACGTCTCCGCAGCAGCCTTGGCGCTCGCTTCGTGACGGGTTGCCACTGCCGCTAGAACCAGCCCCGGTTGCGCACGAATCGCCGGGATGTGAGAGGCGCCTGCCCAGCTCGCCTTGGTATCCGCACCGATGATTCCTACACGCAGTTGTTTAATCGACATGTCATATTTCCAGAATGTTTATCAATGGGGAAAGGACGAGCAGCGCGGGTCTCGACTGCTGACTGCATCCACCTCGGAATGGTCGACGTCGTCCAGGCGAATCGACATGGGTAGATCCTTGTCGATGCTCGCTGCCACGTTACGCTTTGCATTGAGCATCCAGAAGCCCACAATGGACACATCAGTGGTAAGCGCGCGTTTACAATCGAGCCATGGATCCCTCCCTGCTTCCGTCACTCGCATGGTTTGCTCACATCGCCCAGCACCGCAGCTTCACGCGCGCAGCGGAAGAGATGGGCGTGTCACGGGCCGCCCTGTCGCAGAATCTCAAGGCTCTGGAGCGCCAGTTGGGCGTGAGGCTGCTCTACCGCACGACTCGCGATATGTCCCTGACCGAGGCAGGCCAGCGGCTGCTCGACACGCTGCGACCCGCGCTCGGCGAGATCGAACATACAGTCCGAAATCTGAGTGACGCGGCGGGCGCTCCATCCGGCCTGCTCAGAGTCAACACATCGCGCCTGGCGGCGCGGGTGCTCTTGGAACCGCACCTGGCCGATTTCCACGCGCGCTATCCGCAGGTCAAGCTCGAATTGATCATGGACGATTCGCTCTCGAACATCATTGCCGATGGCAGCGACGTCGGCGTGCGCCTCGGGCGCAGCCTTGCGGAGCACGTCGTCGCCGTTCCAGTCAGCCCGGCGCTGTCGATGGCGGTTGTAGGCTCACCAACCTACTTCGATCGGCACGGCGTGCCGAAGACTCCCGAGGACCTGGCTCAGCACAACTGCATCAACTACCGATATTCGGGTAGCGGTGCTGTTCGCGAATGGGACTTCAACGAGCCCGGTAAGAAAGGGCGTCATTTCACCCAGGCAGTGGCAGGCAACTTCACGACCAACGACGATGAGAGCATGACGCGAGCGGCGCTCCAGGGAATCGGACTGATCCAGCTCCTCGACATCGCGATTCAGCAGCACCTGACCGAGGGTCGCCTCGTTCGGGTGCTGCGCAATTGGAGTCACAGCCACGCCGGCTTCTACCTGTACTCGCCATCACGGGAGCACATGCCATCGAAGGTACGCGCATTGATCGACTTCCTCGTAGAGAAACGCGAGGTGATATCGCTGCGCTAGTTCACGTGCCGCAAGCTCCACCATTCAAGCGAGAAACGGCGGCGCGTTCTCCCCGCGCAAACGGTAGTTGGGCCGCGGCCGTTCCAGACGAATCGATTCGAGCACCGTGTAGGCGTGGTACTTCGTCTGCGTCGTCACTCCGGCGAGCCGCTCCGACCATAGCTGTCCGTTGCTGGTCTTCTTCTCCAGTACGTATTTCGTTGCATAGTTGGTCATCGAGTTGATCCAGTTCTCGGTGCCGACGAACACCCGGTCCCAGCCCGCCCCGCCCAGGATGCTCACGAGCGCGTCCGAGCGGGTGAAGCGTTCCACCGCTGCCTGCGCCCCATCCAGAACATCTTTGAAGTATTCGATCGACAACTTGACCAGCGCCGGCGTGCCGTACTGCATGTGGTGACCGGCGACGAGAAAGTCGAAGTCATACTCCATGATCTGCTGTTGAGCTTGATACCAGCCGGTGATGTTCTGCGAGGCGTCGCAATGCATGAACGTGGCGCTGCCGGGACTGATGATGTCGATGACGGTGAGCACCTTCTGCGCCGGTGCGTAGATGAAAATGTTGCCGGGGCAATGATTCTCGCCCTTGTACGACAGCTGCAGAGTCACGCCACCGACCATCAGTGTGTATTCCTTGTCGAACGTGATGGTCGGGATCGGTCGGTTCGGATCGGGGAATCGCTCGAGCAATTCTTTGGTGATCTCGTGGGCGATGATCTCGACGTTCGGTCCAAATACCGACGCGGCGCCAATGTGATCGGTGTGCCAGTGGCTGTAGATGACATGCGTCACCGGCTTGTCAGTGACCTCACTGATCGCAGCTAACATGTTCTCGCCCAGCGTGGGCGGCGCGTCGATGGCGATGACTCCATCCTCGGTTACCACGAACGCTGCGTCATAGCCACCGCTCGTGACCCAGTAGAATCCGCCACGAAGCTCTTCCACGTGGTAGCCGAGTTTCTGAAAGCGCTGGCTCTTGAAGTAGGCGGGGTAGTAGCCGGGGGGATCCGCCGGGTGTTCGCCGGCCTCCGGGAACCCGTAGTGGTCGATGCCGAAGAACGCGGGCGTGTCGGTGGCCGCAATCGGTTTCTGATGGTTGTTACACATTTCGTCACTCCTTAGTATTGGTCGAAACGCAGGACTGCCTTGATGGCGCGCCCCGCTGCGGCGTCGTCGAACGCCCGGTTGATGTCGGCGAAGTCGTAGAAGGTGATGAGTCGATCGAACGGAAAGCGGCCGCTTCGATACAGTCCGATCAATTCCGGGATCATGAGCGCCGAGACAGCGTCACCCTGGATGATTCCCTGAAGCGTCTGCCCGAGGGTCAAGCGTGACGCATCCACGACGGCACCGGAGCGCTCGTTGAAGGCCACGAATCCAAAGTGCCCCATAGCGGCGAGGGCGCCGATGCCGGCGTTCAGATTCTCTCTGCGACCACTGGTGTCGAGGACAAACTCCACGCCGCGGGGCACGATGTTCCTGATCGCGACGGCAACGTCATTCTTCTCACGCGCGTTAACTACGTGCGTTGCTCCGAGATCGGCTGCGATCTGCAACCGCTCGGCGTTGATATCGATGGCGATGACCGTTGCCGCGTTGGCAACCTTGGCCGCCATGATCGCCGCAAGCCCCACCGCTCCGACGCCGAAGATGGCAATGGTCGCTCCGACCGGAACCTTCATAGCCTTCAGTACCGCGCCGGCCCCGGTCTGGAAGCCACAGCCCAGCGGCCCGAGCAACTCCAGAGGAACATCGTCGGGCACCTTGATGGCATTGCGCTGGTGCGCGAGTGCGTAGGTCGAGAACGAGGACTGACCGAAGAAATGAGCGTGAAGATTGTCAATGCCGCGCCCTTTCACGCCCACCGTACCGTCGAGCCTCGCACCGGCGAAGTTCGCATCCCATACATGGTCGCAATACGCCGCGTGGCGCGACAGGCACGGCTTGCATTGTCCGCATGAGTGGTACGAGAGCACGACGTGATCCCCGCGCTTCAGGTGAGTCACCGCCGATCCGACGCTCTCGACGACACCAGCACCTTCATGGCCGAGGATGACAGGCAGAGGAGTCGGCATCAGCTGTTGTTTAATATGCGCATCGGTCGCGCAGATCCCTGTGGCGACCATGCGGACGAGCACCTCGTCGCCGCGCGGCTGCTCGATCTCGACCTGCCTGATGACGAAATCTCCGCCCTTCTCCTGAAGTACGGCGGCCTGTGCGAGGCGCCTCATGTGTTCCTCCATGGGCTCACCGCCATCGGTGTTTCTTCAGAGCTGCCAACTTGTGGACGCATGCTTCCGGCATGCGGGAACTTGCCATGGCGATATGCCGCGTAGTATCCGACGAGTTCCTCTGTGGAACCTGCGATGAACGGACCTTGCGCGACCACCGAGATATTCTGTGGCTGCGCTGCGTATAGCAGGACGCGCGCTGCCGAGCTCCCCGTTTTCAACACGAGCGCGCTCACGCCTTCACCCTTCGAAGGATTCGTCCAGCCGACCTGTCCGGTGGTAAGAACCGTTGCAGGGTCACCAGCGTCTACCTGGCCTTCGATGACCACGACAAAGCCGTTGTACGATGCCGGTAACTGCTGCTCGAACTCAGCGTCGGCCCCGAGCCGCACGTCGATCAATGTCACGGGAACAGCATTCTTCGTCAATGCTGTGACACCGCCCGACTCGCCGCTGTAAATGGTTGCTACGACGCCATTCTCTCGGCGTACTGGCATCTCGTCGCGTCTGAGAATCTGCACGCGCGGAGCCATGTTCCGCTGGCGTTCGGGAAGAAGCAGCCAGAGTTGCAACAAACGCATTCCCGTCGACACGGTCGCATGCTCTGCATGGACGATGCCGCTACCGGCAGTCATCCACTCCACATCACCTTCGGTCAGGCGTCCACCTGTGTCCTCCATGGTGCCGCGGAGCATGAAGGTGACGGTTTCCAGCCCGGCATGAGGATGCGCCTCTCCAAACGGGCCGCTGGTTGTGATGTTGTCGTCCGCCATCAGAAAGAATGGATCCGTGGCGAGCAGATCGCCTGGGGCGATCACCAGCGCAGCTTTGTGGCGGTCGCCTCCGAAACCCGGTCCGAGCGGCGGCGTGGTTGTGACGCGGTTGATGAATCTTGGCAGCATGGTTCGGTCCTCCTTCACGAAGGATTTCAGGCCGACCCAGGGGCCAACAAGCTGCCACCGCGGCAACCCGGCGTTCCGGAATCTGCAACGGCTCGAATAGAAACCGTTCGCGTAACTTGCGGCAGTGCCTAAGCCATCTGCTAACGGCGCTGGACACGCCGATGCTTCATGCGGCCTACGCGTTCGTCGCCGTTCTCGTTAGACCTGACAGGAGGACTCGGTAGCGCACTCGCGTCGGTATCAATACGGCTGAACTGCAGCGAGTGTTGGATGAATGCCCTTCAGGTCGCGTGGCTGCAACTGCGTACGTCGCACTCTATTGCAATTCCCGCGCTCTGCCTCGCCGCGACCATCACGCTCCGCTGAGACAATCCGCTGTTGAATCTGCGCGGGCTCGAACGCCAGACGTTGCTCGATCCGCGGTGGCCACGCCCATGGCTCTGCTAAATATGAGATCTGACGGACGTTCGGTGCAATTGTTCGACAGCATCCGCAAGCTGAGGGAACGATCACTAGCGAGTTGATTAATCTGTTGAATCCGCGAGTGCGAGCTAAGACTCGCTGTCGCATCTACGACTTTCCTTTTTATAGCGAGAGCGCGTCGGCGACCTGGCGGCTGGTCTGCTGTCCTCCGAGGAGTTCTTGATCAGGCGATCCGAGAGCCACCGATCTTCTCTACGCGCCCACCTGTGATTCACATCAACCTCATCTCAACGGCTCGTGTGCAAGCGACCGAGTGCAGATGCGCTTTCGAGAGCGGAATCGAGAAGCCCAAACATTCTCGGCGAATTGTCCCGATGACGCGTCCGCAGAAGGAATCTGCTTCGCCTTGCGCTGCCCCTCACGCATACGCGCGGAGCTCGCGCTGGTATCGCCAACATGGACTGGGCTTCTAGCGGCAAGTAGCAGCAAGCTCAGCCCATCACGCGCCGCTTTGATCGACGCAGTGCGCCTGCACGGCCCGCTGAAGAAAATGTTCGCATCGCTCGAGATCGGCGGCGACAACGAACTCATCGGGCCGGTGCGCCTGAGTGATCGAGCCGGGGCCGCAGACCACGGATGACCAGCCGGCCTGCTGAAACTGCCCGGCTTCTGTTCCGAAGGGCACGGCAATGGAGGGCCCCGAGAGCCGCAACACCGAGCGAGCCAGCGCCTCGGCAGCGCCGCCTGCCCCGTCGAGCGGTGGAACATCGGCAAGGATTTCCGTCGTCACGCTGCATTCGCGCCCCTCACGACGAAGTTCGCTGACTACAGCCTCGCACATTGCCTCGAAGGCGGCGCCGTGCTTCGCCCGATCGTCGCCGGGCAGCGCTCGCAACTCCCACGTGAACTCGCAGTTCGATGCGAGGATGTTCATCGCCGTTCCACCTTCGATGGTGTTCACTGCGAGTGTCGAATAAGGCGGCACGAGCCCGGCGTCTGAAGACCGCTTCGATTGCAGCTCGCGCTCGAGCAGGCCCAGGCGTGCGATCAGCTCACCGGCAATCATCACAGCGCTCACGCCGCGATGAGTCTGGCTGGAATGAGCCGCGGTACCCGTCACTCGAGTGCGGCTCATGCACATGCCTTTGTGAGCATTGGCGACCTGCATTCCCGTCGGCTCGCCGACGATCACCGCGCCGGGGCGTACGTTCTGCTCGCTCATCTGCGCGATCATGGAGGGCGCGCCGACGCACCCGATTTCCTCGTCATAGGAGAGCATCAGGTGTACGGGTCGGCTCAGCGTCATTCGTGACAGTCGCGGCACCAAGGCCAAGGCGGTGGCGATGAAGCCTTTCATGTCACACGTGCCGCGGCCGTAGAACTTTCCGCCGTGCGCGCGCATCACGAAGGGATCGGAGCTCCAGTTCTGATCGTCCACCGGCACGACATCGGTGTGCCCTGAGAACGCGAGGCCACTTTCAAGGGGCGGGCCGATGGTGGCGAACAGGTTCGCCTTGGTGCCGGTCTCGTTGGGCACCAGATGCGACTGCACGCCCCAGTCCTCCAGATAATTCCGCACCCAATGGATCAGAGCGAGATTGGAATCCCTGGAGACCGTCGGATAACCGATCAGACGCTCCAGTACCTCGACGGTCGTCAACGGCTTCATGAGCACACCGCCTGGCGCTCCACGGCAATGCCACCGGATTCAACCTTGGCCGAGTCGCCACGCGCATGGCGCTGCTTGTCTTCGATCATTCGAACTTTCCCCGAGAACATCTTCATGCCGACGGCCACGAGCAGGCAGGACACGGCCATGGCCAGGAACGCGATTCCATATCCGCCCAACGTGCTCTGGCCCGATTCCGCGGTTAGCGCGAGCTGTGCCACCGAGCCCGACAGTGCAATTCCAACCGCAACCGACAAGTACCAAACGCCTATGAGCACGCTCACCCAGGTCGTCGGCGCCAGCAATGTGACTTGCGCCAGGCAGATCGGCACGACACACAATTGCCCGAGAGCGTGAAACAGATACGAGACGATCAGCCACCACGCGGACATCCGCTCCGCATCCGTACCGAGCAAAGCCGGCGCAGCGAGTAGGAGGTATCCGATACCGAGCGACGACATACCGACTGCGAACTTCGCAGCCGAGCCCGTAGCGCCGCCGCGTAACTCGAATCGCTGCCACCACGAGGCAACTGCCGGGCCGAGCGCGATGATGAACAGCGGACCAAGCGCGAGATATTGCGAAGCCTGCACAGTAAGTCCGAGCACATCGCGGTCGACGAAGTGATGCGTTAGCAGATTGATCGAAGTCGCGGACTGATCCTCGAGTGCCCAGTAGAGCACCGAGACAGCGGCGAAGCCCAGCAGAGTGAACACTCGCGTGCGCTCGTCAGCATTCAGTCGCGTGACCGCGGCCCAAACGAGCACGGCAAGCGTGACGACGCAGCCTACGGCAAGCAGGATGCCAACGAGCTGACGGTTCTGCAGCAGATACCAACTAGCAACCAGCGCCAAAACAACGACAACGCCTGTGGTGGCGCGATGGGACGCCGGAACCTCGCGCGAAAGATACTGATCGCCCTTGGCGGGACTATGCAGCCAGAAGACGGCGAGGCCGCCGAGCATTCCGACACCGGCCGCACCGAAGCCGTAACGCCAACCGTACACTTCACCGAGATATCCGCACACCAGTGCGGCAGCCGCCGCGCCGACGTTGACGCCCATGAAAAACAACGTGAACCCGGCGTCCCGCCGCGAATCGGATTTATCGTAGAGCGAGCCGAGCAACGTCGAGAGACTCGGCTTGAACAAGCCGTTGCCCACGGCATTCAGAGACAGCGCGAGATATACCACCGCCAGGCCGCTATCTTCGAAAGTCATCGCGAACTGGCCCGCCGTCATGAGCAACGCTCCGGCGATGACGGCGGTGCGCAGGCCAAGGATGCGATCCGCGACGTAGCCACCAACGATCGGCGTCAGATACAGCAGACCCGCATAGCTCGCGTACACGCCGACCGCGTCGGACTCCGTGAGTTGAAAGTGGCGTACCAGATAGAACACGAGCAACGCCCGCATTCCGTAAAAGCTGAAACGCTCCCAGATCTCGGTGAGGAGAATTGCAAGGAAGCCGCGCGGCTGTCCGGCGAGCATCGTCAGGCCAGACCACCGGCCACGCCGCAGCGTCGAGGATCGGCGAAAGCGCGAAGCTCTCCTTTCGCCGGATCGCGCTGGCACACCTGAAAGGAGCCCAGATGAAATTCATACGGCGCGATTGCCGTGACTTCGATGCCGAGGCGTTCCAGTCCCTCGCGCGACTTCGCCGGGATCCGGTTCTCTATGGTCAGATCGAAGTTGTCGCCGAGCGGCAGCATGCGAGGCATGTCGATGGCGCGGGCAACATCGAGCCCATGATCGAGCACATGGCTCAGCACCTGGACGACCGCGCAATCCGGCTTGCCCGGCGTGCCGAGGGCCAGAATAGGTGCGCCATCCTCGAGCACCAGGGTGCAACCCATCACCGAGCGAATGCGAGCCCGCTCATGCAGCCATCCGGTGAGGCTCAGCCCATGGATGGTGGAGCCCATGCTGCCGACCGCCGCATGCGAGCCGACCATCGGAACGCCGCCGACGACCGCGCCAGGAATTCCTCCGCTCTGCAGAGTGTTCATCATCTGCAGCCAGTTGCCGTTGCGATCGACGATGCTGAGCTCGCAACTCCCCGCGGGCTGCTTCATCTCCATCGTTCCCTTGGAGCCAGCACGCAATGATCCGCGACTGACTCTGAGATGCTCGCTCAGGTCCACTTTCGGCCGGCTGTGCTGGAGCATGCGGGCAACCGTCTCGTGGTAGGCGCCATCCATCAGCACATCGACTGGTGAGTGAAAGATGTCCGGATCGTGCAAATAGCCGCAATCACGCTCGGCCCAGCGCATGGCGTGGCTCATCGCCCACAATGCATCGGTGGACAGCGGCTCCATCTCTTCATAGCGGAGCGACTTCAGGACGCCGAGGATCAGCGAGCAATACAGTGCCTGACGCTCCGGAGGAGCGAGCTGCACGATCTCGCGCCCGCGGTGTTTGTATCGCAACGGTTCTTGCCAGCGCGGTGGATTGGCAACGAGGTCGCCAAGCGCAACGCCCCACCCCATGCGATTTCCCGTGGCGACGAAGTCGCGCGCCCACCCGCCCGTCGTGAACCACTCGGGTCCTTCCTTCGCCGTCCGCCGCAGAGTTTCCGCCAGCGCGGGATTGCGAAATCGTTCTCCGACGGGAACGAGAAACCCTTTCGGACAGTACAGCGCCTGCCCTTCTTCGAAATATGTGACGAAGCGCTGGCCCCAGACGTGAACGCCGTACTCGAACGACGTGACGATGTGACCTTCCTCCGCCAGCTCGATCGCGTACTCGCACAGTTCCGCCCAGGGGCGCGAGCCGAAACGGCGATGCAGCTCTCCGAGCCCGGGCATGAATCCGGGAACGCACGCCATCGGAGCTGGCGTGCCCGGCGGACAGTAAGACCCGATATTCGGCGGCACGGGCCGGAACGGCGGCAGATGCGGCACCAGCCTGCCCATGGAATCGAGCTGATGGATGTCGCGCGTCGCATGTTCCCAATACAGAGCCGCCACCGTGCCCGAGCAGTTGGTCATGGACGGTTCGATGGCAGCCTGCACGAGTGCGGCGGCAACGCCTGCATCCACAGCGTTGCCGCGGCGCTTCAACACGTCCAGCACGACGCCGGTGACGATGTTGTTGTCGGTGCTGCAGACACCAAGCTTCGAGGATGCGATGGGTTTGGGGCCCTGCTGGGCGGCGGGAGGAACGGAATACGATGTCGCCATGGTCGAACGGTATCGAGAGCAGAAACAACTGCCCGGAGATTGCCGCCCGGGTCGCCGGACGTTCAACCCTGGCGATAGGACATTGGTCGCGAGAATTGGCCACCCGACGTGGCCCGGGCTCGAATCAGTGCATCACGTCTGGCAACAAGCCCCTCCGCCGCGCCTCTGTGGCGGCAGCCCGGCGGTGCGTGACATTGAGCTTCGTGAAGAGGTGGGCCAGCAGCAGTTTGACGGTGCGTTCGCTCAGACTCAGCCGGCGCGCGATCACCTTGTTGGTCGCGCCCTTCGACAGCTCCTCGAGAATGAGCGACTCACGGGCGGTGAGCGTCAGAGTATCGACGACGACGGAGTCGGCTCGCATGGCCTGCAAGACCTGCGAGGCGAACGCGCGATGACCTTCCGATTCCGCGCGCTGTGACGCCTGTGCGAGCAGCCGCTCGATCGCAGCCCGGCCGACCAGCCCGAAATCCAGGAACGGGCGGATGACGCTCTCCGGGTAACCGAGCCGCAAAGCCTCCTCGACGTAATGCAAGGCCGCCTCGTCGCGCTGCTCCACACACTCCGCCAAAGCAACGAGCAAGTGCGCGCGCATGAGTGACACGCTACGAGGGCCTGTGGCCGCATGCGCCATCATCTGCTGCGCGAAGTCTAGAGCAGCCGATGTGTCGCCGTGTTCGATTGCCACCATGGCAAGTGCCACGAGCACATCATCACGCTGTCGCCAGTGCGTATCCCTCAACAATGTCTCGAGCGGCTCGAACGCAGCAGCCAATTGCCCGGCCCGCCCCTTGTTTCCGGAAGCGCACAGGAACTGAACGCGCAGTGCATTCAGCCACACATCGAACGAGCGCAGGCCGTTGCGAACGCACGCTTGTTGGGCGCGATCGAGCACGCTCAGTGCCGCATCCAACCCTTTTGCCCAGAACGCCAGACGCGCGGCGGTTCCATATCCCATCGCGTAGAAATCGAACCAGCCTTGGATGCTCTCCAGCCAGTCTTCCGCCTGCTCGACCAAGCGCCCGGCGCCGGTCAGATCGTTACGCTCGTAGCTGATGTCGGCGAGAATGGCCTTGGAGCCGGCGGCCAACCCCACATCCGCGCGGAAATCTCTCTGCGTTCGCCGCAACGTGCTGTTCAATCTACGCTCCGTTGCGACCAGCCGCCCGCGGGCGGCATCGTTCAGAGCGAAGTGAATCTCGGTGGAGAGCTCCCCGTAGTTCGAATGCAGCACCTTGTAGCGCGCCAGCGCCGCCTGCGCCGCGAACTCGGACTTATCGAGATCGCCGCGTCGCTGATAGACATGCGCCAGCACCGATTCAAGCACGCTCAGGAAGATGCCGTCGTTGCCGCCGCAGTAGACCATGCGCTGGATCCCCGCCACATAGTCCTCCGGCGGGAGGACATGACGGTAGTTCTCGAAAATACTTTCGATCAGGATCAGATCCGCCTCGAGCGGCGTCGTCGGAAATCCCATGGAATCGAGCGACACTCCCGCCGCGCCGCGAATCTGCTTCAGCAGAGCCCACGCTTCCGGGAGCCGCCCCTCCTTCGCCATCAGCAGGACGCTTCCAAGCCTGAGACGCGGATTGGCTTCGATGATGCGATCGGAGAGCAGCCCCATGACGGTGCGCAGTCGCGCCACGCCATCCTGCAGATAGACACCGAATATGCCGGCATCGAGCAGGAAGCGAGCGGCCAGCTCCTCCTGTTCTCCTTTGCAGGCGAGCCGCATGGCGGCGGTGAGCTGATTGTTGACGGCGTAGTACCTCGCGGCTCGCGCATAGAGCGTACGCACGACATCCGCGCCTTCACGCGCCAGCAGATCACGAAGGAACTCGGCGAACAGCGGGTGCAGGCGGCAAGTGCGCTCCGGTTCGAAGCGCGTGCTGACGAGCGGAGCCAATGCGCCGATCTCCTCCAGCAGTCGATGGCTGTTCTGAGATTCACGCACGGCGTCCGCCACGTGGCGTTCGATGTTCTCCAGAATCGACGTCTCGATGAGGAAGCGTTGCAACTCCGGACGCATCGACACGAGGATCTGCTCGGCCATGTACGCCGCGACCTGGCGCGTGCGTCCCGAGAACGTGGCCAATTGTGAGTGCGCATCCTGCGAGCTGCGAAGCCACAGCAACGCAAACTGCACGGCGACAGGCCAGCCCTCCGTGCGCTCCGCCAACATCGGCACATCGGTTGCGGGCGCGGCGCGGCCGAAGAAATCGAGTAGCTCGTGTCGGGAAAAGCGCAACGTTTCACCGTCCAGTTCGCGCACCAAACCGCGGGCGCTGAGCTTTGCCAGCGAGAGATTCGGCCTGACGCGCGACGCCAACGCCAGGTGCAGGTTGTGCGGCATGTCGGACAGGAAGGATTCCAGGAGTCGATTGATCTCCGGAGTGTCGGTGCGCTCAAAATCATCGAGGATCAGCACCACCGGGCCTGGCACTGCCGAGATTTCGTTCAGCAGATGCGCGAGCAAACGCATCCAATCCACTTCGTCCACGCCATTGATGGCTGAGAGCGTGTGCGGATCCATCGGTACGCCGCCGGCGTGCAGCGCGTTGGCGACGTAGATGCAGAATCGACCGGGGTCGCAATCCTCTTCGTCACAGGTGAGCCACGCGACGCGAGTACCGCGACGTACCAGTTCTTCACGCCACTGGCTGAGCAAGGTGCTCTTGCCGAAACCCGCCGCGGCCAGCACGAGCGTCAGTCGTGCAACCGTGCCCTCGTTCAGAAGCTCGAGCAGGTTCGGCCGGGCCAGCAGCGAGACCAGCGTGGCGGGCGGCTCGAGCTTGGCCCGTCGCAACCAAGCGAGGCGCGCCGACCCGCCGTGCGCGCCTGTCCGCTCTCCGGTCATCGGCAACAGGGTTCCTTAGAAGTGCATGTTGACCGCGAGTGAAATCGTGCGCGGCGCATAGAGCGTGGCCTCCGACGGCAGCCCTTGATTGGGAATGACCTGGCGATTCAGCACGCCCGATATTCCGCGCTTGTCTTGCAGATTGTCAACGTTCAGGTTGACGTCCCATCGATCGAAGCTCAAGCCCGCGCGCAGATCGACTGGCGTGTAAGACGGCAGCCGCGCCGGAATATTGGTGCGGCTGTTGGAGAACGAGGAAATGGATTGACCGACATAGCGCGCGGTCATCCCGAGATAGCCGCGTGCGCTCGGCCCGACGGGAAAGCTGTACTCCGCCATGAATGCACCCGACCAGTCGGGCGAGAATGGCAGCGAATCTCCCTGCACGCCGCCCGAGTCCGGCGCGTCGTCGAGCAGCTCGGTGGATGTGTAACCCGCTGCAGCTCCGAATGACCACGCATCGTTTGGCGCAAAGCGCGCCTCCAGCTCGAGACCTTCACTGCGCGCTTCGCCGCCGTTCGCGAAAATCGTGAAGCCGCCGGCGAGCGTGTTCAACTGAATGTCATCCCAATCGATCCGGAACACCGAAGCATTCAGCAGCAGACGACGATCCATCGATTCCGACTTCACGCCGATCTCGTAGTTGGTGACAGTGTCCGGCTCGAATGCCTCGGCGGCAGCGACACCCGGCGGAATGACCGCGGGGCCGCCCGGACGATAACCGCTCGCCACGGTGACGTAACTCATCAAGCCATCAACCGGCTTCCAGCGCAGCGTCTCATTGAACGTCCAGGATGAATCGGAGGACTCACCGCCGTACAAGGGATTCCCCGACAGCAGACCGCTGTTGGGCGCCGTGTACTCCTGCTGATTGCGGCCCCAACGCAAGCCGCTGATGAAATCCAGAGTGTCAGTGAGCCGAATCGTCACATCGCCGAAGCCCGCGGCTTCCCGATAGCGCGAATGCAGATCGAAGGTATACAGATCGACGCCCGCCATGGGCTGCCCGGTCGTGAGCGAGCGTGCATTGAGATGCGCACCGTACAAGCTCTTTTCATACGTGTAGTACACCCCCAGCCGCCAATCGAGGCGGCCTTCATCCGGCGTCGATGCGAGACGGATTTCCTGCGTGTACTTGTCCGAGCGACGCGCAAAGTCGATCGCAACGCCGAGGTCGGCGATGGGAAACAGCGGACCATAGTTGCGCGTATAGTCGAAGCTCCCGACGTCGTCGATCACGCCGTAACCGGAAACGCTCACGACGTCCGCCCAGCCGAGATCGTAGGTGAGCTTGAGACTGTACAGCTCGTATTTCATCTCGGTGGGTTCGGAGAAGAACGTGCGCTGCGTGCGATCTCCCTCGATGGGAGCGAGCGTGCGAGCATCGACGTGCTCGAAACCGCGACCACTCGAGTCCGCGGTCTGGATGAGCGCGCTCAGATCGATGGACAAGGTGTCCGTCGGTTTGTGCGCCACAGCCACGCGACCGCCGCGGCTGATCGCGCTGTTCACATCATCGCGTTGCGTTCCCAGGTTGTCGACGAACCCGGCATCGTCCCGATAGAAGCCGGAGACGCGCACGGCCGCCTTACCGTCGGCGAAAGGCATGTTCACCATGCCGCGAGCGCCGTAACCATTCGATCCGTCCGCCACATCGTTGCCGCTCACGCGAACGGAGCTCTCGAATCCAGCGGTATCCGCCGCGCGCGGCACGATCTTGATCAGGCCGCCCAGCGTGCTGGCACCGTACAGCGTTCCTTGCGGCCCTTTGAGCACCTCGATCCGCTCCACGTCGAACAGATCGGGATCGGGTGATAGCGCCGCGGCGTTCGCCAGGCCCCCTGTCGCGCCGAACGGCACATCGTCGATATAGACACCGACCGTCGAGGCTTGCTGGAGCGACCCGGTGGACAGACCTCGCAGCACGATCTGGTTGTGGCCGATGACACCGCCGCCTTGGAACGAAAGGCCCGGAACCAGACCCGCGTAGTCCGCGAAGTCCTGAGTATTCAGGCGCGCCAGCGCATCGCCGGAAAGTGCGGTGACCGAAGCAGCTACGTCCTGCACCTTCTCGGCGCGTTTGCTGGCCGTGACCACGACCTCCTCCAGTCCCACTGGCTGTTGCGGCGTATCGGCCGCGTACACGAACTGGACCGAGCCTGCCGACAGCAGACCGATGAAGCCGAAGTGGATGTTACGCACGAGCAGTCTCCCCAAGCGTTTGTAGTAAGCGGCTCGGCCCGGGGATGAAGCTTCCCGGGCGAGTCCTGAATTTCAGTCTAGGGGTGGGCCACGCGAGCGCTCAACGACGCGAATGGTACATCGGCCAGCCAATTTGGACAGAGGCGCCCGAGTCAGTGAGCGTCGGCCGGTCGCGTCTCGATCGTGAAATCCAGCAGCGGCTGCGCGCCCTGCAAGTGCTCGAGGAAGTAATCCCAGGTGCGCTTGATGACGTACGGCTGGCCAATCACCGCATGGGTGCGATTGGGCACGTACAGCAAGTCGTAAGATTTATTAGCGCGTATCAGCGCGTCGATGAGCCGGAAGGCCTGATGCGACGGAACATTTTCATCCATGTCGCCATAGACGAGCATCAGATGGCCCTGCAGCCGGTCGGCCAGACGAGTGATATCGAGTTTGGACCAGTTGACCGGGGACTCGGTGGGATTGCCGCGATGATGCGTGCCATCGGCGTAGAGGGGCGGGCCGACCATATTGTCGAACTGGCCCGTGTACATGGCGGCGTAGTCATACACGCCCGCGGTTGAAACGGCAACCTTGTAAAAACCCGGCCTGCTCAGGATGGCCTGAGCGGAGAATGTTCCACCCCAGGACCCGCCGTAGATGCCCACGCGCGTGAGGTCCATCTGCGGGTGTCGGCCAGCGAGCTCTCGTATCGCCGCGACGTGGTCATCGATGCCGAGTTGAGTGAATTCAGTGTAGCCAGCATCGCGAAATGCTCGCGACCGCACCGGTGTGCCTCGGCCATCCACGGTGACAACGCTGAAGCCGAGTTGGGTCAGCGCACTTTGAGTACCGCCCCAGAAGGTCCCGTAAGCTGCAGGAAAGTTGCGTGGCGTGATGCTGACTTGCGGCCCGCCGTAAGCCGCGTCGATGACCGGATGTTTGTTCTCGTCCGCTCGTTTGCCTTGCGGAGCATAGTAGACCGCGTAGAGATCGGTCTTGCCGTCCGCTGCCTTGACCCGCTCGCGCACTGGCGGCTTCCAGCCAGTCGCGAACAACCGTGATGCGTCGGCACGCTCCAACTCGGCGATCACATGACCGTCGCGCGCGGAGCGCAGCACACTCACGGGCGGCTGATCGACCGTGGACCAGGTGTCCACGAAAACACCGGCCGCCGGCTGGATCAGTGACGTGAGGGTCGTGGCCGCTCCCAGGGGCCGCAGCACCGGAATCGATTGTGGATCGAAATGATGATCCGCGTTGGGCTCGGTCAGAAGCTTCGCGTTCGCGCGCCCATCCAGGCTCGCACGATACAGATGACGATAGTAAGGATCGCGTCCTGGTTCGCGACCACCGGCGGTGAAGTAGATCTCACGGCGTTTCTCCTCCACGGCGTGAATGTCGTGCACCAGCCATTCGCCGCGCGTGATCGCATTCTTGAGACGTCCGCTTTGCGCATCGTACAAGTAAATATGTCCCCACCCGGTACGATCGGAGTACCAGACGATTTCCTCGCCGTCGCCGAGGATGCGGATATTGGGCAGGTTGTACTCGACCGTATTCGTCGCCGAGCGCGTCCGCCACGAATCCTCGATGACCTTGGTCGCGCGGCCGTCCGCCAGATTCAGCCGAAATAGCGCGGTGGACTGCGAGCCGAGCGTGCGAGTCATGACGAATGCCTGGCCGCGCTTTCGGCTCCACCCGAGCACCGCATCGTCGAACAGCAGGCTCGGTTTGTAACCTTCGGGCAGCTCGATCTGCATGCGTCGTCCGGACTGGAGATCGAATATGAAGTAGTCGGCGACCATCGCATCTCGATCACCGGTAAATGCCAGGCGGCTCTGATACACGATCGGACGCCGGCTGCCGTCGGTCGGCACCCATTCGACGAACGGATACGCCGCGACCTTGCGCTCATCGAGGCGCAGCGCGACCAGGTAGCGTGCGTCGGGTGACCAGTAGGTCTGGAATGGCGGCCGCTTCAGTCCGCTCTTTTGCCGCGCGACCGTGCCGAACATATCATCCGGCATCTTGCCCCAGGAATAATACGGCGCTCCGTCGTTGGTCAGTTGGCGTTCCTGGTTTGTCGCCATGTCGCGGACAAACAGATTATCGTCACGTGTTAGCACGGCTCGTCGCCCGTCAGGCGACAGTAGTGCTTCCGGAGTGGGCGCCGGAGCGTCGAACGCCCGGCACTTCGAGGTCTGCAAGTTGCAGTCGATCGATCGTTGCCCTACGCGGCCCGACAGACTGCTGATATCGTCGCTGATTCGCACGTCCGCCAAAGATGCAAGCATCGCCTCGTTCGAGGGCTGCTCGCCGAGTGCCTCGATCAACGCGCGCGTGAGTGCCGCGTGATCGAATGCCGGCGACTTCGCGCCCTTCGCGGTGACGACCACGAATTCCGAGCCCTCCTCGCCATCGCGCCGATACCAGAATCGCCCGGCATCCCCCAGCCAGTGCGGCACCACCGATTCGTTGCGCACCAACCCTTGCAAATTGAATCCCAACACGCGGGCTGCCGCGGCGTAATCCGCCGACGTCGGATTGTCCGCAGCCGAGCTGTCCGCCATCGACGCCTGCGCCAGCCCGGCCAACGAACCAAGGGCCAACAACATCGAAATGAGTGGTTTCATACGCAGCCGTTATCGGGAGTTAGTAGCCGTGGCGCGGTAGAGCTTGCTCACGATGAGCCAGCCCCCGTCGGTCTGGAGCAGGTGAAAATGGTTGGTGAAGTCATAACCCAACAAATTCTCTTCGACGACTTCCCCGATCGCGGTGTTGCCGAACACACGCACCGACTGCACGCGTGCCTTGTATCCCGTCTCGCTCGGTCGCTTTAGCGCGCTCTCGAGAGCCTCGAAGAAAGGCTCCGGTGTGCCCGTTTGCACGCCGAAGAGCCCGTCACCGGACACGACCGCGTTGGGATGGAATAACGTACGCGCGCGCTGGCCGTCCGCCTGGTTCGTGACTTCGATATAGGCGCTCATGACGCAGGTGACCTGCTGCTCAGGCGACGAGGCTTCCGCGAAGTGGTTCGTAGACATGAGCCCCCCGTGACGATGCATTCAGTCTAGGGTTGGCGACTGTCGGCACTCAACGACGCGAATGGTACAACCGCGCGGCAATTTGGCCAGGTCAGCCGATTGGCGGGCGCGAGATCGTTTGGATTGCCCACGGCGATGATCGTCTAGAACTGCGCGTTCAGCCGCACTCCCCAGTACCGAGGGTCGCCATAGACGGACCCGGCGGCAGGACCGCCGAACTGCGCCAGTGCCGACTGGGCCAGAAAATCCGAGACATATGTGGTGTTGAATAGATTGCGGGCGAATAGAGACAATCGGTAGCGCGACCAGACCAATGTGCCGCTGGCGTCGACAAGGTAGTAAGCATCCCGGACCGGGCATGGACCGAAGACGGCCGCCTCGCCGCAGAAGCGAGTGGGACCGACCGCATTGAGCGCTCCGTTGACCTCCAAGGACAGCGTGCTGGACAACGGCCGGGTGTAGGTAGCGGCTGCGCGATAGCTCCATTCGGGAGCGCGCTGGAACTGCTCGCCAACGTTACCGATGCCGGGGGCAGTATTTGGCGAGAGCACGGTCGGCTCAACGGGATTGTAGCCGCCGCTCAGCTCGAGCATCAGCTCGGGCGTCACGCGATAGGAGGTATCGACTTCGACGCCGTAGGATTCGACCTTGCCCACGTTGACAATCGCGACCCTGGGTCCAAGCGGAGTAGGTACCGTCGCCGCGGCGTTGAAGGAGTCCGCATCGATATAGAACAAGGCGACAGAGACATTGCCGCGTCGACCGTCGAAGTTGGTCTTCCATCCCGCCTCGTACGACCATAGTTCCTGGTTCGGGAAGGTTGCGAGCGGGCTCCCGGTCCCGACCAGCGGCGCGTTGAAGCCGCCTTGCGTGAATCCCTTGCTGATCGTGCCATAGACTTGCCGGTCGGGATCAAATTGATAACGGGCCGTCAGTTTGGGCTGGAAACCATGGAACTTTGCATCAGCCCCGATGCCGGTAGCAGGCCGCAACTCCTGCTCGATTTCGTCATAGCGCGCGCCGCCGCCGATCACCACATGTTCGGTCAGCCTGTATTCCAGATCGGTGAACGCTGCGTAGCCTTTGTAATGAACAGCGGCCGCCTTCTGAAAGAGCGACCCGCCGCCCAGCACGGCACCGCCAAGTGTATTGCCGCACTCACCGCAATCGCCTAGCTTGCCGCGATTGTAGTAGCCGCCGACCAGCCACTTGAAAGGCCCCTCACCGCTCGACAGAGCACGCACTTCCTGACTGAAGTCATGGAGAGCGCTGACTCCTCTCGCCGAAAAGAAATCGGACGCCATCGTGTCGATGTCGAACGTATCGCTGAACTGAATCTTGGTTAATGCGGAGGTGCTCGTCAGCTCGAAGGCATCGGCCGAGTAGGTAAGACGGCCCGAATAGGCGTCGCTGCGGACACGACTTTCCTGGCGGCTCCCAGCCAGAGCGCCAGTCGCGGCGCCGAAGCGCGGAGTAACCCGCAAATTGCCATGCTTGTCATCGATATCGGCCACCTGATGGTAGAGGAAGCTCGGCCCGATCTTGTCGACGTAGGTGTACTTCAAATCGGCCGCCAGGTTGCTCATCGGCGTGATCGTGACACGGCCAGTGAACGCGTCGAAATCGTCGCGATCAGCATTGCTGCCATCGGAAAAGTTACGGAAGCCCGAGCGCCGCTGCATCGAGCCCGAAATGCGCGCAGTGATCAGATCCTCGACGATAGGTCCCGCGACGGTCGCCGAACCGCGTTGTGTGTCGCCATTGCCGAGCTCCGCATTGACCTCACCCTCGAGAACGTTCGCAGGCGCGCGGGTGACATAGCTGATGGCACCCGAATAAGCATTTCGACCGTAGAGCGTACCCTGCGGCCCTTTGAGGACCTCGACACGTTCCACGTCGAACAGCGGAATCGAAAAAGCGACATCGCTGGGCTGGTAGACACCGTCGATATACAGCCCGACAC
The DNA here is from genome assembly GCF_036402275.1 of Steroidobacter sp. NCBI lineage: Bacteria > Pseudomonadati > Pseudomonadota > Gammaproteobacteria > Steroidobacterales > Steroidobacteraceae > Steroidobacter > Steroidobacter sp. The sequence goes on along the minus strand of NZ_DASWTF010000019.1, from coordinate 40,162 downwards.
CTGGCACACCGAGGCCACGCATCGTCACGGAAATGCGCGTGGCGCGCGGTGAAGTGATGAAAAAATTCGGCAGCTTGGTCGACAGATCGTTGAGAGTGAAATTCCCCACCGGCGCCAGGTCGCTTGCAGAGAACACGTCGATCGTCGCCGGAATCTCGTTCAATCGTTCGGAGCGCTTTCTCGCGGTCACGATGACCTCGGTCAGAACCCCATCTGTCGCTTCCGAGTCGGAGGGCGACGCAACTGCGTCGGACGTTGGCGTAATTTGATCGCCCTCGGCCGGGTGTTCGACAGCTTGCGCTAATGCCATCCCGGGCAATGGAGCAATCGTTCCCATCAAAAGCATCGTCTTGATACAGGTTCTCATGTTTCTGCTCCGCGGCTCAGTTGGTGTGACGGACGATTCATTGGATCGGCTCCGCTCAGCTCTCGGCATCCGCTTTCATCGAGCGACTGGCGAGGAGAAAGCAAAGTCCGCCGGGCAGCAGTGCCGCAAAAGAGATCAGCATCGCGATGCGCAGGCCCATCGCCGATCCTTCGTGCGCGCCAAAAAAATCGCTGAGCACGCCGGTCAGCGCCGGCCCGCCGCCCAGGCCGATCGAATTCATCATGAAATAGAGCAGTGCGATCGCCGTCGCCCGGCGCGCCGATCCACAGATGATATGGATGCCAGCGAACAGCGATGGTCCCGCGCCGAACACCAGGCATCCGCCGATCAGCGCGCAGACGACGAAGATCGTGAGATCGTTGCTGAGTAGCGCGACGACATAGGCCGGCAGCGCCGCGATCATCAGCAACCCCGTCAGCAACGGCACTGCCGCGGGGGTGCGACGCCCGAGCCGGTCGGTCAGATAGCCACCAGCAAGTGCGCCGAAGATTGCAGTGACCGCCGAGACCGCGCCGTAGACCGTCCCTGCATGAGCCAGAGACAACCCGAAACTGCGAACGAGGTGCGACACGACAAATATCAGCGCGCCGTAACTCACAATTCCGAAGAACACGCCGCCACCGATCTGCCACAGAAAGCTGGGCTTGCGAGCGAGCGCTGCAATCGATGGACCGAGCCGCTCACCTGCACCCGAATGTGTCGCTCGCGGCAATATGTGGCGCGGCTCGCGCAGACCCAGGCTGGCGATCACAGCAATCAACAGGCTGGAGATGCCGAAGGTCACGAACATCGCACGCCAACCGAATCGGCTCGCAACCTGCGCCCCGCCAATCAGTGCTGCCGCATAGCCTGCCACCCCCGCCATGGCGAAGATTCCGATCGCCCTGCCCCGCACCTCCGGTGGAAAATAATCGGCGATCAGGCTTTGCGAAGTCGGCAACGCTCCCGATTCACCGCCGCCGACGGCAAGGCGGGCGAAAAACATTTGGGTAAAATTCTGCGCCGCGCCGCAGACCGCGGTCATGACGCTCCAGAAGGCGATCGAGATCGTGATGATCAGCTTGCGATTGCCGCGATCGGCCCATCGGGCGATCGGCAGCCCGAGCGTCGCGTAAAACAAGGCAAAGGCGACGCCGGTCAGCAGCCCCATCTGGGTATCGGTGGCGTGAAATTCGGCTTTGATCGGCTCGATCGCCACCGTCATGATCTGCCGATCGACATTGCTGACAGTCGAGACCAGAAACAACACAGCAAGCATCGACCAGCGCTGCCGCGACGAGAACAGCTGCCAAGGACGTTCGGCGATTGGGACAGCCACTTCCTCTGCGGCAGGCAATTCGGGTCGTCGCGAGATGTCTCCGACTGCATTCATCGTCGTGCTCCAATGCCGTCGCGGCGCGCTCGTCTCAAGCCAGTTTGTTCTTTACGATCTCGCCGGCGCGCATGATCAGATCGAGCTTGCGGCCATCAGCCGCGAGCAGCCCGATATCCTTCAACGGATCGCCGTCGACTACGATCAGATCGGCATAGGCCCCGGGCCTGACGCAGCCGAGCCTACCCTCCTGCATCAAAATCTCTGCGCCCATAGACGTGGCTTGACGCAGCATCTCGAACGGCGTGAACACTTCTGAGCGAAGCGTGAATTCGCGACATTGCTGATCGTAGGTCGACCCGAGCAGGTCGGTGCCGTAGCCCAGCTTTACCCCTGCATTGCGCATGTGTTGGAGACCTTCGATTGCCGAATCTGCGGCGATCTTGAGCTTGGCCATTGCCTCGGGTGTCATGCCGAGCTTCGCGCCGACCTCCATGCTCACGAAGATTACCGCCATCGTCGGAACGACATAGGCACCGCGCTCGGCGACCCATTGCGCTGTCTCCGCATCGATCAGCGTCGCGTGCTCGATGCAGCGAACGCCGAACTCGATCGAACGGCGGATGGCGCTGATTGGATGGCAATGCGCCGATACATAGGTTCGGCGCTCGACGCATTCGTTGACGATCGCGCGGATCTCGTCCTCGCGGAATTGATTCATCCACATCGGATCGCTCGGCGACATCACGCCACCCGACGCGGTAATTTTGATGCAATGGGCCCCGCGGCGCAGCTCTTCGCGCGATGCCTTGATGCACTCGTCGACGCCGTCGACAACGACGCCGCCCCAGTTCATCGACCCGCACGAACAATAACCGTGCGTATGGTACTTCTCGGCAGGCGTTCGATAGTCAACGTGCCCGCCGGTCATCGACAGCACCTTTCCTGCGTAAAAAAAGCGAGGCCCGCGGATCAGCCCATCGGCGATTGCCGAGGCAAGAGAATAATCGCCGCCGCCAATATCGCGCACCGTGGTGAACCCGCAATCCAACGCATGGCCAAGCTTCTTGATTGCGTGCGCTGTCCGGTAAGGAGCGTCACGGCTATCGACTACCTTTGCGTTCAAGTCCGAGAAATAGGAATGGATGTGCAGATCGATCAGACCCGGCATCAGCGTCTTGCCGGCGACATCGATCCGGGTGGCGTCATCGGCTGTTATCGGGCGATCGGCGACTTCTCGGATGGCGTCGCCTTCAATCAGAACCGACATGCCTTCGGCGCAATCCGCGGACACGCCATCGAATATCCGCGCATTCTCCAAAACTATCTGAGTCATGTTCAACGTTGCCCGTAATCAGCTGCTTCAATTAGCGACGCCCGCCCTGACGGTACGTCTCACTTTCTGAAAAGATACAACAAGGCATCGCTCAAAGCCGGCGCGACTACCGAGGTATGCGTGTGACCCTCATATACTTTTGACGCCCAAGCCAACTTATCGTTGGGCGTTCTATTCAGCGCGTTCACCAGGCGATTGTAGTTGCGGCCCATTTCTTCATAGAAGCCGACGCCGCCGTTGATCTCCAGCGATCCCATCGACAAGTACATCTTGGTCGGATGAGCCAGCTCACCTTTCAGAAGCGCTTCGAATTGCGCGACATAGTCCGTAGCGGTTTCAAAGATTCCGGGACTACCGAGCCAGTAACGGTCGAACAGTTTGGATTGCCTCAAAAAGGCGTAGAAGGTGAAGGTGCCGCCAAACGAATCGCCCAGAATGCCCGCGCGCTTGTTGGTCGTGTTGTACTTGGAGCGGATGAAGGGATCGAGCTCCTCCTCGAGGAAGGTCAAGAACTTGCCAGCGCCGCCCGGCGTTGTTTCAGGCGTAGTGGAGAATCTGTCTTTCAATGCAGATGGCACTTGGTCCGCCATCGTGTAGTCGCGGGTTCGCGCGTTTGGTTGCCCGATCGGATAGTCGACGCCGACGAGCAGCACCTGAGCAAATCCAGGATTGATGAGGTCCGCATATTGCAGCATGCAGATCGTAGCGGTGATACCCAGCGCAAATGACGCGTCCAGAACGTAGACGACATCGAGTGGCGGATTCTTGTCCGCCGGCGTGTGAGGCAGCCCTTTGGGCGGCGACCATACGCCGACCGCCATCTTGTCGCCCACCGCTTTTGAGTGATATTCAAACGATTCACTATCGCGCAGCGGCCATGGCTGTCCGGTGTTCTTGAAGCCGCTGAAATCTACAGTGCTTGCCAGTGCTCCGCCGAACTGCGGCGCACTCAAAGCAGCCGTCAACCCCACGCCTGACTCGAGAAACTCTCGTCGTCCAACCATTGATCAACCCTCCTGTATCGCCGGGTCAAAAATCAGAAGTCACTTCGAAACCTAACGTACGCGGGTAATCCAGCGTCTGTATGCCTGATCCAATCGTCACCGGATCATGTTCGTTCAGCAGATTCGTCCCGACGAAATACACTCCAAGCGAATCGATCTTGACGCCGATTCGAGCAGTCACCAGGTCGCGCTTGCCACCGAAGCCATCCGGGTTCGGCGGCACCGCGAGGTTGGCGAGAGAGCCGAAACCGCCACGCATTTCTTCAATGTGGTTGTAGGATGTGTTCAGGTGCGCAACCCAGCGACTATTGATCGGCCTTCTATAGTCAACGCCAACCGTCGCCGTCCAGTCAGGAACATAGGAAATCCGGTCACCCACCGCCGCGCCAGCGACGATGCCGGCCGGCGTGACGCTGGAGAATTCCGAGCTGTTCCAATTGCCGACGAGACTCAGCGTCAAACCTGGAATTGCCTTTGGCGTCGCCGTTATTGCGGCGTCAACGCCATAGATCTCGGCATCGCCTGCCGCGACCTGTGCATTCAGTACGATGAGATTCACGAACTCTCGAACGCGCTTCCAGTCCATGTAGTAAAGCGCGAGGTCGACAAAGACCTGGCCGCCCATCAGGCTTTGCTTGGTTCCCAGCTCGTAGTTCCACAACTTATCGGACGGTATCGAAGACGGACATCCGGGAGTAACCGCGCATAGCACGTTGGTGTTGGCCGTGCCGCCGCGGAATCCGTTCGAGATATTGATGAAGTACGTCGAAGTGTCGTTGGGGTAGTAGGCCAGATTGAAACGTGGATTTACGCTGTCGAATTTGAGCTTCCCCGAGCTCTCTGCAGTCGGGAACGCGCCCAGCGAGAGGGGCGGATCAAAAGCGGTCGTGGTCGTGCCGACGGTCGAGCTCGTCAAAAACAGCTCGGTCACGCTCAGCGAATCTGTTCTGAAGTCTTCTTCAAAGTACCGTAGCCCCACCAGGGGAACCAGCTTGCCACCGAAAAGCTTGTAGGAAACTTCGCCAAAGACTGCACGCGTGCTCCTCTCGCTAGCGGTAGTCCCCGTCGAGTTGATGATATACGTTGACCCGGTCGAGTCGGGAAGAAAGACTTCGGTACTCGAGTCAGTTGCCATATCGACATCGTCGTCCGTGACGAACAGCCCGAGGATCCAGTTCAACGGCCCCTTGTTTGCAGATACCAAACGGGTCTCGTTGCCAATGTAGGATCGCTCGGAAGCCGCGACGGAGCTCGAATCGGCGTACCCGACAAAGGAGACGTTGGACACCGTGTCGGTGTCCTGCTCGATGGAAGTCGTGACATTCGTCAAGCTGGCGAATCTAAAATCGTAGCTCACCGTCCCTGCCAGCATCCTGTACTTTGGGTCGTTGTCATCGTCGGGGCCGCTGGTCAGCCGCGTGCGGTCAAATGGATTGAACATCTGTGACGCCCCGAAATCCGTCTCGCTCAGCTGAAACAAAACATCGATCGACAGACGATCCGTTGCTGCATACTTAAGGCTGCTGCGGACACTCGTAATCGTTCCGCCGTCTTGATCCTCGGCGGAGGCTGGAAGGCCCAGCAAACCTGTATCGCCGAAGCCGCCAATCTTTTCGTAACCGCCCGCGACGCGTAGCGCCAGCTTGTCCCGGACCAGCGGGAAATTCATGGCCCCGTAGCCGTAATAAGAGTCAGAGCCGTCCTCGGTCGCGGACCAACCGCCAAACGCATTCCCTTCGAGTTCATTCAAGTCAGGCGCATTTGGAATGAAGCGGACCACGCCGCCCATCGCGCCATTGCCATACAGCGTCGACTGTGGGCCGCGCAGTATTTCGACACGCTCCATATCGTATAACCGCGCCGTGGGGGCCTGGACGGATTCGAAGAAGGCAGCCTCTCCAACGTAATATCCGGTCGTGCCGCCGGAAACGTTGCTGTTCTGGCCGACGCCGCGAATATTGATGACCTTCTGGGCTCTATTCCCGCTGCTTATTCCTTCATTGACGCTCGGCGCGAACCTTATGGCGTCGGCGATATCGAGAAAACCGCCATCCCGCAACATATCGCCGCCGAGCGCGGTCACGGAAATTGGCGCATCCTCGAGCGCCACCGCGCCAGACTTCAGTGCCGTGACCACGATTTCCTCCAGCGAACCCGATACATCTTCGGCACCGGTCAATCCACTGAAAGAACTGCTGGGAGGTTGGGAAGCGGCGCGGTCAGTGGAGGCCTCGGACGCCAGACGAATCAGCAGCACGCCCGATGGAGTGCGATCCGCTTTGAGGCCGCTACCCTGAAGCAGAATTTCCAGCGCCTGGTCGGTTGTATAGGTTCCGTCGACAGGTGCGCTCTGCTTGCCCGCAACCAGCTCCTTCGAGAACAGCAACTGCTCGTTGGCCGAAGTCGACAGCGACTTGAGCGCCTCATCGAGGCTCTGAGCAGGAATGGCGAACTCGTGCGTGATCGAGCGCGCCAAGGCGGGCTGGGCAGCCAAACCTGTCGCAGCTGCGAAGAGGATCAAGGAACAGGCTGTAGCGGAGGCTACCGCGGAAATGGGCCGAACGCCCTGGCGGAGCAGGTGTCGGACGCCCTCTCGGACGCTCATTGAGCCGAAGTTCTTCGCCGAGGTCGCACCGCCCTTCGACGCGGTTTTACTGTCGATCATTGTTCCACCCTGGTGATGTCAGCTTGTGCCGGAGAGATGTCGGACCTCTGCTCTGACAAGTTCTAAGGTAGCCAGGGCGACCGCAGTGGCGGTTGCGCTTGGCTTTCCTCGAACCCGCTGTATTGCTGATTCTGGAAAGTCGACTGTGATCGTTTATTCCGACGCACGACCAGGCGAAAGGCACAGCGCCTCTTGAAAAAAATCTCGCAGGACCATCCATTCACTAATGTCTTGACACTCGTGAATGGGTGGCGAACAATCATTCATGCGGTGGGTGTGCGCCGTGGCGGCCGCCCCGGCGCGTTTTTTCCAGCGTCGCGCCCGTTGGCGGACTTGTCAGTCCCGGGACGTCAGACGGATCTTCGATTCGCTCGTGCGATCGACTTGCACGGGAAAGTACGTCGCAATCGCCTCGACGAAAGCATTGGGATCCCCAGTATTGAAGGCGCCGCTGACACTTACGTTCGCTATTGCCGGATCTACGACGATCTGCAGCTGAGAGTAGCGGTTGACGCGCTCAGCGGCACTCGCCAATGGCTCGTTATCGAAGAACATCTTGCCCGCTTGCCAAGCCGTGGCTCGATCAACGTCAATCTTTGGCAGGACCAACCCCTGGCCGTCCCCTCTCACTCGTAAGCCCTCCCCGGCCTTGAGCTCGATGACGGCAGCACCACCTGGAGCGCCCGGTGTTTTTTTCTTGGCACCCGTTATCGACGCAGTCGACGCTTCGACCGTCGAGTCGACTCCCGTGATGGCGACACGGCCCTCGATCATCGAGACCAGCACATTCCCGCCGAGGAGCTCCACATTGAACTGGGTACCCAATGCGACGACGGTTTGATCTTGCGCACTGACACGGAACGGCCGAGTGGGATCCTTCGCTACATCAAACCGCGCCTGGCCCCGTTCAAGCGATACGAGCCGCTGATCCCTTTCATACTGCACGCGTACGCGAGAGTTGGCGTCGAGTGTCACGACGGAGCCATCTTCGAGCGTGAGCGCCCGGCGCTCCGCTACGCCCGTGTTAAAGACGCCGCGCTGGCTGTACCACCACCCAAGAGTGCCTATCACGGCAATGACCAATGAAGCCGCGATTGCCAAGTAGCGCGAAAGTGACCCGCGCTGCGCCGACCAACGACGGCGCGCTGCACGTCGAGCACTGTCCAAAGCATTGCGACGACCGACCATGACTTCGGGGGCCACGGAAAACTGTCCTAGCGCCGACCAAGTCGCAGCGACTCGCTGATATGCCACCTTGTTGAGCGGATCGTTATCGATCCAAGTCTGCAACCCGGGAAGATCCTCGACCTGGCCACGCTCGCGCAGGCGCAGGAACCACTGTGTGGCCTGCTCCAGATGAACTTCCGTCGGCTGGGCGGGAGCCTCTTGTGGACCGATGCGATTCATGGTTGGTACAACCGGCGAGTGAGGTGCATGAGGGCCTTTTCGAGCTGCTTCTCGACGCCACTCGCCGAGATTCCGTACATATCCGCAATCTCGCGGATCTTCAGGCCCTCGAACCGGTATAGATAAAACATCGTGCGGGTCCTTTCGCCAAGCTCATCCAGCGCCGAGAACGCTTCCTCGAGTGTCCTCTCACCCAGTACGACGCGCTCGGGGGACAAATCCACAGTGAGCACATCAACAAATTCCGCAACGGCTTCCGCCGGAATGGGCTCCGCGACTCCGTGCGTGTTTGCTCGACGCCACCGGTCGCGCAACAAGTTCACTGCAATGGAAAAGACCAAGGCCTCGGGATTTGCAATGGGCTTGCTCTCGAGACTCCGCAAAAGCCGTTCGAAGACATCCTGCGTCAAATCTTCGGCTTCCGGAGCGCTTCTGACCCGACGACCGAAGTAGGCCAGCAGCGGCAGCCGGAAGCGCCGATCCAGATGCGCAAGCAACTCGGCCCGGCTGTCCGGAGCACTTGTGGCGTCAGCAGCTGAGCTGTTCGGCGAGGCCAGAGGGTTCTTCACGCTGACAGGATGCCGCGTAGGGGAGCGCTGAAGCAATAGCGTGGCCGAGACTGACTTATTGCAGGTCGAACACTTTTCCTGGGTTCAGGATTCCGTTCGGGTCCCACGCATCTTTGACTTTGCGCATGAGCTCGACCACGGATGGGCCGAACTCGGCAAGCAACTTGTCGCGCTTTCCCATGCCGATGCCGTGCTCGCCTGTGCACGTGCCTCCGACACGGTGCGCAGTTTCGATCATGGAATCGTAAACACGATCCATGCGTGCGCGCTCGTCGTCATTGTTCGGATCGATTAGAAACAGTACGTGAAAGTTACCGTCGCCCACGTGTCCCAGGATCGGTGCAACCAATCCCTCCGCATCGATCTCAGCGCGCGCCTTCGCGACGCAATCGGCCAGATGCGAGATCGGGACACAAACATCGGCAACGATGCAATCTGTTGCCGGCCTCAATGCACGCGCCGCGAAATAGGCTGCATGCCGTGCCTTCCATAACGCCGCGCGACGCTGCTCATCGAATGCCCACTCGAGCCCGGCGGCGCCGTGAGATTTGACGACATCCACCGCCCGTTCGAACTGCTCGGTCACCGCCGCCTCGGTGCCCATGAACTCCATAAACAAGGTCGGCTGCTCGGGAAGCGACAGCTTCGAGTACGCATTACAGGCGCGCACCTGCAATTCATCGAGGAGCTCGAGGCGCGAGACGGGGGCGCCGATCTGGATCAGCTCCATGACCGTATCGACGGCGCCGCGCAGATCCGGAAATGAACAAACACTGCTACCGACCGCCTCGGGTTGACCGTGCAGCCGCAAAGTCACCTCAGTGACGATGCCGAGCGTGCCTTCCGATCCCGTAAACAAACGAACCAGGTCGTAACCAGCAGATGATTTACGCGCGCGATTGCCGCAGCGGATGATCTCACCATTGGCCAGCACCACTTCAAGCGCCATCACGTTCTGCGCGATCGTTCCATAGCGAATCGTGTTGGTGCCTGAAGCGCGCGTAGCGATCATGCCGCCGATCGAGGCGTTCGCGCCCGGATCGATGGGAAAATAAAACCCCGTATCGCGGAGCTGGGCATTCAGCTCTTCACGTGTGATGCCCGGTTGCACCACGCAGTCACCGTCGTCGTCACGCACTTCCAACACTTGATTCATGCGAGCAAGGTCGAGACAAATGCCGCCATACGGCGCACTGACATGACCTTCGAGCGAAGTCCCCGCGCCGAACGCAATCACTGGCACCCGCAATTCATTACAGACCTTGACGACGTGACTGACTTCGGCCGTACTCAGTGGCCAGATCACGGCGTCAGGCGGATAGCCCTGCGCGAACGCTTCGCCACGACCGTGTTGCTCGCGAACGGAGGCTCCAACGCTCAGGCGCTCGGCGAACGCGGGACGAAGTTGTTCGATTGCCTTCGCCACCCGTGCTTTCGCATCCGGCGTGTCGTACTTGCTCGATGACGTAGGCCGCAGTGACGCTCTCATGGCTGGGCACGCTCCGTAAGCTGCGCATCAGTCGCCAGCAACGCTTGCTCGACGCGCGATATCGAGGCGACCGACAGATCGAAGTGCATCGCCATCGCAACTCCAGCGCCGACCGCATCGCCTGAACAGACGCGCTCGACAATGGCCTCATGCGCATCGACGATCCGCATCAAGTCGGATTCGCTGCGGCGACTGCCGAGATCTATATGCATGAGCTGCTCGAGCGGCGCGCGCAATGCAGTCAACAACAATGAATTAAGCGGATTGAGACTGGCCTCGGCCAGTGTGGTGTGAATGGCCATGTCGGCAGCCATGCGGCGCGCATGATCACGATCGCTGTGCGCAGAGCGCATTTGCTGGACGAGCTCATGCAACACGCGCTTCTGAGCGTCGGTGGCATGACGAGCGGCGAGCTGCGCGCCCTGCACTTCAATGGCACGGCGCATTTCGATCACATGAGCGGCGTTGACCTGGGCCGTGTTGAGCGCATAACCAAACACTTGCGCGAGCACATGTGCGCTCATCGGTTGCAGACGCGGTCGGCGGCCGCTTTCGATTTCGAGAATGCCCAGTGCGGCCAACGTCCGGTAAGCCTCTCGCACGCTGCCGCGGCTCACGGACAACTGCTTGCAGATCTGCACTTCGCTGGGCACGGCATCGCCCGGCTTCAGACTTTCGCGGCAGATGAGATCTAGCAGATGCCGTGCCACCTGCGCGGACAGTGTCGGCCGCTGCGGCGTCGGTACGGAATGAAGTGAGCCCACCGATTCCCCCCTTTTCAACTTCGGGCCAATCTAGCAGCGGCATTTCAAACCTGTCAAACAAGTTACCGCGTTATAGCGTTCTCCGCCGGGCGCTTTAGCATATTCTGGGCCTCACCTGTCCAATAGGAATGAGACATCGGAGCCGATTTCAGACCGATGTAGTCGAGGTATGGCGGGCACTCGGGAGTGTCGCCGATCAGCTCGGATCCCAGGATCTGCGTACCGCTCGAATGCCCACCCAGACCGCCGCTACCACCATCGGCGCCACAATGCCGAGCACGAGATTCACATCCACCAAGACCACGTGTGCGAGCGCCTTGCTGACATAGCCGAGGATGCCGATGGCGTAATAGCTGATCGCAAGCACCGAGAGCCCTTCGACGGTCTGCTGTAGCCGAAGCTGCAGCGTGGTCCGTTGATTCATGGAGACCAATAGATCCCGGCTCTGCTTGGCCAGCGTCGTTTCTATCCGGGTACGAATCAAAGAGCTGCTGAAGGCCGCTCGCTGCGACAGATCCTCCAGCCGCTGTTCGAACGACTCGCAGGTTCGAACCGCCGGCGTCAAGCGACGCTCGGTAAAGTCCGTGAGCGTTTGGTATCCAGGCACTGCGCGAGGACGGAGGTCGCGTAACCGATCGCCCACCAACTGCGCGTAGGCGCGCGTCGCGCTCATTCGATAGCGAGTGTCCTCAATCAAGCGCGCGAGCTCAGCGGACAAGCGCGACAGCTCGTGGAACAACTGTTCATCATCGGCACAGCCCTGCGCTATCTCGCGAGTCAGAGATGCAAGCTTCGTTTCCATCTTCGACAATTCAGGTGAAAGCGATTGCGCCACCGGCAGCGCCAGCAGCGCCATGTTCCGGTAGTTGCCGAGCTCCTGCAGTCGCTGAACCAGGCGCGCAGTGTCACCGGCACTGGCGCAGGCACGATCGTGGATCAGCAGTCGACCAAAGCCATCGCGATGGACGCGAAAGTTCGACCAGATTCGCGCGCGCCAACCGAGCACATCGCAACACACTGCCTCTTCCATATTGAAGAACGTCTGCAGTTGTTCAGAGGACAATCGCGTCGCGCGCCCCACAACGGCAACCTGCGTGGCCCGAATCGTCTGCCCGGGTAGCGACTCGATCCAGTCATGCGGCAACTCGTATAGGACGGGCCGCTCGAACGGATGCTCGAACTCTCCAGACTTGATGAAGCTCCACGTAGTGAACTCCGTATGCGATTCCCACACAAAGTCGATATCACGAAGTCGCACCGAGAAGTAGCGCCCCTTCGGAGGCGATGTTGCGCCATAACGCGCGCACAATGCTTCTGCGCACTGACGACTTCGCGCAGCGATGTCGTCTCCCTCATACATGACAAGTTGAGTGATGCGCGTGGGCGCGGAGAACGATGGAAATCGCCGTACGTGCAACTCCTCGATGAGCGCACGCCGCAGCGGATGTTCCCGGCGCGACAGCAAATCGCTAACAGGCTCGAGCGCCAGCCGGTCGACGACCGGAGCGCTGGCGAGCTTCTCGGACTCAATTCTGGACGATGCGAAAGAGGACATGCGAACGATGTGCCGAGGAACCCGGATAAAGACGCAGCATCCGAGCTCATCCACAACGCGAGTCAGCACGGAAACTGCGCTGTCCGGCTTGCGGATTCGTTTGCATTGGCTATTCTATACACTACTGTATGGCCACTTAGAGCCGGTCTTGAGCGCGAAAATCATCGATGGGGTCAAGCACGCCAGGCAACTGCGAGCTGATCTGTCCGCTCAGATTTCCGACTTCGTCGCGCAAACGGGCCATCGGCCAAAGCTCAAAGTCATTCTGGTCGGCAGCGATCCAGCCTCGCGCCTGTACGTCTCAAATAAAGCTAGGGCTTGCCGTGACGTCGGCATCGAATCGGTCACTATCGAACTATCCTCGTCGGTGACGCTGCCGGAACTGCTCGAAGTCATCGACGCGGCCAATGAGGATTCGACGGTCCACGGTATCCTGGTGCAATTACCGCTGCCTCCGCACCTGCCAGTACGCGCTGTACTCGAACGAATCTCCGTCGACAAAGATGTGGATGGTTTTCACATGTACAACGTCGGCGGCTTGGTCGTGGGCTCAACTGTGTTCTCGCCGTGCACGCCCTACGGAGTCCAGAAACTGCTGGAAGCGGAACAGATACCCATTGCTGGACAAAATGTGGTCGTGGTCGGCGCCAGCAACATTGTGGGCAAGCCGACTGCCTTGATGCTGATGCAACGTGATGCCACTGTTTGCATCTGCCACGCAAAAACACGCGATCTCGCTCAATTTACGATTCTTGCCGATATTCTGGTGGTCGCCGCTGGCCGCCCGGGTCTCATTCTCGGGCCGATGGTCAAGACCGGCGCCGTCGTGATCGATGTGGGCATCAATCGATTGCCAGACGGCCGCATCGTCGGCGATGTCGACTTCGACGCAGTTCGCCAAAGGGCCTCGCACATTACTCCGGTGCCGGGAGGCGTCGGCCCCATGACGATTACCATGCTCCTACACAATACCTTAGTCGCCGCTCGTGCCCTGACGGGCAAGGCACTAAGCAGCTGATTCTCGGAATCAACGATCCTGCCTCAACGCACTGGACACTGGACGCCAGCATTGCGCAAAGCCGCCGTGGCTTGACTCACGTGCTTCTCGACCATGCTGACTGAAATCCCCATCTGCGCGGCAATCTCGGTACGCGGACTCTCTTCCATTCGATACAACAAGAACGCCTCGCGGGTACTGGGCCGAAGCTTCGCCAGCGTCTCGGCAACGAGGCCGAGCATCTGAATCGATTCCACCATACCCGAGGGCTCTCCCTCGCCCATGTCGGAGAACTGCAATTCCTCGGGCCGCACCGTGCTGCTAATCATGCGGGTATGCGCCCGACGGCTGCGATCCTTGACCAGGTTCCAAGCCATCTTGAACGCAAACGCTTTGAAACTGCGAATCTCTAGCGGCGCGCCTTTGCGCCACAGACGCAAGAAAATCTCCTGCACAAGATCCTCTGCGTCATCCCTCGAGCGGCACTGCTGCACCAGGAACGCTCGCAGTGGCGCCTGCAAGCCTCGGAACACGTCTGCCATTCGCTGGTTTGCAACGCCGCCTGCCGAGTGTTGCAGCTCGCGCATTCTGTCGACTGCTACTGCCATAAATGTGTTCCCCAACCCACTTTTGTCGGGCGGATGCTGGCGCCTCGACCACATACATATCTGTATGTTCGTTCGAGCATACAACAGGTCCATCCGTCCCGTACAGAAGTGTTTAGAGCCCGGCGCTGCCAGGCAATAATCGCCGTGTGCGGCCGGGGATCGGCTTGTGCCGCTCAGCCTGGAATCACGAGCGCAAAACGACGGTGCGATTGCCCGTGATGAAGATGCGGTGCTCGGCATGCCAGCGCACGGCGTTGTTCAGCACGATCGCTTCGATGTCATGCCCTATTTCCAACAGATCATCGGGCTGCTGGCTGTGATCCACACGCTGGACGTTCTGCTCGATGATTGGCCCTTCATCCAGATCGGCTGTTGCGTAGTGAGCGGTAGCACCGATGATTTTCACGCCACGTTCGTATGCCTGGTGGTAAGGCTTCGCGCCCTTGAAGCCCGGCAGGAAGGAGTGATGGATGTTGATGCATCGGCCGGCGAGCCTCCGGCACATGTCGTCGGAGAGGATCTGCATATATCGAGCAAGCACGAGCAGCTCCGCGCCGCTCGACTCGAACAGAGCGAGAATGCGTCCCTCCTGTTCGGCCTTCCGGCCAGGCTCCATGGGATAGTGATGGAAAGGCAGGCCGTACCATTCAGTGAGCCTTCGGTGGGTCTCGTGATTGGAGAGCACGCCGACAATATCGATCGGCAACGTTGCGTTGCTCCAGCGATGCAGCAAACTGTTCAGACAGTGCCCTTGCTTCGACACCGCCACCAACACCTTACAACGACGTTCGGCGTCGTACAGTCCCCAATCCATGGAATATCGATCGGCGGTAATCTCGAACTCGCGACGAAGCGTTGCCAACGGGGGCAACTCGTCCCCCATGAACGTCGTGCGCATGAACGAACGTTGCGAGAGCGCATCGACGAAGTGTGCCGCTTCGATAATCGAACCCGAACGCTCGGCGATGAAATTGGATATGGCGGCGACGATTCCCGTGCGATCGGGACAAGACATGGTTAGCGTGAACTGCGGCATGATGTTTCGGTCAATAAAGGATCGCGGAGCGAATGGCACATCCACTGCCTGAGGTACTCTCGCAGGCTTCGGTCGTAGTAGAGATCGAACGAAGTATTCGCGTGGCGATGGGCCACCACAGGAACAGCGGCAAACCGGGCGCGTATGCACTGCGCAGACCAGTCGATGCTGGCCCCCATCGACAGCAGTGTCGGCGCCCTCTCGCCGTCCACCGTGGCGCAGCTGAGGCCCGCGGAAACATCCACGGCGTGATGGCTCAGACCAGCGAATTCGGTCGCGCACATCGCGATCAACTTCTCCGCAGAGAGATGATCACTCAGCAGCAACCACTGATCCGGGCCCAGCCACAGCGCCGTCATCTCTCCCGTCGTCTTTGCCTCCAGCGGCCCTGGCAGCCCGCGGCGAGTGGCTTCCTGAATCACCGACATGCCGGTGCGCAAGCGAACCTTGGCGCGCCGCGAATGGGCGTCGAATTCAACCAGATGCTTAGCCATTCATGCGCTCTCCGGAGGGATCGAAGAAGGCGGGCTTGACGATACGGGCTTGCACCGTGCGCCCCTCATCAAAGACCGTGACCGTCTCATCGATGCGGGCGTGGCCACCTTCTAATAGGCCGAGCCCGATGAAACGGCCCAAGGTCGGACTGAAGCCCGCCGACGTGACGAACCCCTCGCTTCGCTTCATCGGCGCGGGACTGGTGATGATGTGGGCCCCGGCCACCAACGAGGAGCCGGTCGTCAGCACCTCCAACCCTACGAACTGTCGCCGTGATGTGGCTTGATCGTGCGCGCGCATGAGCGAACGGCGACCGACGAAATCACCGACCTTCTTTTGGATCATGGGACCAAATCCGAGGTCGAGCGGATTGGTCGTCCCATCCGTATCCGAACCAACGTGCAGGAACCCCTTCTCCAGACGCAGGATCAGCCACGCCTCCAGGCCGATCGGGGTGATGCCGAACTGCGCGCCCCGCTGCATGAGCTCTTGCCAGAGCTCTTCGGCCTCATCAGCGGGAACGCTGATCTCATAGCTCAGCTCGCCAGTGAAACTCACACGCTGCACGCGAGCACGCCTGCCACCGATCCGGCCTTCGCGGAAGCTCATGTGTGGAAACGCCGCAGCCGAGAAATCGATATCGCTAGGGAACTGTTGTAACAACGCACGCGCTGACGCCCCCGCCAACGTGAGCACCGCCCATTGGCTCGTGACTGGCATCAGCACCAGATCGAGCTCCGGCCATTCACATTGGTGCCATTCATCGAGCCAACCGGCGATTCGCTCGGCATTGCCGCTCGTGGTACTCACCAGATAGTGCTCTGGCGACAGACACGCGAATACACCATCGTCGATGACAATGCCGTTCTCGTTGAGCATCAACCCATAGCGCACCTTGCCGGGCTGCAAGGAGGTGACATTGTTCAAGTAGATGCGATGAAGGAAACGGGCAGCATCCCGGCCACGCACTTCAATCTTGCCGAGCGGCGATCCTTCGAAGAGACCGAGCGCGGAGCGAACGGCCTTGACCTCGCGATTGATCGCTACATCGCGATTCTCGCCAGCACGCAGGTAGCACGCAGGCCGTTTCCACCCGCCGTAATCGTCAAGTTGCGCAGCATGTGTGACGTGCCACTGGTGCGCGGGCATGTGACGTGGCGGCGCGTACAAGTCGCCTCGGGCGTCGCCGCTGATCGCTCCGAACGTCACAGGCATGAACTGAGGGCGGTAGGTCGTCGTACCCAAGGCGCCAATGTCACGCCCCGTCACTTCGGAGAGCACCGACAACGCATTCAGATTGCTGGTCTTGCCCTGATCCACCGCCATGCCATTGGTCGTATAGCGTTTCAGGTGTTCAACGGCGGCGTAGTTTTCGCGCGCGGCCAGCTCGATGTCCGACGCGGTGACATCGTGAAGCAGATCCACCCATTGGCGAGCGCTCCGAGTTTGTGGGGCTCGGCGAATAGGTTGAATGCCGTTTGTTGCCGTTCGGTATTCGCTCGAGGCGCCGCGTGGCACGGGTTGACTTTCTCGAGGTGAGCATGCGGCTTCACGGCCGGCGCGAGCACCGCTGGCAATGGCACTCAGCGCAGCAAACTCCGCATTCGCGGCGCCGACAATCCTTACGCGCTGACGACAACTGTCGGGAACGATGCAGGCGAGTGAAGTGTCATATCGCACCCTACCACCCGCTTGTGAATACAGATGAACCGTCGGATTCCATCCGGAGGAAACGGCGAGCGTATCGCAAGAAATCCAAACGCCGTTGTCCCTCAGCCGGAAACCATCACTAGAGATGGCATGGACAGCGACAGCGCGCAAGGTAGTTGTACCGCGCGTGTCTACAACCATCGAGGAGCGAAGAACCTTGAGGCCGCGGCGCTTGGCCTCTTCCTCAACTTCGGCCGTCACGCGCTCACGCGCGTCGACGATCGCTGCGACTTCGACGCCCGCATCATGCAGGTCGAAAGCCGTGCGATACGCATCGTCATTATTGGTCGCAACCACCGCCCGACGACCGGCAGCCACCCCATAGCGATGCAGATACGCTCGCACGGCGCCAGCGAGCATGATGCCCGGGCGATCGTTGTGAGCAAACATGAGCGGCTGTTCGATCGCCCCCGTGGCGAGGATCACCTCGGTTGCTCGGATCGTCCAGAATCGCTGCACCGGTCCGGTCGGATGTTCGTTGTCCGAAAGATCGAGCGCGGTGAGCACGTTGTGATCGTAGTACCCGGCGACCAGGGTTCGCCGCAGGATCGTAACCTGGCTCGAGGCCTTCAGCTCGCCCACAACTTCGCCAATCCAACTTTGAGAACTTCGACCGTCGATCGGAGTTCGCTCGCACAGCGCTCGGCCGCCGAGCTCAGCATCCTGTTCGATCAAGGTCACGCGAGCGCCCGCACGGCTCGCTTCCAAAGCCGCGCTGAGGCCTGCAATGCCCGCGCCCACCACGAGCACATCGCAACGCAGGTTGTGTCGGAAGAATGCAGTTTTGTCCTCCCCCGTGGGCAAAGTGCCCAGGCCCGCCATACGCCGAATCGCGCTCTCGTAGGTATGCCAGCCGGGCCACTTGAAGGTCTTGTTATAGAAGCCAGCCGGTAACAACGCGTGCGCATGATCGAAGATGCGCGCGAGATCAAAGTCAACGCTCGGAAAACAGTTTTCGCTGGTGACGACCATACCTTCCACCAGCGGCTGCATCGTTGCACGCACGAGCGGCACGGCCGCGCCGTTGATCTCGACGCGTAAAAGCGCATTCGGCTCCTCGAAGCCTGCTGAAAAGATGCCGCGCGGTCGGTGATACTTGAAGCTGCGTGCGACAACACTGATCCCGTTGGCGAGCAGTGCCGAGGCAAGTGTGTCGCCAGCGTGACCGCTCAGAAGACGGCCGTTGAAGGTGAACGATAGCGAGCGTGAACGGTCGAGCTGACCGCCTTGCGCCAGCCGATAGGCTCCGGAGCTACTCATGACAAACCTTCTCCGACCGAACGCATTGCTCGCGAAACCGGCTCACGTGTCTGCGCCGACTCGACCTTCGACAACTGAGGTTTTGCCGCGCCCATCGGATACACCGCGAGGATCTCGTGCGTCACCGTGTCGCGCGCCACATTGAACCAACGGCCGCAGCCGTACGAATGCAGCCAGCGCTCGAAAGCAATCCCCTTCGGATTAATGCGATTGAACAAGTAGTCCGCCCAGGCGACATCACTGGCCTCGAGCGTGGGACGGGTGACGTGCGACTCGCCTCCGAATCGATATTCCTCTTCATCGCGCATG
This sequence comes from Steroidobacter sp., assembly GCF_036402275.1. NCBI lineage: Bacteria > Pseudomonadati > Pseudomonadota > Gammaproteobacteria > Steroidobacterales > Steroidobacteraceae > Steroidobacter > Steroidobacter sp. The sequence goes on along the minus strand of NZ_DASWTF010000019.1, from coordinate 21,258 downwards.
CCGCAGTAGGGGCAGTGGATTTGCAGCATCAGTGAGCCACCCCTGCAGCGGCGCCTTCATCGATCAATGCTCCACTCACGAACCGCTCCAGGCAGAACTTCGCGATCAGCGGATGCGCCTGGCCGGTCGCCACCGTATGCGCCATGGTGTCGCCGCCGGCCGGGATTGCTTTGTAACCTCCTGTGCCCCAACCGCAGTTGATATAGAACCCCTCGATTGGCGTACGTCCCATGATTGGCGTCGTATCGGGAGTGATGTCGACGATACCGGCCCACTGACGCATCAACCGCAATTGCCGAAACGCCGGGAACAGCTCGAGCAGCGCCGTCACATTGTGTTGAAAGGCAGGCAGACCGCCGCGCTGCGCGTAGCTGGTGTAGACATCTGCTCCACCGCCGAGCACCAACTCGCCGCGATCGGATTGGCTGACATACATGTGCACGGTTGGTGAAAGCACGACCGTATCGAGGCAGGGCTTGATCGGTTCGCTCACCATGGCCTGCAGCGCCATGCTGTTGATCGGCAAACGCAGCCCAAGCTTACCGGCCAGCACCGTCGAGTGCCCCGCAACCGACAGAACGACGCTGCCCGCGCCGATGGTGCCGTTTGGGGTTTCGACCCCGACGACCCGTCCACTTTGCCGATGGAAGCCGATGACCTCGCATTGCTGGATGATGTCGACACCGAGTGCATTGGCTGCACGCGCGTAGCCCCATGCAACAGCATCATGCCTGGAGATGCCGCCGCGCCGCTGAATAAATCCGCCGTGCACGGGAAATCGCCCCTCGAGGTCCATCAAGGGGACGAGCTTCTTGATCTGCCCCGGCGTCATCAGCTCCGAATCGATCCCATTCACCTGGATCGCGTTCGCCCAGCGACGCAAGCTTTCGAGTTCATGATGACTGTGCGCGACCGTCAGAATGCCGCGCTGACTCAACATCACGTTGAAGTTGAGCTCACGGCTCAAGCCCTCGTAGAGCTTAAGTGAATGCTCATAAAACGCGGCGCTTTCCGGCCAGAAGTAGTTGGAGCGCGTCACCTGCGTGTTGCGCCCGGTGTTGCCCCCGCCCAGCCAGCCTTTGTCGATGACGGCAACGTTGCGGATGCCGTGCTTCTTGGCCAGGTAGTAGGCGGTCGCGAGGCCCTGGCCACCGGCTCCTACAATGACCACGTCATAGGCCTTGCGGGGAGTGGGAGTGCGCCACGCCTGACTCCAGCGCCGGTGTCGGCCCAGCGCTCCGGAGAGTAGAGACAAAAACGAATAGTGACTCATCGACAAACAGCTGCTTCTAGAACCTGGTCGGCACTAAGACGCAGCAACACGCACGACACACAGCAGACCTTTGTTGGGAAAGAGGCGCGGGCACGATCTCTCAGCTCCGGGCAGGTATCTCAATGTACGTGGCGCCTGCGCTCGGCGCTCAATCCCGTATGGATTGGTACGTGACATTTACTTTTGAATAGATCCGCACTGGCTCGCGTGCAGGTTCGACGCGGCGATTGCAATCGCAGAGCGATGAATCGGATTCGATGACATGGGCTGAGAGAGTTCATGGTAACGCAGTCGATCTAGGTACTCGCAGTCGGCTCGTGCATCACCGAGACCGCATCGGCCCGAATGACTTGGTGCATGCCGTACGCCGGTACTAGAAGACGCAGGACCGGCGCCAATCCACAACAACCACATAGCAGGTCCCATACAGGGCTCCATACACTGCTGTCGGGTCATTTGGTGCTACGATTCGGCCATGAAAACGAAATCTCGGCAGCGGGCCTCATCCCCGGCACCGCGCATGCCCGCGGCGCCTGCGCCCAAACGCGAGCCTCTGGGGCGCCAAGCCTGGCTCGATGCGGCAAGGCAGGCCCTCATTGAGGAAGGTACGGCGGGTGTCGAGATCAACAAGCTGGCCAAGCGCCTCAACTCGAGCCGCGGAGGCTTCTACTGGTTCTTCAGCAGTCGTCAGGAGCTGTTGGACGAGCTCGCCTCGTACTGGGCGGAGACCAGCACCGCATTGTTCGAACAGCTCCTGCAAAAGCCGAGACGCAATGGAATCGAGGAATACCTGGGGTTGGTCGAACTGTGGATCCATGAGAGCGACTACGATCCGAAGTGGGATGGCGCCGTTCGGGATTGGGCTCGCACGTCCGAAAGCGTGCGCAACGTGGTCGCCGCAGTCGACCAGCGGCGGATCGCAATCCTGGAACAGATCTTCAAGGACATGGGGTATCAGGGTAAGGAAGCCCACGTTCGCGCGCGCATCATGTACTACCACCAGGTGGGCTACTATGCACTGGGTGTCCAGGAGTCCCGCAAGAAACGTCTCGAGCTACTGCCCTATTATCACAAGGTCCTGACCGGACGGGATCAGTAGCCCCATATTCCACAACGCCGGCACGCGCAGGCGGGGACCTGCCTCCCTCCACGACCGTCTTGTTCGCGTAATCGCGGATGTCGTCAGCGCCTCCGGTCTTTGGCAGCCTTACTCACGGACGGGCATCTGGTTACGCAATGCCGCGTTTTCCGACTCCAGTCGGGCAAGACGCTCACGTAGCGGACGAACAGCTTCGGCGACCTGCTGTTCGGAGAAGCGCGGAGTAATGTGCTGCGAGCAGTTCCAGTCAAAGGTCTCGAGCCGCACCCGCAGTATCCGCTCGATCTTTGCGTTATAGGCGACGTCCGTGACCAACTCAGTCAGAGCCGGGTCCGCGTCAAGCGCCAATTTCTCCACGTGCGCGTAGATCTTGAGGCGCGCGCGCCCGGGATAGTCCATCAGAAAGAGGCATGCCCGGTCGTTCGCCGCGAGATTCCCGATGGAGATGTACTGACGGTTGCCTCGATAGTCGGCGAACGCCAGGTCTTGTCGTCAAACACCTTGAGGAAGCCAGGCGGCCCACCGCGGTGTTGAACATACGGCCAACCAGTCTCGGACACCGACGCCATGTAGAAGCTGTCTCGCTCCGCAATGAATGCGACCTCGTTCTCGGTGAAGCGATCGAACTCCCGATGACCCTTGAAGTTCCGCCAGATGCGATCGGCGCCGAGCTCGGCCTGTGCGGCGCGGACGCTTGGCGTGATGGCGATATCAAGAAATCCGTACGACATGACTCTTATCCGATGTGCGATTCCGGCCGATGATACAGCTACTGACTCTGCTGCGAGGACCTTTGATATCCTCCGAACACTGCTACTGGCGACCATGCCGGACTCACATCCGGCAACCCTTCGCGCGCAAATGTGACGAATGGCTCCGCCAGGCTCAGCGCTTCGCGCCGATTCAATCTGCGCCGCTCGGACAGCAACTGTGTGCCACCAGCTGTCTTGCCGGTCACCATCCAGTAGAGTGAAAGCCACGGGTTGTAACTGCTCACACGCGTGGCGTCTGTTCCGGCGCCTACGGGAATTCCCGCTCGCACGATGGCCCGCACCGCTGGCGCGCGATCGGAATGTCACAACAAGCGGTGTTCGCCTACGAGCTCGGCGACCGTCGTGTATCGGTGCTCATCCTGTCCAAGCTGGCCAAGACATTTGGAGTCTCTGTGGAAGACCTCATGGAGATGACACCACCGAAGGCTCTCTCCCAAGGCCGTGCGGCACGCGGAAAGATTGCTGAGACTATCCAAAACGAAGCAGCGCTTTGTGATCCGAATTATCGATGTGTTGGAGCAGCAGCTCGAAGTAAAAGCGCGGCTGAACGAGCGCTTCCAGTTCCGCTCCGCCGTGTAGGTGTTCAATGAATGATTGCGGTGACGCGAATCTCGAAGCGCATCTCATCTTAGCCATCGGCCCGCCCCTATTCGGGCCGGGCCTCGATGCAAACTGGAACAGGCGATTGGCCTTCGCGCGAACGTCGCGTTCGCTCAGGCGATCGCGCCCCCGTCGACGGTCAAGGTGGCGCCCGTGATCACGCTCGCGGCGGGACTAGCAAGAAAGACCACAGCGTTCGCGATTTCGCGTGGCTCGGCGTAGCGTCCCAAAGACGTTAGGCTTCGCTGGAAATCGGCAGCCTCGCCATCCGCCGGATTTGCATCCGTATTGGTCGCGCCGGGTTGCACAAGATTTACAGTGATGCCGCTCGGGCCGAGTTCGCGCGAAAGACCGCGCGTGAACGAGGTCAGCGCCGCCTTAGACATTGCATAAAGCGTTATGCCCGGGAATGGCACCCGCTCCCCCAGGGCCGAACCGATCGTGATGATGCGTCCCTCTCGCGCGAGATGTGGGATAACTGCCTTCGCAAACAGCACTGGTGCTCGCACATTGACGTCCATCACGGCCTGATAGTCGTGCAGGTCGAGGTCCGCGATGATTCCGGTGTGACCAATCGCTGCGCTGTTGACGAGGATATCGAGCCCCCCGAGGGTCGAGACGGCTTGGCTCACGGCGCGCGAGATAGCCTCCGGGTCGGCGCTGTCGGCTTGGATGGCAACTGCGCGACGCCCCGTTTTCTCGATTGACTTGGCCAGCGCCTCGGCTTTCTCGGTCGAGTGCTGGTAAGTGAGTGCGACGTCAGCCCCGTTCTCTGCCAGTGCCAGCGCGATCGCGGCTCCTATGCCCCGCGATCCCCCAGTTACCAATGCACGCTTCCCATTCAAATCGATCATACGTTTGTCCTTTCCGCAATGTTTGGTTCAAATACCTATGTGGTTCGCGTCGAGAATGGCCCTCGACGGACTGCGCTGGGGGCCTGAATGCGAGAGCTGAAGCCTCGATCTACTTCCTTCAGTGTGAGGTCGGCTTAGTTGCCGGCCTGATCGACAAAGACGGTCAGCGCTTGAATGCGGCCGTCCTCGAAGTTGGCAATATCCATCCCGGTATCGGTGGGCAACTATGCTGTGCCGCCTGGGGGAAGGCACTGTCGATTCCTGCGATCTCCAGTCGGAAATGGCTACGGGTGACGGTCAAACTTTGTGAGCTTTCCGCCACGCGGCCGGCGTCGTGCCGACGATCTTCCGAAAGGTTCGTCCGAAATGGACCGCGTCGGCGAATCCGGTCGCTTCCGCAACCTGCTCCAACGACGCATGAGTATGGAGCAACAAATTCTGTGCACGCCGAGTGCGTGCCTCCAATTGCCAGCGGTAAGGCGCCACGCCGGTCGAGGCTTTGAACGCCCGACTGAAGTGCCATTGCGAGAGCCCCGAGACAACGGCCAGATCAGCCAGTGGGACAGGGTCAGGCAGATGCGCATCGAGGTACTCGATGACACGACGGAGTTGCCATGCGGCCAGGCCCTTTGCATCGTTGGCCTGCTCCACCGGGCGAGAGAAGAGCCTTGCCGCTATCGCTGTCGCCAAGCCATCGCCATACAGTTGCGTCGATGGATCCGGATCATCGACCGCGTCGGCAAGCAGCTTGACCAGGGTCCAGACGTTGTCCTCCGCGAATCGCAACCTGGGCGTAGCGACGATCGTGGCGTCGAAGTTTGTCGCCATTCGCTCGCTCATGTCTGCGATGTCGAAGGTCAACATCGCGTCCTTCACATAGCGCACATCGCCACCGTAGCCCCACACCTCCATGCCGGCAGGGATGTACACCATGTGCTTGGGGACGTAGCCGACAGGACACGGCTGATCTTCGCGCAGCCGCGGCTCGACATCGCCAATGTTCTCGAGGACCACGCTGAGTTTCGGATCGGTATCATTGCTCAACCGATGAACGACACGTCCGGCACAAAGGAATTTGCTGACAGCGAGGCTCAAGCCGTTCCAAGCCCGGCTGGCGACCGAAACATCGAGCATGTTCTCCGGCAACGAGTCCCGGCTTCCGATGTTCGCATTCACGTGCGTGTTCCCCTGGGACCAAGTCCACCGCCGCCTGCATCCACAGGTTCGTCACCCGCAAGCACATGGCTGCCCATCTCGATGCGCACGGCGAAAGGACTCTTTCCGGTCTCCGAAACCGCTACATGGATGCGAGGCGCCGCCATTACGATCTCCGTCGGATGAACGCCAGCAGATCGGCGTTGATGAGATCGGGATGTGTGGCAAACAGTCCGTGCGACAGACCCGGATAGGTCTTGATGATGTTCGTTTCCTGCGTTCACAGACCCTTGGCCGCTTTCTCGGCTGCCTTCTCGACGTTGAAGCCATCGAAGTTATCGAAGACACCCATGAACCCGGGAACGGTCGCGGCGCGCGCCCAGTCGCGCTGAAGCTCGCAATACATCTGCACGCGGCTGATGAGCTTGGCACCGGCCTGCTCAATGCGGCGTAGTGCCGCTTCGTGCGCGGCGAGCGAGGTGCCGCCGACCGCATCGACCGGCACATAAACCTCATAACCTTCCTGGATCGCGTCGAGCGCCGGGAAGGTCAGGCACGCCTCGGTCCAAAGCGCGGTCATGATGAGCTTCCTGCGGCCGACCGCTTTGACGGCCTGTTTGAACTCGGTGTCCTCCCAACTGTTGATGGAGGTCCGGTCGTAGGTCGGCAGATGGCCGAGCACGTCCTGCAGTTGCTGGATCGGCGGCTTGTTACGGCCAGTCGCGACGTTGACCGTCGAGTGGATGATCGGCAGGTTGTAGTTCAGCGCAGCCTTGGCGACGCTCGTGATGTTGAACACTAGCTCGTCGCGCGACATCGAGCGAATCGAGGAGACCTGAATCGGTTGGTAGTCGATGATGATGAAGGCCGAATTTTCCGGCGAGAGGAGTTGATCGGTGCGAGGGTTGCGGATTGCTTCACTAGCCATTGACAGTTTCTTTCCTGGTTGAGATTGAACGCGCTCGAAGCGGACTGAAGTCCTCGATCCTGTGGACGGGTGAGCGCGTACCCGCCCCAACGCCCAAAATTGCGGTAGTCATATCTGCCTCCGAGTATCCAGTTCGCGCTCAGACGTCGACGGTCGAACCGTCCGGATTCGACTTGATGCGATAGGAGCCACTGTCGAGGAAACTGCGCACGGTCCCGAAAGTGTCTTCCATGAACTGGATATAGGAGAGCTTGCCGTTCTTGCCGCGCGCGAGCACGGCGAACGGCGAAGTGACTGTCTTGCCCAGCACCGTCGATGTGTAGGTGAACCGGCCGAACAGCGCCGCGCCGTCTACGTTTTCGAAGCTGTCTTCGATGGTGAAATCGTCCATGCGCCAGTAGCGGCCGACATCGATGAAGGTCTTCACCAGCGCCTGGGTGCCGGCCGTCGTACCCGCCCATGGCATGATTTTCTTGAGCGGCAGGTTCTCGTAGTTCAGCGACACGTAGGTGAAATCGTCTGTGGTGTACTGTTTCACGTGCGCCAGATCCGTTGGGTTGGCGAGGATGGCTTTCAGAACCGCCAATGGCGAGGCCGCCCCTGCGGGTTCGGTTGTGCTCAGCTTGGACATCGCAGTTCTCTCTCTTTCGGGTACGCAATCGACCATACGGTTACTGGTGTTGGAAATATGATCCGCGCTCGTAATTGACTGAATACCGGTGTGGGTCTCATCATTTCGGACAACATGTCCGGAATCCCGTCTTTCGATTCTTTGAGCGCCCTCGTCGCCTTCTCGATCACCGTCGAATCCGGCAGCTTTTCGTCGGCGGGTCGGAAGCTCGGCCTGTCGGCTTCCGCGGTCGGCAAGGCGGTGGATCGGCTCGAGCAAAGACTCGGCGTCACGCTTCTCAACCGCACCACGCGCTCACTGTCGCTGACTGGTGAAGGCGACGTCTTGTATCGGCACGCAAGGCGTGTCTTGGTGGAGCTTCAGCACGCTGAAGAGGCGCTGCACCTCGTGCAGAAGACGCCCCGCGGCCGGCTCAAAGTCAGCGTGCCAACCGTACTCGGGCGCCGTGTCGTCGTGCCGGCAATGCGCGAGTTCATGGACCGCTACCCGGAGATCGTGATCGATCTGAGCCTCGACGACGTGAAAGTCGACTTGATCGACGGCGGATACGATCTCGCGATCCGACTGGGCGAGCTCGAGGATTCCGATCTACGTGCGCGGGTAATCGGGCCGCATTCTTTCATCACCTGTGCGTCGCCCGAGTACCTCTCAAAGCACGGGGCGCCTCGCTCCACCGCCGATCTGGTTCAGCATTGCTGCATTCAGTATCGGTTCCCGACCACGGGCAGGCCGGAGATATGGGCGTTCAAGAATCAGCAGCCCCCTCTCACGTTGAAGCGGGTCCTCGTGCTCAATGACGGCGAGTCGCTTGCATCCGCTGCACTCGCCGGGATCGGAATCATCCAGGCGCCGCGCTACCTCGTGCGGGACGACGTAACCAACGGCCGCCTCATCTCTGTGCTGACGGACTGTACGGACGTCCGCGGCAACGTGTCGATCGTGTGGCCGTCAGGGCGTTCGAAGATGCCCCGTGTGCGCGCGTTTGTCGAATTCATCTCACAGCGGCTTGCTGAAAAGATCTAGGACTTGTGTTCATGGCATTCACCGCTGTGTCTGTGACTACGACGTAGCGCGCGTCGATTGCGCACGTCGCTGGATCCTCGCCGTCGCGAACCGGCTCATCCCGAGGCGGGGGCGGCGCCGTGAAATTCGCCAGATTGGTCGGCGAATCGGGCGGCTGCTTCCGCGATTTTCAATCTCGCAGTTGCCAGTGCAAGTTCCCGCGCTTCCGCTCCGAAGCCGATCTTCTCGGCGTGAATGAAAGTGACGTCAGTAATTCCAATGAAACCTAGGAGCTGCCTTAAATACGGCTCTTGGAAGTCTGTCGCTTGCGCCGGCCCCGCGCTTTATGGTGTCTTCAACCAAAATCCGCGAAACGGAAGCTTTGCCGGATAGGCTGCTGTTTATAACTAGTATGTGACTCACGGGGAATCCCAGCTGCGAGGTGCGGGAATCTAACGTGCACGCTCGTGCCTCGGTAGATGCAGCACAAGCGCAGCTGAGTTGCAGAAAGCGGAACGCTCTACCGGTTTGGCCGCTCAGCGCCTGTCGATCTGCTTGCATGCGGTGACCATTTCGAACTGTTATGCGCAAGATCGAGCAGTGACCGGCGCAGGACTTCTTGGGAACATCTCCGCCAACGGATATCCCCTCGACGGCGTTCGAGCGCCACAGTCGATCGACCCCTTAGTATTCGGCATCGGCAGCCAGCACCAAGCCGTGACAGATCTTTGATCTCGGACGGACCGACGTCTCACCACTCATCGAACATCAATAGGACTCTTCTGTGACAATCACCGCACGGATTCTCGCGCCCGCGATCGGAGCATCGTTGATCGTATCAGTTGTTTTTAGCAGCGTTGCCTTCGCCCAAGCGGCAGCGGATAAACCGATACATATCCCCTCGCCCCCGCGAAGCATCCCATTCGAGTTGAAAGACAACCTGGTCCGGCTCGAAGCCGTCGTAAATGGGCACCTGCAAAGCGGGGTGTTGGACAGCGGCGCCGGCGCGCTGTCCATCGATCGAAACGTCAGCCGCAAACTAGGCCTTCACGAAGGCGCCACCACAGGCGATGCGGCGGGCGTCGGAGCCGAGATCAAACAGCTTCTGCCGGTGACCATCGCCAGCCTTCTTGCCGGCCCACTGCAATTCGAGAACATTGCCGGCTACTCGATTGATCTAGGACATCTCTCTTCGTCGGCCGGATTTCCGGTCGATCTCCTCATCGGTGCGCCGGCGTTCAAATATGGCTCGGTCAAGGTCGACTATCCGGGACGAAAACTAACGTTCGGACGGTCGGGACAAGCTTCGCATTGCGAGGCGACGATACCGCTCGAGATCGTCCACGATGTACCCATCGTGGACGTCGAGCTTCGGACGACGAGCAATGCACCCCCCGTTCGCCTGAAGGCCATGGTCGATCTGGGCACTCGGCATGGCGCACTGGTGCTCGGCGGTCCTTTCGTTCGCAGTGAAGCCGGAAAAGCGTTGATCAGCCAAGGCGAAGCGCAACAGATAGGTCAAGGCATCGGCGGCAAAGTTCACGGCACGAGGGCGCGCGTAGCGGAAGTTCGAGTGGGTCCGATGAGCTTTGGAGAGCTCGAGATAGCACTCACGTCCGAAATCGCCGCGTTCGACGCCGGTGTAATGGATGGAACGTTGGGCGTGCCGCTCTGGCAACAGGGATCGATCACTTTCGACTATCCGGCTCGCGAGCTTTGCATCAATATCTCGAACGGTGCGGGGCGCGATCCCGCACCGACCAGCGACGTTACGCGGATGCGTTGACGTGCTCCCATACACGTGAGATGACAACCGACCCGTTGTATAGGGGGACGTCGCGTCGACGCTGCTGCCCGTCAGCACGAAACCCTTGTCATCCAGTTCCACCACCCCAGCCAACCATCCGGTATTCGGCACGGCGCCACGGTTTTCGCCCGAGGCGGATGATATTCGCGCGATGGGTGACGGCGAGTGTCTGACCCGACTTACCGACCCCTGGCGATGACCGTATCGAGCTCCTTCGCTGTAATGGGACCGACGAACGAATGCGCCACACGCCCATCCGGTGCGATCACATAGGTCGTCGGCAGACCGAGCGGCGAACCGAAATCCTTCGGCGGATCGAATGGATCGACCTGCGCAACCGGGAACGATATCGGGCGCTTCTTCAGGAACTCCACGATGTCGGCCTTAGCGCTGTCCTCGAAGGCGAGACCGATGGCAACAACCTTGTCCCGGTGCTGCGTGACATACGTGGAGATCTCCGGCAATTCCTTGATGCACGGCACGCACCAGGTTGCCCACCAGTTGACGACAACCCACTTGCCGCGATGCTGGCCGAGGTCGAAGGATTTGCCTTCGAGCGTCGTCACCTGCAACGACGGCGCCTGCGCGGTGTCCGCGTGCGTTGATGCGCAAGTCATCAGCCCCAGGCAGAAGCAAAGCGCCCATCTACTCGCTGATGTGCCTCGCCGCGGCCGCATAACCGGTGGATCAATGTGCCGCGGCATACTTCTTCTCGCCGGCCCGCACGGCCAGACGAACCGTGTTGCCTTGTTTATCCGTCAACGCAAACTGGTTCTCCTTGGGCGGCAGCGGACACGTCGCATATTCAGTGAACGCGCACGGCGGGTTGTAGGCGCGGTTGAAGTCCACGACCACGGTGCCATCCGCGGCCACCGGGCCGGTCTTCAGGAACCGGGCGATGCCATAGGTTTCCTTGCCGCTCGTCGCATCCTTGAATACGAAGCTCAGGCCCTTGGCAGGATCGCCGGTAGCCTGAAGCGTCCACTTCCGTCCATCCTTCTCGAACTCGATGTGGCCGGGATTCGGGCTTTCGTTGACGTCGCCGATGATGTTGGCCATGGCGATGGTCTTGCCCGGCGGGTGCGCGATGAAAGCCGCTTTCACCCGCCACTGTTCATCCGGCGTAAAGACGTCCAGCCCTTTGAAGTTCAGTCGATCCGGTGAGTTCGCATGACGTACTCGCAACGCCAGCTTGCCACTGCGATCGATGACCGTGATCTGACCTTTGCCACCGTCGTAACCCAGTTTCGTGCCGCCGCCTGGTCCTTCGGGTTTCAGTTGCACTTCGCCTTGCTGCGACTTGCCATCTACCGTGACCTCGGCCCCAGCCTCCTCGATGAAGAAGAGCGCTCCATCGCGCTGCTCCACCTTGCCCAACTTGTCGGGACCGATGCGCAGACGAATGTCATTTGCTTCCGCGCCGCCGACGGTCTGCTGCGTGCCGTTGATCCAGTGCAGACCGATCAGGCTCGTCCAGCCATCGGGCTGAGTCAATTCCGCTTCGCGTTCTTTCACCCACGCGGCGTGATCGCTCTTGAACGCGGAAGCAGTGTCCGCCGTTGCCGCGCTGGCGCTGGCCGACAGCATCGCTGCCAACAGCAACGAAGGAATCAACTTCCGCACCGTCACGTCTCGTCTGTTTGCGTTCATGGTTCACCAGCCCTTGCTGACGTTGAGGTACAGATAGCGGCCGAAGGATTCGTGCAGCGATGACAGATAGTTGCTGCCCGTGCTGGCAGGCGTGGCCCCGAGCGGCGGCTCTTCGTCGAACAGGTTGCGTGAGCCCACTTCCACCGCGCTGCCCTCGAACAATCCTTGCTTGAACTCCTTCTGCACGGACAGTGCCCAGCGGTGCGTTGCATCCACGACATAGGGCCTGCCGTCGCCGTACGCGCCGGAGATGACACTGCCGATGTAGTTGTCGCGCAGGCGCACGGTCCAATCGGCGTAGCTCCAGATCAACGCCGCGCTGCCACGCCATTCCGGTTTCTGACCATTGAGGCCCACTTCGTTGGCCGCGCCCAGACCTTGGGCAACGATGTCGAGCTGGCCGCTCGAGATCGCTGCGGCAATCGCCTGCTCCTCGAGGGACTTCTGCTGCTTGTATTCCTTCAGCTGACTCACGTTCACCAGCAAGGCGAAGCTGCCCCATGCGCTTTCCGGCAAACGCCAGCTGAGGCTGAAATCCACACCTGAAACCGTCAGCGGCTGGAGATTTCCGTACTTGGTCTCCACGTATTGGAACGCCCCCACGGGATCGAGACCGGATCCCTCGAACTGCGCGATATCGCTCGCCGTGGGTGCTGCGCGAACCACCAGAGGATTGCTGGTGCCTTCGACGACACGCAGATAGGCGTCGTACAGCAGTTCGTTGCCCGAGCCGATCGTGCCGATCGGATTCTCGACTTCCACTTTCCACACATCCACGCCGAGACTGATGCGCCCCGCGCCCTCCGGCAGGAATTCCGGCTCGAACACGAATCCATACGAGGATTGCTTGGTGGTCTCCGGCTCGACGTCATCGCCATAGGTGGTGGCGGTGTTGGTCTGGTATCGCACGACTGCGTTGCTGATGCACGTGTTGTAGTTGGTGAAAACGCCTCGTCTCACCAACGCCACGCAGCGGACCGGATCGGCGCTGCCCCCGAAGCGCCAGATCGTGCCCGAATTCGCGAGCTCCAGACCGGGCGCTCGAAAACCGCCGCTGAGCGAACCCCGCAGCAGAAGGCTATCGACCATTCTCCACGCGACGGCCAGTTTGGGCTTCGCTACATCACCCGCATCACTGTAGTCCTCATAACGACCGGCGAGTTGCGCGTCGAAGGACTTGATCAACGGAATGCCGTGCTCTGGCGACACCAGCGGGACTGCCAGCTCGGCGAACACGGACTTCACGTTCCGGCTGCCCTCGATATCCGGGGACGCGCTGTGCGTGAAGAAGTTGCTCTCCGCGACTTTGCCGGTGTACCAATCGACGTACTGAACCGTGCCGTCGATGTTCTCGTCGCGATCGTCGACGCGGCTCTCGTAGCGGTACTCCACGCCCGCCGCAACGCCGATATCCCCCGCATACCAGGCAAACGCATCTGGGCGATCGATCTTGAAATCCCACAGCGCCAGTTCACTGGTGCCTTCACGTGTGGTGGGCTGGATGAATGAGGTAGCGTCCGACGGCGTGGCGTCGCCGATGCGTGGATTCGCCGGGTTGCCACCATTGAACGGGTTGTAGGCGCTGGCGTCGGTGCGATTGACCGCCTCCGAAAAGGCGGTGGCAATGCCGCCTTCCTGCACATCCGTCGTCTGGGCGCGCGAATACAGCAACGCGCTTTCCCAGCGCCAGCCACCGTCCGTGCTTCCACGCAGCCCCGCCAACGCCCGTGACTGATCGTTGTCGACATCCAGTCTGCGCAGTCCGTAGTCGGCCACGTAGTAGTTGGTGAGGCGAATGGCGTCCGCGCCCTGTCGCAACGCTTCCGGCACCCAGTACGCATCCGGCCTGATGTGGATGTAGTTGTCCACGCCACCCAGCGTGACGAATTCGCCACTGAGCTTCGCTTCAGCTTTGGATTTGAAGTAGCCGAGCTCGCCGAACACCTCCAGATTGTCGGTGAGGTCGAAGCGCGCGGTGGCAAAGAGATTTCCTCGCTTGATCGCCGGTGTCTCCGTAACGCCGGGCTCGGCCCGCGCATCCGGTCTCAGCGACGTGGGCACCGCGCCGGTGACCAGTTGGCCCTGCTGGTTGATGTAGTACGCGGGGCCCACCGGCACGCCATTGTTGTACCTCTGGAAGGCACCCCAGGCAGTGTTCGCGAAGGTTTGCGCAAAGGGCGTGGCCGTCGGATCGAGCACGAATGTGCCGTCGTCCAGTTCACGACGTCCATCGGTGGCCGTGAACCACTGGTCCGAGTTCAGCTGGGCGGTGCGATGCGCGAACTCGTACTGCACCGACACATTGCCGCGGCCGTCGGCGAAGTCCTTGCCGACGAATCCTTCCAGGGACGCATCTTCGCGATGCCCGGACTGAACCGAGCCGTATTGCAGCTTGACGCCGCCGCTGTCCGCCCGATTGCTCGGCGTTACGAGGTTAACCACGCCGGCGACGGCATCGGAGCCATACACGGCCGCGCCGCCATCCAGCAGCAAGTCGATGCGGTCCAGACCGAAGGTCGGCATCGCATTCGCATTGTACGAGGTGGCGGCCCCAGAACTGATCGGGTGCTGCACCGTGCGGCGGCCGTTAATCAGCAGCAAGGTGTAAACCGAACCGAGATTGCGCAGGTTGATGGAGCTGACATCGCCGCGCGGTGCATTGGAGTTGCGTCCCTGGTTCGTCGACGATTTCTCCGTAAAGGCAACATCGCCGAACTGCGGCAGGCTGCGGAACAGCTCATTGCCGTTGGTCGCGCCGATAGAATCGATTTCATCCTTGCCCACGGTCGCGACCGATAGCGCCTCGGCTGCGCCTCCGCCCGCGATGTGAGAGCCGACTACCGTTACCTCCTCTAGCGGTGCTTCATCGTTGCGCTCGCCTCCGGCGTCCGCGGCGTGCAACGCTCCGCTCGCCAGCAATGCGCACAGAGCCAACGGTGTGTGTGTGGCGCAGACGTCCATCTCACGTCGCCTCTTTGTACGCGGCGTGAACGATCTTGCCTTCCAGTTTCTGTTCGTCCTTGATCAGGTTGTACAGCGGGCAGGTCGCCTCCACCGCCTGGCGTAGCGCATCGATGGTTTGCTCGCTCTCCGGCGATTCGATGCGCACGTTGTAACGGATGTTCTTGAAGCGAGCTGGCCCGGTGGCGCCCTTGCCGAAGCGCGGCGTGAGTTCCGCATCCACGGTGAGCTCGAGCGAATCGAGCAGCACGTTACGAGTGGCGGCCTGCACTTCGAAGATATGCGTCAGGCAGGTGCCCGTGACACCGAGCAGGTGCTCTTCCACCGTTGGCGCGAGGCCGTAGCCGAGCAGGCCCGGCGCGCTGTCATGCAACTGCAGATGGTAGCCGTCATCGCCCAGAAAGGTCTGGCGCAAGCCGGTCTTCGGCTCCACACGCGTGTGTGCCACGAGCCCACGCGGCTGCGTGGATTGTGCGGGCTGCACGCTCGCTTCACGCGAGCGCTCGCGGCGCCCTTGCACAGCAGGAATCTTCTCTTCGATGAGGAAATCGCGCAGGCCCGGCGGCAGATCCCTGTCGCGCACGATGGGCGTGCGCTTGTACTCCACCGTGGCATGACTGACCTGCTGCGCCTTCGTCACCAGATCGATGGCTGACGAATTCGCATGCACGGCTTCTTTCAATGCTTGCAGTTCAGCATCACTCACTGGCGAATCGATGTACGCCACGTAGGAGAGATTGTTCGGGTAGCTGAGGTTCTCGCTCTTGCGCTCGGGAATGCTGGTGAACACGATGTCCAGCGAATCCAGCGGCACTTTGCGCACGGCGGCTTGCACCAGATATTCATCCGCCACCGCGCTCGCCAGCGTGCCGACGAGTGAATCCCACGATCCCGCACCCAGGTTGTATCCGGCGAAACCTCGGCCACTGTCGCTGATGTACTGGAATTTTCCGCCGTCACCGAGGCGCAGGCGGCGCACACCGGAACGGCTCTCGGCGATCACTTTGGCGTGGATGACCTGCGATTGCGCGACGCTTGCGCGCTGGGCCTCAATGGCCGCGGCCTTCGCCTGCAGATGCGCACGCAGTGGACTTTCGGCTGCGCGAGCTGGTTGTGACGACAATATAACCGCCGACACAACTGCAGCGGCGAGGCGGAGCATCGGCGACGAACTTCGAACGGCAGACATTGACAGCAAAACTCCGGGTCTGTGGATCGGCGCGGGAGTACACCGCGAATGACCCGAACGCGGAACTTACAGTTCTGCATCTGCGCCAAAGCAAACGTCATGTGACTCGTTTATAACTCCTGTTCGTCGACTCGCGTCTCGCTGGCTGGGTTCGGCGAATGCACGGGAGAGCCGTCACTCGGGCGTGCCGAGGTAGACAGGCCTTTCGGCCGTTAATCCACGGTGAACCTCACGACTCACTGCATCGGCGAGCAATTCGGACTCACCGGCTTCCAGCGCAGCAAGGGTTTGCCGGACGATCTCTTCCGGCGTGCTCTTCGGCCCGGGAACGTGGCGCGCCATGTCGGTATCTATAAATCCTGCATGCAGCGACAGAAGCTGCGTGTGCTGTGACTTCAGTTCGTGCCTGAGCGCGTTGCTCAGTGCCCAGCCGGCAGCCTTCGATGCACTGTAGGCGCCAGTGCGCCCCGGCAGGGTCAACCAACTCAGCGCTGAAAGCACGCTTACAACCGCACCACCGCCGTTCCCGGCAAGCACCGGCGCGAACGCTTGCGCCAATCGCAACGGACCGATCGTATTGGTATCGAATTGCCGCCGCAGAGAATCGATGGCGCTCGTCGCCAGCACGGGTCCGATCTCGCTGATGCCGGCGTTGTTCACGAGCAGCGTGACGTCGGTGAGCTCGCGCGCAAGATGGGCGATCTGTTCCGGCCGTGTCACATCCAACTGCACGGGCACGGCCCCGGGCACATTGACCGTGTTGGGATCGCGCGCGCCGGCGTAGACCTTAGCCGCTCCACCGGCGAGCAGACCGCGCACGAATGCAGCGCCGAGACCGCGATTGGCGCCGGAAACCAGCGCGACCGAACTTTGGATCTTCATAGAAATACCTCATTGCGTGATGCTGACGAACTCGACCGCCGCGGCGATGACGGCGGGGTCGGCGAGAATGCGCCGATGCCCCAATCCTTCGACTCGCAGGTGGCGCGCGCCGCGCCATGCACCGGCGCTCGCGAGGCTGTCTTCGATGGAGACGACGCGATCGTCGGCCGAATGAATGAATAGCGCGGGCTGGTTCAAATGCGCGGCGCGACCAGGCATAGAGACCTCACGAGCCTCGACGCCGATCTCGCGGCTCAGCAGCGCGATCATCGTTTCGATGTCGTTGGCATCCAGCCCGGCGGCGGCGCCGAAGCCACGCATGTGGCGCTCATAGTAGGCAGGCGCGGAGATCAGCACCGCTCGCTGCACCGACAATTGGGCGTGCAGCGCCTCGACCAGCACGGCGGAGCCGACCGAATGTGCGATCACCGCGTGCAGCGGTCCGATCGCATCGACGACAGCGCTCAACGCGCGTGCCGATTGAGGAATGGATGTTTGCTCGCCCGCCGAATCGCCATGCGCCGGCAAATCCATCGCCCATACAGTGAAGGCCGCTTCGAGAAGTGGTGGCGCAAAGGCCGCGAGATCCGACGCCTGTCCCTCCCAACCATGCAGGAGCAGGACTCCAGGGCCTGCACCAGCGCGCTGAAGCGAAATCGCCCCTTGTGGTGTGGTAACGCGCAACGTCTCACCGCCTTCGAGCACGAGCGGCTGACGCCGCGTTGGGGGTCGCGGCGTCAGAAAGGCGCGTGCAACCATTTCCGGGCGTGCACTTACGGATGCCATCGATGAGTCCACTTCGCTAACCGACGTCGATGTGCAAAAAATCGATCGCAACAGCGACGCGGCTGCGAATCGGACGATTGTCAGGTCCGACAGCAAAGACCCGGCGCCGGGTCGGATAGACGATCCCACCGAACGATCGAGGCTCCGTCGCGTAATTGCAGCTGGAGGTGCCGCCCATGATCTCGACGCTGTAGTCCTGGCGTTTGAGCAGACCCGAGCGGTCGAAGTAGAGCGTTTGTTCGGCGCTATGGCTATGCACGTGTGCGGGAAAACTCACCTTCAGGCGACGCCATGTTTCTCCGTCCTCGTCCCATGGCTCGACCTCCTCGGTGCGAAAACCGGGCAGCCTGAAAAGAAACGGTGTGGTCAGGTAGGTCCACATCGCGTAGCCGGCGAAGTAGATCAATTGATGATCGTCCCAGCGCGTGGCGATGGTATGCCCGTCGAAAGATCTCCTCGGCGCGGCGCGCTGCTCGATGACCTTTCCGTCAGCGGACACGAGCACAGTGCGCTCTGGCTCGTAAACGCCATGCCGTGCGGCATCGCCCTGCCCTGCGTACTGTTCCGTGCGTTGAATGTGCGGATCTATTTCGAAGCGCGCGTCCGCGAACGCATCCGGCCAGCCTTTGACCTGCCAGATCGTGCCTCCGACCGAGACGTTTGCAACGATTCGCCGCAACCGCTGCCAGCGCTCCCAACCTCCGTGGGCCGCGATGGCCAACTCCAACAGATCGCTCATCTCCGCTCACTCCGTCGCAATTCGGTTTAACTTTGCAACCTATCGACAGACTGGCACACATGGTTTAATTTTGCAACCTTGGAGGCGCGCCAAGCGAGCAAGTGACACATGAAAGGCAAACGCACCGACTTGAGCATGGCCCAGTGCGCTATCGCGCGTTCGCTGGAAATCGTCGGCGACTGGTGGTCGCTGCTCATCATCCGGGATGCATTTCGCGGGCGTGAACGCTTTGGCGAATTTCACAAGAGCCTCGGGCTGGCGAAGAACATCCTGTCGGCTCGACTCAAGAAACTGGTCGACGCGCAGATCCTCGCGATCGAGGCCGACCCCGACTCCTCCCTGAGTCACCGCTACGTGCTGACGCCCAAGGGCGAATCGCTCATCCCCGTTCTAGTCGCGCTCTGGCAATGGGGCGAGGACAATTGCTTCGACCGCGACGAGCTCGAGCTCGTCATGGTCGATAACGTGAGAGGTAAGCCGCTCGGGAAGTTGCAGCCGACGAGCCAGGACGGCCGCCCCCTGCAACGGCGTGACATTCGGTTCGCGCCGCGCAACGTCGCCGGAAGCTCTCCCACCACTCGCCGGCCTTCGGGGCGTCGCAGGGCCGGAGCACAGAGCTGAGTACGAGCGGGGTGCCCAGTCGGCGCAGCTGAGGTTCAGCACGCGCTCGGTGCGAATCCCGGGCGACTGCATGTCGGTAAGGGAACATCGTGGCCGCGTCGCCGGTGCGGGCCACGCTTCGAGTCTTCTCGCTGCTCCATGAGGCGGTTTGCGATTTTCGGGCGAAACCGTTCTCGCCGCAGACCGGCCCAGGTTCTCGGTCAGGTCATGAGCAAGCACCATGTAAAGCGCGTCGGCATAGTTATAAATGGCATTTTTGTTGCCCGATCCCAGCCCCCGCCGGCATTGTCACAAGGCGTCGCGTGCTCGACACTGTGCTGGCGGAGGCGACTGGCATTGGAGCTCACCCGAAGCGCCCCCCTGGGCGTTGGGAATGTTCAAACAGCGTTGCACACCGACGAGGTGGATTGATGGCTGAGCATGGTGGTCCGGCGACCATGACCGATTACATCAAGCACCACCTCCAGCATCTGGAGATCGGCGGCGATGCGGGCGGCTTTTGGGTCCTGCACTTGGACAGCATCGTTTTCAAGCTGCTGTGCGCGGCCGTGTTCCTGTTCCTGTTCCTCGAGGCCGCGCGCCGCGCCAGTCCAGGCGTGCCCGGCAAGTTCCAGTGCTTCATCGAGATGATCGTCGAGTTCGTCGACACTTCGGTGAAGGAAACCTTTCACGGCAAAAGCAAGCTGATCGCGCCGCTGGCGATCACCATCTTCTGCCTGGTGTTCCTGATGAACTTCCTGGATCTGATCCCGGTGGACTGGCTGCCGGCGGCAGCTGGCGCGGCGGGTATTCCCTATTTGCGCGTCGTGCCGACCGCGGATCTGAACACCACCTTCGCCATGTCGCTGACGGTGTTCCTGCTGATTCAATATTTCGGCGTCAAGCACAAGGGCGTCGGGACCTTCGTCGGCGAAATGGTCACCGCGCCATTTCACGCGCCCAACATGGTGGGCAAGATTCTGCTGGCGCCGGCCAATCTGCTGTTGCGTCTCATCGAAGAAGCCGTGCGTCCGCTGTCGCTGGCGCTACGTTTGTTCGGCAACATGTACGCCGGCGAGCTGATCTTCATCCTGATCGCTTGCCTGACGCTCGGCGCGGCATTGAATAGCGCGATGACCTATGTCATGGCGCCGCTACAGTTCGTCGCCGGCTTCGTCTGGACCGCATTCCACATTCTCGTGATCACGCTGCAAGCATTCATCTTCATGATGCTGACCATCGTGTACCTGAGCATGGCCGCCGAGCACCACTGATTCCGTATCGATGACTCAACCTTCATTTCTGTTCGCTTGGTCTGCACGCACCGGAGATATCAATGGAAAATATCACTCAGATTTCCGACGTCATGAGCTTCACCGTGCTGGCCTCGGGCATGCTCATCGGTCTCGGCGCGCTCGGCACCGCGATCGGCTTCGCGCTGCTCGGCGGCAGATTCCTGGAAGGCTCGGCCCGGCAGCCGGAGCTGACCGGCATGCTGCAGACCAAGATGTTCATCGTCGCGGGCCTGCTGGACGCGATTCCCATCATCGGCGTGGCCATCGCCCTGTTGTTGATCTTCGCCAATCCGTTCATCGGTCAGCTGGGCGGCTAACATGGATCCCACCATCACCATCGTCGTCCAGGGCCTAGCGTTCTTCGCGGTGGCCTGGGTGGTCATGAAGTTCGGCTGGCCGAACATCATCGCGGCGATCGAGGATCGGCAAAAGAGGATTGCCGAGGGTCTCGCGGCTGCCGAGAAGGGCGAAAAGAGCCTGGCGGAGGCCAAGAACTCGGCCAACGACATCATCAGGGAAGCGCACGCGCGCGCCGCGAAGATCGTCGAGCAGGCCAATCGCCGCTCGGCCGAAATGGCGGAAGAAGCGCGTGGCGTGGCCTCGATGGAAGCCGACCGCATCATCACGATTGCTCAACAGGAAGCCATGTTGCAGTCGGGGCGTGCTCGCGAACAACTGCGTAAAGAGGCCGCCGGTCTGGCGGCGCTCGGCGCAAGCAAGCTGCTCAATCGTGAGATCGATGCCAAAGCGCACGCCGACTTGCTCGACGAGCTCGCGCTGGAAATCGAGCCGAAGCTGACGCCGCCAATGCTCAAGCGAGCCCAATCCTGAGTTCCACGACCGGAGCATCGATGGCCGAGAAAATCACGATCGCCCGCCCCTACGCCAAGGCAGCGTTCGAATCGGCGCGTCAACACAACGCGTTCGAGCGTTGGTCCACGGTGCTGGCAACCGCCTCGTCGGTGGTGCAGGACGAGCGCGTTGCCCGACTGCTGTCGAGCCCGCGGGTCAAGCCGGAGCAGTTGACCGGCTTG
>NZ_DASWTF010000018.1:0-158011 GCF_036402275.1 Steroidobacter sp. | reverse complement strand
GCACGAACTTGCATCGTTGATCCATCGCATCGGTCTCGTTCCAGGCCATGGCAAAACCTCCTCGGTTCGCCAAGCGTGAACTACACCGGTGTAAACGATGAACCTGGACTGATGTGTAAAGGATGAACCTGGACCATACCGCGACCTACCTCCTCCCGGCACCGTGCTCCCCCTCAGCCGCGCTATCGCGCGGCGTCGTCGGGTCCCGTCCCTGGGCGCACTTTGTCGAAAAGGTCCCTCTTTCTCGACAATGCCGGGAGGAGGTAGGTCACTCCCGACGCCGCCGAAGGGTCAGTTTGGTTTGCCGTTCCTTCCTGCCAAACCTGTGCTCTTTCCGAGAAAAAAATTACGCCCGGGGAGCTGGTGCTCGCCCGGGCGCAATGTCATCTGCTGACGTTCGATCTGAGCGTCGATCAGTGCTCTTCGGCGCGGAACTTGTCGTGACAGTTCTTGCACGACTTGCCGACGTCGCCGAACGCGGTCTTGATGGCGGCTACGTCACCGCTGTTGGCGGCGGTCTGCAGCTTCGGAGCGGCGTCGCTGAACATTTTCATGGCCGCCTTGAACTCGGCGGGCTTGCTCCAGATCTCAGGCAGCGCCTGCGTCTTGCCGGCTTCCGGGCCGGAGCCCGCTGGGAACCACTTCTCCTGCTCGCCCGCGGCGTCGTTCACGAATTTGGCGGCGGTCTTGATGGCGGCGAGGTCCGGCTTATCGGTGCGCACCTGGTCGCGGACCACTTTGAAGTTGTCGCCGAGCTCGTGGTAGTGATCGTGGCGGGCCTTCTGCAGTTCCTTGACGTTGGTCGGCTCGGAAGCCTGCGCCATCAGCGCAAGGGCGGGGGCCAGCAAAGTCGCGACGAGGGTGGAACGAAGCACTCGATTCATGGATGACACCTGGCTATGGCTTGAGCAATGGCTGGGCCTGCATGGACCCCTGGACACGGCGCCAGCTTATCGAATCCTTGCTGACAAGATCCTGACTTTTCTTGTGACCGACCCATAACGCACGGGACACATGCCTGCGCTAAGCTCCGCACCCATCACAGGGAGAGACGAATGCAGAACATACGTGCATGGTTCCTGGCTTCCGTCGCGCTTCTGATCGGCGCTTGCTCGAGCACGCCACCGGCTTCGCAACCTCAACCGAAGAGCGCGGATCTGTCGGGTAACTGGGTGTTGACGACCGAGAGCCAGATGGGCGCGCAAGACGCGGAGATGATCGTGCGACAGTCCGGCTCCGCGCTGGTGGGAACCATCACTGGCCAGGCCGGTACCGTCGACTACACAGGCTCGGTGAGCGGCGCGGCCGTGGCGTTCGATTTCACGATCAACGTGCAGGGAACGGATCTCAAACTCGACTACACCGGCACCGTCGAAGGCGACACCATGAGGGGCAGAGCGGTGTTCGGTCAATTCGGCGAAGGCACCTTCACGGCCAAGCGCAAGTAACGACCGCATTCCACTATGAGGCGCAGTCTCAAGGCTGACTGCGCGCGCTGCTCATATCCACTGCGCTTTGCTTTAACAGATCCTGCCGGGGCTCGACCCAACCGGGCACGAACGACGGGCAGCTCGGCGCGTTCTGAAGCGCAACCTCCGCGAAGCCCAGCTCTGATTCCCGGTCATAACGCATATCCCCAAGGATCAGTTCGCCATTGACGTCCGCTAGCCAAGGCATGCGAATAAACCGAAGCGCGGCGGCCGCTTCGCAGTTGGTTGCGGCCACACTGGCGAGTCGTGCAATCGGCGTGCTGATCTGGCCATACCATTTCACCTGCTCTGTATTGGCGGCAGTGACCGGAACGAGCGGCGCGGTGATCGCGAGATCGAGGCTCCGCGTCAGGCATTTGTCGGCGGTCACCCATGAAGGCCACAACGCCAGCATCGCCCGCCGTAACACTGCGTTGTCCGCTTCCTTCTGCAGCAGCATGATTTCCCAACACGTCGGATTGACGGGCATGGGCGTGACGATGCGATCGACCAAAGTCCCTTCGGGAAACTGCTGAGCGGCGATGGCGTCGATGTGAGCTCTCGCGGTCCGCGCCGTCAATGCAAACATCGCGGTCGCTCCGATCCACAGCGACACACTCGCGGCCAGCGCGATATGCGTGGGCGCACGCTGCCCGATCAGCAACATCGCGGCCACCAGCAACGCATATCCCACGGCCAGCACCTGCGGCACCATGCCGCTGAAAAAGCACAACGCGATCGCAGCCACCATGAGCAGCAGCACCGCAAACCGCGCCACATGAGTTTTGAATACAAAAGCCAGCGGCGCGCAGGCCGCCCAGAACAGCGGCTCGATGATGAACACCGAATCGCCATAGAACCAACGACCATCCATGGGCCAGAATGGATGCACGCCGTAGTTATTGGTGAAGTCCATCGCGATGTGAAGCAATGGCGTGAGCAACAGCACCGCGGCCAGCACTCCGTAATCCTCGGCTGACGCCTGCAGGCCTCGTCGTCGGATCCACCATCGGGTCATGGCAATCACGGCAATACCCAGTAGCAGCGCGATCACGACGGTGTGCGTGTGACCGCGATGGTGCAGCAGGTAGTTCAGCTTGCCGCCGAAGAATGAATACAGCAGGTCGGAGTCGGGCAGATTGCTGCCGACGGCGGCCAGCGTGACGCACAGATTGCGGCGGGTAGCGGCAGGCAGCGTGCTCCTCCTGCTGGGCGCGACGCGAGCGGCAACCTCGCCGACCAGCGTGCCGATGATGGTGTGCGTGATGTTATCCATCCGACCAGTGTAGCTGGTACCGTTGGCGATCAGCACGAGGAGCCGAGCATGAACAGTTGGCAGGTGGGCGATGTCAGGATTTCCTGCGTCGTCGAGTTCAAATCGCCGGCGGTGTACGACCCCGACCGGAGTGTGATCATCGGCGCGACTCCTGAAGTCGTGGCGCAAATCGCCTGGCTCAGGCCCAACTATGTTTCGCCCGAGGGGCATCTGCTGATGGCGGTGCAGGCGGTGCTGGTGGAAGCGCCGGGTCTCAAACTCGTGGTCGATACGTGCGTCGGCAACGACAAGCCTCGCCGCATGACTCGCGGCATCGGCCTCAAAACCGGCTTCTTACAACGCCTGGCCGCCGCGGGTTGGAGCAGAGAGGACGTGACCGCGGTGGTGTGCACTCATCTGCACATCGATCACATCGGTTGGAACACCATGCTCGAGAACGATCGCTGGGTGCCGACATTCCCGCGTGCGCGTTATCTCATGGCGCGGCAGGAATATGAGTTCTGGGTGCAGGACAAGGAAGACGACGAGCAGGTCGTCGCCATGGGCGACTCGGTGCAGCCGTTGTTCGATGCCGGGCTCGTGCAGTTGGTGGAGCCGGATCACGCACTGTCGCCGGAAGTGAGATTGCTGCCGAGTCCTGGCCACACGCCCGGGCACGTCTGCGTGGCGATCGAATCGCAGGGCCAACGCGCGGTGATCACGGGCGACATGATGCATCACCCGTGTCAGATCGCGCGGCCTGAGCTGCTGGCCAGGTTCGATTCGGATCACCACGCGGCTCTCGCGACCCGCCGCCGGTTGCTGGCCGAATGGGCCGATCAGCCCGTGTTGGTGGTGGGGACTCACTTTGTGGCTCCCGCCGCTGGATATGTCCGCACGGAGGAGGCAGCTTATCGGTTCGATCCGGGGCGTTGAGCCCCCGTCTCGGTTGACACTCCCGCCCAGCCAGGGCAAGCTCGCTCGAAAATCATCACCTGATGAATTAATTGTTTTAGGGGGCGGCGGCATCGGAGAGCGATTGCGCCGTGACAGGCGCAATGACTTTCGCGATCGTCGTGCTTGCCTTGGTGTTGTTGATGCTGGCCGCCTACCGCGGCTACAGCGTCATTCTGTTTGCGCCGCTGGCCGCGCTGCTGGCGGTGCTGCTGACCGATCCGGCCGCCGTGCCCTCGGTGTTCACCGGCCTGTTCATGGAACGCATGGTCGGGTTCCTGAAACTTTATTTTCCGGTGTTCCTGCTCGGCGCGGTGTTCGGCAAGCTGATCGAGCTGTCCGGGTTCTCGCAGTCCATCGCCGCGGCAGTGATCCGGCTGGTGGGGCAGGAGCGGGCGATCCTTTCCATCGTCCTGGTGTGCGCGCTGCTGACGTACGGTGGCGTCTCGCTGTTCGTTGTGGTGTTTGCGGTTTATCCGTTCGCCGCCGAAATGTTCCGTCGCGGCGATATTCCCAAGCGCCTGATCCCGGGCACGATTGCCCTCGGCGCGTTCACGTTCACGATGGACGCCCTGCCCGGCACGCCGCAGATTCAGAACATCATTCCCACCACATTTTTCGGCACCACGACTTGGGCAGCGCCGCTGCTAGGCGTCGTCGGCGGCGCGTTCATTCTCACCTGCGGTCTGTTGTATCTGAACTGGCGGCGCCGTCAGGCGCTGAGCGCGGGCGAAGGTTATGGCACAGGCCACAGCAACGAGCCGGAGCAAGTCGCGACGGGCAACTCGACCCATCCGTTGCTCGCCATTCTGCCGCTGCTCGTCGTGGGCATTGCGAATCTGGTGTTCACCCGGCTCATCCCGCGCTTCTACGAGACGACAATAGAAACTCAGCTCGAAGGGCTCGCCAAGCCGCTCGTCACGCAGCTGTCCGGTGTGGTGGCTATCTGGGCCGTCATGGGCGCGCTGCTCATGGGCATTCTGACGGTGCTGCTGTTTGCTTTCCGTCCTGTAGTGACGAAGTTCGCCGAAGGTACGAAGAACGCGGTCGGCGGCGCGCTGCTGGCGTCGATGAATACCGCGTCGGAATACGGCTTTGGCGCGGTCATCGCAGCGCTGCCTGGATTCCTGATCATTCGTAACGCGCTGATGTCCATTCCCGACCCGCTGGTGAACGAGGCGATCACTGTGACCACGCTGGCGGGCATCACCGGCTCCGCTTCCGGCGGCCTGAGCATCGCGCTCGCGGCGATGTCCGAACATTTCATGACAGCGGCGCAGGCGGCAGGAATTACGCCCGATGTACTGCACCGGGTAGCGGCGATGGCCAGCGGCGGCATGGACACGTTGCCGCACAATGGCGCGGTGATCACGCTGCTCGCGGTCACGGGCCTGACGCATCGGCAGTCGTACAAGGATGTGTTCGCGATTACTTGTGTGAAAACTTTGGCCGTGTTTTTCGTGATCGCCGTGTACTACGCCACCGGCATCGTCTGAGAGCGGGATTATGAGAAAGCTTGTTTGTTTCCTGGCAGCTGCGCTGCTGACCGTCACCGGCCCGACGCTGGCCTCGTCTTTGGCCAAGGCCAAGCCCGAAGCAGTAGGGCTTTCATCGCAACGTTTGCAACGTCTGACCGACACCTTCAACGCCGATGTCGCGAGCGGCAAGATCCCTGGCGCGGTCGTATTGATCGCGCGACAAGGCAAAGTCGCCTATCTGCAAACCTTCGGCTTCCAGGACCGGGCGGCGAACAGCATCATGCGGCCCGATTCGATCTTTCGCATCGCTTCGATGACCAAGCCCATCACCATTGTGGCGGCGCTGATGCTGGCCGAAGAAGGCAAACTGCAGTTGATGGATCCAGCGTCCCGCTACCTGCCGCAACTGACGAACCTGCAGGTGGGCGTCGAGATCAAGGACGGCAGCGGCGAGCGGCGATTGATGATCGAGCCGGCACGGCGCGAGATCACGGTGCAGGACCTGATGCGTCACACCTCGGGCATGACCTACGGAATCTTCGGTGACTCTTTGGTGCAACGAGCCTACCGTGCGGCCGGCACCATGGACGATCAGCAAACCAACGCGCAGCTGATCGACAAGCTGGCGCAACTGCCGCTGGCGTTTCAGCCAGGCGCCGCGTTCGAGTACGGCATGTCGAACGACGTGATCGGGCGCATCGTGGAAGTGCAGGGTGGCCTGGACCTGAATCGGTTCATCGTCGAGCGCATCGCGCGGCCGCTCGGCATGCGAGACACCGCATTCCTGCTCGATGACCAGCAAACAACGCGACTGGCGCAACCGCAGGCCGCCCCCGGCGCGCCGCCGATGGTGATCGGTTACAACCCCGCCAAGCCGCCGAAGTGGTTTTCCGGAGGCGGTGGCTTGTTGTCGACCGCCGAGGACTACGCCCGCTTCGCCCAGATGTTGCTGAATGGCGGCGAGCTCGACGGTGTAAGGCTGTTGTCACGAAAGAGCGTCGAGTTGATGACCAGCAATCATCTTCCGCCTGATGTGAGTTATGGCGCTTTCACCATGGAGCTGGGGCTCACGGCGCCGCTGCCCCAATATGGACAAGGCTATGGATTGGGTATCGGCGTGCGCCAGGAAGCCGGCCGCAGCATGGTTCCCGGCTCGGTGGGCGATTATTTCTGGGGCGGCGCCACGGGGCCCTACTTCTGGGTGGATCCGCAAGAAAAACTGGTCGCCGTGATGATGTTACAAGCATCGGATATTCAGCTGCGCACCTACTATCGCTCGCTGTTGCGCAACTTGGTATATCAGGCGCTGCGATGACATTCTGCGCTATCGCAGCGAATGTTTGCAGTCACGGAAAATCGCGTTGAAAGGGTGATGAATCCGCGTTGACCGAGGCGGGCGGAGGCGGCACGCTTTACATGTGAGCACCTCGCCTGTCATGCGCGTAGACGGATCTGCCGACTTTCTCAGCGGGGGAGGCGAGCTCGGCGATCTCATCCGTGGTTTCGACTGGGACCGCACCTCACTGGGTCCGCCGCGGCGCTGGCCCCAGGGACTGCGAACTGCGCTGCGCATCCTGCTCACCACCCAGCATCCGGCCTGTATTTTCTGGGGACCTGAGCTCCTTTGTTTCTACAACGACGGCTACCGCAGCTCGCTGGGGCCGGAACGGCATCCCGCCATGCTGGGTGCGCCGCTGCGCGAGGTCTGGTCCGCAACCTGGTCCGTGATGGGGCCGCAGATCGAGCGTGTGATGTCCGGGGCGGGGGCGGCCTGGGCCGAAGATCATCTCGTTGTCATTCCGCGTTTCGGCAAGCGCGAGGAAATCTATTGGACCTACAGCTTCAGTCCCATCGACGAAGCCAGCGCTCCCAACAACGTTGGCGGCGTCATGGTCCTGTGCATGGAAACGACCAAGAAGGTCCGTGCGGAGCGACAGCTCGCGTTTCAATTGGCGTTGAGCGACAAGTTGCGCAGTTTGAGCGATGCCGCGGAAATCATGCTGACGGCGGCGGAAATGGTCGGGCGGCAATTGGGCGCTGGGCGCGTCGGCTACGGCGAGGTGGAGGAATCCGGCAAGACCAGCTTGGTGGTTTGCGATTGGACGAACGGCGGCATGTCCAGCCTGGCGGGCCGGCACCGGCTCAATGATTTTGGCCAGGCGCTCGTTCGAGAGTTGCAGGCCGGCCATACCGCGCGGCTCGAAGATGCGTTCAACGATCCTCTGACCAACGACGCCGCCGAGGCGGACATCTATCGAAGAATCGGCGCTCGCGCCGCCATCACCGTGCCGCTGATCAAAGGCGGGCGGCTGGTCGGCGCGCTCTATGTTCATCAGGCCGAGCCGCGTCGCTGGACAGATGATGAAGTCGCACTGGCGCGAGAGACCGCCGAACGCATGTGGGAGGCTGTCGAACGCGCGCGAGCGGAGAACGCTTTACGACAGCTCAACGCGACTCTGGAACAACGCGTCGAGGATGCGATTGCCCAGCGCAAGCTGTGGGGCGAGCTGCTGGACTCCGTGACGGCGCTGGTGGCGGCGGTAGGCAACGACTATCGTTTCCTGGCGTTGAACAAGGCCTACGCCGATCGATTCGAGCTTCGTATCGGTGTGCGTCCGGCGGTAGGTGACAATCTTCTCGAACTGATGAAGAGCAGTCGCGAACAACTGGCTCTGTCCGGCAGTCGTTGGAGCCGCGCGCTGGCCGGCGAAGAATTCACATTGGTCGAGCCCACCGCACCCAGCGAGAGCGACCAAATGCGTCACTACGAGATCACGTACACCTCGTTGCGTGATCCAAGCGGCCGAGCCATCGGCGCGTTCCAATATGCGCAGGATGTAACAGAGCGGGTTCGAGATCAGCAGCGCTTGTCGGAGGCCGAAGAGTCGCTGCGTCAGTCGCAGAAAATGGAAGCCGTCGGTCAGCTCACTGGCGGCATCGCGCACGACTTCAACAATCTGTTGACCGGCATCATCGGTTCGCTCGACATGATGCAAAGAAAACTCGCGCGCGGGCAGCAGATCGATGTGAACGCGTATGTTTCGGCGGCCATGACCGCCGCGAATCGAGCGGCAGCGTTGACGCACCGACTGCTGGCATTCTCACGGCGGCAGGCGCTCGATCCGCGGCCAGTGCATGCAAATCGTCTGATCCTTGGCATGGAGGAGTTACTGCGACGGACTTTGGGCGAGACGAGCGGCCTGGAGTTCGTGGAAGATCCGCAGCTGTGGCTGACCCGCTGCGATCAGAATCAGTTGGAGAGCGCCCTGCTGAATCTGACTATCAACGCGCGGGACGCCATGCCCGGCGGCGGCAAGCTCATCATCGAAACCAGCAACGCCCATCTCGAAGATGCGCATGAAGCGAAGTTGCGTGACGTCATGCCGGGCGACTACATCTGCATCTGCGTGACCGACACCGGCGTCGGCATGCCCCCCGAAGTGGTCAGTCGAGCGTTCGATCCGTTCTTCACCACCAAGCCCATCGGCCAGGGCACCGGGCTGGGGTTGTCGATGATCTACGGATTCACGCGCCAGTCCGGCGGTTACGCGAAGATCCAGTCCGAAGTGGGCAAGGGCACCACGGTCAAACTTTATCTGCCGCGCTATCACGGCGAGCACGAGACGTCGCACGAACCGGATCCTGCGCCGATCACTCTGCAGCCGAGTGCGCGCGAAGAGGTCGTGCTGGTGGTCGAGGACGAGCAGGTGGTGCGCGACCTCGTCGTCGACCTGCTCGCCGAGATGGGTTATCGATCGTTGCAGGCCGTCGACGGGCCGAGCGGTCTGGCGATTCTGTTGTCGGATGTCCGCATCGACCTGCTGATCTCCGACGTGGGTCTGCCGGGGTTCAACGGCCGTCAGCTCGCCGACGCGGCGTGCTCGCATCGTCCGGATTTGAAAGTGCTGTTCATCACGGGCTATGCGCACAACGCGGCGGTGAGCAACGACCTGCTGTCGCCCGGCATGCAAATGATCACCAAACCGTTCGCCTTGGAAACATTGGCCGAACGGATTCGCGACATGATCGAGGACTCCTAGTCAAAAAAATCAGGGGGCACGAACCAGCGCGGAAACGGTGAGGCGCGGCGGTCCGACGTGCCCCAGGCCCGTCGAACAGTGCACGTTGTCTTTCACCACGCGCACCGACATGCGCGGCAGGATCTGTCGCCGCAGTTGTTGAACCAACTCGCAGTCGCCTCGTTCCAGTCGCATGTGCCGATCGCGAGCGAACGACACCGTCTTCCACACGGCTGGAAAACGCTCCAGGTCGGCGGCGCTGGAGAGTTTCTCCCCTTTCACTCGGGCGATCAGCTCGTCTTTCGAATCGCGCTGCGTGGCTTCTCGAACGTTTTCTTCAGAGGCAACCACGGGTGACTGCATCGACACCTGGAATCGGGCCACGCCCAACTGCTCATCGCAAACGTAACTATGCAGCTGCACGTCCTCGCGTGCGCCGACCGTGCGAAGGATCATCACCAGCTTGTCTTCCAGGCTGCTACACGAGTAGGTCGTGCTATGGCCGCGGAATTCGAAGTTCACTTGCTGCGCCTTCCAAACGGCGGTGACGCTTTCTTCCGAAGGGGAGTTGGCCGTGGCCGCGTCGGCAGGAAGAGAGAGGGCGAGCATGCACGCCAGCGTGAGACTGACAAAAAGGGTCCTCATCCATCCTCCGTCGTCACTTCGTGACAGTGGCTGCAGACTCGAATTCGTGACGAGCGCGGCAACTTTAGAGCGACGGCGAAGGGCGCGCCATGGACAGTCGGTCAACAGCGAGCAGGTGCCGGTGAAACGAGTATGATGCGTTAGCACAAGAGGGGGGATGTTCAAACATCGAGGAGGCCCAGCGGATGGGGTGGCGGAGGCTTATGGACGACAGGTCCAGGTCCACGAGAGCCTGGGAGGGCTGGTCCATTGTCGGCGCGGTCGCGATCGCGCTGATTCTGGTCGTCACCATCGAGGCGATGACCGCGTCTGCTCCAGTGGAAGGCATTCGCGGCATCATTCGTGCGACCGCGCGCACCTCGTTCGCTTTGTTTTCTCTGGCCTTCACGGCCTCCGCGGCTCGTCACTTCTGGCCCAATGCCTGGACCCGTTGGCAGTTGCGCAACCGCCGCTACCTTGGCGTATCTTTCGCCGTGTCTCATTTTGTCCATCTACTTGCGATTCTCGCTCTCGGCCGGATCGCGCCTGCCGAGCTGGCTGCGCATGCGGATTCCGTCACCTGGATTTTCGGAGGCATCGCGTATGTTTTCATTGCGCTGATGACGGCGACTTCTTTCGATGCCACCGCCCGGCTCATCGGCCGCCGCGCATGGACGACGCTGCATACTGTCGGTTCGTACTACATCTGGTTCATCTTCGCCAACAGCTACTTGTCTCGCGCGGCAATTATTCCCGCCTACATTCCCGCCGCCGCGCTCATCGTGTTCACCCTCGGACTGCGCATCGCCGCTCGCGTGTCGCGCGCTCGGGCGCGATCGCGGGCTGTTGCTTCCAGTTAATCCAGTTTCATCACGACCGAGTCGGTCAATACCGGGTCATCGAAGCGGGCCATCTCGCCAGCTTTTCTGTCGGGCACGAGGAACAGTCGGGCTGAGAGCGGCTTGCGAAGACGAGTGGCCAGCGAGGCGACATCGCGCAGCAGACCAGCGATGCTCGTGGCGGAGGTGTCGCCAGGAATCGGAACGACGTCCAGTCCGGTGCCGCACACGCTGGAATAGAGCAGCACGTCGCGGATGCCATAGCGATTCTCGCCGGCGCGCTGAGCGAGCAGCGGATCTTCGAGAACGGGCAACATCAAACCGGAATAGCCGCAAGTATGAATGGCCACTGATTTCAAAGCAGCGGTAACGATGGAGCACGCTTCCAGCGTCCCGCCCGTGCCGAAAGGTGAGTGAGTCAGTGCCTCGATGGCGGCGGCGATGCTGCGATCTTTGGCGGGCGCTGGGGAAGTATCGATGCCGAGATACTGGCGACGCTCGCGTTGCGCGATGTCGGCGGCGAGCTTCTCGACGGGCGCGAGGACTTCGTTCAACGTGTTCCGAAGTTTCTCGCTCGCATCGTCGCCTTCGCGCAGCGACGCGAAGGCGCGTTCGACAACAGAGGCCGACTCCATGCCGATTGCAAACGACTCGGCGCCCTGATGCCAAGCCACCGGAAAGAACGGCGTCCCCGCGGGAATGTTTGCCGCCGCTGCGAAACGGAAGTTGGCGAGCCCATCGGGCAACGCGCGCGCCAGCGCGACCATGATCTTCGACGTCGTCGCGGCGACGTTTGGCATCACGCCAGCATCGGGAGTAGCGATGGCAGTGGAAAAGCTGATGGTCTGCGTGGCACGCACCAACTCCTGTGACCACTCGACGAGGCTGTCGTCAGCGCGATTCTCCGTGAGAACAGGTCCGATGTTGAAGATCGCACCCTGCGCAGCGACCACTTCATCGATTCGACGCAGCTGATCCAATGCCTTCGCGCGTGCAGCCGGAGAAAGCGATGCTATGACGGGGTTGGTTGCGACTCGAATCGTTTGCACTTCGTAGCCGGCGGCCTCGAACGTCGCCTTACTGCGAGTCAGGAACCCAACGGCTCGTTCCACGCGATCCAACTCGAAAGCCGGCGTGAGCTCCACGCCCGCCGTGATCGTCCGCACTCGCACCGGGTTCGCCATCGTCACAGATTCACCATTCTTGGGCAGACCCAACGCTGCCACTCCGAACAACCAAAGAATGTCGCGCCGTGAGGGCATGGCCGACAACCATCATTCATCATCCAACAACGTCCGCGACAGCGGCAGCGTCTCGCGCTCCTTGAACGCGCGCCGCTTGCCTGTCGGACCCATATAGTTGGCGACGCGAGCGAAGAGGTCAGCGAAATCCTGCGGCGACGAGCCTCGCAGAATCTGCTCCAGCGAATGGAATCCCAGCGCGCGGTAGCTCTCGAACTGCGATTCGCTGAACCACTGATCGCTGGTGGGCTCGTGCGGGAACGCGTCCACCGTTCTCGAGTAACTGTACACGTCGTAGGGCACAGGATGCTCGCCCCGGCCTCGCAGCGTGGGTTTGATGTACAGCAGCCGGCCCGGCTGCGTGCCCTTGTCGACGGCGTCGTACTCGATCCGCGCAGTGGCGCAGTACAGGCCCTGCTTGGCGTTGCTGTTCGGATAGATCTCGATTTCCTTCTCGAAACGGATGGGGATCCCGAAATCGATACGAATCTTGCGAATGGCGTTGCCCAGGTCGCCCAGCTTGGCGTCCGGATCGCAGCCGGCGTCGCTGACCACGATGTATCGGCAGCGTCGCAGCACTACTTCATATAAGCCGAGATCGTCGAAGTGCCCGCCATCCGACAGGTTCACGTACTTGAAGTCCGGCGTCGTGTAGCCGAACAACTCGCCGAGCATGGGCGAGAGCGCCTGCCGGGGACCGGGCAGGTCATAAACCTTTTCGCCTTGCGCATTGGTGTTGCCCAGCCAGGCGCCGAGGCGCACGTTGAACAACGACATCACGAACGCCAGCGCCGGTGACGAGCAGTAACCCATGTGCGGATTCGCAGCAGCGCCCGAGATCGTGACAGCCGTGCCGAGCGAGATGCCGCCTTGGCCACCGTACGCATCCGACGCCCGATAGCCTTCATGGAAGTTGCCGCAGAAATACGGCGTGATGGAGAAAGATTCGGCCTTGCGCTCCTGCCACGCGAGGTTGCCATCGCGCAGTAGATTCAAAGTGACATTGATCAGCGGCATGAGTCGCTGCGCGCCCTTGCCCGGCCGTAGCTTGTGCATGCGTAAGTTGTCCGATGCATCGAAGCCCGTGAATGGATCCGGTTTGCGATCGGTATGCGAGGCGCCGAGATAGGCGCGCACCAGACGATTGCGATAGAAACCATGCAACGAGAAGCGATTCACGTTAACGACCAGGCCCATCGTCAAAGCGGCGAGCAGCAACAGCCATGGCAGCGCCCAGAACCATTCGAAGCCGGTGTTGCGCAAGCCCGCCTGACGCAGCATGGGATCGGTGAAGATTCTTTCCGCGGCCACGTTGGCATTGGTCACGATCCAGCCGCCCAGTGTCGCCGTGCCCCATGACATCGCGAGCACCACGCAGACGATGAAGATCGGCGCGGCCAACGCCAGACCGATTCGCTGCATCAGGGAAGGTTCGGTGGATTCGGTCGACGTTCTGTCTCGACTGCCGAGCAGCGCGGCCACCACGCCTGAGATGCCACCCGCCGCGGCGACGAAAGGTTTGGCCGCGTCG
The DNA here is from genome assembly GCF_036402275.1 of Steroidobacter sp. Taxonomy (NCBI): domain Bacteria; kingdom Pseudomonadati; phylum Pseudomonadota; class Gammaproteobacteria; order Steroidobacterales; family Steroidobacteraceae; genus Steroidobacter; species Steroidobacter sp. The sequence goes on along the minus strand of NZ_DASWTF010000018.1, from coordinate 144,601 downwards.
GTGACCTTGTCGAGCAGGAACTGGCCGAACAGGCACAGGCCGCTGACGACGATCCAGCCCAGGGCAATTGCCAGGATCCAGCCCGACATTCGCGCCCACCATTCGCGGTCCCCGTCATTGACCAGCGCGGGCTTCGCACCCGTAGCGAATGTTTCGGCCATGCTGGCCAATCCCACGAACAACGTGCGCGCGAGCAGATACAAGCCGAGCAGCACCGGCAACGTCAGCATGACGTACAGGCCCGGATGATTGTAGAACGGCAGCAACAAGCCGCGCACGGTCACAGCAAACAACAGAGCGATGGCCAGGCCAGAAATCACCAGCGCGGCGAGCTCGAATTTTTCGGTGTGCCGAGTCTCTGGCGCGATGTCATGGCGCAGTCGATAGAACAACTCCACCACCATCCAACCCAGCAACGGAACCACCATGCACCAGAGCGCCGAGAACATCAGGATCGGACCATTGGCCTCCGACCAGAAGGGTGCGTCGAGCACGACGGCCGGTCCATTCGCATAACCCAACCCAGTGAACGAGAGCAGCGCGGCCGCTGCGACAACCGGCAGTACGCACAACACGGCGTAGCGAGACGAGGGTGTGTCCGGGTCGCGCACGAATCGGCGGTGATAGTAAACAGAGAAACCCGCCAGCAACTCGGCGACCAGCGAGGCGTACATCAGTTGCCGGCCCAAGCCGGGGCTGACCGTGCTCTGCACGAGCAGATACACGCCTTGTGGAATGACGACGATCGCCGCGAGCAACGGCAGGATGACCAGCCAGTTCAGCAGCAGATTGCGCATGACGGTGGCCGCGGCGGTCCACGTGTCGCCGGAGAACAGGCCGAGCCGAGGCGTGAGGTAGTTACTGAACTGCCGCAGATGATCGACGGGCTTCGGCTCCGGCGCGAGCGGATTCACTGGCTGCTCGCTGCGATTACCCAGCTCTTCGAACACTTCCTTGGCCGTGCCGGCCTGCTCCTGTTGCCGATGCATCCACGCCTGCAGCCAGCTGGCGATATAGCCGCCGCCGGACACGCTGGACAGATAATCGAACTCGGGCAACAGCTTGTGCTTGGCCAGCGCCTGTAACACGCCGAGATTGAAGGTGGCGCTGCGAATGCCGCCGCCCGACAGACACAATGCCGACAACGGCGGCTGCGTCTTGCCGCTGTCGGAGTCGGCGTCGAGGGTGCCGATCATCCGATAGAGCTCGCGCAGGTTCTCCTGGAACTGAGGATCGGTGCCGGCGTCGTCGGGCCGCTGCGGATCGAATTTCGCCGGTTGGAACGGATGCGACTCGCAGTACTCCGGCCGCAGCGCCTGCAGCTCGGTCCATAACACTTCGTTGAATGTAGTTCGCTCGGCTTTATTCTCGGACATGGGCGGATTCCTTCGCTGTCTGTGCCGCTTGATATTAGTTTTCCCCGGCGTGCCGGACTCTAATACGAAACTCGGGATAGGGCACGTCTCAAGCAGCCGCCCTGGAGCCGCGACGCCAGTACATCCGTGTAGACGAAAAGAGAAAGCCGCCGGCCACCGCGACCAGCGGCAAGTAACTGAGAGAGATCCGTTATAAGCCGTCGCCGACGATCACTGCTTGGTTTCGCGCTTGAGCAGTTCGTCGATGGTGACGCCGACTTCGGGCACGCCGCCGAATACCGTGCCCAGCCGGTTGGCCTTGAAATGCTCGAGAGACATCTGCGCCGCATGCTCGGGCAGCGAGACGAAACCGACCTGCTCCGCGAGGGCGGGGCCTTCGGTCAAATAGAATTCGATCAGCTTGCGCACTTCCGGGCGCTGCGCCGATTTATCACTCACGTAAATGAACAACGGTCGCGATAGCGGCTGATAGGTGCCGTCGAGCACGGTGGCATTGCTCGGCAATGCCTGCGTGCCGTCGTCCTTCTGAATCGGCAGGGCGCGCATGCGGTCCTTGTGCGAGGCGTAGTGAGCGTAGCCGAAATAACCGAGCGCGTTCGTGTTGTTCTCCACGCCCTGCACCAGCACGTTGTCATCCTCACTGGCGGTGTAGTCACCGCGGCTGGACTTCGCTTTGCCCATGACGGCCTCGGTGAAATAGTCGAATGTTCCCGAGTCCGCGCCCGGTCCGAACAACATCAACGGCGCATCCGGCCACTCGGGACGGATCTGATTCCAGCGGGCGACCTGGCCCTGCGCGGCCGGCTCCCACATTTTCTTCAGGTCCGCGATGGTGACGGACTTCGCCCAGTCGTTCTTGACGTTGACCACGACGGTGATGGCGTCGAACGCGACTGGTAGCTCCATGAAGCCGATGCCGGCTGCGCGGCACATCTCCATTTCTTCCGCGAGAATGGGACGCGACGCATTGGAAATATCGATGTCGCCGCGGCACAGCTTCTTGAAGCCGCCGCCAGTGCCGGACAAGCCCACGGTCACGCGCACCGCTCCACGCTCTCCAACCTGAAACTCTTCAGCCACCGCTTCGGCGATGGGGAAAACGGTGCTGGAGCCGTCGATCCGGATCACCGGCGCATCTCTGCCGGTAGGCGCGGCAGCCGAGTCGGAGCCTTCCTTCTTGCCGCAGCCCGCCAACGCCACGCTGGTGGCAAGCGCCAGTATTGCCAGACGCCTTGCATTCATGAGCAAACCTCGTTGATCCAATGGCCAGTGAAAGGCGCAAGTTTGCGGGAAAGCGGCGGCAAAGTCTCCCTACACCGAAACCGATGCCTCATGGCGCGCGTTGGGACTCCAAATCGGGCGCGGTGACGGCGTGACGAAGTTACATGACAGCGGCTATCACCGACGGGGCGTCGGCGGCAGACGCTGAGGTGTGATCATGCGGCGGCGGGACAAATGGTTGATTGCGGCGTTGGTGCTGGTCGTCGTTGCGATCGCCATCCGCGCGGCGCTTCCTACATTGGTTCGCGATCGCGTCAACGCCCAGCTCATGGCGCTGGAAGACTACGATGGCCACGTCGGCGACGTCGACCTTTCGCTCATCCGCGGCGCCTATCGCATCGATAACATACAAATCGTGAAAACCGGCTCCGGGCAGCCCGTCCCATTCTTCAGCAGCGATCGCATAGATTTCTCCGTCGAATGGCGCAGTCTGATGCGCGGCTCGCTGGTCGCCGAAGGCCAGTTTTTCTCGCCCAATCTGAACTTCGTGCAGGGCAAGACCGAGGAGCAATCGCAGACCGGCGAAGGCGTGAACTGGGCCGAGCGCTTCGAGGAGCTGTTCCCGTTCCGTTTCAATACGGTGCGCGTCCACAACGGCACAATCACGTTTACCGCGCCTGGCATCGACACCGCCGACGCCATCAAGGCCACCAAGGTCCAGGGTGAGTTGACCAATCTGACCAACGTGGCCCACACCGGCAAAGAAACATTCGCGAATTTCCAGGCGGACGCGGAGGTGCTCGACGGTGGATCGGCGCGCATCGGCGGCAGTGTCGATCCGCTGGCGCCGAAACCAACGTTCGACGTGAATCTGCAGCTGCGCAACGTGAAGCTGCCCCAGGTGAATCCCTGGCTGCGTCAATACATCAAAGCGGATGCCGAGGCGGGCGACTTCGAGTTGTACCTGGAGCTCGCCGCGGCCGACGGCAAGTTCAAGGGCTACGCCAAGCCCGTGCTCCAGAATGTGAACATCTACAGCAGCGAAGAACCCGAGGAGAACTTCCTGAAGCGCATCTGGGAAGGCCTGGTCGACTTCGCCGCCAACGTGTTGGAGAACGACGAGAAGGAACAGGTCGCCGCGCGCATTCCCTTTACTGGCACCATCGAGAATCCCAAGACGAGCATCATGGAAACCATCGTCAGCGTGTTGCGTAACGCCTTCGTCAGCGCGTTCGCGCGCTCGCTCGAGGGCAGCATCTCGGTGCGAGCCGTGCGCGAGAACCTCGGAGAGATCGGTGAGCCCGCGGCGGATGCCAAGGACAAGAAAAAGAGCAAAGAGAAAGATTCCAAAGCCGATGGCGATGGCGAAAAAGAAAGAGAGTCCAAAGAGCCAACGTTCGGGCCGAAGCGGGACACTTAACGGATAGCTAGCTGCATCAGCGCGATATCGCTCTTCGCCAGGCGTCGCGATACGCCGCCAGCGACTTGGCAGCAAGCGGCGCGGCAGCCGACATGTGCTGCGTCGGCGCGTCTGGAAATCCAGCGAGGTAACAGGCCGCCCGAGTGTTGCCACCGTCGCCCGGGCTGAGCCAGACCGATTGGTTTGGCAAACAGGCGGCGAGCACCGAGCCGAACAACTCATTGGTCGCGAGCGGCCCGTCGATGAGCACGTCGCCTTCCGCACCCAACATCTCGATCAGCAACTCACTCGTCAGTCCCACGTAGAGCGTTGCCACGCTAGCCCGCTCCGATCCCGACAGGTTCTCTGCATTCAACAAGCGGCCTTGGCATCCAGCAAACGGTCCGCCGCTCGCGAACGCGGGCAGCGCCATGGCCTGACGCTCGATGACGTTGAGCAGCGCGGGCAGGTTTGGCCGCGTGTCCGATCCAGCGATTGTTTCGTACTCGCGACCACCCATGAATCTCGCGGTAGCGACCGGCGAGCCGAATGCATCGACGCTCGCGAGCATGTCCCGATCTTCTCGGAGCCGTGACAGGTCCGCGCGATTGCTCATGACCACGGTCCATGTGCCGCTGGAGATGACCGTGAACGGCTCCTCGCGATCCCTCGCAATGAGGAACTTCAAATACGACGCGTTGGAATCGTGAATGCCGCAGGTAACCTGACATTGCGCATCCAGTCCCGTGGCGGCGGCAATCGCCGGTGAGATTGGCCCGAGCACATCGTTAGCAAGTCGCAGCGGAGGAAACAAATCGCTCCAGCCGCGATGCCGCGCCAGCTTGGAAAAGCTTGCTTCGCGCGGCAGCCACAAATCCGAATGACAACCGAGCGAGGTGACTTCGCTGACCATTACGCCAGACAATCGCCACGCCCAGTACTGCGGATACAACAGCACATGCGCGGCCCGCGAGAACAACTCCGGTTGTGCGTCCTGCAGGAAGAACAGTTGCCGCCCTAGATTCAACCCCAAAGGTAAATCCGGCGAGCAAGAGCTTTCATATGAATCCCGCTGCGCTCGATAAGTCGCGTTCACTTGCTCGAAGCATGGATCCTCATAATCGGGCGCCGCGATCACGCGATTGTCACGGTCGAGCAGTACCGCCGCCGCTCCGTGCGCCACGGGTACGATGACGCGAATCCTCTCGCGATGGGGCGCCGTGCGCAGTGCCTCCAACAGCCATTCGCCGATCGCATGGACATCCAGTTCGCGCGTGACCGGTCCTTGAATCACAGCATTGGCGCGCCGGCTGCCCCGGATCTCAGCCCCCGATTGCGGATCGATGACGCACAGCTTGGCGTTGGTCTTACCGATGTCGAGCAGTGCGATCAGAGGTTGCGACATAGAGGTGTATCAGGTCCGCGCCGGCCGGCCCCACCGTTGAGCTCGGCGGCCGCTTCGTCCGCGCCCATGAGCATTGCTCTTCTACGCATCCTCATCCCCCGCTTTTTCGACAGCCCGTTTTTGCGGTGCTGTCGTGATCTCAACTCAGGCGAGTTTCTGCAACCCGTCTTCCTCGCTCACCGTGGCGACGATCACCTTGATGCCTGCCGCCTTGAAAACATCCAGCTCTTCGGGCTTCGCGCCGTCGTCGGTGACGATGGTGGAAATCCGCTCCAGGCCCGTGACGATCATCGACGACTTCTGCCGCAGCTTGCTGCTGTCGGCCATCACGATCACGTCCTCGGTGCGCTTCAACAGCTTGGTCTGCGCCTGCACGATCAACGGATCGGCTTCCATGATGCCGAAGCGGTTCAGGCCGTAGCAGCCGGTGAACAGCTTGTTGCCCCAGAAGTTCTCGATGGTGTCGTTGTCGAACGGGCTCAGCACGATGTTCTGTTCACGGAAGATGGTGCCGCCCGGCAGGGTGATGCGATTACGGCTGGTGGCGAGCAGCTTGGCCGCGATCGGAAACGAATTGGTGAGAATGTCCAGATCGTGCTCGGCCAGAAATTCCACCAACGCGAACGTGGTGGTTCCGCCATTGATGATGATGCTTTCACCAGGAGTGATGAGCTCCGCCGCCGCGCGAGCGATGGCGCGCTTCTGCGGCACGCTGATGTCCTGACTCAATGAAAACGGCATGCCGACCAGATGCGGCTGATGTCGGGGACGAACGGCTTCCGCGCCTCCGCGGATGCGTTTCACCTCGCCGCGCTCGGCCAGGGTGTTTATATCCCTGCGAATGGTCGCCTCGGACGCGCCCAGCAAATCCAACAGATCGCCGACGCTGACGATGGAGCGTTCTTCGACGAGCTTGAGAATCAGGCTATGGCGCTCTCGTTCCAGCATGGAGCCTCCTGCGCAAGCATCGATTCGCGAAAAACCGGTTCGGTCACACCGCTGATCGAATATGCTTGCATCTGATTGTATATGATCGATTCGTGTGGTAAACAGGCTTTTCACGCCCTCCGGGATGATTTCTGTTGCCCGGAACGCGCTCAACTGCCTGCGGGGGAGATTAGATGAGTGTGGTCCAGCCGGCGCAAGCCGAGTCGTCTTCGTTGCTGCTCGAAAGCCGCTGGAACGATGCGGTGGCAGCCGGAATGACGCCGGCGCAGCTGCTGCTCTACCGCTCCAACCTGCTGGGCTCGGACAAGCGCATCACCAACTTCGGCGGCGGCAACACCTCCGCCAAAGTCGTTGAAAAGGATCCCCTCACCGGCAAGGACGTTCAGGTGCTGTGGGTGAAGGGCTCGGGCGGCGACCTGGGCACCATGAAGCTCGACGGCTTCGCCACCTTGTACATGGACAAGTTCCTGTCGCTCGAGCCGTTCTACAAAGGCTCGGACAGCGACAGCGTCCTGGTGCCTCTGTATTCACATTGCACGTTCAATCTGAACCCGCGCGCGGCGAGCATCGATACTCCCTTGCACGGTCTCGTGGATCGCGCGCATGTCGATCACATGCACCCTGACGCGTTGATCGCGATTGCCGCGGCTGCCGACAGCAAGGCGCTCACCAAAGAAATCTACGGCGACGAAGTAGGCTGGTTGCCCTGGATCCGTCCCGGCTACGAGCTTGGCCTCGCGCTACGAAAGTTCACTCGTGAGAGCCCAAAAGCGCGCGGTGTGGTGCTCGAAGCGCATGGTGTTTTCACTTGGGCGGACACGGCCAAGGCGTGTTACGAAAACACGCTCGACGTGATCAATCGCGCGACCTTGTGGCTCGCCGAGAAGAGCAGCGGCAAGCAGCCGTTTGGCGCGTTCAAGACTCAGCCGTTGGCTTTGGAAAAGCGCCGCGAAGTGGCGGCGGCGATCATGCCGCGCATTCGTGGCTTGATCTCGAGCTCCACGCGCAAGGTCGGTCACTTCGACGACAGCGCCGCGGTGCTGGAATTCGTCGGCAGCGAAAAGCTGCAGGCGCTCGCCGACCTGGGCACGTCCTGCCCCGATCATTTCCTGCGCACCAAAATCTGGCCGCTGGTGCTGCCGTTCGACGCTGCCAACGAATCGGTCGAGCAGTTCGCCGCTCGCGTTCAGCCGGCGATCGAGAAATATCGCGAGCTGTACGCCGCTTATTACGAGCGCTGCAAACGCCCCGGCTCGCCGAAGATGCGCGATCCCAATCCCGTGGTTTATCTCGTGCCCGGCGTGGGCATGATCACCTTCGCGGCCGATAAGGCCACGGCCCGCATCGCTGGCGAGTTCTATATCAACGCCATCAACGTCATGCGTGGAGCCGCTGCGGTGTCGATCTATCGCGGCTTGCCCGAGCAGGAAGCCTTCGACATCGAATACTGGGATCTCGAAGAGGCCAAGCTACAGCGCATGCCGAAGCCAAAGCCGCTGGCCGGTCGGGTGGCGTTGATCACCGGCGGTGCGGGCGGCATCGGGCTTGCGACCGCGCGACGATTGATGGACGAGGGCGCGTGCGTCGTGCTCTGTGACATCGATCATGACGCGCTTCATGAGGCAGAGATCGGGCTGAAGAAACAATACGGCAACGATGTGGTGTCGAGCTGCTGGGTCGACGTGACGCGTGAAGACGCAGTCATCGCCAGCTTCCGCGACAGCGCGTGGAAATTCGGCGGCCTCGACATCTGCATTTCCAACGCCGGCATCGCCTCGGCTTCGCCGGTGGATCAGACCAGTCTCGCGACCTGGCAAAAGAACATGGACATCCTGTCCACAGGCTACTTCCTGGTCTCGCGCCAGGCGTTCCAGTTGCTGAAGGCGCAGAACATCGGCGGCTCGATCGTGTTCATCGGGTCCAAAAACGCGCTGGCGGCTTCGCCGGGTGCTGCTGCTTACTGCACGGCCAAGGCTGCTGAGTTGCATCTTGCCCGCTGTCTGGCGCTGGAAGGCGCGCCAGCTGGGATTCGCGTCAACGTCGTTAACCCTGACGCAGTGTTGCGCGGCTCGCGCATCTGGCAGGGTGAGTGGGCGCAACAGCGCGCTCAGCAGTACAAAACCAGCACGGACGAGCTCGAAACGATTTATCGTGAGCGCAGCCTGCTGAAGCGCAGTGTGTTTCCGGAAGACGTGGCTGAAGCCGTCGCGTTTTTCGCGTCGGAACGCGCGGCGAAATCGACAGGCAATATCATCAATGTCGATGCCGGCAACGCGGCCGCGTTCACGCGTTAGTTGCCGAGTATTGCGATAGGGAGATCGGACGAGCTAGCGTCCCGCCCGATCTCGTGAGGGATTAGGGGGGATGTCATGGCCAATAATTACGCGGATCCGCGCGATCGTGCTTTCATCGCAGAGGACAACGCTCGACTACGAGGGGACCTCGACGCCGATTACGCAGCGCTCGGTGCGATCCTGCAGCGTCGCGGCGTCAACATCGAGGCGGTTACCGCCAATGTAGCGAGTTTCGGAGTGGCGATTCCCTCGTGGGGCGTCGGTACCGGCGGCACTCGGTTCGCACGCTTTCCGGGCAAGGGCGAGCCGCGCAATGTGTTCGACAAGCTCGAGGACTGCGCCGTCATTCACGGCCTCACTGGCGCGACCCCGACGGTATCGCTGCATTTGCCTTGGGATCACACGGACGACATGCCGGCGCTACGTCAGCGCGCGACGGCCTTGGGCCTCGGTTTCGATGCGGTCAATTCAAATACGTTCCAGGATCGTCCCGGGCAGCAGCTCTCTTACAAGTACGGCAGCCTCACCCACACCGATCCGGACGTGCGGGCGCAGGCCGTCGAGCACAACATCGATTGCATTCGCATCGGCAAGTTGCTCGGCTCCAAGGCGTTGACAGTGTGGATCGGCGATGGCGCGAACTTCCCCGGGCAGCAGCACCTGACTCGCGCGTTCGAACGTTATCTGGAATCGACTGCGCAGATCTACGCGGCGTTGCCGTCCGACTGGCGCATGCTCATCGAGCACAAGATGTATGAGCCTGCCTTCTACACCACGGTCATTCAGGATTGGGGCAGCTCGCTCATGGCCGCGCAAACGCTCGGCCCGAAGGCGTTCTGCCTGGTCGACCTCGGCCACCATGCACCAAATGTGAACATCGAGATGATCGTCGCCCGGCTGGTGCATGCACGACGCCTGGGCGGATTTCATTTCAACGATTCCAAATACGGCGACGACGATCTGGATACAGGGTGCATCGATCCGTACCGGCTGTTCCTGATCTTCAACGAGCTGGTGGACGCGCAGTGGCGGCAGGCGCCGGACTTCCATCCCGCGCACATGCTGGATCAGTCGCACAACGTCACCGATCCCATCGAAAGCCTGATGACCAGCGCCATCGAGTTGCAGCGGGCCTATGCGCAGGCGCTGCTTGTGGACCGCCAGGCACTCGCCGATTACCAGCAGCAAAACGATGCGCTGATGGCCGCGCAAACGTTGAAACGCGCTTTCACTACCGACGTGCAGCCCATTCTTGCTCGCGCCCGATTGCAGAAGGGCGCGGCCATCGATCCGATCGGCACCTATCGCCGGAGTCAGTATCGCCTCGGTTGCGCGGAACGGCGGCCCGCGGCGCAGAGTTTCGGCGGCGGCATCGTCTAACTGCACACGCTGGCCTATACTGCCGGCCGCCCGCCGGCAGTGTGGATCCCAGCTTGCGAACCGTCGTCGTCACCCGCTATGTCACGCCTCTGCGCGAGGGTGGCTCCGTGCCTGCCATCGTCGAAGCCGACGACGAGGGCATGTACGTCATCAAATTTCGTGGCGCGGGGCAGGGGCCGAAAGCGCTGATCGCCGAGCTCGTGGCCGGTGAGATCGCCCGCGCCGCCGAGTTACCCGTTCCGGAGATCGTGCTGATCGAGCTCGATCCCGATATGGCTCGCACTGAGCCCGATCCCGAGATCCAGGACCTGATTCGCGCCAGCGGCGGACTCAACGTGGCGCTGGATTATCTGCCCGGCGCGATCACGTTCGATCCGGTGGTGTTTCGTCCTGACGCGGCGCTCGCCTCGAAGATCGTATGGTTCGACGCGTTCGTCACCAACGTCGACCGCACCGCGCGTAATACCAACATGCTGGTGTGGCATCGCCAGCTGCGGCTCATCGATCACGGCGCGGCTTTGTACTTTCATCATTCCTGGGCGCAATATCTGGAGCGAAGTCGGGATGCGTTTCCCATGATTCGCGATCACGTCCTGCTGCCGTTCGCCAGCGCGTTGGATGAAGCGCATGAAGCCATGCTCACTCGCATCACGCCCGAAGTCATTCAACACATCGTCGCGTTGATCCCGGACGCGTTGTTGCGCGGGGATGCGACTTTTTCGAGCGCAGCCGAATATCGAACCGCTTACAGCGAATATCTGCTGCGTCGGCTGCAGGGCCCGCACTTGTTTTTCGACGAGGTGAAGCGTGCGCGCTCCGTGCTCGTATGACTACGCCATCATTCGCGTCGTCCCTCGGGTCGAGCGCGAAGAATTCGTCAACGTCGGCGTGATCGTGTCGTGTCCGGCGTTGGAGTACCTGGCCGCACGCATCGAGCTGGACGAGGCGCGCCTGCGTGCGCTCGCTCCGGATATCGATCTCGACCTGGTTCGCGAGAATCTCGCCAGCATTCCGGCGATCTGCGCGGGCTCGGGCCCCATCGGCCGGATGACGCCGCGGGAGCGTTTTCATTGGCTGGTGGCCCCGCGAAGCACGATGATTCAGACCTCCTCGGTGCACACGGGCCGCAGCGATGAACCTTCTCGGGTGCTCGAGCAGTTGTTGCAGAAGATGGTGCGGCGCTGAGGCTCGAGGACGGGCTGTCATAAGGCCGCACGGCCGGCGAAATTGATTGTTTCCTGCGGACCGGCCGCCGGATGTGTAAACTCGCGCGCCTTTTCCGCAGTCCGCGCCCGCGAAGTCCGAGGTTTCCTTGCCCGCTCCTTCCGATCAGACCCCGGGCGAAAGCCCCGCTTTCAGTGACCTCGCCCTGGCCGAAGCCGTGCTCAAGGCCCTGAAGGACGTAGGTTACGAGTCGCCTTCGCCCATTCAGGCGGCCACCATTCCGCATCTCCTTGCCGGCAGCGACGTGGTCGGCCAGGCGCAGACCGGCACCGGCAAGACGGCGGCCTTCGCGCTGCCCATCCTGTCCAAGATCGACATTAGCGAGGCTGTGCCTCAGGCGCTGGTCCTGGTGCCGACGCGCGAGTTGGCGATCCAGGTCGCCGAAGCGTTCCAGCGCTACGCCACCTATATGAAGGGATTTCACGTACTGCCGGTGTATGGCGGCCAGAGCTACACGCCTCAGCTGCACAGCCTGCGCCGGGGTGTGCACGTGGTCGTGGCCACTCCGGGGCGCGCGATGGATCACATCAAGCGCGGCACGCTGAATCTTTCGTCCTTGCGTCATCTCGTGCTCGACGAGGCCGACGAGATGTTGCGGATGGGGTTCATCGACGACGTCGAATGGATTCTGGAGCAGATTCCGGCCGAGCGGCAGATCGCGTTGTTCTCGGCCACCATGCCGCCGCAGGTTCGACGCATCGCTCAGCATCATCTGCGCAATCCCGCGGAAGTCACGATTAAGAGTAAGACAACGACGGCGAGCCAGATCCGGCAGCGATATTGGATCGTCAGCGGCATGCACAAGCTCGATGCGTTGACGCGCATTCTCGAGGCCGAATCGTTCGACGCGATGATCGTTTTCACCCGCACCAAGATCGCGACGGAGGAGCTGGCGGAACGGTTGTCTGCTCGCGGCTTTGCTGTCGAAGCTTTGAATGGCGACATCGCGCAGGTTCAGCGCGAGCGCACGATTGCGCGGCTGAAGTCGGGGCAGATCGATATCGTCGTTGCAACCGATGTGGCTGCCCGCGGGTTGGACGTGGAGCGCGTGAGTCACGTCGTGAACTACGATGTTCCTTACGATCCCGAATCGTATGTGCATCGTATCGGGCGCACGGGGCGGGCGGGGCGCAGTGGCGAGGCGATCCTGTTTATCGCGCCTCGCGAAAGAAACATGCTTCGCATCATCGAGCGCGCCACGCGGCAGAACGTCGAACAGATGCAGCTGCCGACGATCGAGGATGTGAACGAGCGTCGTGTTGCCAAGTTCAATGAGAAGCTCACGGCCGCTATCGCGGCCAATGCAGGCCAGGCGTTCCTGCCGCTGATCGAGAGTTACGAGCGGGACAACAATGTCTCTGCCGCTGAGATCGCGGCAGCCCTTGCCAGCATTGCCCAAGGCGCAACCCCGCTGTTGCTCGAACCTTCTGGACGGCCTTACGAACAGGACACTTCCGATTCCCGCCCACGCCGCGAGCGCGCCCCGCGCCCAGACCGCGCCTCGCGGGATGAGAAATACGCCAAACGCGCCGCACGGCTGGAGTCGGAACGCGTCGAACCGGCTGAGCACGAACCGGCTGGTCGGTCCGAACGAGCCGCCTGGTCTGAGCGATCGGAGCGGCCCGAGCGGCCCCGCCGATCAGAAAAGGCCGCGCGCTCCGAGCAAGCGTGGCCCGAACAGGATCAGCACCAACCGGCTGGCCGATCAGAACAAGCCGCCTGGCCTGAGCAAGCGGAGCAGGCTGAGCAAACACCGCGGCCGCTGAATCGCCGCGAGCGCCGGGCGCTGGAGTTCGCCGATCGTCAGGCACCTGCTGGCCAAGGTGAGGTTGAGAGTGGCCAAGCTGATGTAGCTCGCGATATCAATGCCGACGCCGGTAGCGAAGAGACCGCCGCGCCGCGCGCGGCGAAGCGTCGATCGCGCGAAGACGAGCCGGCGCGAGAGCGCCGGCCATCTCGTGACTTCAGCGAGGACAGGCGGGAAAGCCGCGGCCGTGGTGGGGACGAGGACACTGAGACTTATCGCATCGAAGTCGGCCACGCGCACGGTGTGAAGGCGGGCAACATCGTCGGCGCCATTGCGAACGAGGCGGGCCTGGACGGAAGGCATATCGGTCGCGTGGTCATTCGTGACGATCACAGCTTCGTCGACCTGCCCGCGGGCATGCCCAAAGACGTGTTCCGCACGTTGCAGAAAGTCCGGGTCGCCGGGCAGCCGCTGCAGTTAAGCCGAGCCCTGAAAACGCACGTCGAAAAGCTCCGACGTGAGCGTCCGAGCGCGCCGAAATTTCGCAGTAAGACCGAATCGAGGGGCGCGAAGCCGAAGCCCCGCGGCCCCCGCGATACCAACCGTCGTCGCTGAAAAACAGCGGCCCGCGCCACACGGTGCGAGCCGCCTGTCATCGCGAAAAGGCCTATAAACGCAGGCTCAAATCGCGCTCATCCTGTTAGCGAGTCACCGCAGAAATGTGACCTAAGCCACATTTCTCCGGCACCCTGACTCACAATCCACAGCGCCGATGTTTGTTTCCTCGACCACGCAAACGTCGGCTTACAGCGACGTTGCCGCTATTCGCAGACAGGATTGAGTATTCGCCGGGGGTCGCTATGCTCCATCCCGCGTCAAGACATTGGTCGCCTCCCCGATGGGTAAAGGGCCGCGAAAGCGCGAAACTGGCTGCCAATGATCACTAACAGGACTTGCATGGATTGCGAGTGCCGCAGCGGGTCGAGGAGTTTAGAAAGCTTTTCGTCTGACTGAAAACAGGTGACAGCCGTGCCGGCGGCGCGTGTGTGCGCGCAACCATAGGCTATCGCCACCTCGAAGGGAGTATTCGAGGCTCGCTACCGTCAAGGGCAAACCCGTCGAAAGTCGGGGACGCAAAGCTACCGGTCTAAAGGGCTCACGCCCGATGACAGCGGGGCTGCCGAATTAGCGAGAACACACTGTGCCGAGGAGGCACGGCTGTTCTATGTGTACGCAAGTACACCGATGATTCGTCAGGTCGCGATGAGAGCGACCGCGTCACGCCCTTGGAAATTCACGCCGCGCGCGGAAGCGCCGGCAGATGTAACAAGGGCTGTCAGATGCAGAAGGCGAATCTCGGGAAGTTGGCGCAGCGTGGCGGGCTGGTTGCGCTGGTCGTTACAGGATTGATGACTGCCGGCTGTGGCGGTGGTGGCGGCGGCGGTGGCTCCGCCAATGCTTCCGCTAGCAGCGGTGCAAATACCGCTCCGACGATTTCCGGTTCCCCGGTCACGCAGGCCAGCGTCGGCGCCAACTACTCGATGGCGCCGCAAGCCACCGACGCCGACGGCGATACCCTCGCATTCACCATTCAGAACAAGCCCGAGTGGGCGCAGTTCAACACGGCCACCGGCCAGCTCTCCGGCACTCCGTCCGCGCAGACCACCACCGACAACATCGTGATCACGGTCAGCGATGGCAAGGCCAGCGCTTCGCTCACGGCGTTCTCGATCAGCGTCGGCGCGGCGGGCACGACGCCCACGCAGGCTGCTTCCGGTCCGGGTGTGTCGCTCTCCTGGGATGTGCCGACCCGCACCGAGTCCGGCGAGACGCTGCAGAATCTGGCGGGCTATCGCATTCACTACGGCACCAACCAGAACGCGATGGTGAACTCGGTCGAAGTGGCGAGCGCCGGTCAGAATACCTTCACCGTGCAGAACCTGCCGCGCGGCACTTATTACTTCGCCGTCCGTGCATTCACCGCGACGGGCGACGAGAGCAAGCTCTCGAACGTCATCTCCCGCACGATCAGCTAAGAAGTCGAAACAGGACTGGCGTCATGATCGACGCCAGTCCTGAGCTGCCATTTCAATTCGCTGAGGCGCCCGCGACGTAGCGGTCGACTTCGCGTCCCAGCAGCTCCAGTGGCGCAGTGCCCGTACGCAGCACGACGTTGTGAAATTGCTGAGGCGAGAACTTATCGCCCAGCGCGGCGCGAGCCCGATCGCGCAGCTTCAGGATCTCGAGCTGGCCGATCATGTAAGAACAGGCCTGGCCGGGATACACGACGTAGCGCTCGACCTCGCTGGCCTCGACGCCGTAATCGATGGCTTGCTGGCGCGTCCATTTCTTGGCGTGCAGTCCGGTGTCCACGACCAGTCGCCGCGCACGAAACAACTGCGCGTCCAGCATGCCGAGCAATCCTTCCGGATCGCCCTCGTACCAGCCGTTCTCGGCGACCAGATTTTCGGCGTACAGCGCCCAGCCTTCGGACATCGCCGAAATACCGCCCAGCACGCGCGCCTGCCGGAACTTCGGCAGATCGGTGTTTTCCTGCTCGATGGCGATCTGGAAATGATGGCCCGGAACGGTTTCGTGATAGACGAGCGTGCGCAGACCGAACTTGGTCATGCGCTGAGGCCGCAGCGGCATCTGGAAGATCGCCGAGCGCGAGCCATCGAGCGGCGCGCGGTTGTAGTTCGCCGCGGCGGCCGCCTCACGAAACCGGGGGAAAGGCTGCGCGACGACCGGTCCCTTCGGTTGCAGGTCGAACAGAGTAGGACTGCGCTTGAGCGCGTCGGCGATCATGCCGTCGATGTCTCGCATGATGGCGGCGCGGCTCGCGTCCGATGTGGGATCGGGATAAGACAAGTCGTCGCGCAGCTTCTTGGCGCGCTCCGCAACAGTGCCTTGGGTGCGACCGAGCTGACGGAAGATCTTGTCCATCTCGCCTTCGATGCGCGCCACCTGTTGCAAACCGATCTGATGAATCTCATCCGCCGTGAGCTTGGTGGTGGTGAAGCGGCCGAGCGCATAGGAATAAGCCTGGTCGCCGCCCGGGAAACGCCACAACCCGGCGTCATCGGTCGTCTTCGGCAGAATGCTTTCCAACAGGGCGATGGCGCGACGCCAGGATGGATACACCTGCTCGGTGACGATGCGAGTCGCTTCCGCCTGCAGCTCGGAGCGTTGCGCCGTGCTGAGTCCTTCGATGTTCTGAATGCGCTGGGCGAACGCGGTCACCAGCGGGTTCTGCGCCGGGGCCGCGTCGCTGAAGGTGCGCATCGACTGCAGCGTGGTCTGTACGATGAATCGGGGCGGCAGCATTTTCTTGGCGACCAGCTGGCGCGCTTCAGCCACTGCTTCGTCCATACGCGTGCCGACCTGCTTCATGCGGGTCACGTAATTGGATGCATCCTGGGGCTTCACCAACGGATGGCGCAGCGTGAGCGATTCCACCAGTCCGACATTGGCGCCGCTGAACTGATCGAGCGGGAAGTCGTAGTCCAGGTAGGCTTCGCCCGCGACCACGTTTTCGAGCTGCCACTGCATCAACTCGGCGGAAACGCGCTGAGCATCGTTCATCTTGTTGCGATCGAATTTCTGCAGCTCCGCGAGGCCGCGCTTCGCCATCTTGATGCGTTCGAGCGTATGGGCGCGCGTGCGAGGTGTGAGTTGCTGCTCGAGCCGGTTCTGCTCCTCGCCGGAAAAGTATCTAGAGCCGGTGGCCAGGTCGGGATCGGCGCGCACCCATTCGTCGGTGAACCGCGCGAAAAAGGCGTCGACGGTCGAGCGACCCGGTTGGCTAGTCTGGCTGGTCTGGGCCGGATTCGGCCGGGTCGCCTGTTCCTGGGCAGGCGCCAGGGACGGCAGCAACAAGGCCGACACCAGGGTCGCGAGCAGCTTGGTTCTCTGCATTAATTTCCCCTAAATTAAGTGTAGCGCCAACCCTACGTTGCCGGGTTGGCCAGGTCGGCCACATTACCATGCCGGCCCGCAAAGCCCGTAAGATGCGCACCCTCCATGAACCCCATCGTCAACATCGCCGCTTACAAGTTTCTGCCGCTCGACAACCTGAAGTCGCTGCGCGCGAAACTGCAAAAGCTTTGCGCCGAGGCCGAGCTCAAAGGCAGCATTTTGCTGAGCCCGGAAGGCATCAACCTGTTCGTGGCCGGCGCCGGGCCGCAGATCGAACGGCTGCTGAGCGAGTTGCGCAGCTGGCCGGGGCTCGAGGATCTGCAGCCGAAGCTCAGCCACACGGATCATCAGCCGTTTCGCCGCATGCTGGTGCGGATCAAGCAAGAGATCATCGCGTTCGGCGTGCCGGGCATCGATCCTGCCAGGCGCACTTCGCCGAAGCTCCCCGCCGCGCAGCTGAAACAATGGCTCGACGAAGGTCGAAAGATCACGCTGCTCGACACTCGCAACGACTACGAGATCAAGCTCGGCACGTTCAAGAACGCGCTGCCTATCGGCATCGATCATTTCCGTGATTTTCCCGAGGCGGTCGCGAAGCTGCCGGAGGAGCTGAAAGAGCAGACGGTGGTCATGTTCTGCACGGGC
Organism: Steroidobacter sp.; assembly: GCF_036402275.1. Taxonomy (NCBI): domain Bacteria; kingdom Pseudomonadati; phylum Pseudomonadota; class Gammaproteobacteria; order Steroidobacterales; family Steroidobacteraceae; genus Steroidobacter; species Steroidobacter sp. The sequence goes on along the minus strand of NZ_DASWTF010000018.1, from coordinate 127,044 downwards.
GGCATCCGCTGCGAGAAGGCCGGGCCGTACATGGAGCAGGCGGGATTCAAGAACATCCTGCAGCTCGATGGCGGCATCCTGAAATATTTCGAGGACGTGGGTGGCGAGCACTACGACGGTGAATGTTTCGTGTTCGATCAGCGCGTGGGGCTCGATCCGAAGCTGAGCGAAACGCAGTCGGCGCAATGTTTTCAGTGCCAGTCGCCGCTGACGCAGGAAGAGCAGGAACATCCGCACTATGTGCCGGGCCGTTCCTGTCCTTATTGTTTCAAGACGCCGGCCGAGCAGATGGCAGTGAATATCTCGCGGCGGCATGAAACTATCCGCAAGCTCGTGACGCCGCTGCCCGGTAGTCAGCCGTACGATCACTTCAAGCCAGTGAATGTGCCGGTGGATTGCGATGGCAAGACCGTCGTCGAGGCGCTGTACCGAGTCGTCCGATACATTCCCATCGAAGTCTGGGAACAGAAGTGCGCGGACGGCTTGATTCTCACGGCGGATCGAGAGCCGGTCGCCGCCACGCATCGAGTGAAGACGGGCGAGCGTTATTTGCATCGCTTGCCGGCGGTCATCGAGCCCGCGGTGAATATGGACGTGCGCATCCTTCATGAGGATGAAGCGATCGTGGTCGTGAACAAGCCCGCGCCGCTGCCGATTCACTCTGGCGGGCGCTTCTATCGCAATACTTTGCAATGGCTGCTTCACGACGTGTACTCGCCGCAGAAGCTGCGGCCCGCGCACCGTCTGGACGCTAATACCACGGGCGTGCAGGTGCTGACTCGGACTCGCCATTTCGCCGCGCTGGTGCAGGATCAGTTCGCGCAGGCGCAGGTCGACAAGGTGTACCTGGTCCGCGTCAACGGCCATCCCGAGGCCGATGAGTTCGCTTGCGACGCGCCGATCAGCAAGGAGCCAGGGAAGATTGGCTCGCGTAGTGTCGATCTAGTCAGCGGGCTACCGTCTCATACCGACTTCCGCGTTCTGCAGCGTTTCGCAGATGGCACGGCTCTGCTGGAAGCACGCCCTCGCACCGGGCGCACCAATCAGATTCGCATTCATGCCGCGCATCTCGGCTGGCCGGTGTGCGGCGATCCTGCCTATTTCGCAGGCAGCGAAGTGGGCGAGACGCAGACGCTCGGCGTCGATGCGCCGCCGTTGTGTCTGCATGCGTTTGAGATTACGTTCAGGCATCCAGTGAGCCGCCAACCGGTGACGTTCAGAGCGCCGCCGCCACCCTGGGCGGCGTCGGGAGCTGAAACATGAGCGCCGATCCGACCGTCAATGCCTTCGCTGCTGAACGTTCGCGGCTGTTCGGTATTGCATATCGGATGCTGGGCTCGCGCGCGGACGCGGAAGATGTTTTGCAGGATGCGTGGTTGCGCTGGACTGAATCGGAGCACGACAAACTGCGTTCCACGCAGGCTTGGTTGACCACCATCGTTACCCGGTTGTCCATCGACCGGTTGCGCTCGGCCAAGGCGCAGCGGGAGGTCTACATCGGCCCGTGGTTGCCCGAGCCGCTGGCGGACATCGACCCCGTCACGCCCGAATCGAAGGCCGAGCAGGCGAGCGATCTTTCCATTGCCTTCCTGAACCTGCTCGAGCGCCTCGGGCCCGAAGAGCGGGCGGCCTTCGTCCTGCACGACGCTTTCGATTGCGACTACGACGATATCGCCGAGATGCTCGGCAAGAGCCCGGCTGCGTGCCGGCAGCTCGTGCATCGCGCTCGCGAACGCGTGACCGCCGATCGCCGCCGCTTTCAAGTCGATGAACAAACCCGCCGGCGCATGCTGGAACGGTTCATCACTGCCGCCAATGACGGCAACATCGACGAGCTGAAGTCGCTGTTCGCCACCGACGCTCGCATGATCTCCGACGGCGGCGGCAAGGCAGTCGCGGTCCGTCGCATCCTCCACGGCGCCGAGCGCATCGCGCAGCTGTTCGCGATGATCTTCCGCCGCAGATCTCTGCAGGTCGACCGACGCATCGTGCGCATCAACGGCGAGCTTGGTCTGGCCACTTCGTTCAACGGCAAGCTGCACTCGGTCTCGACCCTGGATACGGACGGCCAGCGCATCTACGCCTACTACACCGTCGCCAACCCGGACAAGCTGGCGGACTTTACGCGTGCCGGCGCCTGACAAATATCGTTTGCATCGACTGGTGCGTGCGGGCGATCTCGCCGCCATCCGGGCTTTGCCGCCACTGTCCGCCCGCGAGCTCAACGAATTCGATGCGAGTCGCAAAGCCCCTCTGATGTATGCGGTGCAGCTGCCGACCGGCGGTGTGCCCATCGTTCAAGAGCTGTTGAGGCGCGGCGCGTGGCTCAACGTCGCCGAACAGAATCTGTTATCGCTGGCGCTCGCGGGTGGCGATCCGCAAATGCTGCCTGCATTACTCGCGGCCGGGCTCGATGTGAAATCCGCCGCGGCGAACGGCTACGACGCGTTGATTACCGCCGTGCATGGACGCGATGTATATCGAGATGCTCGCCTGATCGACTCACTGAAGCTGCTCATCGCTCACGGCGCGCCACTCAACGGGGTTTCCGACTACAACGAAACGGCTCTGCGGGTGTTGTCCAGGATGGGGCGCTTCGATGCGGTTCGATTCTTGATCGAAGCCGGCGCCGACCCCGCGCATTTGAAATGGACGCCGTTGATGCATGCGGTGGCCTACGGGTCGTTGTCCGATGTCCAAGCACACTTGCACGACGGCGATCTGGAGCGGCGGGACACCTGGAAAATGACGCCTTATCTGCTGGCGATCCGTGCCGGCGATATCGCCAAAGCAGAGCTGTTGCGCGATGCCGGAGCCGACGTGGCCGCGCGGAGTCATTGCGAAACGCCTGCCATATTCCACGCCATCGAAATCGATCGACCCGACGTGCTGCGCTGGTTGCTGAGACACGGATGCGACGTGAGTGACACAGATCAATTCGGCACGCCTGCGCTGATTCACGCGGTCGAGCACGGGGCGGCGAATTGCGTCGACGCTCTGCTCGAACTCGGTGTCGACATCGAGGCGGAGCAATATGGATCGACGGCCCTGCGCTCGGCCACCTCGGCTGACGTCGCGTATCGACTGCTGCGCGCCGGCGCGGATCCGGCCCGGATTTCGGACGAGAGCCGCAGGGCGTTTCTTGGGCTGGATCCCGACCCCGATGTCTATTTGCTGACCGCGTCGCAGGAACAGTTCGAGCGCGCCATGACACGTCGTTTCGGGCGTGGGAACCCGGAGCAGTTCCACGAGCCGTTCTGGGAAAGCATGATCCGCGCCGGGGTTTCGGCCTACGCGGCGGCGGAGTGGTTCGCTACGGGCCGGAAACATGAGCGTCCCGTGTGGTGCGCGCGACGCTTCGGACAGTCGATGACGTTCCTACCCGATGGCCGCATCGTTCAGATCGGCGGCGAGCACGAGGATCACTACGATCCGGACTTCTGCATCTACAACGATGTCTTCGTGCACGAACGCAACGGGGCCATTCGCATCTACGGTTATCGCGAAGCCGAGTTTCCGCCGACGGACTTTCACACAGCGACCTTGTTCGAGGACTGCATCTACATCATTGGCGGTCTCGGCTATCTCGAACAACGCCGCTATGGCGAGACGCCGATCTTCCGGCTGCACCTGGAGGACTTCCATATCGAGCGGCTGAGGGCGACCGGCGCCGCGCCGGGGTGGATTTACAGCCATCGGGCGCAGTTGCTCGATTCGGGCGTCATCCGGATCACTGGCGGCACGATCGTGACGCTGGCCGGAGATGACGAGGACCATTCCGTCAATCAGAAGGCGTTTTTGCTCGACGTCGGCTCTTTGCGTTGGTCGTCCTAGGGGGGGGGCTGTCACAACTCGCGGGGCTCGTTCGTCTAGGGGGCGTAACAACCCTTTATGAGGAGAGCGCCATGAGTCAGAACCGTCCGTACAACATCATGAAGCATCCCGACGTGCTCAAGGCCATGTTGAATCTGGCGACCACGTACGAGAATTCCACGCTGGAGCACCCATTGCTCGAGCTGGTCAAAATCCGCGCCTCGCAGATCAACGGCTGCGGTTACTGCCTGGACATGCACACCAAGGATGCACGTCTGGAAGGCGAGACCGAGCAGCGGCTGTATCTGGTCAGCGTCTGGCGTGAAACGTCCATTTACAGCGAGCGCGAGAAAGCGGCGCTGGCCTGGACCGAGGCGGTGACTCGGCTGGAGCATCAGCACGTTCCCGACGAGGTCTACGATCAGGCCAAGGCTCAGTTCAGTGACGAAGAGCTGGTGCGTCTGACCATGGCGGTGGTGGGCATCAATGGTTGGAATCGGCTCAACATCGCATTCAATCTTCCGGCGGGCGGTTACAAGGCGGGCAGCTTGAAGGCGATGCGCAGTCAGGCTTCTTGATCAGTGCTTCGGCGGCGGCCATGTCGCGACTCGATTCGCCGCATGATCGTCGTTCCGCTGGTTTGATTTGAACGAGGCGCGGATGCGATAGTCACGGCCACTTCTCACAAGGAACTGGCCGTGATCAAACCTCTGCGCCTCGTTGTACTCGCTGCTCTGCCTTTGCTGTTTGCGTCGTTGCCGTCGAGTGCCGCTGGCCGCACGATGGCGGACGTGCTCGCCGCGTCGAAGCCGTCGGACTGGCGGCCTGTCGATCCGGAAAATACTTTGTATATGGACCTGGCGGCGGGCCGCATCGTGATCGAGCTGCAGCCAGAGTTCGCGCCAAAGCATGCGGCCAACTTGCGCGCGCTGACGCGAGCGAAGTATTTCGATGGTCTCGCGATCACGCGCTCGCAAGACAATTTCGTCGTGCAGTGGGGCGAGGCGAACGCGCAGAAATCGTTCGGTGAGGCGAAGCCGACCTTGACGCCAGAATTCACGCGTCCGGCTGCGGGCCTCAAGTTCACCGCGCTACCTGATCCCGACACCTATGCGGCGCAAACCGGTTTCGTTAACGGCTTCCCCGCCGCGCGTGAGTCAGCGCAGGGATCCGCATGGCTTGTTCACTGCTATGGCATGGTCGGCGCCGGCCGCGACAACGATGTGAACACTGGCAGCGGTGCGGAGCTGTATGTCGTCAACGGCCACGCCATTCGTATGCTCGACCGGAATATCGCAGTGGTCGGTCGTGTGCTCCAAGGCATGGATGTGCTTTCAACCATGCCGCGCGGGAGAGGCGCGATGGGTTTCTATCAGAAACCCGAAGAACGCACGCCCATCATGCAGATTCGCCTGGCCGCCGATGTTCCGGCCGCCGAGCGCACCAACCTTGAGGTGTTGAGAACGGATACGCACACGTTCGCGGATTTGGTGGAGTCTCGTCGCAATCGGCAGGACGAATGGTACAAAGTCCCCGCCGGCCGCATCGACGTCTGCAGCGTGCCGCTGCCCGTTCGGAAAGCGAAGTAAGCCAGGGTACTTGCAAGAACGGAGCGGCCGAACTGTATTTCAGTTGCGGTGCTCATGGGCTTCACTCTACGAGGAACATGGCCGAGTGTGGCTCTGGGACGAGCACTGGACGGTAAGTAACTCCGTACCAGCTTATCTGAGGAGCGGAAGCACAGTCCGCACCCGCATGTCCCGCAGCCACAACCCGCCCCACATGAACAGCGCCAAATATGTGCTGAACAAGATGTGGCTAAAGAGCGGGTTTCCGATCCGAATCTGCGTCGCCATCGCGCCACCCAGCAGACTCATCGTCAGCACGGCACCCAGCAGTGCGGTGCGCGGAATCAGATAAAGCACGACGCACGTAAGCTCGATGAGTCCGATCATCATCACGTAGCCCGGCGGCCATCCGAGCTGCGCCATGGTCTCATGCGCCACGGGCAGATTCAGCAGCTTCGGAGCGATTGAGGCACCAAGCATGAACAGGGCGAATAATCCCTTGAGCACGCGCCCGGTCCAGAGGGCTGCAGGGGAGGGCTGAGTCATCGCTGTGGTTCCTTGGATTGTACGTAGCAACATTGCCACGTCTGAAAGACGGTCGGCGGTGCGCCTCGCCGACATACGGCTAAATTCTTTTGACGCCGCGTCTGCCGCGGGTCAGTGACAGGAGCTTGGCAAAAGGGGACCGATCAAATCTGTCCCCGTTCTCAGCCGCCGCTCATCGCTTACTCGGCGATCGCCGTGACTGATTCGATACAAAAATGGGCGCAGGTTTATTTCCACGCCGCCACCAGCCATACTTCCGAGTCTCGAGCTTACCGACGCGCACATTCAGACGGACGATCGTGCATTCGGGTCATATCTACAATTTCATACCTGATGGCGGGAAAAGCGGCTCGGCCGCGCTACCTCAACTTACCAATGAATAAATTAGACGAAAGGATTCACATGGCTTTTTTTAGTCATGATTCATATTCTGCGATAGCCCAAAAAACAGAAGACAATGAAACAACTGTTTCATGGGCGGCAGTGCATGTGATTGGCAAGTACAATATAACGTCTCAATCGTACGATTTCATCCAGCTTGCAAAGAATAACAGGTATTGTTTTGTATGTTTCAGCATCGCTAAACGAGTATTTGAAAAGAACGACGGCCTGAACCCGTCGGACTTTAGAAATTACGTTTTGTATGCCTTTGATACGGAGGAAGAGCTATACCGTATATGTGAAACAACAAAAACAGACGCCGCAAGGTTTACTCAAACGTGGCACTGCGAGTATCCCTTCGACTAAATCGATTTGAGCCGATCTGTAATTTTCCCGCACCCAGTCATTTAGCTGCCTGCGAGGTATAGCAGAAGCATCCTGACTAGTACACGAACGGGATCAGTCGCTTCGTCCGCCGTTGATAGCTCGCATACGCTTCCCCCAATCCCTGCTCGAGCGCGCGCTCCTCGACTCGAATCCGATACGAGAAAACAATCGCTACCGGCACCAGCAGTAGCATCGACCAAGCATTGCCGATGAAGAGCGCGAACCCGAGGAACTCCAGGAGTACCCCCGTATAACTGGGATGACGAACGAACCGATACGGCCCCGTGTCGCCGACGCGCACATCCACGGTGAAGTAGGGCCCGAGATAGAAGATGGCATACCAGCGGAGGGCTGCGCCGGAAACGAAGATGACGACACCCAATGCCCGCATCAGCTCGACATCGCGAAATCGGCCCTCGGGGATGAGCCTGCGACAAGGAACGCCACCGTCAGGCTCACGGCCACGATGATCCAGATGAGCCGGAGTGACCCTGCATCCGATGCAGCATCCTGCCTGCCGCGACCTTTGGCGATAGCCAGCGACACCTCGGATGCTCCGAAGATCAACGCCATTGCCAATGTCACGCTCTGATTCATCTCGGTCTCCAACCGCCTGCAGGAGCAATGTAGTACGGATCGGCATCCGACGGTAACCCCCAAAATACGGCAAAAGGGGACAGGTCGATTTTCTTTGTGCGCGCTCTCACGCGTAGTCGCGCGCGCGAAGTGCGCGGAGCGATGAAACATTTTTCTCGATTGCGGTCTGTTGTTATATACAGTAACGAAGCGCCGAGATACGATCGAACCCGTGCCTGATCTTAGGCACATCGATCTCCGCCCGAAACCCATCCTTACTTTTCGAGCGGCCTGCATAGTCGATCCAGCGAGTGAGTTCAATGCATCAAAGTCGGCGCTCGACGGTGCTAGAACACCGCCGAACGCCTAACCAAATCACCCTTCGAGGAGGATGACATGGCTACGAGCGATCATACTTCCAAGCCGCGCCGTTCACGACGCAAACAATCCACAACCACCGCCGTGACGCCGAGCACGGCACCGCTCAGTAGTGGCGATCCACTAGCACCACCACCGCCAAGTCAGCCGCGCACCTTAGAAGAAGCCGTGGAGAACGTGAGAAGCCTGCTGATGCAGGTGCGCGCGACGCTTCATTGCTTATCAGACGTATTGCTGTACTCGGATGTCGATGACGGAGTCTTGCACGCCGAGGTGGCGAAGGCTCTGGAAGGCTGGGTGGACGAGGCGGCGGTGATGTTGGATCTCGTGAACCTGAAGCCGTTGATCGAGGCGCTTCGGCAGCGGGGCGGTGGAGAGCCAGGCGAAGGCGGGTCGGAGCCCGCGAGCCGTGGGCTGTATCAGGTGAGAGAGCCGAGGCTTGTGTACATGGCGTGAGGTGTTGACGCCAAGTCGCGCCTCTGTTGCCGATCTGAACGTGGCGGCAGAGGCGCGATGGAGATGGGAACGAAAAGTTCTGCGGAGACTGCACCATGAGTATGGAAAGTGTTCACCGAACCGAGCAAGACGAAGCCCGGGCGGCCGACTGGCAATCGCTCCAGAACCTCGGCCATCAAATCGTCGAGCTCGCCGGCCATCTCAATGCGGCCAACTATCGTTTGTTAATGCTGATCGCCGAGTGGGACCGCCGCAAAGGCTGGAGCGATGGCGCCAGCGCATCTTGCGCGCACTGGCTTAATTGGAAGTGCGGCATCGACATGGGCGCGGCGCGCGAGAAGGTGCGCACGGCGCATGCATTGCTGAACCTACCGAAGATTGCAGCGGCAATGGAGCGCGGGCAGTTGAGCTATGCGAAGGTACGCGCGCTGACCCGCGTCGCATGCCCCAACACTGAAGACACGCTACTCATGTACGCGCTGCATGGCACGGCCGTGCATGTAGAGCGCATCGTGCGTGACTTCCGCCGCTGCAAGGAAGCGGAGGAATTGGGGCGCGAGGCGCAACAGCAGCTCGACCGGAAGCTCACTTGGTTTCATGATGAAGATGGCATGCTTGTGATCAAGGCGCGGTTGCCCGCCGAGGCGGGGCAGATGTTTATCAAAGCCATCGAGGCCGCGTGCGAAGAGATCCCAACGGAGGAGGACGTTTCTGCGGAAACGTCATCTGTTAAATGGCGCATCCATTCATCGGCCCGCAAAGTCGATGCCCTCGCCATCATGGCGGAAACGTTCCTCGCCCAAGGCCCAGCAGCGCTCAAAGGCGGCGAGCGCAATCACATCGTGGTGTATGTGGATGCCGAAACGCTACGAGACAGTACGGCCGGGCAATGTCACTTCGAGCACGGGCCGAGCGTTGCTGCGGAAACCGCGCGGAGGCTGTCCTGTGATTGCAGCGTTGTTCCAATCGTTGAGAACGAAGACGGCGAGCCGCTCAATGTGGGCCGGAAAACGCGCAGTATCCCGCCGGCACTCCACCGCGCGATGAGATCGCGTGATCGCGGCTGTTGTCGCTTCCCGGGATGCCCGAACACGCGCTATCTCGATGGCCACCACATCCAGTATTGGGCACATGGCGGAGAGACAAAGCTTTCTAACCTCGTAAGTCTCTGCCGCTTTCACCACCGACGGGTACACGAGGGCAACGTCGTGGTCCTGGTCCTCGACGACGGCGCGATTCGTTTCGTGACACCCACCGGTGAATCCTTCGACAGCACGCTACCAAACCACACGCAGCCACTCAGCGACTGGCACCAGTTGGTCGCCACACATAAACAACAAGGGTTACACATCGACCGCCACACGGCCGCGACTCGCTGGGACGGCGAAACTTACGACCACGCATGGGCGATCGAAGCGCTACTAAAGCGTTCGCGGACCGGATGAGGCGGGATTATCCACGCGCGGCGGCACTACGAACCTTTGGGCAGTTTGCGGTCGTCGAGATCCAGCGAGCGGCCGATGATCTCGCGCATGATTTCGTTGCTGCCGGCGAAGATGCGGCTGATGCGTGCGCCGGTGTAGAGGCGCGAGATCGCATATTCGTCCATGTAACCAGCTCCGCCGTGGAGCTGCACGCACTCATCGACCACGCGGCCTTCTAACTCCGTGGTGAGCAGCTTCGCCTCTGCGGCCGTGACGCTGTCGAGGCGGCCGGCGTTGTGTTCCATCACGCATTGATCGATGAAGCATTGCAGGGCGTCGATCTGCGCCTGCATGTCCGCCAGCTTGAAGCGCGAGTTCTGGAACGTGCCGACTGGCTGGCCGAACGCCTTGCGTTCCTTCACAAACTCCAGCGTGATCTCGAACGCCGTCCGCGCCGCCTGCAGCGAGCCCACGGCGGTGATCAAGCGTTCCTCAGCCAAGAACGTGGTCAGATACTGAAACCCCTTGCCAGCCTCACCGAGCACATTTTCCTTCGGCACCCTCACATCGTTGAAGAACAGCTCGGACGTATCCTGCGCCTTCAACCCCATCTTCTTCAGATTGCGACCGCGGCGAAAACCTTCCATGCCGCGCTCAACGATGAACAAACTCAGTCCGTGCTTGCGCGCCGGATCCGTGCGAGCGGCGACGATAAAGACGTCGCCGATCTGTCCGTTGGAGATGTAAGTCTTCGAGCCATTCAACAACCAATGGTCGCCTCGATCCTCCGCGCGCGTTTTCATGCCGGCGAGGTCGCTGCCCGCGCCAGGCTCGGTCATGGCGATGCCGAGGATGGCTTCACCAGAAACGCAACGGGGCAGCAGCCGCTTCTTCTGCTCCGGAGTGCCGAGATGGCCGAGATAGGGCGCGACCAGCCGCGAGTGCAGCGTCATGAAAAAGCCGCTCTCGCCCCAGCGGCCGTTCTCTTCGATCAGGATCTGCTCGTAGCGAAAATCGGAGATGCCGGCGCCGCCGTACTCCGGATCCGCCCACATCAACAGAAAGCCCTGCTCGCCGGCCTTCAGAAAGGCCTCACGATCCACCGAGCCCTGCTCGCGCCAGCGCTCGCCGTGTGGGCCGACTTCCTTCTGAAAAAATCGACGCGCCGATTCACGGAACTGTTCGTGCTCGGGCTCGAAGATCGTTCTACGCATGCGAGTCCTTTACGGTGAAATCAGCGCGGCGCCATGCGAATGGCGCCGTCGAGGCGGACCGACTCGCCGTTGAAATAGCCGTTACGGCACATTTCCAGCGCGAGCGACGCGTACTCTTCCGGCGCGCCTAGGCGCTTCGGAAACGGTACGGATGCAGCGAGCGCCGCTTTGACATTCTCGGGCGCGCCTTGCATCAGCGGCGTATCGAAGATGCCGGGCAGAATGGTGTTCACGCGGATGCCTTCGCCCATGAGATCGCGCGCGATCGGCAATGTCATGCCAACCACGCCGGCTTTGGATGCGGAGTACGAGGCTTGGCCGATCTGGCCATCCTGTGCCGCCACGGACGCAGTGTTGATGACCACGCCGCGCTCGCCGTATTGATCGACCGGATCGAGCGTGAGCATGCCGGCGGCGGACTTGGCGATACAGCGGAACGTACCGACGAGGTTGATCTGGATGATCTTGTCGAACGCGTCCAGCGGAAAGTGTTTGATCTCGCCCGTGGTCTTGTCGCGGCTCGCGGTCTTGACGGCGTTACCGGTGCCGGCGCAGTTGATCAGGATTCGTTCCTGGCCGATGGCCGCACGAGCCTTGGCGAACCCCGCATCGACATCGGCGTCCGAGGTGACGTTGACCTTGCAGAACACGCCGCCGAGTTCCTTGGCGAGCGCCTCGCCTTTTTCCACGTTCATGTCGAAGATCGCGACTTTGACGCCGTTCGCGGCCAGTGCCCGAGCCGTCGCCGCGCCCAGGCCGGAAGCGCCGCCAGTGACGACGGCCGAGATCGAAGAATCGAGTTTCATAGCTACCTTGCCGAGAGAGTTGATTTACAAGCGCTCGATGATGGTCACGTTCGCCATGCCGCCGCCTTCGCACATGGTCTGCAGGCCATAGCGCTTGTTACGTTGCTTGAGCGCGTAGACCAGCGTCGTCATTAATTTGGTGCCCGACGCGCCGAGCGGATGCCCGAGCGAAATCGCGCCGCCGTTGACATTGAGCCGCGAAGGATCCGCGCCGGTGGTCTGCAGCCACGCGATGGGCACAGAAGCGAACGCTTCGTTCACTTCGAACAGATCGATGTCGTCGATCGTCATGCCGGCCTTTTTCAGCGCGCGCTCGGTGGCGGGCAGTGGCGCCTCGAGCATGATCACCGGATCGTGTCCCAGCAGGGACATGTGATGAATGCGTGCTAGCGGCTGCACGCCTAAGGTCTTCAAACCTTTTTCATTCACGATCAGCACACCGGACGCACCGTCACAGATCTGGCTCGCGGTCGCGGCAGTAATACGGCCGCCTTCCTGTAACAGCTTCACGCCACGAATCCCTTCCAGATTGGCGTCGAAGCGGATGCCTTCGTCGACGGTGTGCAGTTCTTTCTTGCCATCGGGCAGAGTCACTTCGATCGGCACGATTTCCTGCTCGAACGCGCCGGCGCGAGTCGCGGCGATGGCGCGCTGATGCGAACCGAGCGCGTATTCGTCGAGCTGATCCTTCGAGATGTCGTATTTCTTGGCGATCATCTCGGCGCCGAGGAACTGGCTGAATTCGATGCCGGGATAACGCTTCTTGATGGCCTCGCCGTTGGGACCGCCGAAACCGTTCTTCGCGGGCAGTTGCACCGACAGGCCCATGGGCACGCGGCTCATGCTTTCCACGCCCGCGGCGATCACGATGTCATGCACTCCGGACATCACTGCCTGCGCGGCAAAGTGCAGCGCCTGTTGCGACGAGCCGCACTGACGATCCACCGAGGTGCCCGGCACGCTTTCCGGCAGCTTGGAGGACAACACGGCGTTGCGCGCCACGTTGGTCGACTGTTCGCCCACCTGGCTGACGCAACCCATGATGACGTCTTCGATCAGGGCCGGATCGGCGTGGACTCGATCCACCAACGCATCCAGGACCTTGGCCGCCAGGTCGGCCGGATGCCAGCCGGACAAACGACCGGCCTTGCGGCCCCCCGCCGTGCGGGCGGCCGCGACGATATACGCAGTGCTCATGCCATCCCCTGACAGACTCTTGAATGTGCCGGGGCGCCATTGGACGCTATCGGCAGGAATTAATCAATCAGTTAAAGAATAGCCGGCGCACTGTTTGCTTTATGAAATGCGCAGTAGAATGCGCGCCCATTGCCTGACTGTCCGACCAGAGAGTAAATGTCCCGCGTGCCAAGCCGAGCCGAGGCCAAAGACAGCAATCGCTCCCGCGCCCAGCGTCCTCGCAGGGCCGGGCGCATCGCGCGGGCCGCCGTGCCCGACGATTTCAACGCGCGCGACAAGTTGCTGGACACCGCCAGCCGCCTGATGAGCGACCGGCACGGTTTGAATGTTTCCTTGAGCGAAATCGCCGAGCACTCGGGTCTGAATTCCGCCCTGGTGAAGTACTACTTCGGGAACAAGGAAGGGCTGATGGTTGCCCTGGTCGAACGCGACGCGGCCGTGGAGCTGCAGCGGGTGCGCCATCTGCTGGACCTGGACATCTCGCCCTCCGAGAAACTGCGCCTGCATATCGCCGGCATCATCAACGGCTTCTATCGCAGGCCCTACCTGAACCGGCTGATGCATTCGCTGCTCGATCATCGCGAGGCGGAGACCAGCAGCGCACGAACCATCGCGCGCGTGTTCGTGCGGCCACTCATGGAACTGCAGGCCCAGTTGCTGGAGCAGGGCGTGAAGGCTGGCGAGTTCAAGCCGGTCGAGCCGGTGCTGTTCTATGTGAACCTGCTCGGCGCTTGCGATCATCTGTTCAACGCGCGCTACGCCTTGCAGTCCATCGTCGGTGGCGCGGGTGTTACCGACGCCGTGCGCGAACGCTACATCGCGCACGTTTATGACATCTTCATCAATGGGCTGCGCAACTCCATGCCGGCCGCCGCGCCGGCGCCGAAACCGGCACGGCGTGCGACAGCCAAGGCTCGCCGTTGAGGGCGCGGGCGCACATTCGAAATAGTTGAGTGCGCCCGGGACCTTGGCCACACTCTCGCCATCGCCCCCGGCGAATCCAAAAAACGAGAGATCAATAACATGGCCGATTCTGCGCTTGGTTCCCGTCGTCCCGGCCGCTGGCTGTCCCGGCTGCTCATCGGCGTCGTGCTGCTGGCGGTAGTGCTGGGCGGCCTCTGGACCTGGTTCAGTCTGAGCTGGTCCTACTCGGAAGGCGAACGCGCCGGCATCCTGCAGAAGTTCTCTCGCAAGGGCTGGATCTGCAAGACGTACGAGGGCGAACTGGCCCTGTACGTCGTAGGCGGGGTGGCGCCGCAGATCTGGCACTTCAGCACGCGCGACGAGGAGCTGGCCAAGCAGCTGTCGGCCAGTGTCGGGCGGCACATCCGCCTGCACTACACGGAGCACCGTGGCATTCCCACCAATTGCTTCGCCGAGACGCCATACTTCGCCGAAAGCTTCACTCCGGTGTCCGGCGGCGAGCAGCGTTGAAGGAGTCCTGTCATGACCACCGTTTATGATTTTTCGGCCAACAGCCTCGACGGCAAGCCGGTCGCGTTGCGCGACTACGCGGGCAAGGTGCTGCTGGTGGTCAACACCGCCAGTAAGTGCGGCTTCACGCCTCAGTACGAAGGGTTGGAAGCGCTGTACAAGCAATACCGGGACAAGGGATTGGCGGTGCTCGGCTTTCCCTGCAATCAGTTCGGCGCGCAAGAGCCGGGGAACGCCGAGGAGATCGGCAGCTTCTGCCAAAAGAACTATGGCGTCAGCTTCCCCATGTTCGAGAAAATCGACGTGAACGGCGACGGGGCTCACCCGCTGTATCGCTGGATGAAGAGCAGCGCCAAGGGCCTGCTCGGCAGCGAGGCCATCAAGTGGAACTTCACCAAGTTCCTGATCGACCGGAACGGCCAAGTGGTCGATCGCTTCGCGCCCACGACCAAGCCCGAAGACCTGAAGGCCAACGTCGAGGCATTGTTGTAACCGGGACTTTATGGGTTCGATGTCGAAAATCGCGCCGGCGGTGCTGATGGCTTGCGCCTTCGTTGCGTGGCCGGCCTCATCGCACGCTGAAGAAAAACCGCTGTGGGAAGCGGGCCTCGGTGTCGGCGCGCTGGCGTTCCCGGACTATCGGGGCTCGGATGAGGTCAACGCTTATCCGGTGCCGCTGCCGTACTTCGTGTATCGGGGCAAGTTCCTGAAAGCCGATCGCGAAGGCGTGCGCGGCGAGCTGTTCGACAAGCGCTATCTCGAGCTCAGCTTGAGCATGAACGCCACCATCCCGGTGAGCAGCGACGACAATGACGCGCGCGAAGGCATGCCGAATCTGCGGCCGACGCTGGAGTTCGGTCCGTCTCTGGACGTGCATCTGTGGCGCTCGCGCAATGAAGACATGAAGCTCGATCTGGTGATGCCGCTGCGATTGCCAATCACTTTAGAGGGATCGCCGCAGACCTTGGGCTGGAATTTCTCGCCGCGCCTGAATCTGGACATCGCCAATGTCGCGGGCCAGCCGGGCTGGAATTTCGGTGTCGGCGCGGGCCCGCTGTTCGGCGCGGCCGAGTATCACGAATATTTCTATTCGGTGGCGCCGCGCTTCGCGACTGCAGATCGACCGGCTTACGACGCCAAGGGTGGCTACTCAGGCACGCATGTGCTTGCCGCGATTTCCAAGCGTTTCCCGAGGTATTGGGTGGGCGCGTACATGCGCTATGACAATCTTCGTAATGCCGCGTTCGAGGACAGCCCGCTGGTTCGGCAGCAGAACTACGTGACGGGCGGTATCGGAATCGCCTGGATGATCGGCAAATCCAAGCGCATGGTGGAAGTCGGCGACGACGAGTAACGTCGCCGCCGAACTCGAGTACGGTCGGTTCAGTGCCTGCTGGCCGATTGCGAGTGCTCGCCGCCGGGGCGTGAAATGCCACACAGCGCTTCGCCGGCTTCGTCCGCCGCGTCCTCGTCGAGAGCCAGGTCGCCCAACGACAGGATGCCGACCAGCCGCTTGTCGCGATTCATCACTGGCAACCGACGCAGACGCTGCTCACCCATATTGCGCGTCACTTCATCGATGTCCTGGTCTTCGTAGCAGTACTTGATCTCGTTGGTCATGACATCGCTAATCCGCGTGTCGGCGCCACGGCCTTCGGCGACTGCGCGCACCGCTATGTCTCTATCGGTGATCATTCCCACCAGCCGGTCGTTGTCCTGCACGGGCAACGCGCCGATGTCGAGCTCGGCCATCAGGTGAGCGGCCTCGCGGATGCTCTGGTCCGGGCGGACCATGCGAACGTCTCGAGTCATGCAATCGCGGATTTTCATGGCGGTCTCCTCGAGCGGATGTAAAGAGCGCTCGGCTCAGGGATGTGACGCGGGGTATCAGGATCAACTCGTCAGTAACGCTGCGGTTCCGCGCCTGGAAGCGCATGCACTACACTCCGCGCACGTATTTCAACGCTTCCCGCAAGCGCCAGGAAAGTCGCAGATGCCGCTATCACCGCTCACGCGCTTGGAAAGTCCCGCCGGGTTGACCGTCGAGGTGCTGGAGAACGGCGCCGTGCGACGCATGGATCACGGCGACACCATCGTCAATCTGTTCATCGGCAACGAGTTGGAAGGGGGCGTCGCCAATCTGTACCTACGACGGTTGAACGCCGACGCGGTGCAGTACATCGAACTGCTCGGGCCGCGCAGTCCGAGTCGCTTCACTCGGTCAGGCGATGCCTGGATCGGAGTGGGCGAATGGTCCGGCCTCCGCTACACAGTTCAGCTGCGACTCGCCAGCGCCTCGCCGGCCTGGTTCTGGCACGTGAGCCTGGAAAATTCTGCAAGCACCGCTCAGCAGGTCGATGTCATCTATGTGCAGGACGTGGCGCTGGCCCCGTACGGCACCGTGCGCTTGAACGAGTTCTATGTCAGCCAGTACGTCGACCACACTCCGTTGTCGCATCCGAAGCACCACCACGTCGTGGCGTCTCGCCAGAATCTCTCCGCCGGCGGTCGCAATCCTTGGTGTGTCATCGGCTCGCTGCGCCAAGCGCTGGGTTTTGCTACCGATGCAATGCAAGTGCATGGGCTCGCGACTCGCGCCGGCGAGCGGCCGGCGGGCATCTTGCAGGGCCTGCCGACACGACGGCTGCAACACGAACACTCGATGGTCGCGATTCAGGATGAGCCTTTGCATCTCGCGCCCGGCGAGCGCGTAAGCGCAGGTTTTTTCGGCAGCTTCAACGCCGATCATCCGGCCGCGACATCGCTTGCGGATCTCGATGCTGTGGATCAAACGATGGCGCTGCCGGAGGCGGCGTTCACGCAGATAGAACCGGTGCCCGCCGACAGTGCGAATTCAGCGACCTTGTTCAGTCATGCGCCATTGCTGGAGGCTCTCGACTTGGAGGCGCAAGAAATCGGTTCGTTGTTCAGCACGCAGCGGCGACACGAAGAGCGCGACGAGCAGGGCGCGTTGCTGTCTTTTTTCCATGAAGCCGACCGCCACGTAGTTCTCCGCGCCAAGGAAGCCCGGGTGCTGCGTCCTCATGGTCATTTATTGCGTTCGGGCCAGCACGTGACGCCCGACGAAATGGCGCTGACCTCCACGGTGTGGATGAACGGCGTGTTTCATTCCATGCTCACGCAAGGGCATGTGAGCTTCAACCGGCTGTTCTCCACGGTACACAGTTATCTGAGTTTGTTTCGCTCGCACGGGCTGCGTGTGTTTGCCGAGGTGCACGGCGAGTGGCAGCTGCTCGATATGCCTTCGGCCTTCGAGATTCGACCGAATGCGTGTCGCTGGCTTTACAAGCACACGGGTGGGCTGATCGAAGTTGTCAGCGAGGCGCAGTCTGAGCATCAGATGAGTTTGCGGATCACCGTGCTCGCGGGCGCGGCGATGCGCATGCTCGTTTCGAACCATATCGCGCTGAATGGCGACGACGGCAGCGTGCTTGGCGAGGCGCATTGGCGGCAGGATGGCAGTGAAGTCCTGATTCAACCGGCCGAGGGCAGCGACCTCGCACGGCGCTTTCCGCAAGGATGGTTTGTTATCACGCCACATGCCGATGCCCAGATCGAGGCGGTGGGCAGCGACGAGTTGCTTTTCAGCGATGGGCGCTCTCGCCAACAGCCCTACGTTTGCATCATCGTCGCGGCGGCGAAGTCGTTCGCGCTGACTCTGCGCGGCAATCTCGTGACCGAAAGCATCGATGTGCCGAAGTCGAACGGCGAGCAACTGGTCGAGCTGCTCGGCATCGAAGCGCCGACAGAGAGCTCGCATGCCACGCAGGTCCAGCGACTCGCGGAGATCCTGCCTTGGTTCAGGCACAACGCGCTGGTGCATTACCTCTCGCCGCGTGGCCTGGAGCAGTACTCGGGCGGTGGCTGGGGTACTCGTGATGTGACTCAAGGACCAGTGGAGATGCTGCTGGCGTTGGGCCATTTCGCGCCGATCCGCGACCTGTTGTTGAGAGTCATGCGGGCGCAGGCGCCTGATGGCGATTGGCCGCAATGGTTCATGTTCTTCGATCGCGAGCGTGACATTCGGGCCGGCGATTCTCACGGCGACATCGTATTCTGGCCGTTGCTGGCGTTGTCTCAATATTTGATTGCTTCGGGCGACAGCTCCATTCTCGACGAGCCCGTGCCGTTCTTCACCGCGGGCCGCGCCTTGCCGGCCGTTTCAGTTTGGAAACACGTGGAGCGCGCGTTGAAGGTGATCGAGCGTCGAGTGGTCGCTGGCACTGCGCTGGCGGCCTATGGCCATGGCGACTGGAATGACGCGCTACAGCCGGCCGATCCAGCGATGCGCGAGCGCATGTGCAGTTCCTGGACCGTGACGCTGCATTATCAGGTGCTGACGACTCTGGCGCGCGCACTGCGAAGCATCGGCCGCGAGCCAGAGGCAATGCGTTTCGAGAGCTGGGCGGAGAATGTGAAACGTGACTTCCAGCACGTGTTGCTGGTGGATGGCGTGCTCACCGGTTATGCGTTGTTCGAAGAGAAGAGCAAGGAGAGTTATCTCCTGCATCCTCGCGACGGCATCACCGGCGTTCGTTACAGCTCGCTGGCGATGATTCACGCCATTCTCGAAGATCTGCTGAGCCCCGAGCAGTTACAGCAGCATCTGCGTCTGATCGACTTGCATCTGAGCGGGCCGGACGGCATCCGGCTGTTCGATCGCCCGATGAACTATCACGGCGGGCCGCAACGTTTCTTCCAGCGCGCCGAGAGCGCGACGTTCTTCGGCCGCGAGATCGGGTTGATGTACATGCATGCCCACCTTCGCTACGCGCAGGCGTTGGCAAGAGTCGGCGAGACCGATCGTTTCTTCCGGGCTCTGTGCCAGGCCAATCCCATCGGCATCCAGAGCCTGGCGCCGAGCGCGACGCTGCGGCAGGCGAACTGTTATTACTCCAGCTCCGATGCGGCGTTCGAAGATCGCTATCAGGCCAGCGCCGAGTACGAACGAGTGAATAAGGGCACGGTGCCGCTCGACGGCGGTTGGCGTGTGTATTCCAGCGGTGCGGGGATTGGGCTGGGGCTGATCGTCCGGCGCTTCCTCGGGCTCGGCATCGAGGCGCGCGATGTCACGTTCGATCCGGTCATTCCGGCGGCGCTGAATGGACTGCGCGTGCGGTTGTCATTCTTTGGCAAGCCGGTCACGGTGAATTACGAGATCGATGGCGCGGGCTGGGGCGTAGGCGAGGTGAGCGTTAATGGGCAAAGTTTGCCGCTGACTCACGATGCCAATCCGTATCGCAAAGGCGCTGCGCGCGTCGAGCGCGCGGCTCTCATCGCAAAGCTCGATCAGCCAGACAACGCGATTCGAATCAAGGTAGGCTAGGGAACCAGGGCGGCATACAGCACACAATAATGAGCCAACAAGTCGGCGCGTTGGAACGCTTCTCCCTGCGGTGTTGCGCCTGGTCGGAGCGCTGGATTCCCGACGCCTATGTGTTCGCGGTCGTTGGCGTGATCATCGTCGCCGCCGCGGCGATCGCATTGGGTTCGCCGGTGACGCAAACGGCAAAGGCGTTCGGTGACGGCTTCTGGAGCCTCATCCCGTTCACCATGCAGATGAGCTTCATCATCATCGGCGGTTACGTGGTCGCCAGCTCCCCGCCCGCTGCGCGTTTGATCGACAAGCTCGCTGCTTTTCCGCGCTCGGGTCGCGCTGCCGTGTGCTGGGTGGCGGCGATCAGCATGCTGTTCTCGCTGCTGCATTGGGGGCTCAGCGTCATTCTCGGCAGCTTGCTGGTGCGTGCTCTATCGCATCGGGACGATCTCGATATGGATTACCGCGCGGCGGCTGCGGCGGGATACTTGGGAGTGGGATCGGTGTGGGCGATGGGCTTGTCGTCCTCGGCGGCGCAATTGCAGGCCAATCCAGCGAGCATGCCGCCGGCACTTCTGCAGATCACGGGCGTCATCCCGTTCACCGAGACGATATTTTTGTGGCAGTCGATGGCGCTGACGGCAGTGCTGATCGTCGTGACTTTGGTGATCGCGTGGTTGACTGCGCCGCGGATGGAGAATGCGCAGACCGCGCGGCGCATGGGAATCGTGGCGGAGGCACCACCGGTTGCGCCGACTATGGAGGCGACGAGGCCTGGGGAGTGGCTGGAGCACAGCCCTCTGCTCAACGTTTTGATAGTCGCGCTTGGGGCCGCGTGGCTGATTCAGGAGTTCGCGACCAAAGGCCCGGCGCTGGCGATCTCCAATCTCAACACTTATAACTTCCTGTTCGTGATGCTCGGCCTGCTGCTGTGCTGGCGGCCTCGCGTGTTTCTCGATGCGGTGTCGAGAAGTGTGTCCAGTGTGAGTGGCGTGCTGATCCAGTTTCCGTTCTACGGCGGGATTGCGGCCATCCTAGTGTCCGCCACGGGCAGCGACGGACAGAGCATCGCGCATCACTTATCGACGTTCTTCGCGCAGGCGGCCACGCGAGAGACGTTCCCCATCGTGATGGGGATTTATTCGGCGGTGCTGGGATTTTTCGTCCCGTCGGGCGGCGGCAAGTGGATCATCGAAGCGCCGTATGTGATGCAGGCGGCGAACGAGCTGAAGGTGCACCTGGGCTGGGCAGTGCAGGTTTACAACGCGGCGGAGGCGTTGCCGAATCTCATCAACCCGTTCTGGATGCTGCCGCTGCTCGGCATCTTGAAGCTGCGTGCACGAGACGTCATTGGATTCACGATGGTGCAGTTCATCGTGCACGTGCCCGTGGTGCTGTTCCTGCTGTGGGCGTTTGGGATGACGCTGGAATATAAGCCGCCCGTGATGCCTTGAATTATTCCAGCAGCGCCGCTCGAACGCGCTCCTGTACTTGCGGTGTAACTCCCGCCGTCTTCGCCAGGTAAGCTTCTACGTCGCCTATCTCTTCGAACGCTGCGTGAAGAAACGCTGCGTCGGCACTGAACAACACACGTCGCATGTCTTCGGGCATCGATAGAAGCGGGTTGTGGATGTCCGTGACGCCGAGTTGTGCCTGGTGACGCGAGCGGATGAACTCTTCGAAATCGCCCGAGGTGTTCGTGAGCAAATAGTCCTCGATGACTGTTTCTTCCGGCACACCGAGCGACCTCAGTAACACCGCCACCGCGATGCCCGTGCGGTCCTTGCCCGCGGCGCAGTGGACGATCAACGGCACATCGCCGGCCGCGATGGCGGCAAACATGCCTCCGATGCGCGGGCCCATCCACTCAGGTAGAGCTCGATACAACGCGACCATCGAATCGAACATTCCCTGAGCATTTCGTGGGCGATCCGCGGATAGACCTCGAATGGTCGGCGTGACGATGCCGTCGTCCCAAAACAAAGCGTTGACGTTCGCGTGCGGCCAACGCGTTGGCTCTCGTTCGCGTTCTTCGGCGCGGCGCAGGTCGCAGATGGCTCGAACTTGAAGGTTGGTCAGCGGGGCGTGATCGTCGTCGGTGAAGTAGGTGAGCACACCGGTTCGGTACACTGTGCCCCAGCGCGTGCTGGAGCCCTGTTGGGTGCGATAACCGCCGATATCGCGAAAGTTACAGCCGCCTTGGAACGTGAGCACGCGTTCGCGCTGAACGCGAACGGCGGAAGCCGATGAAGTCATGGACACGCCTTACCAGGGAATGGACTGCAGTGTCTCATAGACGGAGACCAGCGCAACCCTGGTGGAGTTCTACGACGCGGTATCGATTACTGCGCGTGAGGCGAAGGCACGCCGGCCGGTTCCAGTACGTATGCGTCGGTAACGTTGGCGCGTACGTATTGGAGGCGATCGGTCTGATCCGGCGGTAATGGCGCAAAAATGCGCCAGGCCTGAGAGGGATTCATCACCGCCCAGAACGGCGCGGCGATTCCGGGCCAGACGTTGGGGGTGTCGGTGGGACTGCGGTCGCGCTCGCTTTCGACCTGCACTTCTTCGATATCCTCACGAATGAAGGTCACGGCTAAAATTTGATTTAGCTGCTCGGACGTAAACAGGTGCGTGATGTTGGGCGGGCGCAGATCCAGCGGCTTGCGCGGTGGAGCGGCTGGCGCTTGTTCCTGGGCGAGCGAGGCGCTGCTAAGTAAAGCACCGACGACAATCATCGAGACCATCAAACCAGAGCGACTGCGCGAGGTCATGGTGCGGCACCGACATCTGCTGGTGAGCGAAACGTCCTTGATCCGCGGCCCTGGCTGCGATTAGTTTGCGCGGCCGAAACGCCTCGGACCTTGCTTAGAAGACAGTATGAAGCCGCAAAGTTCCAGTTCCAATCAGCCCTCACCGGGCGCGCTGTCGCATATCCGCGTACTGGACATGAGCCGCGTGCTCGCAGGTCCCTGGTGCGGGCAGATCCTCGCCGATCTTGGGGCGGAAGTGATCAAGATCGAGCGGCCTGGCGTCGGCGACGACACGCGCAGCTGGGGTCCGCCGTACTTGAAAGATCGTGACGGTAAGGACACGCGCGAGTCCGCGTATTTT
Source organism: Steroidobacter sp. (assembly GCF_036402275.1). NCBI lineage: Bacteria > Pseudomonadati > Pseudomonadota > Gammaproteobacteria > Steroidobacterales > Steroidobacteraceae > Steroidobacter > Steroidobacter sp. The sequence goes on along the minus strand of NZ_DASWTF010000018.1, from coordinate 104,412 downwards.
CTGGGTGCGAATCGCGGCAAGAAGTCGGTGACGCTGGACATCTCCAAGCCGGCGGGCCAGGAAGTGGCGCGGCGGCTGGCGGCCAGCGCCGACGTGCTGATCGAGAACTACAAGGCCGGCGACCTCGCTCGTTACAACCTCGGTTACGAGCAGCTCAAGACGTTGAACCCGGGCCTGATTTATTGCTCTATCACCGGCTTCGGTCAGACCGGACCGATGCGCCAGGTGGCGGGCTATGACTTCATCATCCAGGCCATGGGCGGCTTGATGAGTATCACCGGCGAGAAGGACGAACTGCCTGGCGGCGGGCCGCAAAAGGTCGGTGTGGCGGTGGCGGATATCACCACCGGCATGTACTCGACGGTCGCCATTCTCGCGGCGATCGTGCATCGATCGCTCACGGGCATGGGGCAGTACATCGATATGGCGCTGCTCGATTCGCAGGTCGCGATGATCGCCAACATGAACATGAACTATTTGGTCGGGGGGCGCGCGCCGAAGCGCATGGGCAATGCGCACGCCAACATCGTGCCGTATCAAGTATTCGACGCTTCGGACGGGCAGTTCGTGGTGGCCGTAGGCAACGACGGGCAGTTCGCGAAGCTATGCGAGGCCGCGGGCCAGACGTTCCATCAGGATCCGCGGTTCCTCCGCAATGACGACCGCGTGCGCAATCGTGACGTGCTGATACCGCTGCTGGCCGCGGTCTTGAAGCAAAAGACCGTCGCGCAGTGGATTGCGCTGTTCGAGCCGCTCGGCATTCCGGTGGGCGGGATCAACAACCTCGCGCAGGTGTTCGGCCATCCGCAGGTCGTCAGTCGCGGCATGAAAATCGATCTGCCGCACCCGCAGGCCGGCACGGTGCCGATGGTGGCGAACCCGATCAAGATGTCAGGGACGCCGTTGCGTTATGAGTCCGCGCCGCCGCTGCTGGGTCAGCACACGCGCGAAGTGCTGGCCGATGCCGGACTGACTGACAGCGAGATTGAGCAGCTGCAGAAGTCCGGCATCATCTGACTTCGGGTTAAAAAATCTCCCCCCTCCAGTGTGGGGATGCGAGGGAGGAGACAAGGGGTCGTATCAAGCAGCCGTCCATGGAGCCTCAGCCAGCCGGGACATCCGTGTACCGTCGTTCGCGCGGTTCGAGGCGACGTTAAGTCGCCTTGAATAGGCATCCGCGCTCACCCGAGTTACTGGTACTCCTCGTTGCGATACTCGACCGCGACCTGATGAGTCGCGGGGAAGGCGTGGTCGCAATGAGAGACATCGAATTGCCACTTCTCCAGCACGCTGCGCTTGGCGGCGAGGTCGAGCAGCAGGTGTCCGCTGGAGCGGTCCACTTCCGCGCCGGTGGCGTGGCCCTTGGCGTCCAGGGTCACGTTGAGAAATACCGTTCCCTTCTGCCCCCGCAGCTGCGAGCGCATGGGAAAATCAGTGTCGCTTTGGACCACTTTCATGCCGCAAGCGGCGGACAGGGCGGTGGAAGCAGGAATCGCGGTGGTCGCGGCCAGAAGGGCCAGGCCAGTGGTGAGCAGAGTGTTCATTGCCGTCTCCGGATAAGGAGTAGGTCGATTCCGACAGGCGAAACGGCGCATAGAGAGCTTCGATTGCACTGGCCGGGTGCCCGAGGCTAAATAGCGACGATACAGACCTGTCTGTTCGTATGCTACGTACAGGTCTGTAGCGCTGTCAACTGACGAAAGGGGGCGTATGAGTCCAACCAGCAAAACACGCGCGGCCAGCGAAGGATCGGCCGCGCCCACGGAAAGCGTCCGGGATCGAATTCTGAACACCGCCAGGGACTTGTTTTACAAAGAGGGCGTCCGTGCGGTGGGCGTCGACACGGTCGTCGCCGAGTCGGGCGTGGCCAAGACCAGTCTCTATCGCTGGTTCCCGTCCAAGGATGCGCTGATCGTGGCCGTCCTGGAGCAGGAGCAGAAGGACCGTTGGGCGGGATGGGACAAGACCGCTGCGCAAAGCGACGCGGAGCCGCGCGCTCGCCTGCGTGCTCACCTCACCGGCATTGCTCGCTACGTGAGCAGCTCACATTTTCGGGGCTGTCCGTTCATGAATGTCACTGCCGCGTTCTCCGACCCCGAGCATCCCGCGCGCCTGGTTGCCAACGAAGTGATGTACGAACTGCGCCGCCGTCTGCGTGGGCTGGTCGATAACATCGAAGGCGTGAAGAATCCGGAAGAGCTCACGGAGCAGTTGCTGCTGCTCGTGGATGGCGCGTTTTCGTCGGCCCAATGCCTGGGCAAGAACGGTCCGCAGCAGTTTTTGGTTGCCGCCGCGGACGCGCTGGTCGACGCTCAACTCGAGAAGTGAGGTTCACACCGGAACAGCTCGACCAGCCAGGCCGCGATTGGGCCGTATACAAACGGGTTTCGCTGTGCGGACTAAAGGAGACCCTCAACCGCCCACGGACATTTCGGCATCGAGTTTTTCGCTGGCGGCGAGCCACTCGGTTTCGATGTTGGAGATGTCGCGTTTGAGTTGGGTTTGCTTCTGGAGCAGGTCCTGCAGCTTTTGTTTGGAGGCGGGGCTGTAAATGTCGGGCTCGGCGAGCGCGGTTTCGACGGTGCTGCGTTCCTGCTCCAGCTTGGCGAGTTGTTTCTCCAGGCGGGCGATGTCCGCCTTGAGGGGGCTCAGGCGATTGCGACGCTCGGCTTCTTCGCGCTTGCGTTGTTTCTTTTGTTCGGCGCTGAGGGCAGTGGGGGCGGATTCTTCCGCGGAGGTTTCAGCTTCTTCACGTTTAGTGAACCACTGAGCGTAATCGTCCAGGTCGCCATCGAAGGGCTGAGCGCGACCCTGGTCGACGAGGATCAGCTCGTCGGCGACCGCGCGTAGCAGGTGACGATCGTGTGAAACGAGCACGACAGCTGCTTCGTAGTCTTGCAGAGCCATTGCGAGCGCCTGGCGCATTTCGAGGTCGAGGTGGTTGGTCGGCTCGTCGAGCAGCAACAGATTGGGCCGCAGGTAGCTGGTCAACGCCAACACCAAACGCGCCTTCTCACCGCCAGAAAACGGACCGACGGGCTCGAACACCCGGTCGCCGCTGAATCCGAAACTGCCGAGAAAGCCGCGCAGCTCCTGTTCCGTCGCTTTAGCCGCGGCCTCGCCGCCTAGCCGTTTCAAATGACCGAGCGGCGAATCGTCGACGGACAGTTGTTCGAGCTGATGCTGCGCGAAATAGCCGATTTTCAGATCGCGCGCTTCGGTGCGCTTGCCGTCGAACGCGGCGAGCTCGCCGGCGAGCAGTTTCATCATCGTCGATTTACCCGCGCCATTGCGGCCGAGCAACGCGATCCGGCTGCCGGGCGCGATGGTCATGCTGATGTTTTCGAGCACGACGCGCTCGCCATAACCCACCGATTGTTTCTCGAGGGCCAGCAGTGGACGCGGCAGCTTTTGCGGCGCCAGGAATGTGAACTCGAACTGCGAGTCGACGTGCGCCGGCGCGATGCGCTCCATGCGCTCCAGCGCCTTGACGCGGCTCTGGGCCTGCTTGGCCTTGCTGGCCTTGGCCTTGAAGCGCTCGATGAAGCTCATCATGTGCTTGATCTCGCGCTGCTGACGTTCGTACATCGATTGCTGTTGGGCCAGCTGCGCGGCGCGCTGGTCTTCGAAGGCGGAATAGTTGCCGCTATAAAGCTTGGCCGCACCGTTCTCGATGTGCACGATGCGACCGACGGTGCGATCCAGGAACTCGCGATCGTGCGCGATCATCAGCAGCGTGCCCTGGTAATTGCGCAGCCATTGTTCCAGCCAGATCACGGCGTCGAGATCCAGGTGGTTGGTCGGCTCGTCCAGCAGCAGCAGATCGGAACGGCACATCAGCGCCTGTGCGACGTTGAGTCGCACCCTCCAGCCGCCGGAGAATGCGCTGACGGGTCTCGTCTCCTCCGCCGCCGAGAATCCCAAACCGTGCATCAATTTGCCGGCACGGCTGCGTGCGTCATATCCGCCTAACGCCGCGTATCGCGCATGTAGCTCGCCGAGCTTCGCGCCGGCATTGCTCTGTTCAGCCTTCTCGATCGCCGCTTCCGTGGCTCGCAGTTCCTCATCGCCATCCATCACGAAGTCGATCGCCGGCCGCTCCGTCGCCTCCAGTTCCTGCGCCACATGCGCTACTACGAGTTGCGATGGATATTCCACACTGCCGGCATCAGGCTGCAATTCGCCTAGCACCAGCGCCAGCAAGCTCGATTTACCGCAGCCATTGGCGCCCACGATGCCCACCTTCTCCCCGCGATAAACGGTGAAGGACGCATCCGAAATCAACAGGCGTGTACCGCGCCGGAGGGCGAGGGAGGAGAAGGAAAGCATGGACGAATCGAGGGTGAACCGTGCTGGGGCGGCATCCTAGCAGATCGCACCCGGCGCCCTCCGCCTTTGTCGAGACCGAACTGACTTGGATATTTCATGTCGGTCGCTGCCTTCTCGCTTGAACCAGACCGATCTCAAGCCATCGATATGCTCGCGCAGGCTGTTGGGGATGTGATTCCAGAGTGGGTCCAGGACTACATCCAGTCCCTCCCGTCGGGCGAGCTTTGCAGCCGGAACGAAATCGGAGTCGCCTGTCATCAGCACGATTCTGTCGACCAGCTTTTTATATGCGAGCGAGGCGATGTCGATGCCGAGCTTGATGTCCACGCCCTTTTGCGAGACGTCGTAACACAGATCATCAGAGGTGAGATCATGGATGGTCATTTCTTTCCTGAGCAGCCGCTTCAACGGTTCAGGGCGAAGTGTCCACTCCGAATCGTTCGCCAACTCGCCCAAGCGCAACGCCACCTTGCGCATGCATACCAACTCGCCATGCAACTCGTTTCGAAACTTGAATAGCGGTGTACGCGAGAAGTCGATCGCTTTGCCGGTGACCGGATGATGGACCTTCTTGCCGAGTGGCTTGCAGTCGTACACGAAGATTCGATAGAGCACCTCGCCGTGCTCTCTGTCGACGTGACGCACGGCTGTTTCGAACAGCGCCGCTGCGACTCGCTTCGCGCTGTGGGCGGGGCTTGCCTGGCGTTCGATGAGTGATCGATAGCGGGGCAGGAAAAAGCCAAGATCGACCAGGATGGCGACCTTGTTCATCGGGCCGCCCAAAAAGAGAAACCCTTGGGCTCGACGGTTCCTGTGGAAAGGAGCCGTTTACTGCCAAGGGCGCTATGGGCTGCGAATCTAGCGCAAGCTACTGCCTGAAACAACCTCCATTGCATGTTGGCTTTGCACGTCCTGTGTTTGGATTCGCCCGATACAAATATCAGTAGCGCGACGCATCATGCAAATCTCGACGACGGCGTGTTCCGTGGGGAACCCCGCGGTCTGCGCGCGGAACGTACGCAGAGGATGGCACCCAGTTATCGCGCGCAAAAAGCAGTCAGACGGCTACGGGTCTCACGACGCGAACAGCTCGCTGACCTTGGCGCGGCCGCTTTCCTGGGAGGTGACGAGGGAGAGGAATTCGTCGGCGGACATGGCGTCGCCGAACAGGCGGCCCTGGCCGTAGTGGCAGCCGCGGTTGCGCAGGAAGTTGAATTGTTCTTCGGTCTCGACGCCTTCGGCGACCACTTCGACTTCGAGGGCTTTGCCCATGTCGATGATGGTGCGGACGATGGTGGCGTCGTCGGTGTTGATGGCGGCGTCGCGCACGAAGGACTGGTCGATCTTCAGCGTGCCGATCGGGAACTGTTGCAAGGCCGACAGGGACGAGTAGCCGGTGCCGAAGTCGTCGATGGACAGGTGCAGGCCCATGGCATACAGCTCGTCGAGCAATTTGATGGTGCGTTTCGGGTCAACCATCAATGTGGTCTCGGTGATCTCCAGCTCGAAGCAAGTCGGCGAGACTTCGTGCCGACGGAACACCGATTTGCAGCGAGCGATGAAGCTCGCCTGGCGCAGCTGTTTCAGCGAAAGGTTGATGGACACGCGCCCCGGGTTCTTGATCTTTTCCTGCCAGCGCCGGTAGTCGGCGCAGACGCGATTCAGCACCCACTCGCCGATGCCCAGGATCATGTTTGTTTCTTCGGCCAGCGGAATGAACTGCGACGGTGAAATGTCGCCATGGCCCGGCAGCCGCCAGCGCAACAGCGCCTCGGCGCCGACGATGTGGCCGTTACGAAGGTCGACCTTCGGCTGATACAGCATCATCAGCTCGTCGCGCTCCAGCGCGCGACGCAGCTTGCTCTTCAGCATCAGGCGTTCGACCGCGGCGCCGTTCATGTCCGGCGAATAGAACGCGAAGCTGTTACCGCCGTTCTGTTTCGAGTGATACATCGCTGCGTCGGCGTTGCGGATCAGGTCGATGACGTTCTCCGCGTCCTTCGGGCAGAACGCGATGCCGACGCTGGCCGTCAGGAACACTTCCTGCTGATCCACGTAATAAGCTTTGCAAACTTCCGCCAGCACCATGCGAGCGAGACTCGCCGCTTGCGTGCGCTCGTCCTCGGAATCCGCGAAGCCTTCGATGAACAGACCGAATTCGTCGCCCGCCAGACGGCCGACCACGGCTTCGCGCGGCAGGATGCGAATCAAACGTTCGCTGAGCACTTCGAGCGTGCGGTCGCCGGCGGCGTGACCGAACGTGTCGTTGATCTCTTTGAACCGGTCCATGTCCAGATACAGCATCACGATGCCACGGTCGTTCCGCCGCGCGCGTGCGATCGCCTGCTGCAGCATGTGCTGGAACTGCATGCGGTTCGGCACTTTGGTCAGCGCGTCGTAGCGCGCCAGATAGCGGATGCGCCGCTCGGCCCGCTTGCGATCGGTGATATTGCGAACGACGAAGATCGTTCCCTGGAACTGCGGATCGTCACCGGCGATCGGCGCGCCCGAGAGCGACACCGGGATCGTCTGCCCACTGTGCGTGGCGATGACGGTCTCGCGCGTCTCGACACCCGCGGCTTCCAGCGAAAAGTTTTCGCGCTCGTTCTCCGCGATCAAGTTCATGAATGGCTGGCCGGCGATTTCTTCTTCGTTGTAACCGAACAGGCGCACCGCCGCGTCGTTGATCTTGCGCACCATGCCGTCCGGCGAGGTCACCAGCACGGCGTCGTTCATGCTGTTGAGGACGATGGTGAGATAGTTCTTGGTGATGGTGGTCTGGCGCAGGTTCTGCCGCATGCGGTCCAGCGCCATTTCCAGCTCGGCGATCTCGTCGTTGCTGGTGACCTTGTGAGGCCGCGTGTAGTCGCCTTCACCGATGCGCTCGGCGGAGCGGATCAGCTCGACGATGGGACGCTCCAGACGCTGCGCCAGCATCCACGCCACCAGCGTCAACAAACCGGTGATCAGCACGCCCACGCCGGCGACGATCCAGATGCGCCGCTCGAAATCGCGCTGCTGAACGCGTTCGAGCTGTGTCCGGAGCGCGTGCGCCGTATCGGCCAGTCCCGGCCGGCCGACGACGATTTCCAAGGTGCCGAGCGACTCGACCCCGCCAAGGGTGCGACGGATGGTGCGTTTGTCCTGGGCGGTGAGCTGCTGCGTCCACTGGTCCTGCCGAATGGTCTCGTACACAACAGAGCCATCCGGCGCTACGACGCGCGCCGAAATCGAATAGGGATTGTTCAACAGGGACGCGACCACCTTTTCGAGGGTGCGCTGGTCCTGTTCCTTCAAGGCGGTTTCCAGGGCTTGCGCGCCCGCCGCGGCCATGTCGCTGGCCAGCAGGTCGAGCCGTTGCGCTTCGGCGGTGAGCAGCGAGCGCTCGCCCTGCTTCACCAGCACCTCGCTGGATTTGCGATAGTCGAGGTATTCCAGCAGGAACAGGGTCGCCGCAATGCTGATGCCCGCCGCGATGGCGACGGAGAGCAATCTGATTTTGAGGCCCCGGGATCTCAACCCATACTCCGCGCTTGCCGGTCGCGTGGTGCGAAAACGCTGCTAACGGCATGATACTCGGGTTTTTCGTGCCGGTAACACAGTGCAGTTTACTTGTCGGTTTTTTTGACATACCAAACGATTAGAATGTCAAAAACGGCGGCGTTTGCCGTGTTTTTCCAGCCCTTTTGAGTATTGTTTTTCTAGGACGCAGATCGTAATGAACGAGCTCGAGCTCACCGGACAGGCGCGCACTCATGTGGTGGAGTTGAGTGATCCGCTTTGCATGCTTCACTACGAAGCAGTGGCTTCTTTCCTGGCGATGAGGGACGCCGCGCGCGCCGCCGGCATCGATCTCACGCCGCGCTCCAGCTTCCGTGATTTCCAGGCCCAGCTCGGGATCTGGAACCGCAAATGGATCGGCGAGCGGCCCATCTACGATCGCGACGGCGTGCTGCTGGATCGCAAACAGCTGTCCGATTCGGCCGCGGTGGACGCCATTCTGTGCTGGTCCGCGATTCCCGGCGGCAGCCGCCATCACTGGGGCAGCGATGTCGATGTGATCGACGCGGCGGCCGTGCCACCGGGCTACACCGTCGAGTTGTTGCCCAGTGAGTACGCGGCGGAAGGAATATTCGGTCGTCTGTCGCAGTGGCTCGATGCGAATATGCGACGTTTCGGGTTCTATCGGCCGTACCGGACCGATCGCGGCGGCGTGAGCCCCGAGCCGTGGCATCTGAGTTACGCGCCCATCTCGCAGCCGGCGCTCGAGTCGCTGAGCCTGTCGACGCTGCGGCGGGTGCTGGAGGGCAGCAACATCGAAGGCAAGCCGCACGTGCTGGCGCGCTTGCCCGAAATCTACACGCGCTTTTTGCTGTCGGTGGACACGCCCGCTTAATGCTGGGCGAACTGACGGAGTCGATCGAGAAAACGCACCGGCATCCAGCGCTTCATGCGCCATAGCGTGCGGGCCGCCTTCGGCAACACGATATACGTGCGCCCGTCGGCGGCCTCTGTCAGCAAATCGTGGGCGGCGGCCTCCGCCGAATACTCCGAGCGTTGCATGATGGTGTGCGCGAACGCGCGTGCTTGCTCGGGGCCGCGCAATGTTTCCAACAAGGAAGAACGGAAGAAGGTCGGCATCGCCACCGAAACCTGCGTGCCGACCGGCCGCAGCTCGTTCACCAGAGTTTCGCTGATCGAGAGCACCGCGGCTTTGGTGGCGTTGTAAGAGACCATGCCCGGCGCGGACGCGAAGGCTGCGGCGCTCGCGACGTTGATCAACAAGCCGCTGCCATTGCGTTGCAGATGAGGAATGGCCGCGCGGCAGCCGTGCACCACGCCCATCATGTTGATGTCGACGATCCAGCGCCAGTCTTCCAGGGACACTTCCATCATCGAGCCGGCGCCGGCGACGCCGGCGTTGTTGATCATCACATCCATGCCGTCGTGAGTGGCCGCGAACGAATTGACCGCGACGGTCAGCTCGTCCGCCTGTGTGACATCGCCCGGATAAGCGACCAGCTTCACGCCCGCATCCGCGAACGTGGCTTCGACGCTGGTGAGTCGCTCGAGATTGCGATCGAACAGCCCGAGCGTCCAAGCGTCGGCCGCCAGTGCTTTCGCCAGCTCCAGGCCCAGCCCGCTGCTGGCGCCGGTGATGAAAGCGCGCTTATGTGGAAACCGGGCGTTCAGCCGGGCAAACCGTTCGCTCATCGTGCGTGTCTAACCCCTCGCTGGAGTAAAGCGACGCGGAGTATGAAGCTCTTAAACAAAGAAAGCGCGAACCGACCACGCAGCCCATGCAGCGGCCGCCATCAGCAGCAGGCCGGGCGTCAGCTCGTAGGCGTAGCGTCGATTGCCTAGCGAAAAGGCGACGACCGTCTTGCTCACGGTGTTGGTGCTGAATCCCACCAGCACCGCCAGCGCCGCGAACTCCGCCTGAGTGCGACCGCTGGCCGCCAGCGATGCTGACGAAATCGCCGCCGCGTGGGCATCGGTAAAACCTGCGACGCCGGCGGCGAGCAGCAGCCCTCGATCTCCTAGCCACTGAGTCAGCAGCGCCGAGATCAACAATGTGAGTCCGACCACGAGCACGAAAACGATGGCCGTCTTGGGCTCGAAAGGTCGCCCCTTAGGTGCATCCTCCGCGGCCGACAGCTCGCGAAAACTACGAAGGGCGAACACACCGGCGTAGACGATCGCGGCCAAGCCGGAGGCGAGCAGCGAAGGGATCAGCATCGTCAACGTCGGCGTGCTCACCAGCCCCACGACGATGGCGAGCTGAATCACTGTCGCAACCGAAGACGCGGCCGCCCCGGCCACGGCGCCTTTATGTAACTCGGGCTGGGTCTTGGTCCGCGCGCCCATGGCGCCGATGGTGGCGGTGCTCGATACGAAGCCGGAGAGCAAGCCCGCCACTGCCAAGCCGGTTTTAGCGCCGAGCGCGCGTAATGCGACGTAACCCAGCGCGTTGATCGCCATGACGAGCACCGCAAGCATCCACAGCTTGCGCGGCTGCACGACGCCCCATGGGTCGATGGGTTCGGTGGGTGCGAGCGGCAGAATCACGAGCGCGGCGGCCGCGAGCAGCAGACCATCGCGCATCTCTTCGTCGGTCAGAACGTTCTTGACCCAGTTGTGGGCAGGACTGCGAAAGGCGAGCAGGATGGTGACGATGACGGCCAGCGCGGCGGCGAGCCGAGGGTCGCGTATCGCCAGTCCGCCCAACAGGCACGTGACCACCATCGCAATCTCGGTTGTGAGACCGGGGTCGGTGTCACGAGTGCGCATGTAGCCGACCGCGATCAACAGCCCGACGATGGCGCAGGTCGCGATGAATACATAGACGCCGCCGATCCATAGACCAAGCGCGCCTGCGAGGGAGATCAGAGTGAAGGTGCGAAGACCGGCGACCGCGCGTTGCGGTCCGTCGCCTTTACTGCGCTCACGCTCGATGCCGATGAGAAAACCGACGGCGAGCGCGACGCCGAGATTGATCCATCCACTATCTGCGGGAGTGACAGTCATCCCGCCATGTTAGCGGGCGGCAGTACGGTTAGCCGCTCTTCCAGACTTGCTTGAGGTGGCCGATCACCAGCGAGCGGATGTTCTGCACCGGATTGCGCTCCCAGGTGAAGCAGGGCGGATCGCGCCGGAGCATGGGCCAGCGGCCGGTGCGCAGCACCTCACTGAGATAACTCAGGTTGGCTTCGATGGCTTCCATGTATGGGTTGCGGCCGTTGAACAGCGATTCGAGATAGCTGTACGCGCTCGCGAACTCGCCATCCAGGCGGGAGCGGCGCACGTCCTCGATGAAGCCCGGCGTCTGCCGCAGCACATCCAGGCCGGAGCTGTACTTCACCGAAGTCTTGCCGGTCGCATCGCTCGGCATGGCGATGCCGCCGAGCACGAACTCCGGATAGAGCCGGTCGCGGCACTTCTCCAGGTAGCAGCGATCCGACATCTGCGCGATCAGGTCGCCCGTGCCGATCAGGTGGCCGAGCTTGCGGTCGCGCGGATCGTCGAGACGGATCTGATCGAACTGCACTTCGTAACCGGTGAAGTGCACGATCTTGGTCGCCACCGGCACCCATTCGGCCATGCCGATGGTGGGCAGGTAGCGCCCGATGAACTGCGCGCTGCGGCTCACGTGACTGAGCGTGAACTCGGCGCCGTTGCGATGAGTCTGGTCGTCGGTCTGACGTATGTAACCGGCGTCGTGAAACAGGGCGGTGACCACGCCGAGAATGGCGCGCTCGGGACCCAGGCGCTCGTCGGCCACGTGCGTGCGATCGTAACTAACGATCAGCCGCGCCACCGCCAATGTTCCGTCGAGCGAGTGTTGCAGATCGTGATAAACGGTGTCGCAGCCGTAGTAGCCGGGAAACTGACCGTTGAACAGCCGCTCGAAGTCACGGAAGGCGGTATCGACGCGATCCAGGGGGTAGTGCGGCCAGCTCTGTCGATACAAATCGACCACGGCGCGCCGGACCGCGTCAGGTGAGCTCACCTGCACGGTGTTGGTGACATCGAAATCGCTGCGCCGATACTGCATTTCTAGCGGGAAACTCGTTGCGAGAAAGTGCAAACGATGCCGGGAGTCTATTCGGCTTTCGGCGTTTGTCCATGTCGGAAAAATTGTCAGCGTTTGGCGTCATCCGCCGCACAAACTGCGTTTCCCAGCGGATTTGCACGAAGTTTTTGTTGCCGGCCGGCGCGCCAGCGGCGCTGTCTGGCGCGACCAACTTTTATCTATGTGACAAGCTTCACACTGTTGGACCGCTGAACATTCAGCCTGACCCCGTCTATGCGCAAATGGTCGCGGATGGGGCGCAAACCCGGCCTCAGTCCCGGCCCGGCTTATCGGCCACCCGATCCAGCGCCGGATAGCTGGTATGCCAGAAACGTTCGTAATAAATCGGCGCAATGGCGGCGAAGCCCGCCTCGTAAGCGAGGGTGACCTTGGCGCCGTCGAGCAGCTGAATTTCGGCAACGTCGATCTGTAGACGGCCTTCCTGCTGGAAGTCGCCCCAGGTGCATTTGCGGATCTTGAGCGGCGAGAACTCGAAGCGCGAGCCGCGGTAGATGCCGAACACCCGCGAGGATGTCATCACGTACCAGCGTTGCCCGTCGATGAAACAACTGACCACACACAGCTCGCCCGGCTCCAGCTGGATGATCCGCGCCAGCGCATCGTGCAACACCTCGAGCTGCGTGTAGCGCCAGAGGGACTGCTTCATTGCATGCCTGCGGATCGTCTGCAGTAGTGCGGCGTGAATCGAAGAATGCGGCCATTCGCTCATCGGGCGTTGTTTCCGTCGCTCACTTCCGTGTTTGCTGATGGGTTGGGGGAGATCGATCATATCCCCGCTCCGGGTGGCTGTATATAGAAACAGTCCCGACAGCGGGCCCGCGGGCTGCCGATTATCTCAGCAGCGGCTCCAGCGCCGCGCGCAATTGCGGCAGGTTCTGGAAATGAATGCCGTGCATGCCCGCGGATATCGCGCCTTGTATGAATTCGTAGTAGTCGTCGATGAATACTGCTTGCTGCGCGGGCACTCTGCAATGTTCCAGTAAACGCGTGAACACTTCCGTGTCCGGCTTGCGTGCGCCGAACTCGTAGCTGGCGTGCAGGTTCTTGATAAACACTCCGCAGACTTCAGGAACCAGCTCGGGGAGCGCTTCATGTAACAACGCGCCGTTGTTGGTCAGCAGGGCGAGCGAGACACGCTCGCTGAGTGAGCGTGCATATTCGACCATGTCCGGCCGCAACTGCATTGCAGACCGACGCGCGGCAATCCATTGCGCGCGAGACAGCTGGAATCCAATGCGCTCGTTGAAAGCAGCGAGATAAGCATCGCCCGTGCGATACGCGCCCTGCTCGGCGCCGATCTCGAAGTCCGAGCCCCAGATGGCGGCATGGATGTCCGCGGCGGGTTTGCCCGTGAGCTGCTCTAGGAACTGCAAGCGCCGCTCGGGCACGAAGTCGATCATCACGCCGTCGAAGTCGAACACGACCAGACGGATCTCGGGAGCTGCGCCGCTCATGATTTTGGCTGGAACTCCGGATCCGCCAGTTTCACTTCCGTCAGCGGGCCGTACTTGCGCAGGTCGTCTCGAATCGCGTCCGCCTTGCCGATCACGACCAGCACCGATTGCTGGCTGGGCGGAATCACTTCGCTCACGATGCGCTTGGCGTCCGCGAGAGTCACGGCTCTCAGGGCGTCGCCATAGTTGTCGATGTAGCTTCGATCCAGCCCGTAGAACTCCAGCGTGGCCAGCTGATAAGCCCACTGCGAGGCCGTTTCGAGGCCGAGCGGATACTGGCCGAGGACATAGCTCTTCGCGGATTCGAGTTGCGGATCGGCGATGGCGCCCTCATGCAGCTTATCGAGCGTGGCGAACGCCAGGTCGATGGCTTCGATGGTTTTTTCGGTGCGTGTGAACGAGGCGAATTCCCAGCTGCCACCTTCGGCCATGCGGTCGAAGCGCGAGCTCGCGCCGTAGCTCAAGCCGCTGCGAATCCGCAGCTCGGTGTTGAGCATCGAGGTGAAGCGGCCGCCAAACAAAGTGTTCACGATGTCGAGCGAAGCGCGCCGCGGATCTTTCCTGGCGACACTCACATCTCCAGCCCAGAAGTAGGACTGAACGGCGTCGGGCGCATCGACCAGCAGCACGCGCCGCCCCGTGATGTCGGGCTGCTTCGGCACGCTCGGCATCGGCTGACCCGCTTTGCGCCAGCCCGAGAACGCGCGTGACAACGACGATTTCAGTTGCGAGGTTTTGAAATCGCCGGCGACCGCGATGATCACGCGATCGGCGCCCACATTGTCCTGGTAGTACTTCTGCACGTCCGAATGGGTGATCGCGGCGAGACTGGCTTCGCTGCCGCCCACGGGCCGGCCATACGGATGCGAGCCGAACAGAGTGGCCGCGCCATAGATGGGCGTGAGTGACGAGCGATCCGAATCCTTCGCGGCACGGATGAACTCGATATAACGACCGCGCAAAGCTTCGAACTGCGCTTGTTCCAACCGAGGCCGCTGCAGCACGTCGGCAAGCAACTCGACCATCAGTTTCTGGTCGCGCGCCAGGAACGAACCGGCCACCGAAATGCTTTCGGTGGCAGTGCCGGTTTCGATCGAGCCGCCGACGGAAGCGACCGTTTCCGCGAACGCATTGGCGTCGCGTGAACCCGCGCCTTTTTCCAGCAGCCCGGCGAGCAGGTTGGCCGTGCCCAAGCGATTTTCCGGATCGGTCAGCGCACCACCGCGAATCACGGCATTGAAGGAAATCAGCGGCACGTCGTGCCGCTCCATCAACAGCAACGTTGCGCCGTTGGGGAGTTTCACTGTTTCGAAGTCCGGCGTTTTGACGGCGTTGGCTGCGAATGCCGACGTTACGCTCAGCGAGCAGATACTCGCGGTAACGACGATGAACCGACGTAACGCGTTCATTCCGCACCCCCCGTCTTCGTCTGCAACTCATCGGCTGGCGGCGGCGAGCTCAACACGCCTACGGTGCGATTCGTTTGACGCAGCAACTCGGCGGCCACCTTCTGCAGATCGGCTTGTGTCACGGCTTCATAAGCGCGGGGCGCGTCGAAGAGCTTTTCGTGGCCGCCCTGGAGGACGGCAAACGTGCCGAGCGCCTGGGCTTTGCCGTCGATGGTCGCGAGGCCGCGCCAGAAATCGGCGAGTGCCTGACTGCGCGCACGGGCCAGTTCCTCCTTGGTCACGCCGTCTTTGATCACGCGTTCGATCTGTTGCGTGAACGCGGCTTCGGCCTTGGCCGCGTCGCCGTCCGCCGGCAGCGAAAGGAAGAACCAGATCAGTCCGGGATCGAAGCCGGCGGTGAAATAGCTGTCGGCCGAGATGGTGAGCTTCTGCTCTTCGACCAGCGAACGATGCAGTCTCGATGCATCGCCATCGGTGAGCACGCGCGTCAGCAAATCCAATGCGGGACGGCGTGGATCCGAGCCCGAAATGCCGTGATAGGCGAATTGCACCAGCGGCGTCTGCGCCTCGGCGTTGACGGCGACGCGTCGCTCGCCGAGTTGTTCGGGCTCGACGGTCTTTACCAGTTTCGGCGGCTCGTGCGAGGGAATGGGCTCGAGATATTTTTTCGCCAGCGCGATCACCTGGTCGGGATCGACGTCGCCCACCAGGATCAGCGTGCAGTTGTTGGGCGCGTAGTAGGTCGCGAAAAACGTTTTCAGATCGTCGATGCTCCACGACAGGATGTCGGAGGGCCAGCCGATGGTCGGAATGCCGTAGGGATGAGCGACGAACGCCGTGGCCTGAACTTGTTCCTGCAGCCGGCCCTGATGACTGTCGTCGACGCGCAGGCGGCGCTCGGAATGCACTACGTTGCGCTCGCTTTCCACGACCTTCGGATCGAAGGACAGATTCCGCAGGCGATCGGCTTCTAGCTCGAACACGGTCTCGAGCGCCGAGCGCGGGAACCAGTCCTGGTAGACGGTAACGTCGTCGCTGGTGAACGCGTTGTTGCGCGCACCGTTGGCTTCGAGCACCTGATCGAACTCGCCCGGCGCCCGCTTGCTGGTGCCGTTGAACATCATGTGCTCGAAGAAGTGCGCCAGGCCGGTAATGCCGGGTACTTCGTTGCGGCTGCCGACGCGCACCCAGTTGTAGAGCGCGACATTGGGGATGTCGCGGTCCGGCCAGACGAGGATCTGCATGCCGTTGGCCAGTGTGGTCGCGCGGACTTCCTTCGCGCCGGGCACTTGCGCGAACGTCGCCGGCGCGAGCAACGCCAAGCCCCACAGCATCATTCGAGACAATCGGGATCGAGTGATCATGCGCACTCCTGATTAAGCCAGCATCATAACGAGCCCGGGTCGGGTTCGCTGGCGCGGGGAGTGCGCGAAAAAAACGCCGCCAGCGGGGAAGAACGCGTGGCGGCGCGAATACGAACTCAAGGGCTCGGTATCGAGCTTGCTTGGAGGTTCAGCGCATAAATGCCAGCTCGTTAGTGCAACCGGCGTGCCACTACCTGTAAAAATTTTATGGTGAACTGCCGGCGAGCGATCCGAGCGGGCAGCGTTCACGAAATCAGCGACTTACGAAAGTTCGTATGACATTCCGCTGAAGCGGGTGACACATTTGAGCCTGACACGAAATGTCACCTTCCGACCGCTTCGGTGACTTCCGTCACGGACTGACATCGTCCGAGCACCTCAGTGTGTCGACCCTCAACCTGCAATCCGACCATAATCCGCGCTCGCTTCGCTTGGAGATGTTCATGGCCGATACGCCCCGCCGCCGTCTTGCCGATCGTGTGTCCAGCAGTCCGACCTTCATCGGCTCGGGGTCGCGCTTCACTGGCGATCTGGAATGCGCCAGCGACCTGGTGGTCGGCGGCACGGTGGTCGGCGATGGCGACGTGCAGGGCGCGCTGACCTTGTCCGAGGGCGGTCGTTGGGAAGGCGAGATTCGCGCTGGCAACGCGGTGATCGCCGGTGACGTCGAAGGCTCCGTAACGATTGGCGAGAAACTGGAACTGCGCGCGACGGCACGCATCAAGGGCTCACTCAGAGCGCGCACCATCGCCGTCGCCAAAGGCGCCATCATCGAAGGCGACATGGCCGTGACCAGCGGCAAGCCAGTCGTGCATTTCGAAGAGAAGCGCGGCCCGGCTAAATAACTCCGGTCATTGGCACGCGGACAGGCTGTCGATCCATTGCGAGACCAATGCCACGCCGGCAGTGTCCACGGTGTTGGACGCTAACGGCGGCATCGCCGCCGAGTCGCGTCGGTTCATCCGATTCACCACCAGCGAACTCGCCGAACTGCCCGTCGCGATCAGCCTCGCGTTCGACCCGAGCCCCAG
This sequence comes from Steroidobacter sp., assembly GCF_036402275.1. NCBI lineage: Bacteria > Pseudomonadati > Pseudomonadota > Gammaproteobacteria > Steroidobacterales > Steroidobacteraceae > Steroidobacter > Steroidobacter sp. Next base: position 87,231 of record NZ_DASWTF010000018.1, on the reverse strand, counting down.
GTCGCCGTTCTGAGGCAAAGCATTGCAGGCATTGGTGCCAATGAGGCTCGTCGTATAGCGCAGGTCCAGATTGGTCGGCGCCAGCCCGCCCGGGCGATGACATTGCGAGCAGTTGGTGTGCAGATAAGCGCGAGCGCGTTCGGCGACCGTGCCGCTGCTCCCTTGCGGATCAGGCAGCGCGGGTTGTGAGGCCGCATCGGTGATGGCTGGCGACAGCAGGCCGATATGATTGAGCGTCGTGAGCTCGTTCGCCGTGCGATTGGTTTGCGGATAAGTGAAGGAACGATTGAGCTGCGCCGTCTCGAGTCCGAGCGCGCGGCCCGCCGCTTCAGTGTGACATTCGAGGCACTGACCTTCGCTCGGGAAAATCCAACTGCGACCGCCGCCCAAGTCGCGCACCGCGCCGCCTTCCAGCAGCGTCGCGTCCGTCTGCGCCGCGTTCCATTCGTAACTGAACCCGCCCCACACGCCGTCCGGATGGCGCATGAACAGTCGAGTTTCGACCAGGCGCGTGCCGATGCGGAAGTTCTTCACCAGCACCGTGCCATTCGGAAACTGCCAGTCGCCGTCGGTCTGCACCGAGATGCCCTGATTGTTGGGCAACGCCATCCAGCGATCCTTGTCCGCGCCATCGGACCAGAAGGGCGCATTGATCGCATACGGAATGAGGCCAGTGGCCGGTTGCTTGGGATCGGCGTTGCTGACACAGCCGGTGTTGCTCAACAGCCGGGGCGCGGTGTCGATGACGCCGGTGCTCTGGAAGTTGATCCGATGCAACGAGCCGGTCTCGTTGTAATGCACGACGTACAGTTCGCCGTCGTTGCCCTGACCGAACGAAGAAATATTCAGATTGGAGTCGAGCAACTGGGTCGGCTGGCGCGGTTGCGAGGCGTTCTCGGCGATCCATGCCCAGATACGGCCCGACTCGAAGTCGGCGAACAAGAACTTGCCGACCAGCGCGGTGTTCTGCGAACCGCGATAAACAAAGCCGCCGGTGATGGAGCCGCCGAGCGTGTGATCGTATTCGGCCACTGGATCGATGAGCGGGGCGGAACTGCAGCCAGGCGTTCCAGCGGTGTTGTAATCATGCGCCCCCTCGCGGCAGCGCCAGCCGTAGTTGCCGCCGATCGTCACCAGATCCACTTCTTCGAACAAGCCCTGGCCGACGTCCGCCACCCACAGATCGCCATTGGCTGGATCGAAGGCATAGCGCCAGGGATTGCGCAGGCCCCAGGCAAAGATTTCCGGACAATTGCCGCTCGCACGGCCGGCGGCAGGACAGCGCTCATTGCCTGCGAACGGATTCGTGGGCGGAATCGCGTACGGCGTGGCGGTGTTCACATCGATTCGCAGCATCTTGCCGAGCATCGTGGTGAGACGCTGACCATTACCGCGATCGCCCCACGGGTCGCCGCCACCGCCGCCATCGCCCATGCCTATATACAAATATCCATCCGGGCCGAAGGCGATGTGGCCGCCGTTGTGATTGTCCTCCGGCTGATTGATGGTCAACAGCACGGTTTCGGTGGCAGGGTTCAGCGTCGCGCCGCCATCGGTGCTGGTGAAGGAGGAGACCCGCGACGTGAGCGGATCGCCGGTCGTGAATGACAGGAAGACGCGATTGTCGGTCGGGTAATTGGGATGGAACGCCATGCCCAGCAAGCCCATCTCGCCGCCGTCGAGGACGCGCGAGGTGATCGCGCTGAGATCGATATAGGTGCTGGCGCTCGACGGATTGGTTCCGGTGAACTGCCTGACGATGCCGTTCTGCTGAACGACGAACCAGCGCGAGTCGTCGTTCGGCGCCTGGAGCAGCTCGAGCGGCAAGGTGAACGTCAGGTTGGTGAATCGACTCAAGGAAATATCGCTGCCTGCATTGGGGCGCGGCCAGGCGTTGCAGGTAGCATTCGACGGCCGGGCGTCCAGGCCGGAATTCGGATTCGGCGGCGGGTTGGTGGGCGGCGGGTTCGTAGGCGGTGGGTCGCCTCCTCCGTTCTGACCCCCGGAACCGCCCCCACCGCCACAAGCCTGCAGCAGCGCCAGCAGCAGTAGCGTCGAGGTAACCCGCGTTATCCGTGGTCCGTTCATGCGGAGTGACTTATATGAATGCGCCACGATCGTCGTGCCTTTCGCAGGCTGCAGCCGTTTGGAGCCCGAACAAGAATGGCACGCTTGATGGGTCAATGAGGATCCGCTGAATGCCGACTCCAACGCGTGCTGTGGTAAACATAGCACCCCCATCGTTCCAGTCACCTGAGCCGCACTCCCGGATGAGCGCCAGCAGACTGTTCTCACCCTTGCCGGACTTGATCGCTCAACGCGGCAATTCGGAGGACTATCCGGAGAATACGTTGCCGGCGCTGCGTTCGGCGCTGGAGCTCGGCGCCCGCCACCTGCAGTTCGACGTTCAGCTCACGGCCGATCGTCGTCCGGTGCTGCTGAACGACGCCAACCTGAAGCGCATGGCGGGGCTGAATCGTAACGCATTGGAAATGACCTGGCGCGAGCTGGTCGAAATCGCGGTCACCGAGCCTGAACGGTTCGGTGACAAATATTCCGACATCGGCGTGCCCATGCTGGCGCAGGCGGCTAGCCTCCTGGGCACACATCCGGCCGTCACGGCCTTTGTCGAAATCAAACGCGCCAGCCTGCGAGTGTTCGGCGCCGAGGTGGTCGTCCGAAAGATCTGTGAGGTGCTGAAACCCGTCGTGCGCCAGTGCGTGCTGGTGTCACGCGATCTCACTGCCGTTCATCAAGTGCGGCAGCTCTCGTCATGTCGAGTCGGCTGGATCCTGTCCGAATATTCCAACCTGTCGGCGCTGAAGAGCGAAGCGCTGGTTCCAGATTACTTACTGTGCGACCACGAACTGCTGACGGAAACCAACGCGCAGTTGTGGCGTGGGCCGTGGCGTTGGGCGATTCACAATGTGACTTCTCGCGAAGCCGCGGCTCAACTCGCCACGCGTGGCGCGCGCCTGGTCGGCACCACGTCGTTTCGCAAAGTGCTGCGCGAGTTCAGAAGCGCTCGCGCCAGCTGAGATCAGGCGGCGGCGCTTTGCGGAAGGTCGGAACGCTGCTTGAACATGATGTTCGCGATCTGCCGGTCCGCCCAGCTGGCGCCGTTGAAGGTATCCATGAAGCCGCAGTGACCGCCCTTGGGAATGCTGGTCACGTGCAGGTTGGGCGAGCGAGCCAGGTTTTGCAGATCGTGCGCCGGGATGATGGGATCGTCCAACGAAATCAGGATGTGGCTCGGCACGGTCAGGTGCGCGAGCGCGTCGCCGGTGATGGCGTAACCGTTCAAGTAAGCATCGAGGTTGGTGAACTCGCTGTACTTGCTCACCAGCATCTCGGTCATGCTGCGAATGGTGGTCTGCGCCAGGATCTCTTTGAAATCGTGCAGCTTGGGAAAGCACTGCTGTTTCCGGCGCAGCGAGCGCTTCCATTTGTTGATGAAATATTGCTGGTAGATGAACCAGCCGGTCTCCAGCACTTCCATGGTGCTGTGAGGCCGGAGCACCGGGCAGACAGCCACGGCGCGCTCCAGCTCGATACCGACTCGCGGCCCCTTGGCGGCGACGCGCAGCGCGAAGTTGCCGCCGAGCGAGAAGCCCGCGACGGTAATCCGCTTGTCAGGCAACGAGCGCTGGATGCTACGAACCGCGCCGATGACTTCGTCGAGGCGGCACGAATGGAAAATGTCCTCGTTCAGATGATGGCTCGGACCATGATCGCGAAAGTTGAGGCGGAAAATGTCGCAGCCGAGGTCGAACAGATGGCTGCCCAGCGACAGCACGTACACCGAGTCGGAGCTGCCCTCCCAGCCGTGTAACAAAATTGCAAGATCGCGCGCTGGCGGCCGGCCCGCAGCTGCCTGACTGGAATAGTGACCGAGCAGCCGCACGCCATCGCCACAATCCACGATCTGAGTATCCGCCACGGCCAGCATCTGTTTCGCGCGGCGTGCGACGAACGGACGGCGCAGGCTCAGGCTGGGCACGATGGATTGAAAATGAGCGTTGGCGAGCCAGCCCGAGGGAGCAAACGTGGCAATGTCAGCGGAATCTAGCGCGGCAGCGGAGTCAATCATGATTCGATACGGATCGTGGACGAGCCTGGCAGGGAGCTGACGAAGTCGGCGCCCACCAGGAAGCTTGGGGTGGTGAAGCCAGGGTTGCAAGCGCGGCCCAGCACCTCACCGAGAATTCCCAGCGCGGAGTGTACGGTCAACGAGTAACCGTTGGCGGTGCGCAGTCTTGCAGTTTTCACTTCCCCCGCGGCGTTCCGTGCCTCGCCCCACACGTAAGTGGGGTTGTTGTCCCGCTGTGTTTTGTCCGGCGGCGTGATGCTCCGCTGAGCGTTGAACTTCACGAGCTCGCGAATCCAGCGTTGCCGCAGCAGCGGGCGGAGCAGATTCGCGCGGCGCATGCTGTCGACGGATTTTTGTGACGACGCCGTGTACACCTCGATACTCCGGATCCCGGTCGTGTAATACGCGGTGCTGACATCGCCCCACGGGATGCTGACGCCGAGTTTCTCGCCTGCGCCGAAGTCGATGCGCCGCGTCCGGGAGCCGAGGCGCTCGGTAACCAGGCGACCATCGATGCGAACACACGAGCCTTTGCCCGCCGATTCGATCGCGGTCTTGGCGGTGCCTTTGCTCAAACCGGCGCGACTGTCGAAGCCCAACGCCAGATGAGTGGCGTCCGGCATCACTTCCTTGAGGCGGGCGGCGACGCAGTCGGTCGGCACGACGTCGAAGCCGACGCCGGGGCACAGCACGATGCCGGAACGCTCTGCCTTGCCATGCACGCTGGCCGCGAGCTCGAACACGTCGATCTCGCCCGTGATATCGAGATAGTGAACGTGCGTCGCGAGGCAACCTTGCATCATCGACGCCGCGGTTTGTGAGAACGGTCCCGCGCAATGCAGGACAGCCGCGACTTGGGTGAGCGTCGATACCAACGCGGTGTGATCGTCGAGATCGAACACCGCGCTGGGACAATTCAACTCGGCGGCGAGCCTGGCGATTTTTTGTTTGGAACGACCGGCGAGCACCGGCCGCATGCCGCGCGCGACCGCCTCACGCGCGATCAGCTCGCCCGTGTATCCGTTGGCACCATAAAGCAACCAGGGCGGGGACATTGAAACCCTCTAAGAGCGACTTCCGTGACGAGGGCGCTTCATGAGCCGGCCGGCTCAGTGGCGAATTCCACCCGATTGTTTTGGGCGGCGATGCGGTTCCATTCGCCTGCGGTTACGCGCGCGCGTTGATCCGCTGTCGGGTAGGCCACGCTCGGGCGACGGCCTTCGTGCGCAACCTCCACCGTCAAGCCGCCATCCTGACGCAGTGACGACAGCAGATTGGCGAAGGCCAGCGACTGACGCTGGGCCGTGGGCAGGCTGTCCTCGAAAGGATTGCCGACCAGGTCGCAACGGTTCACGGGCAGATCGTCGGTGGCCATCGAATAGCCTTCGATGCCGTTGCCCGTGAGGCAGAACTCGCCCACGAAAGTGGCCACCTTCACCTTGCCGCGGAAACCGTTGGAACGCAGTTGTCCGAGCATTTCGCGCAGTCGCTCCAGGCGCGCGCCGGACAAAGGCGCTTCCCCATACGGGACGACTTCCGAAGTGACGTTGTCAGCTTTCGGCGCAGCGGCGACGGTGGCGACCTGGCCCGACTGAAGGCTCTGTTGCAACGTGGTGAGCTGCGCCTGCTGCCCGTCGATCGTTGCTTGCAAGGTAGTGACGGCGCCGCGCAGCGCCTTCGTGGTCTCGAGCTCTTTCGTATAGAACAGCGCCAGCACCAGGGCGGGGATCAGCGCGAGCGCGCCGACACCGGCAGCCAAAGGCCAGCGGTTCTGGCGCACCATGATGGTCTGCGTCTCCACCGGCAACGGGTGGTCGGTGCTGGCCACGGGCTCCGAGGCGACCGGCGCAGTTGGCGGTTTGCCTTCGGAGCTGATGCGACGGGCGAACCCTTCGAGGCTGGCCAGCACGAAGCGGCGCATTTCGGAGCTGTGCTCCTTGAGCAGCGGCGCAATCGCGTTGCGAATCGCGGTCTCGACCTCGCCGCTGGACGGGCGGGCCGGTTCGATCTGCACGGCCGCCGAGCCTTCGTGTTGCGCGACCTGCACCGGTGGGCGCGTCGTCGGCTCGCGACGCTCCGGCAACAATCGCAATTGATACAACACCCTGGACACATCGGCATGCTTCACAGTCTTCGGCAGGACGCCGACGGCGCCGAGCGCGCGAGCCTGACTGACATACAGCTCGCCTTCCTGCGAGGTGTACATGATCACGGGAATGGTCGCGGTGTCGGGGTTGCCCTTGATGGCCTGAATGGCCTGGAAGCCGTCCATGCCCGGCATCAGGTGGTCCATGAAGATCACGTCCGGACGGGCCTGGCGCAGGAACTCCAGCGCCTGCTCCGCCGACTCGGACGAGTCCACCTCCAGACCGTAGCCTTCCAGCATGCGGCTCAAAATGACGCGCGCGGAACGCGAATCGTCGACGATCAGGGCGCGCTTGCTCATGAGGAAGCGTGAATGAGTAGTTAGTTCAAGGTGTGTAGGTTAAGCGTAGGGCGCGACGGCTCCAATAGGTCTGGCGCTTCTTAATGGGCGGTTGAGGAGTATGCTGAGCGTGAATCTCCAGTGGAGGTGCAGCCCATGTCGATTCCAGGGGCCCATTCGACCTCGGACATTCGCAACATCGCGCTGGTCGGGCAGGCGGGGGCCGGCAAAACCCTGCTGACCGAAAGCCTGCTGCTGGAAGCCGGCGCCATCCGCAGCCGCGGCAGCCTGGAGCGCGGCACCACCGTTTGTGACTTCGACCCACAGGAAAAGCAGTTACGCCACTCCCTCGACGCGGCGCTGGTGCATTTTCCCGTGGGAGACTGTCACGTCCAACTGTTCGACACGCCGGGCTACCCGGATTTCGCCGGGCGCGCGCTGACGGCGCTGGAGGCGGTGGAAACGGCGGCGGTCGTGATCAGCGCCGTGAACGGGATCGAGCCGGTCACGCAGCGGATGATGGATTTCGCGCGGGATCGCGAGCTGTGCCGGCTGGTCATCATCAACAAGATCGACGCCAAGGACGCGCAGCCCGAAGCCGTACTGTCGCAATTACGCGAAATGTTCGGGCGCGAGTGCCTGCCGCTGAACCTGCCGGCCGAGGGCGGCAAGACGGTGGTCGACTGTTTTTTCGATCCCGGGCCGGACGCCGTGGCGCGGCCTGACTTTTCCTCGGTTGAGACTGCCCATACCGAAATCATCGATCAGGTAGTCGAGGTCGACGAGGACCTGATGGCGGTGTATCTGGAACAGGGTCAGGAGCTGACCCCGGAGCAACTGCACGACCCTTTTGAGCGCGCGTTGCGCGAAGGGCATCTGGTGCCGGTGTGTTTCACCTCGGCCGAGACCGGGACCGGCGTCAAAGAGTTGCTGAATATCTTCGCGCGACTCATGCCGAATCCTATGGAGGGCAATCCGCCGCCCTTTCTACGCGGCGAAGGCGCGCAGGCCGTGCGCGTCCCGGTGAAGCCAGATCCGAATCTGCACGTGATCGCGCATGTGTTCAAAGTGAACATCGATCCGTTCGTGGGTCGGCTCGGAATCTTCCGCGTTCATCAGGGCACGGTGCGATCGGGCGCGCAGTTGTTCATCGGCGATGCGCGCAAGCCGTTCAAGGTCGCGCATTTGTATCGTCTGCAAGGCAAGGATCATTACGAGGTGCCGGCCGCCATTCCCGGCGACATCTGCGCCGTGCCCAAAGTGGACGAGATGCACTTCGACGCCGTGCTGCACGATTCGCACGACGAAGATCACTATCACTTGAAGTCCATTACTTTGCCGCCCGCCATGGCCGGCGTCGCCATCGAGCCCGAGCGGCGCGGCGAGGAACAAAAACTCTCGGACGCGCTGCATAAGCTGGTGGCCGAGGATCCCGGCGTTCGCATCGAGCATCAGGCCAGTCTCAACGAGACGGTGCTGTATGGCATGGGCGATCTGCATCTGCGCGTGATGCTGGATCGCATGAAGGAGCGCTACGGGGTCGGCTGCAAGACCAAGACACCCGGCATTCCCTATCGCGAGACCATCACGCGACCGGCCGAAGGACATCATCGTCACAAGAAACAAACCGGCGGCGCGGGGCAGTTCGGCGAAGTTTATTTGCGAGTGGAGCCGCTGGCGCGTGGCGAGGGTTTCGAATTCGTCGACGAAGTGGTCGGCGGCGTGATTCCTTCGCAATACATCCCCGCTGTGGAGAAGGGAATTCGCCAGGCGTTGACCGAAGGCGCGGTGGCGGGCTTTCCGTTACAGGACATCCGCGTTATCGTTTACGACGGCAAACATCACCCGGTGGATTCGAAAGAAGTCGCGTTCATCGCCGCCGGCCGCCGCGCGTTTCTGAACGCGGTCGAAGAGGCCGCGCCCATTGTTCTCGAGCCGCTGGTACGTATTGAAGTGACATCACCGAGCGCGGCCACCGGCGACATCACTGGCGATCTAGCGACTCGTCGCGGCCGCGTGAGCGGCAGCCAGTCGTTGGCAAACCAACGCACCCGGATCAGTGCGCTGGTGCCATTAGCCGAGATCAACGACTATCAATCGCGCATCAAGTCGCTGACCGGCGGCGAAGGCGCGTACACGATGGAGCTGAGTCATTACGATCCAGTCCCGCCGCGCAAGCAACAGGAGCTTGCGCAAGCTTTCAAGCGTGCGGCGGACGGATGAGCGCAGCTCGTTCAAGTCTCTGCGGACGTACGACGGAGAACAGAGTTTGCTGTAATAAACGACCCTCCCGCAGGGAGGGTCACCTACTCATGTCTCACGCCGGCTTCTTGAATCGATACATCACTTGATCCGTCTTGTGACGTATGGCTGGGTCGAACACCGGCTTGGTGTGATCGTCCTCGGCGTTGGCGAAGGCTTTGCTCTCCGTATCGAACTGAAGGCCGGCGGCTTCGAAGTCGCGTTTGATGATGGCGGGATCGATGCGATGAAGCGCGTCGACGCTCACTGCCGGATCCGCGCCCGCGACGGCCGCATGATCCAACACCACCACCGTTGCCCCAGGCTTCAGCGCGGGAACCAGTTTCGCCAGGGCTTGAGCGGGATCCGTGTTCGGCCACGAGCCGTCTTTAGCCTTCCAGTGCAGGTCGTGATACGACATCACGAACAATGCGGCATCGAGGCTGTTCGGTTCGAACGGCGCTTCTTCGGGCGGCGTGGTGAGTTGCGCGACGTTCGGCAGCCGATCGTTTCCGTAACGCTGCTTCGGCTTCTCGCCCGAGAACTTCAGGTACTCGGGATTGTTATAAGCGATGACCTGACCGTTGCTGCCGACGATGCGCGATAACAGCTCGGTGTAATAACCGCCGGCCGACAAATAATCGACCACTTTCATGCCGGGCTTCACTTCGAGGAACGTCAGGACCTCGCTCGGCTTGCGCCACGAGTCTTCGTCCATGTCGCCAGGCAGTCGATCGATGTTGCCGATGGCGTCGTGAATCGCTGTTCTTTCCTCGGCGGAAAGTCCTGGCGCCGGCGCGGCCGCGGCCGGCGTCGACTGCTCCGCGGCCGGTTGTTCAGGCGGCGCTTTTTTGCAGCCCGCGACGGTCAGCAGGGAGACCGAGATGGCCAGCAACAGGGCACGGCTCATGAGAGCTCCTTATTTGAATAGCAATCAGGTCTGGGTCATCTGCTCGAGCCGTTGCGCCAGCTGCGTGAGCTCGCGTTGCAAATGGCTCCGTTGGGCCGGCGTCAGCGAGGCGTCGAGCGCCGCCAGCACCGCTAACGATTGCTGACGATTCTGAGTGGCCTTGGTCTGGAAGGCGCGAGTCCACTGACTGTCCGGCGCACGCAACAGCGCGAGAATACGCTCCTCGACCGCGGCGGGCGACTTGCCTGCGGCGAAGCGTTCCTTCAGCGCGCCGAACATCGCCTGGCGCCAGCGACCCTGACTCTCCAGCCAATCCGCGGTGGTGGAGTCGAAACGCTTGCTCTGTTCGGCGATCAGCTGTTGCTGCTCCTTGGTGACCGAACCGGTCCAGCGCTTCAGTTGCTTCTCGATGTCCCTGGCGCGCTTCTCGTGCCATTTGCCATCGGCCAGCGCTTTGAGATTTTCCTCATTACGTTCGCGGGACTTTTCCGCGAGATTCGTTTCGAATTCGGTGAGCTGCTCGGGCGTCAGTCTCATCAACAGGCGCGCGGCGTCGGGTGCGGCCTGCTCAACCAACCGCGCGCCGAACTCCTCGATCTGCGATTCGACATTTTTATATGTGGCGGGGTTGCCGGGCTGCGCCGCGGAGTCGGAGAGATTGCGCAGAAACTTTGCGTAGCGAGTCAGCTCCGAGCTGCGATGCCATTGCAGCGTGCTCTCCAGCCAGGAGCGCAGATCGCTGCGTTGATCGTCATCCAGCGAGACCAGGTCCTGGATGTACCACGCCGCCAGCGTATCGAGACGGTCGTAGAAAAAGTTGGTGCAGCCGGCGGCGCCGAGCGCCGCCAGCAGCATCAGCAAGAGGATTCGTGAACGAACGGCAGAAAGAAACGCAGCGAGCCGGGTCATCCTTCATTTGGGAACGACGGCCGTCGAGGCGCGGCACACCAGACGATACCCCAACCGCATGGACTGTGGCGCGATTCCTGTTTGTAGCATTTGCAAGAGTAGGTTGGTGGCGGTGTAAGCCAGGTCATAGGTGGGCTGATGCACGGTGGTCAGCCGCGGCCAGACGGTTTTCGCGATATATGTGTCGTCGAATCCAGCCACCGACAGCCGTTCAGGAACGTTGATGCCCAGCTCGTGCGCGGCCATCAGCACGCCGGCCGCCATGTCGTCGTTGCTCGCGAAGATCGCGGTCGGCGCATTCGCTTGCGAGAGCAAATCCTTGGCGGCCTCCATGCCCGATTCGAATACGAAGAATCCCTGGCGCACCAGGCGGTCCTGATACTCGATGCCGTGCGCGGCCAGTGCGGCCTTGTAACCGACCAGTCGCTGTCCGCTGGCGAAGTGATCCGGATGGCCGATGATGAAACCGATGCGCCGATGACCGAGGCCGATCAAATATTCAGTCATCTCGCGCGCCGCGCCGGCGTCGTCCATGTCCACATACGGCGTTTGATGTGCAACGTCATTCGGCGCCACGCGCACAAAGGGGAGGGCACGGCGGTCCAGCGCGCGCATCAGATCGGGCGATTCGCTCAACGGCGCGGTCACGATCAGACCGTCCAGGTGCGTCTGGTCGACCAGGCCGAGCACGTCGCGTTCCATTTCCTCGCCGCGCCCGGTGACCTGATGCATCAGCAGCTGGAACCGATCCTCACGACAGCGGGCCATCGCGCCGTGCTGCACGTCCACGATGTAGTTGGCGCTGGGGTTTTCGTAGATCAGGCCGATCAGAAAGGAGCGCCGGCCGGCCAGGCTGCGCGCCGACAGGCTTGGGTGGTAGTTGAGTTTCTTGACGATGGCGAGCACCCGCTGACGGGTTTCCTCGCGCACGTTGGGCTCGTTGTTCAATACCCGCGATACGGTTTTGATGGCGACGCCGGCTGCTTCGGCCACGTCTTGAATCTTCGCCCGTCGGGGCGGTGCTTTGGTCATTGCGGACACTTAACTGGGTAACCCATTTTCAAATAATCGATCGCCAGCCCATCGTCGACGGCCCATCATTGACAGCCCGTGGCGTCGTTCAAGCCCGACTCCAACCGCACGTTGGCGATGCCCAACTCGAGCTTGCCGGCGGTGGTCAGCAGGAACGGCGCGGTGACGTTGCGCAGGTCGGCCCCCTTGCTCTGGAAACAGTGCAGCGGCATTTTCAACTGGCGCCATTCGCCCGCCGGCGCCTGTTTCAGCTGCGCTTCGATTGGCAAGTCTCCACGACAACCCGGTCCGCATTCAATGCCGAGCGTGACTTTGGCGGTCGGCGGCGCGTCGATCCGGTAATCGAACGTCACCGACAGCTGGCCGTTGGCCTCGCGTTGCAGGTCGATGGGCGCATCTCCTTGCAGCGCCAGCGTGGCCGGCCCGGAGCCGGACCACTGCGCCAATCGGGCATCCTCCTGGGCCGCGCGGTCCACGGCGCTGACCTTGAGCACGTCGCCAGCCGAGTTGCCGACTGCTCCCGGCAAGGCCGTGCGCGCGGCGTCGCCAGCACCGATGGCGAGCTGCCAGCCATTGCTTGGCCGGCCTGCGGCGAAATAGCTGTGCGTGGACGTCTGCCCCGCGGGCGCAGCCGGCACAGCTTCGGACAGCTGCGGCAGATCGGCGGTGTCCTGATAGGTCAGACCGAACCCGTTATCGAACAGCGGCGCTTCCGGCGCGCCTTCGCTGTTGAATTTCAGCGGCGTGCGCGGCCAGGCGAAGGGCAGCTTGCCCTTGAAGTCATGGTTCACCGATCCGTCACGTTTGGTGAATAAGACGTCGGCGATGCCGCCGCCTTCGGAGCCGGGCAGCCACGCGGCCACGAACGCGTCCGACGCATTCAGCTCTGGGTTGGTCCATAGCGGACGGCCCGACAGGAACACGGCGACGACAGGGATCTGATCCGCGCGCAGCTTCTTCAGCAACTCCAGATCGGATTTGTTACCGGGCTTGTACTCCAGAGTCGAGATGTCGCCCTGAAATTCCGCGTAAGGATCCTCACCGAACACGACGACGGCCACATCGGGCTTGCGCGTGTATTTGCCATCCACGCTCAGCGTGGCCGAGCCGCCGCCAGCGTTCACCGCCGAGCGAATGCCTGCGAAGATCGATTCGGCCTTGGGGAAATGTTTGTTGGTGATGCCGGTGCCCTGCCAGGTGAGGGTCCAGCCGCCGTTTTGCTTCGGCAGGTTGTCCGCGCCGTCGCCGGCCACCAGCACCTTCATGTTGGGCTTCAGCGGCAGCACCTTGTTGGCGTTCTTGAGCAGCACCAACGATTCACGCACCGCTTGTCTTGCGACCGCGCGATGTTCGGGCGAGCCCAGCAGCTCGAATTTGCCGCCCGGCACGCGGTTGGACGGTTTACCTGCTTCGAATAAACCCGCGCGGAGTTTCACGCGGAGAATGCGGCGAACGGCGTCGTCGAGTCGCGCCATGGGAATCTCGCCGGAACGAACCTGCGCCAGCGTGTTGTCATAGAGCGGCTTCCAGCTGTCGGGCGCCATGAACATATCCAGGCCGGCATTGATGGCGGCCGGGCAGCTGACGTTGCTGCAACCTTCGACCTGGCCGTGCGCATTCCAGTCGCCGACCACGAAGCCGTCGAAACCCATGCGAGTCTTCAGCACATCGGTCAGCAGACCGTGGTGACCATGAATCTTCTTGCCCTGCCAGCTCGAGAACGACGCCATCACCACTTGTACGCCGGCGCTGATCGCAGCGACATAGCCGGGCGCGTGCAAATCCCGCAGCTGCTCTTCTGTGATGCGAGCATCGCCTTGATCGCGACCTTCGAACGTTCCACCGTCGGCGAGGAAATGTTTGGCGGTGGCGATCACGTGATTGCCACGCAAGAAGTCTGGTTTGCCCGGATCGCCTTGCAAGCCGAGCACGATGGCGTGCGCGTACTCGCGAACGAGCGTCGGATTCTCGGAGTACGACTCGTAAGCCCGACCCCAGCGCACATCTTGAGCGACGGCGATGGTCGGAGCGAACGTCCATTCCTGACCGGTGACGCGCAACTCGGTCGCCGTGATCACGCCGATCTTGCGCATCAGGTCCGCATTGCGAGTCGCGCCGAGTGCGACGTTATGCGGGAACAACGTGGCGCCGATGATGTTGTTGTGGCCATGAACCGCGTCGACGCCCCACATGATCGGAATCGCATGCTTGCCGTCGCTGGTGTCCATCGATGCTTCGTAGAACGCATCCGCCGCGGCCAACCAGACACGAGCGGGCGCGAGGTCGTCGCCGCCGGGTGCGGAGTTGCCGCCGTTGAGCACCGATCCGAGTCGATAGCGACGCACGTCTTCCGCGGTCACGCTGCCCACGTCGGCTTGAATGATCTGGCCGACTTTTTCTTCCACGCTGAGGGAGCTCAACAACTCATTCAGCCGCGGTTCGATCGCGGTGTCATCCAATGCCGGCAGAGATACTTGCGGCCAGATTTCGGGATGCACGTTGGAAGCAGTGGTAATGCGGCTCGGCTGAGTTTCGCCGGTGGTCTCCTCTTTTTTAGAGCAGCCCGACAGAGCCACTGTCAGCAGCGTTGCCACTATGGCGCCGCGAAGCTCGGCGCGTGCGCGTGCGTCGATCATTGTTTGCCCCCGTGTCCTCGCTATTCTGGGCCGAAAGAATCCCACGCACGTGACAACGTTGTCAATTTGCTTGTGAGGCGATCCGGTCGAACGGGTGCTTGGCGGCGCGCATGGCGCTCGTCATGATCGCGCCGATGCCGAGCGTATCTCGCTTACAACAATCACAATCGATCCGGAGCATTCGCACGCGCTATCTCGCTGCGACGGCGATGATCGCCGGCGGCGTCGTGCTCGCAACAGCCGTGCGTGCAGTGGACGATGCCACGTTACATATCGAGCACGTCGCTGGTGAAGGCTGGAGTGCGAGCGATGTGTCGGTGGAGATGGGGTTACCGAAAGACAACGCGCTCGCGCGCGCTCGAATCGGTCGGCTGCATGTCCCCGCGTTGTCACAAACATTCAGCGATGTTCGTATCGATTGTCCGGCGCTCGAGTTGCGGGCCGATGTCATTGCTTGCTCGAAGGCTCGCGTCGTTGCGGAGTTGGCGTCGCTCGGGAAGCAGTCGCTCGAGGCAAGGCTGATTTATGGTCGAGCGGACGGCTCGCTGAACGTAGCCTTTCAGGGCTTGCGCGTCGGTGAGGGAAGAGTCGCCATTCAGGGAGCACTGCGCGACTCGGGTTGGAATGCTCAGGTTCGTCTGCAACGTGTTCCCATCGATGCATTGATGAAGCTGGCGATGAGTTTCAAAGCGCCGCTGCCGGCGGTGAGCGCCACCGGACTGGCTGATCTTACTGTCACCGCGCGCGGCGTCGAAACAAACATCAGCGCGGCGAAAGTAGAAGGCGCGATAGTCGATCTGACCGCGAACAACGAGAGTGGCAGCCTCGCGAGCGACAAGCTGTCGCTGCAAGTGCAAGCCGAGTTACGAAGCCTGGCGAGGCAATGGCAGTTCGACGTGGCCGTCCAATCGTCGCAAGGGCAAGCCTTCGCTCAGCCGATTTTTGTCGACTTGGGCGTGCATGCAATCTCGCTGCGAGCGCAGGGCAAGCTCGTCGATGGCAAATCGGTCACCTTGGATCGGTTCGTGCTCGATCACGCCGATGTCGCTCGAGCGTCGGGACGCGGCCGTCTGCAACTGGATCAAGAGCAGCCAGTGCGTGACCTGGAGCTCGACCTCACGGCGTTGAAGTTTCCCGGCGCTTACGAGAGTTATTTGCAGCCGCTGCTCATCGACACGAATTTCAAATCGCTGCAAACGGCGGGCAGCCTCGGCGGCACGATGTCGATCGCGGAAGGCCAGCCTCAGCGCATCGATCTGCGATTCGACGATGTCACTGTCGACGATGGCGTAGGGAATCTGAATCTGTCGGCTTTGAACGGTGACTGGCATTGGCTCGACGAGCCGTCGCAAGCAGGTGGCGATGATGACGATGCTCCGCCCGCGCGGAACATGCAGGTACAACAGTCACAGCTGAAATGGCAGGGCGGGTCGCTGTTAGGCCTCGCGCTCGGTCCGAGCGAGCTCGATTTCAGCACGCAGGGGCGACAGTTCCGGCTGATGGAGCCCGCGCGCATCCCGGTACTCGATGGCGCTATAGATCTGGAGACATTCCGGGTGCGCAACGCGGGCTTGCCTTCGGTCGCGTTCCTGGTGGACGCGACATTGCAGCCCATCAGCGTTCAGCAACTGTGCAAGGCGTTCGGCTGGCCTGAATTCGGTGGCACGGTTGGCGGCGTGATTTCCAAGCTGCGCATGCGCGAGGGCGTGGTCACGCTTGGAACGACGCTGCGCGCTCAAGTGTTCGATGGCGACGTAACGATCAGCGATCTGCGTCTGGAGCAGCCCTTCGGTCAATGGCCGCGCTTCTACTCGAGCATCGCACTCGACAGTCTGGATCTCGAGCCCATGACCAGCGCGTTCTCGTTCGGGCGCATAACGGGCCGGTTGTCGGGTGCGATCAATGGACTGCAACTGTTCAACTGGACGCCGGTCGCATTCGACGCGCGGCTTTACACGCCTGCGGACGATCGTTCGCGTCATCGCATCAGTCAGCGCGCGGTAGAGAACATCGGCAGTATTGGCGGCGGCGGTGCGGGTGTGACCGCGGCGTTGTCGGGCGGCGTCATGCGCTTCTTCGACGACTTCAACTATGACCGGCTGGGCATTTCGTGCCGATTGCAGAACGAAGTGTGCGTGATGGACGGCGTGGGTCCCGCGCAGAATGGCAATTACTACCTGGTGAAAGGCAAGGGGCTGCCGCGCATCGATGTCATCGGCAGCTCGCGGCGCGTCGACTGGCCTCGCCTGGTGCAGCAGTTGCTGGCCGTCACGGAGTCGGGAGGGCCGGTCGTACGGTAAGTGTCCCGCACGATAACTCGGATTGACGGGTCTCGAGCCACCGACTGTAATCGCGCCTCGGTCCCAAGGAGCTTCATGATGCGTTCCGCTGCTTACAGATTCGGCTCGCTGCTGTGCCTCGCCTCGTGCTTGGTGGTGGCGGCGTGCGTCACCATCAATGTTTATTTCCCGGCCGCCGCCGCAGAGAAGGCCGCCGACAAGATCATCGACGACATCTGGGGCGGCGAGGGCGCGCCGCCGGCCAAAAACGACGACAAGCGTTCGGCGCTGCCGGAGCGTTCGGGGGACGTGCTGCTCGCGGCCGCGCACTCAGTGTTGAACCTGCTCGTGCCGACGGCCGAGGCCGCGCAAGCCGATCTGAACGTATCGACTCCGGCAGTTCGTCAGCTCACGCAGTCCATGGAAGAGCGCCATGCGCGCTTGAAGAAATACTACGACTCCGGCGCGGTGGGCCTGACGAGCGACGGCTTGGTCGAGATCCGCGATCAGAATCTGGTGCCGCTGCCCGAGCGCAATTCGGTGCGCAAACTGGTCGCGGACGAGAATGCCGATCGCGCCAATTTGTATCGAGAGATCGCCAACGCCAACGGCCATCCGGAATGGGAAATGGATATTCGCACCACCTTCGCCGAGCGCTGGTCGAGCAAAGCGGCCGCGGGCTGGTACTACCAGGACAAGAGCGGCGCCTGGAAACAGAAATAAACTGGCTGCTACGACCCAAAAAAAAGCCCCGCATCTTGCGGGGCTTTTCGTTTCCGAGTCGACGATTTCTTCGCGTTGTTTGGTGGCGCCGGCTAAATCTGGAAACGTCGCTGTTGTCGCTCAACCCTTCTAGCTCTCGCCTCGCCTGGCATTGCCAGGACGGAAGGCTGCGCGTCCCTGTCGCTTGTGATTCGATCCCACTCCCCTCGCGGTGCCATCCCCGCTTCTCTGCCTCATGCGCGGCTCAATCGGAGCCTCGCCTGGACCTACTCGAAGCAAGCCACATGCCGACCGGCTTGCGGTGCGTTCTGGAACAGGAACTTAGTCCTAATCGTCGCGCTAGCGCAACTACTATTTCAGCGCAGGCGCACCAATAGTTGTAAGAAATATCGACGGCACGCCACGTCGTGATGCAGCATTCATCTTGTTCACCTGGCTAAGTCCTTGGAATCTCCAGGGTGATGACCACGCCGGCATCGTCGGGCAGGTTCGTTGCGGTGACGCGACTGCCATGGAAGTCAGCAATCAACCGGACGATATACAGGCCGAGCCCGAGATGGGGTTTCCCGTCCGAACTGCCGCGACTGCTCACCAGCGACTCGAACAGCCGGCCGTTCAGCTGCGGCGGGAGCGGCGGACCTTCGTTGCTGACGCTGAGTGTGTAGTCGCGCGGTCCCACGTCCAGCGCCAGGGCGATACGGCCGTCGGGCGGGGTGAAATCAGCTGCATTGTCCATCAGCTTGTCGAGCAACTGCGCGATCAGATCGGGCGAGCCGTCGATCATGCAGGCCTCGTTCGGCAGGCTGGTCTCGATGCGATGTCTCGCAAACGTCTGGCGATACGCCTGGCCCATGTTGCGGACCAGCTCGCTCAGGTCGAAGCGCACGCGGTCGGTGTGCTCGATGCTCTGTTCGACGCGCGTCGCCTCGCTCAACGCCGTGAGAATCGCGTGCATGCGATTGGTGCCGCTGCGCGCCCGATCGACGTAGCTCTGTGCGCTCGGCGGCAATGTTTCTTCCGAGACGAGATTGTCCAGCGACGAGCTGACGATGGTCAGGGGCGTGCGCAACTCATGCGAGAGCTTCGTGCCGAGCGTTTGCAAATAGATGGTGTATTCCTTCACGCGACCGAGCAGCGTGTCGTAACTGCGCGCGAGCGCGCCAAGCTCGTCCTTGGCTTGAGTGCCCGGGATGCTGTGTTCGATGCGACCTTCAGCGGTCAGGGCCGTGCTCGCGGCGCGGCTCAAGCGGCGAATGCGATGTGACAGTCGGGCCGCGAACACCAGCATGATCGCGATCGCAAAGAGAGTTGCCACGAGTGTGAGGTTGATCAGGCGAGTGAGCGCAAGCTCGCGCACAAGCACGAGTTGCTCGCCGGGTTGTTCGACCACCAGCGCGCCCAGCAACTCGTCGCCGTAGCGCACCGGCACTGCCGCGCGGACCAGCGACGGCTCGCCGCCGAGTTGATCGAACCAGATCGCTGCATTCGTTCCCTTGCGCGCTTCATCCACAGGCGCCCCCCACATGCCATACGGCAGCCCAGTCGGTTGCGGAGGTACTGAGCTGCTGGGGAACAAGCCGCGGTAGATCGAGCGCATGAAACCGTACTCGTCACGCTGCAGGCCAGGATAATCCGACGAAGCATTGGCGGTGACTGCGCCCGCTCGCGCAAGCAGCCAGCCATTCACATCGACGACGGAAACGCGCACGCCTTCAGGCGCGTATTGCTCCAGTCGTTGTTTCAATGCTTCCGAACCGGTGTGCACCCAGGCGAGACCGTTCGTGCCCGAAATTCGCACGTTGTCCTTGTTCAGCGCATACACCGCGATCTGCGTGCCGAACAGATTCATGGGGCCGCGCAGCTCGACGGCGTAGCCGGTGGCGGTCTCTCGCCAGACGCCATTGACGTACGGCGGCATGACCTCGGCGTGCGGGCGCCAGGGTGAGCCGATGTCACAAGGCCGCACGATGATGGGGCCTGGCGCCAACGCGCTGACCGACCAGGCGCGCTCGCGAGCGAACTCATCGCGCGTGAGAATGATCAATCGATCCGAGCCGCTCTCGGGCGCGGCGTCGCTGTCGGAAGGAAGCTCGTAAGCGCGCCGCGGTGTTTTGATTTCCGCATACATGTGCAGGGAACGTCCGTGCACACCGAGCCGCAGCAACGGCTCGTCTGGCCGAGTGTCCTCGAAGCCGGGCACTGGCCGCGAGGGCTGCGGCCATTCGTCTGCGAACCCGTCGACCAGTGGTTGCGCTGGAAACAGCGGTGCAAACAAATCGCCGTGGGCTGGATCGAACTTCTCGCGCACTTCGCCGACGCGATAAAGCAGCTCGGGCTCGCTTGCGACCACGCGGCCGAGCACGTCAGCCGTGGTGAGAAGCGCGGCTTCCTGGCCGCTGCGCAACGTGTTCTCCATCTGCTGCGCATATTTCCAGCCGGCCCACGGCAGGATCAGCGTCAGCAGGCTGAGCAACAGCAGCTTGGTGCGAAGAGACATCCGTGGAATCGCGTGAGTGGCGGCGGTCAGGCTTCCTTCCAGCGATAGCCCATGCCGTACATGGTCTCGATGTTGTCGAACGTCGAGTCGACCGCCTGGAACTTGCGACGGATGCGTTTGATGTGGGAGGTGATGGTGTTGTCGTCGAGCACGACGTTGGCGGCGTCCATCAGCTGTTGCCGGTTCTTCACGTGGCCGGGATTCTTCGCCAGCGCGTGCACGATCCAGAACTCGGTCAGTGTCAGGCCGAGCGGTTGATCCTGCCAGGTTGCGTGCAGCCGTGCGGCGTCGATCATCAGCGGGCCTCGCGATATCACTTGATCGCGATTCGACGGCTGAGTGAGCGCGTCGATGCGACGAAACAGGGCGGTGACGCGCGCGATCAGGTGAGTGAGCGAGAGGTCTTTGGTCAGATAGTCGTCTGCGCCGAGGCGGAGGCCGGACACAGCGTCCAGTTCGCTATCACGAGCGGTGAGAAAGATGATCGGCAGCTCCGCCGACATGGAGCGCAGCTCGCGACAGAGCTCGAAGCCGCCTTCCGGTTCTTCGCGCAGGCCGACGTCGATGACGGCCAGGTCAGGCAGGCGGGCGCGGAATGCCTCGATGGCTTCCTTGCGAGTGCCGTAGGTGCGAACGGAATAACCGTGCCGCTGAAACGCGGCCGCGTAGTTGTCCCGGATGGCGGGTTCATCTTCGACGATGGCAATGACTTTTTTCATGGCGCCAGCTGTGCGGTGAGACGGGCACAGTGTACCGCCGAGCCCGCGCCGGGGCCGCATGGCCATAATTAATCACAATCTGCCCGCGCTGCGCCTTCCGGCAGCGGGGATGTGTCCGGGCTTCAGAGCGGTAATAGCACCACGCCGAGCTCAACCGGCGTTGGAGAACCGCCATGATCGAGCGACCGATTCCTGCCACCCCTCGCGTCCGCGCCGGCGCTCAGCCGCAACCCGCGTCCGAGCCGTCCCGTCACTGGATGCAGGACCGCGCCCCCAGCTTCCGCACCTTGGCGCGCGATCGCCAGCGCCGCGAAACGGTTTGGGCCTGGCTGTCGCTGGTCGCGCTGATCCTCTGCTGGGACGCCTCGACTAGATTGGAGGAACGAGTGTCGCCGCCCCGCGCTCGGATTGCGCATGCGGTGGAGGAGGATGAGATGTTTCAGCCTGCCGCCGGTTTCAGCGTCGACCTTTGAGTTTGAAGACATGCGGCGGTGGCTCGCGTCGCCGGGAGGGGGATGTGTCCTCCCGGCACCGCTGCACCCGCCTCGCCACGCTGTCGCGTGTCGCCTGCTTGTACGTCCATGTAGCGCTATTGGGTCAACGCACCATGTTGATCCCAATTGCCGGGAGAACACATCCCCCTCCCGACGACGCCGAAACGTTAGCTGCGTTTGGGAGGTAAGAATTCGGAGAGCGTTCGCTGGGAATGGAATTCTTTCTGGTTTGGCAAGGCCAGTCGATGTTTCCTGCGGCGTCGGGAGTGACCTACCTCCTCACGGCAGCTTCGATCCAACAGGGAAGTTGGTCGGAGCAGCAGCTACATGGACGTACGAGCAGGCCGACACGCGAAAGCGTGGCGGAGGCGGGTGCGCGGTGCCGGGAGGAGGTAGGTCGCTGCCGGCGCCGCGAGCCACCGAGGCGGCTCGGGTCCGGCGGCAAATCAATTCAACGCGAAAGTTAGAACGCGCTGATGCCCGTCAGCGCGCGACCGACGGTCAACTGATGAACCGTCTCCGTGCCTTCGTAAGTGATCACGCTTTCAAGATTGAGGGCGTGACGAATCGGCGAGTACTCAACGCTGATGCCAGCGCCGCCGAGAATGTCACGCGCGTCGCGAGCCACTTCGATAGCCGCGCGAGCGTTGTGCCACTTTGCGACGGAGACTTGCGTGGGCTGCATGATGCCTTGATCTTTCAGGCGGCCGAGCTGCAGTGAGAGCAGCTGCGAAGTAGTGATCTTTCGCGCCATCTCGGCCAACCGAATCTGGATCGACTGTGTGGCGGCGATGGGCTTGCCGAACAGCACGCGGGTCTTGGAATAATCGATTACGTCCTTCAAACACGCCTGCGCCGCGCCCGTCACGCCCCAGCAAATGCCATAGCGCGCTTGAGTCAGGCACGACAGCGGGCCTTTCAAGCCGACCACGCCGGGCAGCATGTTTTCTTCCGGCACCACCACGTTGTCGAAGAACAGGCTGCCGGTCACCGACGCACGCAAGCTCATCTTGTGTTTGATGGTGGCCGAGGTGAAGCCCTTGAAATCCTTTTCGACGAGGAAGCCGCGAATGCCCTCGTCGGTGCGGGCCCAAACGATGGCCACGTCCGCGATCGAGCCGTTGGTGATCCACATCTTGGCGCCGTTCAGCACCCAGTTCTTGCCCTGACGCTTCGCGTGCGTCTTCATGTTCGCCGGATCCGAACCGCCGTGCGGCTCGGTAAGGCCGAAGCAGGCGATGGTTTCGCCCTTGGCCATGCTCGGCAGCCAGCGCTGTTTCTGTTCCTCGCTGCCGAACGCATAGATTGGATACATGCACAGGCTGGACTGCACGGACACGAAGCTGCGCAGGCCCGAGTCGCCGCGCTCCAGTTCCTGGCAGATCAGACCGTATGACACGGCATTCAACCCGGCGCAGCCGTAACCATGGATCGAGCTGCCCAGCAGGCCCAGCTCGGCCACGCCTGTGACCAGCTCGCGCGGGAAGCGCTCGTGCTCGAAGCAGTCGCCGATGATGGGAATGACCTGTTCGTCGACGAATTTCGCGACCGAGTCCTGCACCAGCCGCTCCTCGTCGCTGAGCATGCTGCGGACGTTGTACAGATCGACGGGATCGAGCTCGGGGGCCGAGGAAGCGGTCTTGGGATGGGCTGACATGTGGGTCTCCTGATCGGCCCCATTCTAGCGCAGGTGGCTCAAGGTCACTTGGTGCGCACTTGGGCGTCGGTGGTGTCCCGGCGGCGGGCCGAGAGCGCTAACAAAATCGCAAAACGCCTGAATTTCCTGGCTCGTGAGCGTTTCCGACGCGCAGTGCTGCGAGGCGAGCCTACAATTCTTGTCGGTGGCGACCGACCGGGGTAGCGTGTGCGCCCGTACGGATCGCGAACAAAAATCACGTCGAGCAAAGGGGGAGCCGATGCGCACCGTGGAGCAGTGGTTGCAGGAATATGGCGAGAGTCATCGCAACGCTACCAACAAGACGTTGCACTGGATTTGCGTGCCCATCATCGTGGTCAGCCTGATCGGGCTGTTATGGTCGCTGCCCACGCCGCAGGCCTGGCAGGAAATCTCGCCGCTGTTGAACTGGGGCTCGCTGTTTCTGTTCGCGGGCGTCGCCTACTACCTCGTCATGTCCTGGTCGCTCGCGGTGGGCATGGCGTTGTTCGTCGGGCTGGTGATGCTGTCCATCGTCGGCTTGCAAAGTCTGCCGTGGCCGTTGTGGAGCGTGTGCCTCGCGTTGTTCGTGGTGGCCTGGATCGGTCAGTTCATCGGACATCATGTCGAAGGCAAGCGACCGTCGTTTTTCAAAGACATTCAGTTTTTGATGATCGGTCCGCTATGGTTGCTCAGCTTCATCTATCGAAAACTGCGAATCCCTTACTAGTTTCGATACGCGGGCCCGCGCAAGACTCACGGATTCAGTCGAGGTTCAGTCCGTTTTTTCCAGGCTGATGACGGACTGACGCGCCGGTGCATAGTGCCGCGCGAATTTTTCAGCGGAGAGGAACCCCTATGGTCGATCGTTTTTCCAAACTCGCCGGTGTCGGCATCGTCGTGGCCTGCTTGACGGCTGGCTGCACCACCGTCAATCCGTACACGCGCGAGACGCAAACCAGCAAAGCTGTCAAAGGCGCAGGCATCGGCGCCGCGGTTGGCGCGGTGGCTGGCTTGCTGACGAAAGGCGACAAGCTCGAGAACGCGCTGATCGGCGCGGGCGTGGGCGCGCTGGCCGGCGGCGGCGTGGGTTATTACATGGACGTGCAGGAAGCGAAGCTGCGCCAGAAGCTCGAAGGCACGGGCGTGAGCGTCACGCGCGTGGGTGACAACATCACGTTGAACATGCCGAGCAGCATCACGTTCGCGACCAACAGCGCGGACCTGAATTCAGGTTTCTATAACGCGCTGGGCGGCGTGGCGATGGTGCTGAAGGAATACAACAAGACGGTCATCGAAGTGGCCGGTCACACCGACAGCACGGGCAGCGATCAGTACAACCAGCAGCTGTCACAGCGCCGCGCGTCGGCGGTGGCGAGCTACCTGACCGGCCAGGGCATCGTCGACCAGCGCTTGCTCACGGTCGGTGCGGGTGAGTCGCATCCCATCGCGTCCAATGACACTGAATCGGGTCGCGCGCAGAACCGTCGCGTCGAGATGACGATCGTGCCAATCACAAAGGGCTGAGCATAACGCCGCCGTAATTATTTAGTTGCTCCTTCACGCCGGCTCGGAAGAGTCGGGCCGGCGGATCTGCTCCTGTGGAAGCAGCTCCCCGCAGGGGAGAAAAAAACTGGCGGCGTTATGAGATGACCGCAAAGAAAAAGGGCCGGGCTCTTCACGAGTCCGGCCCTTTGGTTTACTGGGTCCATAAAAGTTACATCAGTCCGTTACCCATCATGCGGCATCGGCCACCAGGCCACGCAGTTTCTTGATCGCATTCGCCTCGATCTGGCGAATACGCTCCGCGGACACGCCGTACTTGTCGGCGAGCTCGTGCAGGGTCGACTTCTCGTCCTGCATCCAACGGCTGCGCAGGATGTGCTGGCTGCGCTCGTCGAGCGTTTCCAGGGCCTGAGACAGTCGTTCCGCCGTGTCCTCGTCCCACTGCTCGCGTTCCACGGCCACCGACGGATCGGCTTCGGGGTGCGGCAGATAGGCCGACGGCGAATACGCGCCATCCTCTTCGTCCGCGTCCGGGGCCGGATCGAAGGACAGGTCGCGCGAGCTCAACCGCTGCTCCATGTCGGTCACTTCGGCGGTGCTCACGCCGAGGTCGCTGGCGATCTGCCGGGTTTCCACGTCCGTCAGCCAGCCCAGGTTCTTCTTGAACTTGCGCAGGTTGAAGAACAGCTTGCGCTGCGCCTTGGTGGTGGCGATTTTCACCAGCCGCCAGTTACGCAGCACATACTCGTGGATTTCGGCGCGAATCCAGTGCACGGCGAACGACACCAGTCGCACACCGACATCCGGGTCGAACCGCTTCACCGCCTTCATCAGGCCGACATTGCCTTCCTGAATCAGGTCGCCGACCGGCAGGCCATAGCCGCTGTAACCGCGGGCGATATGGACCACGAAGCGCAGGTGTGACAGAACCAATTGGCGAGCGGCATCGAGGTCCTCGTCATTACGCAGACGACGGGCCAGATCCAGCTCCTCTTCTCGGGACAGCACCGGAATGCGCGACACGCGCTCGATGTAAGAGTCGAGGCTGCCGACCGGGCCAGCCAACATCATGTAAGGACTGGTGGCGAGATCCGTGCTTGAGCGAACAAGCGCAGTTGTCATGTCGAAGATTCCCCTCCAGTAAGTGGGCAGAAGTTTAGCAATCGCGAAGTTTGAGTGCTAAGTCGCCTTGGAAGTTCCAGAGGCGACCATATGTTCCTAACGGTTTGCCCCTAGCTAAACCGTTGATCTTGCTGACGTATTTTGCACCGCAGCCAGCCCGTGAACCTCAGTCACGAAAGCCGTGACCGAGCATGCCCAATGGGAACCGTCAGGTGGGCTCGATGGCCCGGAGATGGCGGCTGGCCGCGAGGTAAGACCCCAGCCAGCCCAGAACGATCCCGCTGCCGAGCAGGATCAGGGTGGCCTTGGGATCCAGGCCGCCGAGTTGGAAGGCGCTGCCGTACAGGCCGGCGAGTCGTCCGATGGGGTCCCGGAGAATGCCGGTCACCGCGAGAGTAATGATCCAGGCGGTGATGCCGCCGCCCAGCCCGTACCAGATGCCGTTGTACAGGAACGGCCGACGCACGAAGGCGTCGCTGCCGCCGACCAGCTTGGTCACTTCGATCTCGGCGCGGCGATTCTGAATGTCCAGACGGATGGTGTTGCCGACGATCACCATGACTCCGAGTGCGAGCAGAGCGGCCGCGACCACCAAGCCACGTCGCACAGTGTCGAGAATGGCATTGAGTCGGTTCACCCACGCCGTATCGAGCTGAACGACCTCGACCGACGGCATGCCCCGCAGGTCTGCGGCGAGGCTGTCGAGATTCGCCGCCGTCGTGAACTCGGCTGCTGGAGTCACGACCAGGGTATGCGGCAACGGATTGTCGTTCAGCGCATCGATCGCCGGGCCGAAACCCGAATCGCGTCGGAAATCTTTCAGCGCGGCGTCCGCGGTGATCAGCTCCACGTTGCCGACATCTCGACGCTTGCGGATGCGATCGGCGGTGCGCGTCGCCTCTTCGGCGGAGGTGGGGCGCTTCAGAAATACCGTCAGGTCCACCGCTCGATTCCAGTTCCCGGTCGCGTTCTGCGCATTGCTGATCAGCAAGTGCAGGCACGCCGGCAGAGCGAGCGCGATGCCGATGACCAGCACGGTCAGCAGCGTCGCGAGTTTCTGTTGTGACAGGCGCCCGAGCGAACCGATGGATGTTTGCGCATGCCGCGTCAGCCAGGCACTCATCGCATCGCTCCCTCGGAGCCGGTCATGAACTTGGCGGGATCGACGAGTTTTTCGCCATCGCTGACGCCGGCCGGGCTGTCGTCGACGATACGACCGCCTTCCAGTCGCACGCGACGCACGGGGAAATGCTCGAGCAGATACAAGTCGTGGCTCGCGACCAGCACCGTGACGCCGACTTCGTTGAAGCGGCGGAAGATGTTCATCACTTCGAGCGACAGCTCGGGATCGAGATTGCCGGTGGGCTCGTCGGCGATTAGCACCGGCGGCTTGCTCACCACCGCGCGCGCGATGCCGACACGTTGTTGCTCGCCCGTCGAGAGTTCCAGTGGCACGCTGTTCTCACGACCGAGCAAGCCCACCTGATCGAGCGCGGCGCGCACGCGTTTACCGATCTCCTTGGTGCCGATGCCCGCGATGATCAGCGGCAGCGCGACGTTGTCGAAGATGGTGCGATCGTGCAGCAGCTTGTGATCCTGAAACACCATGCCGATCTGCCGGCGGAAGGCGGGCACCTTGGAGCGCTTCACGCCGTTGACGTTCTGGCCGTTGACGATGAGCTGGCCGCGCGAGGGCCGCTCGATCAGCGAGATGAGCTTCAACAGGCTGGATTTGCCCGCGCCGGAATGACCGGTGAGAAACACGATCTCGCCGCTCTCGATCTCCAGGGAAAGATCGCTGAGCGCCTCGCGGCCATTGGGATAACGTTTGAAAACGTGGTCGAAGCGAATCATTCGGACGCGCTTGTTAGAAACAGCGACTCGGGCATCCTGCCACTCGCGCTGTGGCGCAGAGGTGAAAAGGCGCGGCTTTTCCCCCTGCGCTCGCCGCCTGCGGCGTCGGGCACATCCCTGTACCTGGGGTGGCACGTGTTGAGTTTCATGGTTCGTGAGTCGGTTCGCGGCCGATGGAAAACTTGTTAGTCACGTTTGAGCAGGGCATCGACGAACGCCGCGGCTTCGAAGCCGACGAAATCCTCGACGCTTTCGCCAACGCCCAGATAACGGATGGGCAGTTTCAATTCGCTGGCGATGGCGAACACGATGCCGCCCTTGGCGGTGCCGTCCAGCTTGGTGAGCACCACGCCCGTCACGCCCAGCGCTTCGTGAAACAGCTTGGCTTGCTGGAGCGCGTTCTGGCCCTGGCTTGCGTCGAGCACCAGTAACACTTCATGCGGCGCGCTCGGATCGATTCGACCCATCACGCGCTTCACCTTCTTGAGCTCGTCCATCAGGTTCGACTGGGTGTGCAGACGACCCGCGGTGTCCGCGATCAGCACGTCGAACTTGCGTGCCTGCGCGGACTGCAGAGCGTCGAATGCGACGGCCGCGGGATCCGCACCGGTGGCCTGCGCGACCACGGGAACGTCGTTGCGCTGACCCCATACCTGCAGCTGTTCGACCGCAGCGGCGCGGAATGTGTCGCCGGCGGCGAGCATCACTTTCATGTCGGCCGCTTTGATGATGCGCGCGAGCTTGCCGATGGTCGTGGTCTTGCCGGCGCCGTTGACGCCGACCACCAGCACGACGAACGGAATGTATTTGCTGTCGATCACCATCTGGCCCTGCACGGGCCGGACGATGTCCATGAGCTGCTCGCGTAGTGCGTCGAGCAAGGCGTCGAGATTGGCGAGCTCGTTGCGCGCCACTTTCTTACGCAGCGCCGTGAGAATGCGCTCGCTCGTCTCCACGCCCACGTCGGCGGTGATGAGGCGCATCTCGAGCTCTTCGAGCACGTTCTCGTCGATCTTGCCGCCCGGGATCAGGTTGGCCAGGTCGTAAGTCAGCCACGAGTCGCCCTTGTTCAACTTGGCGCGCAGGCGCTGGAACAGGTTGCCTTCGCTCGATTCGGCGGCAGGCGGCGGGGTCGGGGCGGGTGGCTTGTTCTTGAAACCGAACATTACGGGCGTTGGCTTGTTGGGATCGAGTACTTCGCGAGCGGAGCGCGCAATTCTAACAGCAACGGGGGCGCTCGCCGGCGGTATCATCCGCCGCGCGCATGGCCAGAGCTCCCAGCAATCGCCGCCCGGTCGGCAAATCCACCTCCTCATCCAGCTCCAGGGGGCTGCCCAACCGGCTGCGCATCGTGGGCGGGCGCTGGCGTGGCATGAAAATCGACATTCCCGACATCGCCGCGATCCGGCCGTCGCCGGATCGGGTCCGGGAGACGTTATTCAACTGGTTACAGTCGCCGATCGTCGGTGCTCGCTGCCTCGATCTATTCGCCGGCAGTGGCGCGCTGGGCATCGAAGCGCTGTCGCGAGGCGCGGCGGCGGTCACTTTCGTCGATCGGGAACCGCAGGTCGGGCGGCATCTGACCCAGACATTGCAGCGGTTGGGCGCTACCGGCGCGACGGTCAAGACCGAAGATTCGGTGCGCTTTCTGGAGCGCGAGCCCCAGCCGTTCGACGTGATCTTTCTCGATCCGCCGTTTGCTTCAACGCTGTTACAGACGGTGTTCGCCAGGTTGCCGCACGGCTGGCTGGCGCCTTCGGCGCATATTTACGTCGAGTGTCCGGCTGATACGCCGCTGCCACCGCTGTCAGCCGGCTGGACGGTGTATCGTTCCAAGCAGGCAGGGCAGGTCGGCTATCATCTGCTGCGCGCGACCACTGTTGCTTCCGCTGAAGAGGTTTTGCCATGACCGGCGCCATGTATCCCGGCACCTTCGATCCGATCACCAATGGCCACTACGACCTGGTGCGTCGGGCCGCCGGCATTTTCGATCGGGTCGTGGTCGCGATCGCGGCCAATCCGAATAAGGCGCCCCTGTTCACCCTCGATGAACGCGTCGAGCTCGCGCGCGAGGTGCTGCACGATATTCCCAATGTCGAGGTGACCGGTT
Source organism: Steroidobacter sp. (assembly GCF_036402275.1). Lineage (NCBI taxonomy): Bacteria > Pseudomonadati > Pseudomonadota > Gammaproteobacteria > Steroidobacterales > Steroidobacteraceae > Steroidobacter > Steroidobacter sp. The sequence goes on along the minus strand of NZ_DASWTF010000018.1, from coordinate 58,030 downwards.
ATTCGGGCCTCACCGTCGAGTTCGCGCGTCAGCACGGCTTGAGCGTGGTGGTGCGCGGCCTGCGAGCGGTGTCCGATTTCGAGTTCGAGTTTCAGCTCGCCACCATGAGCCGGCATCTGTCGGATAAGGTGGACTATGTGTTCCTGACGCCCACGGAACAATTCAACTTCATCTCCTCGACGCTGGTCCGCGAAATCGCCAGCCTGGGCGGCAACGTCGCGCAGTTCGTGCATCCCAAGGTCGAGGCTGCCTTGCAACGCGCCTGGGCCAAGCGCCGAGCGCAATAGCCTTCCTTTGTTTGTCGCGCTCGTAACATAGCGAGCGCTCGAGATCCCATGAAAGTGATACCGCTGCTCCGCATCCGCGTTCTGATCGTCGCTTTGTTTGTATTGCCGCTGACGGCGCTTGCCGACCAGCCGCAACGGCCCGGTAAGGCGGGCATCGCGAGCGCGCATCAGCTGGCGAGCGAGGCGGGCATGGAGATTCTCCGTCAGGGCGGCAATGCTTTCGATGCAGCGGTGGCAGTGAGTGCGGCGCTCGCCGTGGTCGAGCCGAGCAGCTCGGGGCTCGGTGGTGGCGGCTTCTGGTTGTTACATCGCGCGTCGGATGGTTTTGAGACGATGGTGGATGCGCGTGAAGTCGCGCCGCGTGCCGCGACTCACGATATGTTTCTCGACGAGCAGGGGAATGTCGTCAAAGGTCGCTCCACTTCGACAGCGCTGGCGGCGGGCATTCCTGGCGAACCCGCGGGCTTCGAATATATTTCCAAGACTTACGGCAAGCTGCCGTTCAAGACGGTGCTTCAGCCGGCGATTCGCCTGGCGCGCGATGGCTTTCCACTCAACACGCGCTTGCGCGGTGGCATCGTGGCCAAGCGGGATACGTTCAATGCTGGTGCGGCGGCGAAAGTATTTTTGAACAAGGGTGAGGTGCCCGAGGTCGGGTACATCATCAAACAACCCGAACTCGCCAAGACGCTGACCGCGCTCGCCGAGCGCGGCGCTGATGGCTTCTACGAAGGACCGATCGCCAGACAGCTGGTCGACGGCGTGAAGAAAATGGGCGGCATTTGGTCGCTGCAGGATCTCGCCGACTATCAGGTCAAAGAGCGCAAGCCGGTGTACGGCGAATATCACGGCGCTCGCATCATCAGCGCGCCGCCGCCGTCTTCGGGCGGCATTGCCTTGATCGACGCGATGAACATTCTCTCCGGCTACGATCTGAAGAAGCTCGACAACGCGACGCGCGTGCATCTGGTAGTCGAGGCGGCGCGTCGTGTACATCGCGATCGCGCGCAGTATTTTGGCGATCCGGATTTTGTGACGATGCCGGTCGAGCAGTTGCTGAGTCCGTATTACGCGGCCGGTCAGCGCGCCTCGATTCGCATGGATCGCGCGACGCCCAGCGATACGTTGCCCGGTATCACCGCGCCGCCGCCCGGAACGCAGACCACGCACTTTTCCATCATCGACGCCGATGGCAATCGCGTCGCCGGCACCATGTCGATCAATTTCTTCTTCGGCTCTGGGTTGATGGTGCCCGGCGTCGGGATCCTGTTGAACAACGAAATGGACGATTTCGTCGCCAAGCCCGGCGTGCCCAACGGTTTTCGTCTGGTGGGCGCGGAGGCGAATTCCATCGCGCCAGGCAAGCGACCGCTGTCCAGCATGACGCCGACGTTCGTCGAGCGCCCGGACGGCGTGATGGTGCTCGGCACGCCCGGAGGGAGTTACATCATGGGCATGGTGTTGCTGGCCACGCTCGATTGGCTCCACGGTATGCCGACGGAAGAGCTGGTGAAGAAAGGTCGCTATCACCATCAATACATGCCCGACGTGCTCTCGTTCGAGCCCGGCGCGCTCAGCGAAGCCGAGCAGGCGACGCTGAAACAATACGGTCACAACCTTCGCGAATCCCGCCAGCCCGGCAACATGCAGATCGTGACGTGGGATTACAAAACCGGCGAAGTCAAAGCCGTCTCCGACCCTCGCGGCGTAGGTGTCGGCGTCGTGTATTGAGGTCGCGTCGACCTCGACGCCTTTCTGGCCCTTCATAGGCCGCGCCGAAGGCGCGGCCTAAATCAAATCTGAATGCGGCGTCCCGTCAGGGACGCAAGCCTCCTACTTCTGACACTGCGGACAAAAGTACGTCGACCGCTGTCCCTGCACGAAATGTTTGATCGGCGTCTTGCACACCCGGCACGGATCCTTGGTGCGCTCATACACGTACAGCTTCTGGCGAAAGTATCCCGGGTTGCCCTCGGGATTGATGTAGTCGCGCAGCGTCGTACCGCCCGCGCGAATCGCATCCCCGAGCACATCCTTGATCGCTTTCACCAACGCATCGAATTCGGGCCGCTTCAGCCGCCCCGCAGCGCGGCGCGGCCGCACGCCGGCTCGGAACAGCGCCTCGCTCGCGTAAATGTTGCCCACGCCAACGACGACCTGGCCATTCATGATCAGCTGCTTGATCGCGACACTGCGACCTTTGGCCGCGCGCGCCAGGTACTCGCCATCGAAATCCTCCGAGAGCGGCTCCGGCGCGAGCGATTTCAGTAGCTTGTGCTCTAACGGATCCCCGTCTGCCCACAGCAGACTGCCGAACCGCCGTGGATCGTTGAACCGCAGGCACAGGCCCGTATCCATGACGATGTCGACGTGATCGTGCATCGATGGCGGCGTACTGCTCGGGAGCACGCGCAAACTGCCCGACATACCGAGGTGCAGGATCATGCTGCCGCGCTCGAGATCGAACACCAGATACTTCGCGCGCCTGCGTAGCCGACACACGCGTTGGCCGGCAGCCAGTTCCGGCAACTGGCGCGGCACGCGCCAGCGCAAACGCGGCTCGCGCACGATCACTTTCTTGATGACATGTCCGACGACCGAGGACTCGATGCCGCGACGGGTGGTTTCGACTTCAGGCAGTTCAGGCATGACTTCTGTTCAATCGGTAGCCTCGTGGCTTCCGCCCATTGAAAGCGGCCGCTCCAGGTTCAAAGTAGGCCGCTGCAACGTCGCGGCTTAAGGGAACGGCTCATTTGTGGGGGCTTTCGGGCTCCGTTATAGTCGGCCGGCGACGATTTTTCCCTAATCCTATAAGTTTTTGCGTCCGTGCAGGGGCACCCGTGAACCTAGATTTTCTATACGGCGTCTTGAACCTGAGCTTCTGGGGCTACGTGCTGGTGACCTTCCTGTTGATCCAGGTCACTTTCATGGGCGTGACGTTGTACCTGCACCGGGACGCCACGCATCGCAGCCTCGACCTGCACCCGGCCTTGCGTCATTTCTTTCGTTTCTGGCTATGGATGACCTCCGGCATCATCACCAAGGAGTGGGTGGCCGTGCATCGCAAGCACCACGCCCGCTGCGAGACGCCGGAAGATCCGCACAGCCCGGTCATCGTCGGCTTGAAAAAGGTTTTGCTGGAAGGCGCCGAGCTCTATCAGGCGGCGGCGCGCGATCCGGAAGTGCGCGAGAAGTTCGGTCGCGGCACGCCTGACGACTGGATGGAGCGCAACGTCTATTCCAAGTATCGGAACATGGGCATCGTGCTGCTGATCGTCACCGATCTGGTGCTGTTCGGTATTCCCGGCATCATCATCATGGCGGCGCAGCTCATGGCCAACCCGTTGCTCGCCGCCGGCGTGGTCAATGGCCTCGGCCACTACTATGGCTATCGCAACTTCGAATGTGCGGACGCCGCCCGCAACGTGATGCCGTGGGGCTTCCTGCTGGCGGGCGAGGAACTGCACAACAATCATCATGCGTTCCCCAGCTCGGCGAAGTTCTCGGTACGGCGCTGGGAATTCGATATCGGCTGGCTCTACATCCGCATCTTCAAAGCGCTGGGCCTGGCTCGCGTTCTGCGCACGGCGCCGGAACCGATAAAGGTCGAGCCGCGCGTGCAGATCGATCTGGAAAATGTCCGCGCCGTGATCGTGAATCGCATGCACGTGCTGCGTGATTACACGCGCAATGTGACTTTGCCTGTCTTCAAGGAAGAGCTCCGCGCCGCTGGCGGCAAGCTGAGTGGCCGCGTTCGCAAGCTGCTGGTGCGTGAGCCGGGCTTACTGGATTCGAACGCCCGTTCACGATTGAGCGAAGTGCTGGCGTCCAACCAGACGCTCAAGACCGTGCACGAATTCCGCGAGCGCCTGGCGGTGATGTGGAGTGGCGCGAACATGAGCAACGAAAAGCTCATTCAGCACCTGAAGGAACTGATCGCCCAGGCCGAAGCCAGCCGTATCAAGGTGCTGCAGGACTTCGCCAACACTTTGCGCAGCTATTCCATGCAGCCTGCCTGATCTCCAGGCGTCGGCCTGACCGCCGACGGAAGAGCCCGCCGAAAGGCGGGCTTTTTATTTGAGCCCGGAAAAGCAAAAGGCCCACCGAAGTGGGCCTTTGAGCAGAAAAGCGGCCCGCCGCCAGCGGGCAAGCTCTCTTACTTGATCTTGGCTTCCTTGTAGGCCACGTGCTTGCGGGCCTTCGGGTCGAACTTGCGCACTTCCATCTTGTCCGGATGCAGGCGCTTGTTCTTGGTGGTGGTGTAGTAGTGGCCGGTGCCGGCCGTGGACACGAGCTTGATCTTTTCGCGCATGGCTTGAGGCTCCTACTCGTTAGACCGCGACGCCTTTGGCGCGCAGTTCGGCAACGACGGTCTCGATGCCCTTCTTTTCAATGGTGCGCAGGCCGCGGGTCGACACGCGCAGGCTGACGAAGCGGCGCTCGCTCTCGACCCAGAAACGCTGCACGTGCAGGTTGGGGAGGAAGCGGCGGCGACGCTTGTTGTTGGCGTGTGACACGGTGTTGCCGGTCATCGGCCCTTTGCCGGTGATCTGACAGACTCTGGACATGGCGGATTTCCTGGTTGGGGCGGCGCGGGCGCAAAGGTTCAATAACACATTGGGCACGCGGGCCGGGGGCCCGAAAACGAGTCGCGCTTTATACCAGCCGGCGGCGGCTTAGGGAAGTCGTCCGGGCCCCGAAAATGCCCGAAAGCGCCCAGTCGGTCCTTTTTTACAGCCAGCCACGCTCCACAAAGGACTCGCAGACCCCGTCGCCGACCACCAGATGGTCCAGCACCCGGATGTCCACCAGGGCCAGGGCATCCCTGAGCCGCACCGTAATTTTACGGTCCTCCGCGCTGGGTTCCGCGATTCCGGACGGGTGGTTATGCACCAGGATTAGCGCGGCGGCGTTCCGCGACAGGGCCAACCGAAGCACCTCCCGCGGATGAACGATCGCGCCGTCGATGGTGCCGCGGAACAGCTCCTCGAAGCCGATGACCCGAAAACGGCTGTCCAGCAGCAGGCAGCAAAACACTTCATACGGCAGGTCTCGCAGCCGGAATAGCACGAACTCGCGGGTTGCCTCCGGGTTCTGCAGGGCCGAGCCCACCTTCATCAGTTCTTGATAGTGTCGGCGCGTCAGCTCCAGCGCGGCCTGCAGCACCACGTATCGCGCCGTTCCGAAGCCGCGCGTCTTACAGACTTGCGCGCGATCGGCCGTGAGGAAGGTCCGCAGAGATCCGAAGTCGGCGAGCAGATCCCGCGCCAGATCCAGCGCGTTCCGCCCGCGCACTCCAGTGCCGAGGAGGATGGCGAGCAACTCAGCCTCGCTCAGGGCCGACGCACCCACCTTTAACAGTTTCTCCCTGGGCCGATCGCTTTCCGGCCAGTCGCGTATGGACATCCTTGTCTCCGGGGTGGCTGGGTCCATCACTCTGCGACTGGGCCGGGGCGGCTTCGAGGCAAATGCGGCTCGGTTTGTCGAGAAATGAGTGCTCTCCCGGCATCGGGCTTGGGTTATACGCCGAGCCCGGGCGCTTTGGAGCGGAGCTTGCGTTATATCGCCGGCGTGTCGGAGGGGGCGGGCCGCGGACGTCCTTTGAGCAATCTTGGAGGAGACGCGCAATGAAGCTGTACGAATTTGCTCCCACCCGCTCGATTCGGGCCCGCTGGACCTTGCAGGAGCTGGGTGTCGATTTCGAGGCGATCACGGTCAACTTGCTGGCCGGGCAAGGACAGACGCCCGAGTACCTCCGGCTCAATCCCGCCGGCAAGCTCCCGACGCTGGTGGACGGCGATGTCGTGCTGACGGAATCGGTGGCAATCGTCCTTTATCTCGCCGAGAAATATCCCGAGAAGCGCTTTGTGCCGACCGATCCGAAGTTGCGTGCCCAGCTCAATCGCTGGCTCCTGTTCACGGCGACGGAACTGGAACAGCCGCTGTGGCGCATTGCGCGGCACACGTTCCTTTATCCCGAGGAGCAGCGGAGCCCGGCGGACATCGAGATCGCCAGCCGCGAATTCCGGGAGATGGCGGCCGTCATGGAACAGCACATGCGCGGCCGCGAGTTCGTGGTTGGAGACCATGTGACGGTCGGCGATTTCGTGCTCGCCTACACCCTGGACTGGGGCAACGAAGTCCAACTGCTCGACCGGTGCCCGACGCTCCTTTCATATATGAAACGGATGTACGAACGGCCCAAGGCGCCAATGCGGATCGCGGCGGCCGCGGCAAGTATCGGGATGTGAGCGAAATGGCGGCCTGTTAGCGACGGAAGTAGCCTCTTTAGCGCCTAAGTTGCGCTGTGCAGGCGGGCGGAGACCCATTCCCGCGCGGAATGCCTGTATGCGCCGGCGAGGTTTGCCGGGCCCTCGGGCCGCCCCCATAATCTCGTCCATGAGCTCGCAGCCTCGCAAAATCGTTCTGGGTGTCACGGGCGGAATCGCGGCCTACAAGAGCCCGGATCTGGTGCGCCGCTTGATCGAGCAGGGCGCCGAAGTCCAGGTCGTCATGTCACGTGGCGCTCAGCAATTCGTCACGGCGCTGACCTTTCAGGCGGTGTCGGGCAAGCCGGTGCGCGACGATTTATGGGACGAGAGCGGCGAAGCGGCGATGGGTCACATCGAGCTCGCACGCTGGGCGGATGAGATTGTGATTGCTCCCGCCACGGCCGATTTCCTCGCGAAGCTCACGCATGGTTTCGCAGACGACCTGCTGACGACGCTGTGTCTCGCGACCACTGCGCCGATCACGGTGGCTCCCGCGATGAACCGTCAGATGTGGGCGAACCCCGCAACTCAAGCCAACGTACGCACATTGAAAGAGCGCGGCGTGCGAGTGCTCGGCCCTGCGAGTGGCGAACAAGCATGCGGTGAAGTTGGTGTGGGTCGCATGCTCGAACCGACGCAGATCGCCGCTGAGATTTTCACCACGCGCGGCGGCGCTGGCCCGCTGCAAGGTTTGAAGGTCGTGGTCACGGCCGGTCCGACGCGGGAGAAGATCGATCCGGTGCGATTCATCAGCAATCGCAGCTCGGGCAAGATGGGTTATGCCGTCGCCGAAGCCGCTCGCGAAGCGGGCGCGACCGTCGTGCTCGTGAGCGGTCCAGTGCAAATTCCCACGCCTCGCGGCGTCGACCGCGTCGACGTGGAAAGCGCCGAACAAATGTTGAGCGCGGTTCAAAGTAACGTCGTCGGCGCGGATATTTTCATCGCGGCCGCGGCGGTCTCCGATTATCGCTGTCGAGAAATCGCATGCGAGAAGATCAAGAAAACCAGCGACACATTGAATCTCGCGCTGGCGCGCGCACCGGACGTACTGGCCACGGTATCTCGCGGTGAGTCGCGTCCCTTCCTCGTCGGCTTCGCGGCCGAGACCGAGCACGTGGAGCGCAACGCGCTGATCAAGCTCACCAACAAGAACCTCGACATGATCGCCGCCAACAAAGTCGGCGACGGGCTGGCGTTCGACAAGGACGAGAACGCGCTCACCGTCTACTGGCAAGGCGGCAAACAGGAATTGTCGATGACCAGCAAAGCCGCTCTGGCGCGCCAGCTGGTCGAGCTGATCGCGCAGCGTTATCGCGCGCGCGGCGCTCAGCCAACAGAAACGCAAACTCCAGCTGCCACGCCCACGTTAGCTCATGCCCGCTGATGGAATGTCCGGCGCCGATACGCGCCGTCGCCTGCAGATTCGTGTGCTCGATGCTCGCATCGGTCGCGACTATCCCTTGCCGCAATATGCGACGTCAGGTTCCGCGGGTGTGGACCTGCGCGCCTGCATCGACGCGCCGCTGGAGTTGAAGCCCGGCGATACGCAGCTCATTCCTTCGGGCATCGCGATTTATCTGCAGGATCCTGCGTACGCAGCCATCGTGCTGCCGCGCTCGGGTCTCGGTCACAAGCACGGCATCGTGCTCGGCAATCTGGTCGGGTTGATCGACTCGGATTACCAGGGGCAGATCTTTGTTTCGTGCTGGAACCGCGGGCAGAGCACGTTCGCCATTCAACCCGGCGAGCGCATCGCGCAGCTGGTGGTGGTGCCGGTGGTGCAGGTGGAGTTCGACGTGGTAAATGAGTTCGCCGCGACCGAGCGCGGCGCGGGCGGCTTCGGCAGCTCCGGCCGAGGCTAACGTGTTTATCTGGTCGAAAGCGGCCGAGGCCCTTTCGACTATTTGATTCCCTTCAGTTCCTTGAACCGCTTGATGTCGGCCGTGAAGGTCGACTTCACGTCGGCCTGCTCGGCCAGGTTCTTCTCCAGCGACGCTTCATAGACCTGCAGACTCTTCACCGTGTTGACCATGTCCTCGGCGAGGTGGTCGGGCAGGGCTGGCGCGTTCGGCTTGTTGCTGTAAGGTTTGAAGCGCGCGACTTGCGATTCGAGACGGCTTTGCCGTTCCCGCATGTTCGCGATGGTCAGCTCGGTTACGCGGCGTTGGGCGACCAGCAGCTCGATGCGTTGATCGCGCAGCCGCTCGATATCGGCCACGTTCTCGTAAGTCTCGATCAGCATGCGATCGCGCTGTTCGCGTTCCTGGCGCTGCCTGCGTTCCTTGGCTTCGGCGACTTCGCGTGAGATCCGGGCGGCGCGTGTCTGATCGCCCTCGATGACCCGGAGCACCATGCCGTGACCGTTGAGCACTTCGGTGTCCTGGCCCTGACAGCCAGACGGCATGCTGTCGCCGTACAGGGATTGTCCCTTGACGTCCCTGCAGCGGAAGTACGCCTCGTCGGAGGCGTTGCTTTTGTTCTTGCTTTGCGCGGCAAGCACAGCGCCCGATGCAAATGTCGCAGCGACGATTGTCAGTATGCGAATCACGCGCATCGGTGTGCAATTTTCCCCTGAGGTGAGTGGTCGTATTCTGCCGTAAGGCGTCCGTGTGACGTCAACTTTGGACACTTTTGGTCACACGCCATATTCGTTGCGATAACGCTCGATTGCCGCCAGTTGCGCCGCGTCCCCGGATTGCCGCAGGTAGTCGATGAGATCCGCCAGTCGCAGGATGCTGGTCACGGGGAGCTGCAATGTTTGTTCCACTTCCTGGACCGCCGACAGCCGGCTCTGCCCGCGCTCTTGCCGGTCCAAAGCGAGAATGACGCCCACCGGCGTGGCTCCGGCCCCGCGAATGATGTCGGTGGCTTCGCGAATCGCGGTCCCGGCCGTGATCACGTCGTCGACGATCAGCACCCGGCCCCGCAGCGGCGCGCCGACGATGTTGCCGCCTTCCCCGTGATCCTTCGCCTCCTTGCGATTGAATGCCCAAGGCACATCGCGGCCATGCCGGTCTGCGAGCGCCACTGCTGTCGTGGCCACCAGCGGAATCCCTTTGTAGGCCGGGCCGAAGATCACATCGAACTGAACGCCGGCGCCCGCGACCGCCTGCGCATAGGCGCGGCCCAGTTCGGCCAGCGCCCGCCCCGAGTTGAACAGGCCCGCGTTGAAAAAGTACGGGCTGACGCGGCCCGATTTGAGCTTGAACTCGCCGAAGCGCAGCACGCCGAGCTGCAGGCACAGGTCGATGAAGGCACGCATGTCACAAACGCTGAATGAGGGAACGCGGCGATGGTAGTCGATTTCTGCTCGACTTCGGACCAGATTCGGCCTGATTTCGCGCGATCCGAGCTCGCAGGCGCGGCCATGGGCCAAGCCTTCTCTATAATCGGCCGCCATGAGCACAGTGGCAGCGAGCACGACCCAGGCGACTCCGGCGCAGAAACCGCGGTGGCGCGACATTCTGGCCAGTCCGAAGATGGTCGCCATCATGGTGTTGGGCGCGGCCTCGGGCTTTCCCAATCAGATCACCGAGAGCGCGTTGCAGGCCTGGCTGAAGGACAGCGGGGCGACCAACACCACCATCGGCATTCTTTCGTACGTGGCGCTGCCTTATTTGTTCAAGTTCCTCTGGGCGCCCGCCATCGATCGTTTTCCGTTGCCGCTGCTCGGTCGTCGACGAGGTTGGATCGCGCTGACGCAGTTGGCCCTCGCGGTGGCGATTGGCCTGTTCGCGTTGCAAAACCCTGCGGTCTCGCTCACACCCATCGCCATATGCGCCGTGGCGATCGTGTTTTTCTCGGCGACGCAGGACATCGCGTTCGACGCCTATCGTACCGACGTGGCGCAGCCGAATGAGCGTGGCCTGGCGGCGGCAGCCAATAACCTGGGTTATAGAACGTCGGCCTGGCTGGCCTCGGCGTTCGCACTGGTGGTAGCGGATTTTCTCGGCTGGAAGCCCGCGTTTCTAATTCTTGCCGCGGTCATGGCGGCGTTCTGTATCGCTACGTTGCTCGCGCCCGAACCCCACTATGAGCATCAGCCGCCGCGCACGCTGACAGAGTCTTTGGTGGTGCCGTTGCAAGAGCTGCTTGGCTCCCCGAGCGCCATCGCCTTCATCGCGCTGGTGATCCTGTTCAAGGTCGGCGACGCCTTCGCGCTACGGCTGTTCACGCCGTTCATGATGGATGTGGGGTTCAGCAAAACTGAGATCGCGCTGGTATTGAAGGCGCTGTTCACCGCGAGCGCCATCGTCGGCGCGATTCTCGGCGGCGTGCTGATGGTGCGCATGGGCCTGTTGAATTCGATGCTGATTTTCGGAGCGATGCAGGCCGCGTCCAACTTCCTGTACTACGCGTTGGCCCTGACAGGCAAAAGCTGGCCGCTGATGATCGCGGCCGTGAGCATCGATAACGTCGCCGGCGCCATGGGCAACATCGCATCGGTCGCGCTGATCATGGCGTTGTGCGACGTGCGCTACAGCGCCTTTCAATATGCGCTGCTGTCGGCGCTCGCGCTGACGCCACGATATGTGCTCGGCGGCCCCGCTGGGTGGCTGGCCGATACGGCGGGCTGGGATATGTACTACGTGGTCAGCGTGCTGCTGGCCACGCCGGGCCTGCTGCTGGTGTGGTTCATGCGGAACAAGATCAGGGAGCTGGATCGGCCGCGCGCCTGATCGGAATAAGAAACAAACGAGAGAACAGTCGCGACGAAAGGTTATAAATCCCGAGGCGAAGGCCACTCGGAATAACCGGACGCTTCGGAACGATCCAGGCTCATCAGTGGATCGACCCAGGCGCTGGCCGTGGCGATCTCCCGCTCCGATTCGTAGTCCTCGGGCTCGACGTCCACCGAGCCGGTCCAGTCCTCCGGCGCCTGCGCTTCTTCGAAATCCTGTTCTTCCCAAGATTCCAGGTCGAACTCTTCCAGGGTGCCGTCGAAATGCTGGACTTCCACAGTGCCGTCGTCACGATCGACCGCGACTACTTCAAACAGGGCGCCGTTGAAGCGGCGATACCAATCACCCACGACCGGGCTCGGCGAAGTCATTGACCATCCTCCAGCAGGAGAGAGGGAGCAGTCCTTGCAGGCGGCATCCTTGCGTCAAAAGAAAGCGCGTGACATCGAGCTTTCTTTTAGTCCTGCGCCGCGCTGGATTCAAGTAGGATTTTTTCTGCAAGGCGTCAAGTCGCACGCTCCAAATACGCTATGAATTCACCCTCACAACGTGTGTTAATTTCATTTTGCCGGTGGTGCCGAAGGAGCAACGTGAATTTTTTTCTGCCAATTCTCGAATGTGACTTTTCTGTCACGAAGCGGCGAGGTCGCGTGCGATTCTTCGATAGCTCAAATCCCAAACGCCGTGTCCGAGCCGCTGGCCGCGGCGTTCGAATCGGGTCAAGGGACGTTCTTGGTTGCGGGCGGTGAAGCCCGTGTCCGGCGCGTCGTTCGCGAACGACGGCGAGGCGTCGAGGACTTCGCGCATTTGCAGGGCGTAATGTTCCCAGTCCGTCGCCAGTCGTAGCGTGCCGCCCACGGCCAGCACGCGCGCCAGCAGCTCCACGAACTCGGGTTGAATCAGGCGCCGCTTGTGATGGCGTTTCTTGTGCCAGGGGTCGGGAAAGAAAATATGAATCAGCTGGATGGAGCCGGGCGCCAGCTGTTGTTGTAACACCTCGACGGCGTCGTGGCAGATGACGCGAAGATTTTGCAATCCGGCCGTGTCCGCGCCCAGCAACAGATGACCGACGCCGGGTTTGTGAACTTCCACGCCGATACAATCCAGCTCCGGATGCGCCTGGGAAAAAGCCAGCAGCGCTTCGCCCGCGCCGAAGCCGATCTCGAGCATGCGCGGGGCGCGCCGGCCGAACAGCCGATCGAGATCGAGTGGCTGCGCGCTGAATTCCACGCCGTAGCGCGGCCACAATTCATCCAATGCGCGTTGTTGGGCCACGGTCGCGCGGCCACCTCGAATCACAAAACTGCGCACCGTGCGGCGTGAGGGCCCGCTGGAGATGGAGTCGCTAGGACGGTCTTCGGTCATTTCTTCAACTGGGACTGCAGATGGTCGTAAAGCAATTTGGCAGCGGAGTGCAGCGGCGCCCCGGTGCGAATACAAAGAAACAATTGCCGTTGCGCCCAGGCATCGGTCAGCGGCACCGAAGCCAGCGACAACGAGCGGATATACACAGTCGTGGCGGCTCGCGGCACGATGCTCACGCCCAGCCCGGCCGCGACCATCGCGCAGGCCGCGTCGAAGCTGGTGACCTGGACGCGCCAGTTCAGCGATCGATCCGACTCCATGGCCGCGCGTGTGAGCAATCGATGCAAGGAGCTGCCCGCGTGCAGACCGACGAAGGGCTCGTCGATCAGTTCCGAGAATGACAGCGAGTCGCGCCCGGCCAGCGGATGGTCCGGCTTCAACACCACCACCAGATCGTCATTGCGAAACGGCACGGTGCTCAACCCGTCGATGACCGGCAGCTCGCTGACGATGCCCAAGTCGGCCGAGTTGTCCGCGACCGCGGTGGCGATGGCGGAGCTGACGTGCTCTTCGAGATGAACGTGAATGTCGGGATGCTGACTGGCGAACGAGGCCAGGGCGTGTGGCAGAAACTCCACGATAGCCGAAATGTTTGCAAACATTCGTACGTAGCCGCGAGCGCCACTGGCGTGTCGGCGCATCTCGTCGTCCAGCTGGGCCGCCTGATGCAGCAGCACGCGAGCTCTTGCCAGCAGCGCATGGCCGGCCGCCGTCAGCTCCACCCCTTTCGCTCCGCGCAGCAACAGCGCGCCGCCAAGGTTGTCTTCCAGGTCCGAGATCCGCTTGCTGACCGCCGAGGCAACGGTATGCGACCGCTCGGCGGCGCGGGCAATGCTGCCGGCGTCCGCCACGGCCACGAACAGTTCGAGGTCACGTAAATCGAATCGGAGAGCCACGGACGATAGGGCGGGATGGAGCGGAGGATGGGCCAGTATAGCCCGGCGTGCACCCCGGTTGCGGCTGGCCCCCCGGGCGACATCGTCATTGGCAATTGTCCGGCGGTTGCCTAGAATCGGCCGGGCGCGGGTGTAGCTCAGTTGGTAGAGCACAAGTTTCCCAAACTTGAGGTCGCGGGTTCGAGACCCGTCGCCCGCTCCAATTCCGGCCCGTCGGGCGCGACTCCCTAACTCGCCTCGCCATGTCCGGCAGCGTTGCTCGCCGCCGCGTCCGACCTTTTGTCAGGAGGATTGCCGTCCGATGTCCGCCAGCCGTCGCGATTTCATTGTGGGAACAGGCGCCGCGCTCGCCGTCGCCAATCTGCCGGCCCTGGCCCAGACCAGCGGCAAGGCGGCCGGCGCCGACAAGGCGACGGAAACCCTGCTCGCGGAGCTGGCCGAAGAGCTGATGGTCGACTATCCCGAGAGCGCCACGGGCTTGGGCATCGATACCGGCGCGCGCGCCGCGCTCAAATCGAAGTTGACCGACCGCTCGGCGGACGGCCAGCGTGCGATCGCGCAGCGGATCGCGAAACGTTTGCAACGCTTGAAGGCCATCGATACCTCGACGCTCGGCGAGGCGGCTCGTATCGATGTGGACGTCATGCGCACTGCGCATGAGTTCGCCGCCGAAGGCTTCAAGTTTCCTTATGGCGATGTTTCCACGCTCAATCAGAACTGGTCGTATCGGAACGCGCCTTACGTCGTCGCGCAGAACACCGGCGCATTCCTCGAAATTCCGAGCATGCTCGATTCGCGTCACACGGTTGAGACGCGGGCCGATGCGGACGCCTATCTGTCACGTCTGGAAGCCTATGCAGGGCAGCTCGATGGTGAGACCGGGCGGCTGCGAGCCGCGGCTGCTCAGGGTGTGATCGCGCCGGATTTCCTGCTCGACAAGACGCTCAATCAGCTGCGCATGGCTCGCAGCGGTAACGTGGCCGATTGGTCGCTGGTCACTTCCCTGGCGCAGCGGACCAAGGACATGCAAGGCGATTACGCCGGCAAGGCGGCGAAGATTGCGAAGGACAAAGTCGCGCCCGCGCTCGAGCGCCAGCTCACCGAGTTGGAAGCTCATCGCAAACGCGCGACCAGTGACGCAGGCGTTTGGAAGCTGCCGCGTGGTGACGAGTACTACGCATGGGCGCTGAGCGCGGCCACGACGACGCGCATGACCCCGGATCAGATTCACGAGCTTGGCCAGCAAGAGCTGCGGGCTCTGCAGTCCGAGATGGACGGCATTCTCAAGGCGCAGGGCATGACCCAAGGAACGGTGGGCGAGCGCATGACCGCGCTCGGCAAGCAAGCGCGCTTTCAATTCCCAGACAACGATGAAGGCCGCGCTCAGATCATGGCGCTGCTCAACGATCGGGTGAAAGACATTCGCACCCGATTGCCGCGCGCGTTCGCGACGCTCGTGCCAGGCAATCTCGAGATCAAGCGCATGGCGCCCGAGGTTGAGCCAGGCGCGCCGGGTGCGTATGGCGGCGCCGGCACGATCGACGGCAAAGTGCCGGGCAAGTTCTGGATCAACCTGCACACCACCAAACTGTGGACGACTTACGCGTTGCCGACGCTGACATATCACGAGTCCATCCCGGGCCACGTGTGGCAGGGCGAATATACATTCAAGCTGCCGTTGTTCCGTTCCTTGCTGGCATTCAATGCGTTCGCCGAAGGTTGGGCGCTGTACTCGGAGCAACTCGCCTCCGAGCTGGGCGTTTACGACAACGATCCGTTCGGTCGGCTGGGTTACCTGCAATCCATCGCCTTCCGCGCCT
This sequence comes from Steroidobacter sp., assembly GCF_036402275.1. NCBI lineage: Bacteria > Pseudomonadati > Pseudomonadota > Gammaproteobacteria > Steroidobacterales > Steroidobacteraceae > Steroidobacter > Steroidobacter sp. The sequence goes on along the minus strand of NZ_DASWTF010000018.1, from coordinate 42,708 downwards.
GCCGCCTGGTCGTCGACACTGGGCTGCACGCCAAGCGCTGGACGCGGCAGCAGGCCATCGAATGGTTTGCGCGCACCAACGGCTCGGGCATCGAAGAGGTCACCAGCGAAGTGGATCGTTACTGCGCGTGGCCGGGCCAGGCGTGCGGCTACAAGGTCGGACACAGCGAGATCAACCGTCTGCGCAAGAAGGCGCAGCAGGCGCTCGGCAACAAGTTCGACTTCCGCAAATTCAACGACGCGGTGGTGATGGGCGGTGACGTGCCGATGGTGGTGCTGGCGCGGAACATCGACGCCTTCATCGCGCGCGGCTGACGAGACAACTCATGCGGATCGCGACTTACAACGTAAACAGCATCCACGCGCGCTTGCCCAGCCTGGTGCGCTGGCTGCAGGAAACATCGCCCGACGTGGCTTGCCTGCAGGAATTGAAAACGCCGTCCGAAAAATTTCCCGAAGCTGCGATCCGCGAGCTCGGCTACGGCGTGATCTGGCACGGGCAGAAGAGTTACAACGGCGTCGCCATTCTCACCAAGGGCTGCGAACCCACCGAGATCAGGCGCGCGCTGCCCGGCGATCCCGAGGATCTGCACAGCCGCTACATCGAGGCAGTGGTTCGTGACGTGATCGTCGGATGTTTGTATTTGCCGAATGGCAATCCGGCGCCCGGCGAAAAGTTCGACTACAAGCTGCGCTGGCTGGAGCGGCTGCGAGTGCATGCCGCCGAGCTGGTGGGCAGCAGCAATGCCGTGGTGCTGGCGGGCGATTACAACGTCATTCCTACCGGCAACGACGTTTACAAGCCCGAGCGCTGGGTGGACGACGCGTTGTTTCGTGTCGAGACGCGCGAGGCGTTCGGGCGCATCGTCGAGCAGGGTTGGGTCGACGCGATTCGATATCTGCATCCGGACGCGACCATCTACACCTTCTGGGATTACTTCCGGAATGCGTACGGACGCGATGCCGGACTTCGCATCGATCACCTGTTGTTGAACGCGCCCGCAGCCAAGCGGCTCAAGGCGGGTGGCGTCGATCGCGACGTGCGCGGTTGGGAAAAACCCAGCGATCACGCGCCGACCTGGATCGAGCTGGAAGACTGAGGTCGCGAGCTCGGGCCACATAACATCGCGACTGGTCCATCTCGGGGGGGCCAGGGCTTGCGAGGCGGCCGATCCCAGCACTAAGCTCGGGCGAACTCCCGCCTGAAACCTGCCGCTGGTGTCGATGTTTCGTTGGCGCAAACAAGTTGCCTCGTCCGTGCCGGTCGCGCCCGCGACCGATGCCGGCGATTTTCTGGTGCATCTGGATCGGCGTTATCGCCGGCCGTTGACCAGTTACTTCGAAAAGCGCATCCGGGAAAGCTACGACATCGACGACCTGGTGCAGGAAGTCTTCATCCGCCTGGCGCATCGGCCCAACTTCGACGACATCGAGTATCTGGAAGGTTATGTCTTCCAGACGGCCGCGAACGTCATCCGCGATCGGGTGCGGCGCCGGGCCGTGCGGCATGCTGCCGACCACGACCCCCTGGAAAATTGTGAGCTGCCCACTAACGATTTTTCGCCGGAGCGCGTCTTACAGGGCAGGCAGTTGCTCGATCGGGCGCTCGGGGCCTTGCTCGAGCTGCCGGCGCGCACCCGTCATGTGTTCGTGTTGCGTCTGTACGAAGGTATGAAACAGGAGGAGATCGCGGCCAGCCTGCAGATCAGCGTCGAGAGCGTTCGATTCCATTTGCGGCGTGCCAAGGAGCACATGGCGCGAGGACTGGAAAAATGAGCATGGAACCGCTGCAAGACATCTACGCCGCGGCCGCGGACTGGCATGGTCGTCTCGATGAGGACGACTCCGCCCGTACGCGCGCGGAGTTCGATGCCTGGCTCGCGGCCGATCCGCGCAACAGGGCGGCGTTCGAAGCCGTTGAGCAGACGTGGTCGTCGTTGGCGGCCGCGCGAGTGGATGACCGCGTCTTGAAGTTGCGGCGTGAAGCGCTGAGCGCCACGCATCGGTTGCGCTTCTTCAAAGTCGCGACGGCTGCGGCTGTTGTCGGCGTTGCCGTGGCGATCGCCTACGCCGTTGCCCCGATGTTTCGCGACAGTCCGGTCTCGCCTGCAAGCATGATCACGCGTGCTGCCACCGAAGGAGGGGCATTCCGTACGGCCATCGGCGAGCGCTCCAATATCACCTTGTCGGATGGCTCTTCAGTGGTGTTGAACACTAACAGCCGTATCGAAGTGCGCTTCACGCCCGAGCAGCGCAGTGTTCGCTTGCTCGCCGGGCAGGCGTGGTTCCAAGTCGCGAAGAATCCGAGCCGGCCGTTCGTAGTCGAAGCAGGCGATCGGCGCGTGACCGCGCTAGGCACCGCTTTCGACGTCCGACTGAACGGTCACGACTCCGTGCAAGTCACGCTCGCGGAAGGCAAGGTTTCCGTCGAACCGATTCTTTCGCCGCTGGCTCGATTGATCAATCCACCGCCGGTTCCCGAGCTGCTGATTGCCGGTGAGGCGCTGATCGTCTCGGACGACGCGCCCGTCGAAAAGCGTAAGGCCGACGTGAGCAAAGTGGTGAGCTGGCGGCAAGGCCAGGTGGTGTTCGACAACGACACGCTCGAAGCGGCGGTGGCCGAGATCAACCGCTATTCGTCGAAGCGCATCGAGCTCGCCGATCCGGCGCTGGGACAGCTGCGCGTCAGCGGGGTGTTCAAAGCAGGGCACAGCGACAGCTTCGTCGAGACGGTCACCGGTCACTATCCACTACAGATCGCGAGCCGGGATGAGTCTCGCATTCTGCTGACGGCGGGTGAGTAATCGGGATTCGAATCGCCTTAACAGTTTTGCAATGGCGTGCGTCTTACTGGTCACACTACACCAGAATGGGGAGCACGGTTCATGCACAACAGGCACGCGGCCCGGCCGCATCTGAAGGCGATCATCGCTTGCGTGCTGGCCACGGCCAGCGCCCCGAGTCTGTCGCAGGCAGTAGCAGCCGCGCACTCCGAAACGCGCGCGTTCAACATCGAAGCTCAGGATCTGGGCAGCGCGCTCAAGGCGTTCGCGTTCCAGAGCAATCGCGAAATCTTTTTCGCGCCCGAGCTGACCCAGGGTAAACAGACGCTCGGCGTGGTCGGCCGTTACGACGATCTCGACGCGCTGAAAAGAATTCTGTCCAACACCGGGCTGACCTACTCGGTCACCGACTCCAACGCCATCCTGGTGCGCGACTTGTCGAATGTGACTTCGCGTTCCGGTTCGTACCCTCAAAGTGGTCCGGCGATACATCTGGCGCGCGCCGAGATGAATGCTCAGGCGGAGCCGCAGCAATCGGCCGCGCCGGCCGCTCGCAATACCAACACGGCGTCGAGCGCCGAAGGTCTCGGCGAATCGCTTTACGAAGTGATCGTCACTGCCACCAAGCGACCCGAACGTGCGCGCGATATCGCAGGCTCCGTGTCGGCCATGTCCGGCGCGCAGCTCGAAGCTATCGGTGCGCAAAGCATGCAGGATTATCTGACCCGCACGCCGGGCGTCGTGTTCAACGCGGGACCGCTCGGTGACTCGACGGCCATCATTCGCGGCGTCGGTACATCCGTCGGCAAGGATCAGGGTCAAGGGCCGACCGGTTATTACATCAACGAAATTCCGCTGACCGAGCCCGGCTACGCCGTCGCCATTCCCGACGTCGATACGTTCGATGTGGAGCGAGTGGAGGTGCTGCGCGGTCCGCAAGGCACGCTGTTCGGTTCGTCCGCGCTCGGCGGCGCGATCAACTATGTCGCGCGCGAGGCGAGCACTGAGGGCTTCGATGCAGCCTTGCAGACTTCCGCGAGCAGCACGCATCACAGCGATGGTGACATCGGCTATGCCGGCAAGGGCATGATCAACGTGCCCCTGAGCGATACCTTTGCGATTCGCGGCGTCGCTTACTATCGCACCGAGGCGGGCTATCTCGACAACGTCGGCACCGGCCGCAAGGCGACCAACGAACAGACCGACAAAGGCGGCCGCTTCTCGGCGGTGTGGACGCCGGCCGAAGGCACCAAGTTCTCCTTGTTGAGCCTCTACGATAAGAATCACACGCCTGATTTCGGCTATCGCTATCCGCAGCTGGGCGAGTTCGTGCGCGACACGCTGGTGAACGAGCCGGTCGAATACGAGTTGCAGCTGCATAGCTTGCGCCTCGATCAGGATCTCGGTTTCGCGACGCTGACGGCGTTGGTGGGTTACAGCGAAAAGGAACGCAGCCTGACCAACGACTTCACCGAGTTCTATAGCGTGCTGCCGCCCATCGACGACGACACGCCGGGCGAAGTGCTGCCGAATCCGACGCCGTATCTGGACACGGGCACGAGCGAGAATCGCAGCTACGAGCTGCGCCTGGCGTCGCCGAAAGGCGAGAAGTTCGATTATCTGATCGGCGTGATGGGCACCTCGACCGACAAGACCTTCAAGGACTACATCACTTCCGAAGGCTCGTACGAGATTCTGTCGGTGAACAGAAATCCGGCGGACCTGCGCGGCGACATGTTTTATTGGGGTGTCGGCCGCACCGACGGCGAGGAAAAAGCCGTGTTCGGCGAAGCCAACTATCGGTTCACCGATCAATGGACCCTGACCTTCGGCGGCCGTTGGTTCGATACCGAGGTCAATAGCCAGGCCGTTTATTCCGGTGTGTTGTATCCGGGGTCGCTGACGTTGCCGCGGGGCCATCAGACGGAAGACGGCTTCGCGCCGAAGGTGTCGCTGGCGTGGCGTCGCGATGACGACCTGATGGTGTACGCCCTGGCGTCCAAGGGCTATCGCTTCGGCAATCCCAACACCATTTTCCCGCTGGACGGCTTCAATACGCCCAGCGGTTGGGAAACCGACTCGCTGTGGAATTACGAGATCGGCATGCGTAACAGTTTCCTCGATCGCCGCGTGCAGACCGACTTCACGGTATTCCTGATCGACTGGAGCGATCTGCAGGTCCGTCTGTACCGGCCGGACGATGTGACTTACGGCGCCAATGCCGGTGAAGCTCGTAACATCGGCCAGGAGTTCAGCGGCCTGTGGCGGGTGACGGATGCGTTCGATCTCTCGCTCAACGTCACGCACCTGGATGGTCAGCTGACCAAAACCGTCGTCAGCGCCGGCAACGAGATCCTGCGCGACGGCCAGCAACTGCCCGGTTCGTCGGAGTGGCAGGTGTCCGCGATGGCGACGGCGCGCCTGCCGTATGCGTCGGAACCGACCATCACCTTGGCGCATCGCTACCTGACCGACGCGCCGCAGTCGTTGCAAACGCCGGACCTGCGTATCAACGGCTATGGCCAGACCGACCTGCGCGTCAACGCGACGTTCGCTAACGTCGGCGTCACCGCCTTCGTGAACAACGTGACCGACAAGCGCGGCGTGACGTTCGGCTATGGCGACTTCGGCCTGGGCGTGCAGGACTTCATTATTCGTCCCCGTACCTTCGGCCTGATGCTGGACTGGAAGATGCGCTGAACGAAGGGCCGCCGGCTCGCGGCCAGTACGGAATCGAATCGAGGCAACCCCGTGATATTTTTCAATCGCGGGGATCCTAAGACCCACTGCTCGCGTTACACGCTCTAGTTTCTACAACAAGCGAGGACGGGTTCGATTTGAGCGACGCGCACCCACCGTTGTGGCAGCGCCTGGCCTGGTACGCCTGCGGAGCACTGCTTCTGCTGCTGCTGCCCGTGCTGAAGTACGCCGAATTATGGGTGGCGTTGGGACGGCAGCAGAAACTGGGGTTGCTGGTCGCGCTCGGCGCGTTTGGCGGCGCCTGTCTGCTGTCGTTGCTGGTGGATCGTACCGCCAGCTGGCGCGCCGCCGGCCGATCCTTGGTCCGGTCTTTTGCGGTGCTGAGCCTGTTCCTCATCGGCGCGGCGGCGCTGTCGATTGTCTTGCCGCGCTACCTGCTGATTCCGCTGGTCGTCGTGATCGCGCTCATCGTGCCCTTGGCGATCAGTCCCGTGGGATTGCGGCGGCTGCCCATCGCGGCGATCGTGGTGTTCACCGGTGTGGTGAGCGCGTATGGCTTCTCGCATCTGGAGGCGTCCTCAGGCGTCCAGCGAAGGACGCGCGAGGTTTATCTCTCCACGGCCTACTATCCGTTGCGTGCGACCATCCGGGAAGGCTGGATCCCCGAGCCGGAGACTCGCGGCGGTAGTCTGACCCTGCTCGGCGATCGGATCCTGTTCGCCACCGGCGATGGGCATTTATATGTAATCGACGCGCCCGCGGACCCCGCCGGCTTCAAGATCCAGGAGCTCGCGACGCGAGTGCCGGCGAACCGCGAAGAGTTTGCTAATGCATTCGGCGGGTCGTCGCGACAACCGACGCGTACGGCGGATTGGCGTGCTCAAGGCGCACCCAAAGTGCAGACCTGGCGATTCCGCGTTGCTGATATTGCCGCAGCCGTGGAAGGCGACGACGTTCGTATCCTCGCATCTCATCACTACTGGAAGGCGCAGGAACAATGTTTCGTCGTCAGGGTCTCGCAACTGACGACCCCGCTGAAAAATCTGCAGCAGGCTATTTCCGGCGCCCAGTGGTCCACCTTGTTCGAAAGCAAGCCGTGCATACCGCTGACCGGAACGGATCGTAAGCGCGGCAAGAACCCATTCCAGGGCGAGGAGATCGGCGGCCGCATGCTGCTCCTGGAAGGTAACAAGATGCTGCTCACGCTAGGCGATTTCGGATTCTCCGGCATCGAGTCCAACCAGGCGTTCTCGCAAGATCCGGCCGCTGACTATGGCAAGACGATCATGATCGATCTTGCGACCGGACAGCACAGCATCTACACGATGGGACATCGCAATCCGCAGGGCATCACGCGCTCGCGCGACGGCAAGCTCTGGGTAGCGGAGCACGGCCCGCAGGGCGGCGATGAAATCAACTTGCTGTCGGAGCACGCCAACTACGGCTGGCCCATCGTGACTTACGGCACCGATTACGGCTCGAACGCCTGGCCGCTGAGCAAACATCCGGGCCGTCACAGCGACTACCCGGAGCCGGTGCTGTCCTGGTTGCCCAGCCCCGGCGTGACCGATGTGACAGCGTTGAGCGGCGAGCTGTTCCCGATCTGGGCGGATAATCTGCTGGTGGGCTCGCTGTCCAGCCGCTCGCTGTATCGACTGGTCCTCGATGAGGATCGCGTCGTGTTACAGGAGCCCATCGCGCTCAACAAGCGTGTGCGTGACATCCTGCAGCTGCAGGATGGTCGCATCCTGATCTGGAGCGACGACTGGACACTCACCCTGATCGAGCCGGCGTCGACACTGAATGGCGCTGGCTTGTTCGCCGCGCAATGCCTGGGATGTCACACCATCCACGATGGCCTGTACCATCGCCTCGGCCCCGATCTGTTCGGCTTGTTCGGCCGGCAGGTCGCCCGAGCGCAGGGCTTCGAAGAATATTCGCCGGCGCTGCGGGCACAGAGCGGCGTGTGGGACGCCGAGCGGCTGGATCGCTTCCTGGAGCAGCCGCAAACGGCGGTCCCGGGTACTTCGATGGGATTCCCCGGCATCCCCGATGCCGAGCAGCGCAAGGCGCTCATCGAGTATCTGCAGCGGAACGAGCCAATCGACAAACGCGGCACCTCCGCGGCTAAGTAGGGTTGCTCCACGTCAGGGCAGTCTTTAAGCTGGCTCGCGGCCCGCTACGGTTCCCTATATTTCATAACGCCGCCAGTAACGCCCTTGCTCTACCGTGCTCTCACCGCAGTCGTGCTGTGCCTGGCGTCCGCGCTCGCGCTTGCGGATTACGACGCCATGCCAAAGCGGCCGGTGGAGCTGGCTGGTTTCTGGGTGTTGAACACGGCGACCAGTGACGATCCGGAAGCTATGCTGGGAGAACGGCAAGCCGAGGAGTGGGAACGCTTCGAGCGCATGCGGCGACGTATGGAAGATTCGCGTCCTGCCGGCATGCCGCCGCCCATCGATGTGGATGCGCCGCCGCCGGATGCCGGCGGTCGCCGTCGAGGTCCCCGTCCATGGCAGAAACAACAGCAGGAAAACCTGCGCCGCATGCTTGCTGTGAGCCCGACTCTGGAAATCAAACAGCTGGATCCGACGCGCTTCGAATTCGTTTCCGCGGTCGAGTCACGCCGGGTCCAGGCCGGCAGTCACACTCAGGTATCGATGCCGGAAGGACAGCTGGCCGATTCGGAAGTCGGTTGGGACGGCGAATGGTTCGTGATCGAGCGCCGCGCGAGTCGTGGCCCGCGCGGCCTGGAAAAATTCCGCATCACCAAGACCGGCCAGCTCGAGTACTACATGAAATGGAGCGGCGACACCGAGCTCGCGGGCATGAAAGTGGTCCGCTTCTTCGATCGCCGCACCGGGCCCGCACCGGCGCCCAATCCGGATCACGGGCCCCAGCCTTGAGGCGTCAGGCGGCCGAGTAACCCATCACGGCCTTGACCTCGAGGAATTCCTTGAGACCTTCCTTGCCCCACTCGCGGCCATTGCCGGACTGTTTGTAGCCGCCGAACGGCGCGTTCACGTCGGTGGAAGCGCCATTCAAATGCACCATGCCGGTCCGCAGCTTGCGCGCCACTTTGCGTGCGTGCTCGATGTCGCCCGAATACACGTAGCCCGACAGGCCATACACGGTGTCATTGGCGATGCGAATGGCTTCTTCTTCGCTCTCGTACGGAATCATCACGAGCACCGGCCCGAAGATTTCTTCGCGCGCAATGGTCATGTTGTTGTTCACGTTCGCGAACACGGTGGGCTTGATGAAATAACCCTTGTCGATGCCGTCCGGCCGGCCGGGGCCGCCAACCACCACGGTGGCGCCTTCGTCGATGCCCGTTTGTAACAAGCGCTGAATCTTTTCGAACTGCGTCCGGTTGGCCACCGGGCCCATGGTCACGCCGTCTTTTTTCGGATCGCCCACGACCGGCTTGGCCGCGACGCTCTTCGCGATGTTCACTGCCTCGTCGTACAGCTTCTTCGGCACGAGCATTCGCGACGGCGCGTTACATGACTGGCCGGTGTTGGACATCATCGACAGCACGCCGCTTTTCACGGCGGCGTTCAGATCGGCGTCTTCGAGAATGATGTTTGCTGATTTACCGCCGAGCTCCTGCGAGACGCGCTTCACCGTATCGGCGGCCGCTTTCGCGACCTGAACGCCGGCGCGCGTGGAACCCGTGAACGACATCATGTCGATGTCGGGATGGCGTGACAGCGCTTCGCCCACCGTCGGGCCGTCGCCATCGATCATGTTGAACACGCCCTTCGGCACACCGGCCTCGTGCATGATCTCGGCAAAAATGTGTGCGCTGAGCGGCGCGACTTCGCTGGGCTTCAATACCATCGTGCAGCCGGCGGCGAGCGCGGGAGCGACTTTGCAACCAATCTGGTTGAGCGGCCAGTTCCACGGAGTGATCAAGCCGCACACACCGACGGGCTCGCGGCGGATCATGGTGGTGCCGAGGCTTTCTTCGAACTCGAATTCTTTCAGCGCCGCCAGCGTCGACATGAAGTGACCGAGGCCGCTGCCCGCCTGCGCATTCAACGCGAACTTCATCGGCGCGCCCATTTCATCGGAAATGGCCAAGGCCACGTCCTTCATGCGCGCTTGATAAACCTTGATGATGCGTTCGAGCAGCGCGACGCGTTCTTCGCGCGAGGTCTGGGAATAAGTCTCGAAGGCGGCGCGCGCGGCTTTCACGGCCACGTTCACGTCCTCGGCGGTGCCGAGCATGATCTTGCCGACTTCCTGTTCCGTCGCCGGATTGATGACCGCCAGCTCTTTACGGCCCGGCGGGCTCACCCAGGCGCCGTCGATGTAAAACCGCTTGAACTCGTACATATCGTCCTCCGCCAAAGGCGCGATCCGCACACCGGAACTCGCGAAAAATGAGCTGGGCGCGGCGCTGAAAGGGAGAACAATGATACGTCAGCGCCGGCTACAAATGGGTCCTGCGGACGGCGCTGATGGTTAAGATTTAGCGACGCACGTCGCCGCCTTTCTCGGACAGCAACAGTTCCACATCCGACACGCCCAGCAGGTTGAAGTCGCCGGGAATGGAATGCTTCAGGCAGCCCGCGGCGGCGCCGAAGTCGATGGCGGCTTGCGGCGTCATGTCGGTGAGCAGGCCGTGCAGAACGCCGGCCGCGAAGGCGTCGCCGCCGCCGATACGGTCGACGATGCTATGCAGAGGGTACGAGCGGCTGGTGTAGGTGTTCTTCGAGTCGAACAACAAACCGGTGAGTTGCTGAACATCGACACTGGCGCGAGCGCGCTCGGTGCAGACGATGTAACGAAGCTGCTTGAATGTCTTGAACGCGAGATCGGCCGCTTCGCGGCGCGCATCTTCTTTGGTTGGCTTGAAGCCCAGCATGAACGCGAGATCGCGATCGTCGCCGAAAATCACATCGGCCTGTTCGCATAGACGAGTCAACAGCTGAGGCGCTTCCGGTGAACGCGAGCCCCACAGTCGCGCGCGGAAATTGCAGTCGAACGAAATCTGGACGCCGGCTGCGCGCGCAGCTTGCATCGCTTGCGCAGCGGCCTCTGCGGTCGTGCTGCTCACAGCAGGCGTGATTCCTGAAACATGCAGCCAGCGCGCATCTTTCAACAGCGCCGGCCAGTCGTAAGTCGAAGCGGGAGCCGCTGCAAAGGCGGAGTTACTGCGGTCGTAGAGAACTTCCGCCGGCCGATGACCCGCGCCGTGCGTGAGGAAATACATTCCCATGCGACCGTCGCGATAGTTGATCGCATCCGTGTCCACGCCATGACGGCGTAACTCGTCGGCGCAGGCGCGGCCGAGCGTCGAGTCCGGTAGCGTGCTCACCACACGGGTGCGATGACCGAACTTATATAAGGAGACGGCGACATTGGCTTCGGCGCCGCCGATATGGGCGTCGAACCGTGGCGACTGCAACAGCAACTCCTTGCCGGGCGACGACAAGCGAAGCAAGACCTCACCGAAGCAAATGATGGCCGGTTTCATGGACAAAGGCGTGTTCCGTGGTGAATGTAAAACCCGAAGCCCGGAATTGTAGGCCCATCGGGACCTGTTTTGGCGTCCAGACAACAGCCGGCGGGGGTGTCTTGCCGGCCGGCTGGCTGCTCTGTTAGCCTCTCATTGTCACCGGTGTCAACGCTGCGCGCGCAGGATGCTACCGGTGTCAGAAATCGGGATGGCCAATCGCAAGGGTTGGCAGGACGGCCATACCCGGGCAGCCAGAAGCCGGTGGCCAGTGATGGTCCAGATCAGCGGTGTCAGGGCGATTTCGGAATGGGGGTAACTATCATGTCGAAGGTAGGTCGCCACGGTGCGCTCCGCTTTGCGGTGCGAACCGTGTTGGGGGTCGCGGCGTTATCGGCTAGTACTGCGGCGATTTCACAACAGTCGGATCAGGCAGCGTCCGCACAGGATGCCGCGCTGGAAGAGGTGGTGGTTACAGGCTTTCGCGAAAGCCTGAGCCTGGCGCTCGAGGAGAAGCGCGACGCGGTCGGCGCCATCGACGCCATCGTCGCCGAGGACATCGCCGACTTTCCGGATTTGAACCTCGCCGAATCGATTCAACGCGTGCCCGGCGTCTCCATCGCCCGCGATGCCGGCGAAGGCCGAAACATCAGCGTTCGCGGCCTGGGTCCGCAGTTCACCCGTGTACGCATCAACGGCATGGAGGCGATGAGCGCCAATGGCGGCACCGACGCCGCGGGTGGCACCAATCGCGACCGTTCCTTCGACTTCAATACCTTCGCGTCCGAGTTGTTCAACTCGATCACGATTCGCAAGAGCGCCAGCGCCGAAATCGAAGAAGGCTCGCTGGGTGCGACCGTGGACCTGCGTTCGGCGCGGCCCTTCGATTACGACGGCTTTACTGTCGTCACCAGCGCGCAAGCCAGTTACAACGATATCAACGAGGATGTCGACCCGCGCGGCGCCTTTCTCATCAGCGACACCTTCGCCGACGGCCGCTTCGGCGCGCTGCTGTCGGTGGCGTATACCGAGCGCAAGCTGCTCGATGAAGGATCGAGCACGGTGCGCTGGCAGAACGCGGTAAACGCGAGCGGCGCGATCGACAATAACGCTGCGTTCGGCTCGAAGGATCCCGCTCTGACCGGCGTGACGCTGGACCAGCTGAATCGTGCGTTCCGCCCGCGCATTCCGCGCTATGACATCTACGAGCACGAGCAGGAACGGCTTGGCTTGACCGGCTCGTTGCAGTGGCAAGTTACCGACGCGACCTTGCTCAGTCTGGATGCCATGTACGCCAAGTTCGAGGCCGAGCGGAGCGAGATCTTCCTGGAAGCACCGGTGTTCAGTTCCAACGGTGCAGCCAACATCAGGAACGTCGTGGTGCGCGATGCCATCATCGACGCGAGCAATACCCTCGTGTATGGCTTGTTCGATAACGTCGACATCCGTTCCGAGGCACGCTTCGACGAGCTCGAGACCGACTTCACGCACCTTACCCTGGAAGGTACGCACAGCTTTACCGATTCGGTGCGGTTGCGCGGCCTCGCCGGCTATTCAGAAGCCGAGCACGACAATCCCGTACAGACCACGCTGCTGTTCGATCGGCCCGACGTCGACGGGTATGTGTATGACTTCCGCGGCAACGACCGTTTGCCGGTGATCAGCTATGGCAATGCGGCGGTCGACGACCCCTCGGCGTGGGCGCTGTCGCAGATTCGTCTCCGCCCGCAGAGTTCCTCGAATACGTTCAAGACAGTTTCGTTCGACGTCGCCTGGGACGTGACGGATGCCGTCACGCTCAAGGCCGGTCCGCAGTGGAAAAAGTTCGAGTTCGAGACCTCTGCGTTGGTGCGCTCGAACGGCACGACCGCGAACCAGGAAGGTTCGTTGTCGCCCGCCATCCGCGCTACGCCGATCGCCAGCTACAGCGAGCTGGCGCGCATCAGCGGCAACTTGAACGTTCCGGCGGGCACCGCTACCCGCTGGATCATTCCCGATATCGATCAGGCCACCGCGTTGTTTGGATTGAACGATCGCTCGCTGTTCCCGCTCGGCATCGAGCCGGCGCTGGGCAACAACTACAGCATCGAGGAAGAGGACACCGGCGGCTACGTGCAGGCCGATTTCAAGACCGAAGTGTGGGGACGGCAACTGCGCACCAACGCGGGAGTTCGCTACGTCGAAACCAAGCAAACCTCTTCGGGGTATGCGGCCAACATCGGCGCGCCGTTGCAGTTGACCGTGGAGCGCACTTACACCGACACATTGCCTTCGTTGAACGTCGCGCTCGATCTCACCGACGAGCTCGTGATCCGTGCCGCGGCCGCCAAGGTGATGGTGCGTCCGAACGGCGGTGGCGGAGCCACGGGCCTGGGCATTCTCGCGCCGGGTGCGTCGGCGTCGATCAACGGTGCGAACAAGGTGTTGACCGTCGGCAATCCGCTGCTCGATCCGTATCGAGCCAAGGCGTACGACCTGTCCTTCGAGTGGTATTTCGCCGAGGACTCGCTGCTGTCGCTGGCGCTGTTCATGAAGGACATCGACAGCTTCGTGCAGATCGTGCGCAGCACCGATAACTTCTCGAACAATCCGCTGGGGCTGCCCGACAGCGTTGCGATCGCGGCGTGCGGAACCGCGATTCCCGATCCGGCCACCTGCGTTTCCGGCTGGCAATTCGCGGTGCCGACCAATACCGACGGCGGCGACCTGAAAGGTTTCGAAATCAGCTACCAGCAGCCGTTCTCGTTCCTGCCGGGATTGTGGAGCAACTTCGGTTTGATTCTGAACTACACCGGCGTGGAATCGGAGGTCGAATATCTGGACGCCAGCGGCGCGGTGGTCAAGGAAGATCTCACCGGTCTGTCGAAGTCGGCCTACAACGCCACGCTGTACTGGGAAAACGAAGCGTTCAGCGCGCGTGTCTCGGCGGCTTATCGCGACGAGTTCCTGACCACGGTGCCGGGCCGAAACCTCAACGATGTCGAAGGCACGGAAGAGACGCTCACCGTTGACGCGTCATCGACCTGGACGGTGACGGACAACCTGGACCTGACCCTGGAAGCGCTCAACCTCACTGACGAGTTCCAGGATCAGTACGTGGATTCGGCGGGCAATCGCCTGTCGTACTACCACCACCAGGGCCGGCAGTACCTGCTTGGCGCCCGGTACAAGTTCTAAACGCTCGGGAGAACGACAGTTTGAAACAACTCCGGCAACGAGCACGTTGCCGGACATGAAGGGGGAAGCGTGCGTGCGACGGGAATGATTCTGCGCGCAGGTTGCTTGTTAGCAGCGTTGAGCTGCGCAACCGCGAACGCGCATGACCACAGGGACCTAGGTCGTGAGACTTTGCATGCCGAGAACGGCTGGGCCGCGAGCGGCGCCGGCGTGACCGGCGGCGCTGCGGCTGCGCCCGAGCAGGTGTATGTCGTCAGGAATCGCAGTGAGCTCATCGCCGCGTTGAATAACGGCGCGGTGTCCTCGACCTCGCCGACGACTCCCTCGAACGAGCCGAAGATCATTTACGTCAAGGGCGTGATCGACGCCAATGTCGATGACGCGAACCAGCCGCTGACCTGCGCCGATTACTATCGCGACGGCTACACGCTGGAGCAATTTCTAGCGACGTACGATCCGGCGGTGTGGGGCAGGGTGGCGCCGTCAGGTCCGCTGGAAGCGGCACGCGCCGCCTCGGCCGCGGCTCAGCAGCCACGCGTTCGTATTCGCGTCGGCTCCAACACCACCATCGTCGGCGTCGGTGACAAGGCCGCGATCCGCGGCGCATGGATCGACATCCGCGGCACATCTGGTGTGGCCAACAGCCGCAGCAACATCATCATTCGAAACATCACTTTCCAGGATACCTACGACTGCTTCCCGCAGTGGTCGCCTACCGACGGTTCGCTAGGCGCCTGGAACGCGTTGTACGACTCGATCTCATTGCGCGACACGAACAATGTCTGGATCGATCACAACACGTTCGAGGACCGCGTCACCGCCGACAGCACTCAGCCGAATTATTTCGGCGTGCTGTATCAGGTGCACGACGGTTCGCTGGATATCACCAACGCCTCGGATCTGGTGACTGTCTCGTGGAACCGCTTCCGCAATCACGACAAGGTGATGCTGATCGGCTCCTCTGACAGCACCGCCGCGGACCGCGGCAAGCTGCGCGTGACTCTGCATCACAACGTTTTCGAGCGCGTCGGGCAGCGAGTGCCGCGCGTGCGCTTCGGTCAAGTTCATCTCTACAACAACTATTACGACCTGCGTAACACGCCGAACTATCAGTACAGCTGGGGAGTGGGCATCGAGTCCGCGATCTACGCCGAAGAGAACTTCTTCGCCGCGCCTCGCAGCTTTGCTCCCGATCGGATTCTAGAAAGATTCAACGGCACCGCGGTGTCCGCCTCCGGCACGTTGCTGGTCGGCCCGCCGGTGCGCAATCCAGTCGACGTCGTGGCTGCATGGAATGCCAGCAACGATCCAGACCTGGGCGCGGACGCGGGATGGGTTCCGACGTTGAATCATCAGCTGCTGCCTGCATGGACGACGCCTCTGACGGCGCCGTTGCTCGCAGGGCCCATGATCTGGTGAGGCCAGCAGCACTCACGATCGGCGTCGCTGGAAGCGACGCCCCAGCACCGAGCCGGCGGTAAGGACGATCCGGAGCACCGGAGGCGATCACGTTGCGCGCTTTAGCAGCAGTGCGTGCGTGGGTCGCTGATTGTTACCGATAGCATTTGCGATTGGGGGTCTCATGTCGAAGTTGTCCAAGCACTCGCTCGAGTTACGCGGAGCTGTGCACATCCTATTGGCCGGTGCGATCGTGGCTGGCAGCGCCCATGCCCAGGAAGCCGGTCAGAACACCGCCTCGGAGTCAGCGGTGGAAGAAGTCGTGGTGACCGGTTATCGCGAAAGTCTGGAGCAGTCGCTGGAGATCAAGAAGGCCACCGCCGGCGCGGTCGACGCCATCTTTGCCGAAGACATCGCCGACTTTCCCGATACGAACCTGGCCGAGTCCGTGCAGCGCGTGCCCGGCGTGTCGATCGATCGTGTCGGCGGCGAAGGCCGACAGATCAGCATCCGCGGTTTGAGTCCCGAATTCTCTCGGGTTCGCATCAACGGCATGGAAGCGCTGACCACGACGAGCGCCACCGACGCAGTGGGCACGAACCGGACGCGCGCTTTCGATTTCAACGTATTCGCATCGGAGTTGTTCAATCAGATCGCCGTCCGCAAGACCTCGAGCGCGGAAGTCGACGAAGGCTCGTTGGGCGCGACCATCGATTTGTTCACGGCGCGCCCGCTGGATTTCGAAGGTTTCAAATTCGTGAGCTCCTATCAGCAGGGCTACAACGAACTGTCGGATAAGGCCGATCCGCGCGCCGTCGCGCTGGTCAGCATGAGCAACGACAGTAAAACATTCGGCGCGCTGTTCTCTGTCGCGTACTCGCAGCGCCAGACTCGCGAAGAAGGCATGCAGTCCGGCGGCTGGGAGCGCAATGGCAATACCGGCGCCGATCGCTGGCAAACCTTGCCCGCGGGCTTGAGCCCTGAGGAGCAGGCGCGCGTCAACAATTCTGTGCATGCGCGCTTTCCGCGCTATGTGAATTTCGAGCACGATCAGGACCGGCTGGGCCTCACCGGCTCGTTGCAGTGGCAGGCAACCGATACCACGCTGCTGAGTTTCGACGTGCTGCACTCGAAGCTGGATGCCGAGCGCACCGAACCGTTCATCGAAGCCATCTCCCACTCGCGCGCCAATGCCTCGGGGCGCGGCGCGACCGATGTGCTGGATTACGAGATCGACGAGAATGGCACCATGGTGTACGGCGTATTCAACGACGTCGACGTGCGTTCCGAGAACCGCCTCGACGAATGGAACACCACATTCAACCAATACTCGCTGACGCTGGACCAGGAGATCGGCGATCGCGTCAAGATCAACGCGCTGGTCGGCACGTCCAAGTCGGAACTGGAGGTGGAGCGCGCGACCACCATCATTCTGGAGAATTTCGACTCCGATAACTTCGTGTACGACTTCCGTGGCAACGATCAGCGCCCGTTCGTTTCCTATGGATTCGATATCAGCAATCCGGCGAACTGGACGCTTTCCGAAGTGCGCGAGCGCCCGAGCGATCAGACCAACGAGTTCGACACGGCTCGCATCGAAACGGCGTTCGAGCTCAACGACACGTTTACGCTCAAAGGCGGCGTGTCGTGGAAGGAGTATGGCTTCGATGTGACAGCGGGCGCGCGCGACACCACGCTGACCGCCGCCAACGCCAATTGCTCAGTGGCCATCACCTCGGCTCTGGGCCGTCAGCAAGGCTACGGCGACAACGATCTCGCGCCCGGCATGGCGCCGACCTTCTTCGTCGCCGACGTGCGGGCGGTGGCGAATGCGATCGGCTTGTACAACAACGACGCGTGCTTCCCATTGCGTGCCACGGCGGCTGACGTGCGCAGCGTGACCGAAGAAGATCTGGGATATCACGTGCAGGTCGACTTCAATACGACGGTGTTCGACATGCCGTTGCGCGGCGATGTCGGTGTGCGCTACGTCGAAACGGACCTCGCGTCCACCGGTCTACTGGTCGGCAGCGGCCAGAACATCGAGACCACTGTAAACCGCAAGTACGACGACACCTTGCCGGCCGTGAACCTGGTGCTCGAGCCGATTCAGGACTTCCTGGTGCGCGCCGCGTATTCGAAAGTGATGTCGCGGCCGCCGCTGGGCAATCTCTCGCCGGGCATCGCCATCGGCGGCTTCGCCACTCCACCGACCGTGACCGTGGGCAATCCGGATCTCGATCCGTTCCGGGCCGACGCATATGACTTGTCGTTCGAGTGGTACTTCTCGGACGAAGGCTTGCTCGCGCTGGCGCTGTTCCGCAAGGACATCGATTCGTTCGTGGCCACCCAGTCGACGTTCGTGCCTTGGGTGGAACTGGGTTATCCCGACAGCCTGCTCGATCAAGTGCCGGCCGGGCCGGAGCAGACGTTCGAGGTGCGCAGGCCGATCAACGGTCGCGGCGGCAAGCTCGAAGGCTTCGAAATTCAGTTCCAGCAGCCGTTCACGTTCGGTCCGGCGTGGCTGAACAACTTCGGCACCATCCTCAACTACACCAACGTGGAGTCGAAGGTGAACTTCGCCGGAGAAGGCGAGCCGCCGCGCATTCTCAATCTGGTCGGCCTGTCGGAGCAGTCCGCGAACGCGACGCTGTACTACGACAACGACATCTTCAGTGCGCGCGTGTCGGTGGCGTACCGCGACTCGTTCATGACCAATGCATTCTCGCGTGTGCCCAACGACATCGACTTCACGGATGAATCGACTTACGTGGACTTCTCCACGAGCTATAAGATCAACGATCACTTCAAGGTGTCGTTGGAGGCGCTCAACCTCACGGACGAATACCGCACCGACCTGATGGACAGCAACGCGGAGCGCATCAACAACTACGTGCACACGGGACGGCAGTACTATCTGGGCTTGCAGTATTCACTCTGAGCGAAGGTGACAATGACCGAAATCAGTCGACGCGAGCTGCTGGGCTCGGCGATTCTGGGCGCGGCGGCGGGGACTCTCCCCGCCGCCGCTCAAAGTGCAACTCCATGCGCCAGCGAGGCCCAGGCGTCCGGGAAGACGTCCGGCAAGACGTGGCGCCGTGGGATCGAGGGACAGCGCCAGGCCGATCTCGGCGACGGCACGTTTCTCAATCCCATCGTCGCGGGCGATCACGCCGATCCGACCATTCTCAAGGACGGCGACGACTACTACATGACGTTCTCGTCGTTCGACGCCTATCCCGGCGTGGTGATCTGGCATTCGCGTGATCTGGTGAACTGGCAGCCGGTGATCGCGGCGCTCACCAAGCCCATCGGCTCGGTCTGGGCCTGCGAGCTCATCAAGCACAAGGGCCGTTATTACATTTATATTCCGGCGCGCTGGCCCGATCGCAAATCCACGTATGTGATCCACGCCGATAACATCCGCGGACCCTGGAGCGATCCCATCGATCTGAACCTGCCGAATCACATCGACCCCGGTCACGTGGTGGGCGAAGACGGCAAGCGCTATTTGTTTCTTAGCGGCGGCGACCGCGTGCGCCTCACCGACGACGGCCTGGCTACCGACGGCCCCGTCGAGCACGTGTACGATCCCTGGCGCTATCCCGAGGAGTGGGTGGTGGAATCGTTCGCGCCCGAAGGGCCGAAAGTCATGCGCCACGGCGATTACTTCTACATGATCACCGCGGTCGGCGGGACCGCCGGGCCGCCAACCGGTCACATGGTGATCGTTGCGCGTTCCAAATCCATTCACGGGCCTTGGGAGAACGATCCGGCCAATCCCATCGTTCGCACTTACTCGGCCAAAGAAAAGTGGTGGTCGCGCGGGCACGCCACGCTGGTGCAAGGACCGGCCGGCGACTGGTGGATGGTGTATCACGGTTACGAGAACGGTTACTGGACGCTCGGCCGCCAGACGCTGCTCGATCCGGTGGAGTGGACCAAGGATGGCTGGTTCCGCGCCAAAGGCGGCGATTTGTCACAACCGATCGCCAAACCGGCCAAAGGAAAACCGTCGCCGAACGGCATGCCGCTGTCGGATGATTTTTCCACCAACCGTTTCGGCGTGCTGTGGGGTTTCTACAATCCCGGGTCGAACGAAATGGGCCGCGTGCAGTACCAGAACAAAGCGCTGCGTATCGCCGGCAAAGGCACGCAGCCGCACGATTGCTCGCCGCTGTCCTTCATCACTCCGGACACGTCGTATCGGGTCACGGTGGACATCGAGCTGCAGGACAGTGCGCAGGCCGGTCTGCTGCTGTTTTATAACAAGCGGCTGTATTGCGGCCTGGGCTTCGATGCGAACGGTCTGGTCATGCACCGCTACGGCTTGGAGCGACGTCTCAAATTGCCACCGGGCGTCGGGCGACGCCTGCACGTGCTGATCGAAAACGACGAGCACATCGTGACCATTCGCTACAGCACCGACGGCAAGCAATGGAAGAAATTCGACGTGCAGATGGAAGTGAGCGGCTATCACCACAACGTCGCCTGGGACTTCCTCAGCCTGCGGCCGGCCATTTACGTGGCGGGTCAGGGCGCGGCGGTGTTTCGTGACATGCGTTACGAAGCGATCGAAGGCTCGGCCAAGTCATGAGGGCGGGCAACAAATTGCGCCAGACGGCGTTGGGATTGCTCGGGTGGATGACGATGACGGCGGCCGGCGCAGCCGAGCCGCCGGCGCAGCCGCTATATCCCGGTGAGATTCCCGGCGCCATCGTGGCGCCGGACGAAGAATCGGTGCGCGATCCGAATCACCAGTGGCCGTTCCTGCAAAACATTTCTCGTCCCACGATCACGGCCTACCGGCCCGCCAAACAGGATCCGAAGCGGGCGGCCGTCGTCATCTTTCCTGGCGGTGGATACCGCGGCGTGTCCATCCTCAAAGAGGGTTATGACGTAGCGCGCGCTTTCAACGAAATGGGTGTCACTGCGTTCGTGGTGAAATATCGAACGCCCAGCGACAAGCATATGAAAGACAAGCGCGTCGGTCCTTTGCAGGATGCACAGCAGGCGGTAGCCACGGTGCGGCGTGACGCGGCGAAGTGGCAGATCGATCCGGGCCGCATCGGCGTCATGGGGTTCTCGGCCGGAGGACATCTCGCCGCGACCACGGGCACGATGTTCAAAACACCCGTGCTGGCTCAATGGACCAGCGCGGACGTGCGGCCGGATTTTCTGATGCTGATCTATCCGGTCATCACGTTCACTGACGCGACCGTGCACTGGGGTTCGCGTCAGATGCTGTTGGGCGATGCGCCGGCGTCCGCGGACATGCAGCGTTTCTCGGCGGAGCTCGCGGTCAGCGATGAAACGCCGCCGACGTTTCTTGTGCATGCCGCCGACGACGCCACCGTGCCCGTCGCCAACAGCATTCGTTTCTTCGAAGCACTGCAAGCCAGGAAGATTCCGGCGCAGCTCATGGTGTATCCCGCAGGAGGCCATGGCTACG
Source organism: Steroidobacter sp. (assembly GCF_036402275.1). Classification (NCBI taxonomy): domain Bacteria; kingdom Pseudomonadati; phylum Pseudomonadota; class Gammaproteobacteria; order Steroidobacterales; family Steroidobacteraceae; genus Steroidobacter; species Steroidobacter sp. The sequence continues at coordinate 21,735 of NZ_DASWTF010000018.1, read as the reverse complement.
GTCTGAACAACGCCACCACCGGCGATCGCTGGATCGAGCGCTGCCGGCAATGGTTGCAAAGCCAGGGATGGATTTCCCGACCTGAAGAATGAGTTTCAGATGAACAATCCCTCCTCGATCTCTCGACGCGAGCTGCTCGGCGGCTCGCTGCTCCTCGCTGGTAGCTTGAGCCTGCCGTCGATCGTGCACGCCAACTCTGGCAAGAGCAGCATTCTCGAAACGCGCTTCGGCAAAGTGGCTGGCGTGAAGGCGCAGGGTGTCCATGTTTTCAAGGGCATTCCGTACGGCGCCGACACTCGCAACACACGTTTCCAGCCGGCGCAGCTACCGGTCGCCTGGAAGAAGACGCGTGACGCAACCAGCTACGGTCCCTCGTGCCCCCAGTCGAGCGAGCGGGAGAACGTGAGTGAGGATTGCCTTGTCCTGAACGTCTGGACGCCGGCTCTGCGCGATGGGCGCAAGCGGCCCATCATGGTTTATTTCCACGGCGGCGAGTTCAGCAACGGCTCCGGATCGCATCCGACCTATGACGGCACGCGACTGTGTAATCGCGGCGACGTCGTGGTCGTCACGGTCAACCATCGTTTGAATGTGTTCGGACATTTGTATCTCGCGCGCTTCGGCGGATCGAAGTACGCCTCGTCGGGCAACGTCGGCATCCTCGATCTGGTGCAGGCGCTGACTTGGGTGCGTGATCATGCCGAGCTCATCGGTGGCGATCCGCAGCGGGTCATGGTGTTCGGCCAGTCCGGCGGCGGCGCGAAAATCGCGACGCTGATGGCGATGCCGGCGGCCAAAGGGCTGTTTCAGCGGGCCGCGACCATGAGCGGTCAGCAAATTACTGCCGCCGGCCCGCGCGGCGCGACGGAGCGCGCCCGAACGATTCTGCAAACATTGAAGATCGCGCCGAGCGACGTGAGCAAGTTGAACGACGTGCCGACCGCGGATCTGGTCCCCGCGATTCGCGCCAGTGATCCGTCCATGGTCGGGCGCAACGTGTATTTCGGTCCCGTGCTCGATCAGTCGGTGCTATCGCGTCATCCGTTCTATCCCGATGCGCCGCCGCTCGCCGCAGATATTCCCATGATCATTGGCAACACGCGCGATGAGACGCGGGCATTCCTAGGCAACGAGCCGGGAGTGGAACAGCTGACTTGGGAAGAACTGCCGGAGCGCTTGTTGCCCCAACTTCACGTCGATATTCAGCCCGAGTACGTCATCGCCGAGTATCGCAAGCTGTATCCCAAATATTCCGCCACCGAGGTGTTCTTCGCGGCTACCACGGCGGGTCGTTCCTGGCGCGGTGCTGTGATCGAGGCAGAGCTGCGCGCGGCGCAAGGTTCACCTGCGTACGTTTATCAGTTGAATTACCGCTCGCCGCTCGAGAACGGCCGCTACGGCGCCCAGCACGCGATGGATATTCCGCTGGTGTTCGACAACATCGCGCAACCTCGATCCCTGACGGGTCAGAATGCCGATGCGCAGAAGACGGCGGATCAGATGAGCGAGGCGTTTCTTGCGTTCGCGCGTACAGGTAAGCCTACGCATGCAGGCATTCCCGAATGGCGTCCGTACGAGCTGCCGGCGCGCGCGACCATGGTGTTCGATGCGAGCTCGCAGTTGGTCGACGATCCTCGCGGCGAGGAGCGGAAGTTGTTCGCGGCGGTGCCTTACATTCAGCGCGGCACGTATTGATTACCCTTGTCGGGACTGAGCGATCGAGGCCGGTGGATTGTAAATGACACCGGTTTCCTATATACAGTTTTCGGTGTATCGGGGCGGCGCAGGGCTGCTCGCGACCCAGAATTTCAAGCGTCGACTGGGGGAGATACTGCGACATGAACAGCGCGGTGTTGCATGGGTTGCCGGCCAACGGCGCCGAAATGATTTCCGAACAATTCGTCCGTGCGCGGCTGGCGGGGCAATCGCTTCCGCAGTTTCCGGGCCAGGTGCCCACCAATCTGGCGGATGCTTACGCCTGTCAGGAAGCCGCCATCAAGCGTTTCCCGGACACTATCGTCGGCTGGAAAGTGGCGCGCATCGGGGCGGCGTTCGCGCAGCAGTTCCCCGAAGAGCGGCTGGTCGGTCCGGTCTTTCAGCGCAATCTCTATACGGCGCGCGTCGGACAGGTCATCGATTTTCCCATCTTTGACGGTGGCTTCGCGGCAGTCGAAGCCGAGATCGTGCTGCGTGTGAACGAGGATGCTCCGGCCAATAAGAAAGATTGGAGCATCGATGAAGCAGCGGAGCTGGTGCGCAGCTTTCACCTGGGCGTGGAAGTCGCTGGCAGCCCGCTCGCGACGCTCAACGATATCGGACCGGGCGCGGTCATTTCCGATTTTGGAAACAATTGGGGCGTCGTGGTCGGATCGGCCGTGGGCGAGTGGCGCTCCATCGAAGAAATCGTCGCACTGACGTTCATCGAGGATGCACTCGTCGGCCGCGGCACGGCGTTCATTCGGCAGGGCGCGCTGGGCGCACTGGCCTTCGCGTTGAACAAGTGTGCTGAACGCGGGCGCCCATTGCGCGCCGGGGATGTGATTTCCACGGGCGCCATCACGGGCGTTCACGACATTCGCATCGGTCAGCAATCGCGCCACATTTTCGAGGGCTGCGGTGAAGTCGAGTGTCGCGGTGTTCGTGCGGGTCAGTATCCGTCCAACGCCACGCGCTGATACAAAATGAATCGTCGCGAGCTATTGGTTGGAATCGGCGCGGTCTGCGCGAGCAGCGCACGTGTTGCCGCTGCGGCGCCGGGTTCGACGATGACGGCAGCCGATGTGCACGTCGATGGTTACCCGACCGTCGAGGCCGTGCGTTGGATCGGCAAGAAGCTGCAGCAGGAAACCAATGGCAGGTTGAACATTCGCGTGTATCACGCGGGCCAGCTCGGTCGTGAGTCCGACACCATCGATATGACTCGGTTCGGCGCTCTGGATATCACGCGCGTCAACTTCGCGCCGCTGAACAATCCGTTTCCATTGACCCAGATCTTCTCGCTGCCGTACGTGTTCGAGTCGGTGGAGCACATGCGACGCGCGACCGACGGCGATGCGGGCCGGGCGGTGCTGGAAAGTTTTGCCACGCGCGATCTGGTCGGCCTGGCTATTTACGATGCCGGCGCACGATCGTTCTACAACACGCGTCGACCGGTGCACGAGCCGAAGGATCTGCACGGTTTGAAAATTCGTGTGCCGCCTTCGGATATTTTCATCGAGCTCGCGCGCGCTTTGGGGGCGAACCCGACGCCGCTGCCGTTCGGTGAGTCGTACTCGGCGTTGCAAACGCATCTGATCGAAGGCGCCGAAAACAACTGGCGCACGTTCCATACCAGTCGTCACTTCGAAGTGGCGCGTTATTGGTCGCAGTCGATGCATTCGCATTCGCCAGAAGCTTTGCTGATGTCGCGGCGAACGTTCGAATCGTTGCAGCCGGCGGATCGCGATTTGATCGTCGCGACGGCGCGTGAGTCGGTGCCGTATATGCGGCAGCTGTGGGACCGAATGGATGCGGAGTCGCGCGATTTCGTGCTGAAGGCTGGAGTACAGGCCAACGAGGTCAATACGACGGCGTTCCATGACGCGGCGAAACCGCTGCTCGAACGATATCTGCAGCGACAGGGCTTGGGACAGATCTACCAAAGCATTCGAGCGGTGGCGTAACGCATGTCCGTCAATCAGCAAACCGACGCCGTCCCTGCTACGGCCCGATTGATCTCGGTGCTCGACGTTCTGGATCGTGCTGCCCTGGTGATTGCTTGCCTGGGGCTGGGCGGAATGGCGATCGTGCAAGGCTGGCAAGTGTTTGCCCGCTACGTGCTGAACGATTCGCCGAGCTGGACGGAGCCGCTCGCTCTGTTGTTCATGAGCACGACCATGATGCTGGGCGCCGCCTGCGGCGTGCGCGCGAATCGTCACTTCGGATTCTTCATCCTGGTTGAGACATTGAAGCCGGCAGCGCGCAGAGTACTGCTCGCCGTCACGAGTCTGATCGCCGCGGCCATCGGACTGATGCTTGGGATCTGGGGGGCGAAGATGGTGAGCGACTCGTGGGATTTTCCCATCGCTGGCGCGCCGTTTCCGCAGGGGGTGGCTTATCTGCCGTTGTGTATCGGTGGGTTGCTGATTGCGATCTTCGCGGTGGAGAAGTTGTTCGTTCCGCCGCGGCCTCAGGATCCGGCGGCGGAGTGACGCGGATCAGGGCTGCCGGAGCCGGAGTAAGAGGCTCGGTGGCCGGCAGCGGCTGAGTGGGGTATGTCCTTCCGGCACCGTCCGTGAATACGTCCCGGTAGGACTGCTAGCGAAACATCCGGTTTCTCAAGCTGCCGGAAGAACATACCCCACTCAGCCGCTGCTGACGCCGCGGTGGTGGTCTGAAGCGAAGGCGTTCGAAATGGCTGTAACAATTCTCTTTGTTTCACTCGGGCTGCTGCTGCTCATCGGCCTTCCCGTGGGTTTCGCGCTCATAGCGGCGTCGTTCGCGACGGTGCTTTATCTCGGCATCCCTCCGATTGTCGTCGCGTTGCAGACGGCGGCGGGGGCGAATGCGGCGTCGTTGATTGCGATTCCACTGTTCATCTTCGCGGGCGAGATGATGATGCGCGGAGGTATTTCCGAACGATTGATTTCGTTTGCGTCGTCGCTCGTCGGTCACCTGCGCGGCGGTCTAGGCCAGGTGAACGTGCTCGCCTCCTTGTTCTTCGGCGGCGTGTCGGGTTCGGCAATCGCCGATGTGTCCGCGATTGGCGGCACGATGATTCCGCAGATGGTGAAGCGCGGATTCGACAGGGACTTCGCGGTGAATGTTTCCATTACCGCGGCGCTGGTGGCACTGCTCGTGCCGCCGTCTCACAACCTCATTTTGTTCTCCGCCTCCGCGGGCGGGTCGATCTCAATCGCCGATCTGTTCGCGGCCGGCGTGATTCCGGCGTTGCTGATGACCGTGGTGGTGATGTTCACGGGCTGGGCGATCGCCCGGCGTCGAGGTTACGCAACGGAAGCATTTCCCGGCTTCAAAGAGATCTTCGTTCGTCTGGTCGCCGCGTTGCCCGGCTTGTTGCTGGTCGCGCTGATTTTCTTCGGCATTCGAGCCGGCATCTTCACCGCGGTGGAAAGCGCCGCCATCGCCGTGTTCTACGCCATTCTTGTCACCGGCTTGGTGTATCGCCGCCTGACTTGGCAGCACTTCGCCGAGACCTGCATGGGCGCGGTCCGCACGACCGGCCTGATCCTGTTCGTCATCGGTGCGGCGGCGTCGTTCGGCTGGCTGCTCGCTTATCTGCAAGTGCCATCGGCGGCGGTGGATGCGCTCACATCCGTGGCCGATAACAAGTACGTCATCCTGATCCTGCTCGTCGTCGTGCTGCTGATCCTCGGCACGTTCATGGACCTGGCGCCGCTGATCATCATCTGCACGCCCATCTTCCTGCCGGTCGCCAAGGCGTTCGGTGTGGATCCGGTGCACTTTGGCGTGATCCTGATCCTGAACGCAGGCATTGGATTGATCACCCCGCCGGTGGGCTCCGTGCTGTTCGTGGGTGCGGCGATCGGCAAGATCAGCGTCACGCAAGCGCTGCGAACGATATGGCCGTTCTATCTCGCAGCGCTCACCGTGTCGATGATCGTGGTGTTCGTGCCTCAGCTGTCGCTGTGGTTACCGGCGCTGCTTAAATGACTCGGGATCGGGCATCCTGCCACGACCCTCGTGCGAGTCGGCAAAAGGCGCGACTTTTGCCTCTCGCCGCCGCCTGCGGCGGCGGGGTACGTCCATGTACCCAGGTGGCCGTTGTTCTATTACACCGCTGAGGTGAGTGCTTGGCCGAGCGCGGCGGGGCCGTCCACGTTCGAGAGCCGCGCATAAGCGGTCTCGAGTGCCGAACGGAACGTCGCATTGCCAGCGAGCTCGGCGCTGAACACCTTCTCGAAGCCGAGGAACGTCGCGACATCGTTTCGCGCATCGCCGGTGCAACGCTTGGCGAGCTCCGTGAGTTGAGTCGCGAGCGGATCGACGATCTGCCGCTCGTGCTGTACCTGCCGACGAATGAAATGAAACCAAGCCGCCAGCGGCACGCACAGCCGCGCAACGGAGCGGCCAGCCGCCAGGTTCTCGGCGATCGTCGGAAGGATTCGGAACGGCAGCTTCTGCGAACCATCCCACGCGATCTGCGACAGCAGATGACGAATGGTCGGATTACGAAACCGACGCAACACCGCCTCGATGTACTGGTCCAGATCCAGGCCCTTCGGCGCGGCCAGGCCGGCGCGAATGTCCTCGACCATCATGCGACGGACAAACGTAGCGAGCGCCCCGTCGCTCATGGCGGACGACACAGTCTCGTAACCGGCGAGGCTGCCAGTGTAGGCGAGCGTGGAGTGCACACCGTTCAGTAAGCGCAGCTTGGCGCGTTCGAAGCCGGCGACATCATCCGTCACCGTGACGCCGACCGCTGCCCAATCGGGCTGCGGACCGCGCAACTTGTTCTCGATCACCCACTGAGAGAAGAACTCACGTTGCACGGGCCAAAGATCTTCGACGCCGAGCGCACCTTTCACGCGCGCCCGAAGCGCGTCGTCGGTGGCAGGAGTGATGCTGTCCACCATCGTGCATGGGAAAGTCACTTCTTTCTCGACCCACGCAACCAGGGAAGGATCGCTCGAGCGAACGAAATCCAGCACGGCGCGGCGCAGCCGATGACCGTTGTCCGCGAGATTGTCGCAGCTGATCACATTGAAGGGCTCGTGGCCCAGGTCGTGTCGCATACGCAAGGCGCGCGCGAGAAAACCAACGAAGGTCCGCGGCGCTTCGGGATGCCGCAAGTCATGAGCGATGTCTGGATGCGAGAAGTCCAGGCCGCCTTCTTTATTGAGGCAATAACCTTTCTCGGTGATGGTCGCGGTGACGATGCGCGTCGCCGGATTGACCATGCGTTCCAGCACGGCGCTCGGCGACTCCGGCGCGACCAGCACCTCTTTCACCGAGCCGACGACTCGGAACGAAGACTGCTCGTCGAGAATGGCGATGGTGTACAGGCCTTCCTGCGGTACGAGCGCGTCGCGCACGCCGGCGCTGTGCAGGGACACTTCACAAATGCCCCAGCGCGGATCGGTGTGCAAGACATCGTCGATATAACACGCCTGGTGCACACGATGAAAAGCACCGGGTCCGAAATGGACGATACCGGTGCTGACAGTCTTGCGGTCGTATGTGGGGATCTTGATGTTGCGGCTGCCGAGCACCGCAACGGAAGCGAGCGATAAAGTCACAGAGTCACACCGTCTTTCCAGATTGCAATTTCGCGCTGCTCGTTGATCTCGTTGCGGGCCGGCTGGCCGGACGCCGTGTCGACGATCAACTGCAAGAACTCGTCGGTGACCGACTCGGGATCGGCGGCGGTCAAGGCCTTGCCGGCGTCGAAATCGATCCAGTGAGATTTGTGCTCGGCGAGCTTGGAGTTCGAGCTGATCTTGAGCGTCGGCACCGGGAAACCCAGTGGCGTGCCGCGCCCGGTGGTGAACAACAGAATCGTGGCGCCCGCGGCGACCAGCGCCGTCGAGGAAACGCCGTCGTTGCCGGGCGCTTCGAGCAGCGTCAGTCCCGGCTTGGTCGTGCGCTCGCCATAGCGCAACACCTGCGTAACGGTCGCATGACCGCCTTTCTGTACGGCGCCGAGCGATTTCTCTTCCAGCGTGGTGATGCCGCCGGCCTTGTTGCCCGGCGACGGGTTCTCGTGCACGGGCTGGTTGTTACGCAGGAAATATTCCTTGAAGTCGTTGACCACGTGCACGATGCCGTCGAACACCTCGCGATCCGCGGCCCGCTGCATCAACAAACGTTCGGCGCCGAAGATTTCAGGAATCTCGGTGAGCACGGCCGTGCCGCCGGCTGCGGTGACACGGTCGGCGATGCGGCCCACCAATGGATTGGCCGTGATGCCGCTGAAGCCATCCGACCCGCCGCACTTCAATCCGACCACCAGATCATCGAGGCCGCAAGGCACGCGCTTGTCCTGCTCGGCGAGCTTCACCAGTTCTTCCACTGCCTGCAAACCCGCTTCTGTTTCGTCTTCAGTGGCCTGCGCCGCGAAGTAACGAATGCGCTCGCGCTCCGCTTCCGGAATCTCGGTGAGCAGCTTGGACAACTGATTCGATTCGCATCCCAAGCCGAGGATCAGCACGCCGCCGGCATTCGGATGACGCGCCAGGCCCGCGATCAAGCGGCGCGTGCGATCGAGATCGCCGCCCAACTGCGAACAACCGAACTGATGCGGGAATGCGACGACGTTGTCGACGCGACCGGCGTATTTCTGGGCGGCGAGACGGGCGATGCGTTCAGCCGTCCGGCCCACGCAGCCTACGGTGCACAGAATCCAAATCTCGTTGCGCGTGCCCACTTTGCCATTGGCGCGACGAAAGCCAAGGAAGGAACCGCTACGTGTGGCCGGTTTGCTTGTAACCGATGCCCCGGCACCGGTGTACTCGTACTCGTCAGTGCCGGCGAGCAGAGTTTCGAGGTTGTGCGAGTGGACGTGCGCGCCGACGGCGATGTCGGCGGTGGCTCGTCCGATGGGCCAGCCGTACTTGCGGACCGCTTGTCCCGCAGACACGGGCCGGATGGCTACCTTGTGTCCGCGAGGGATCGGGTCAGTGACTACGACGGTGCGATCGCCGACGCTGATGCTTTCCTGCGCGGCAAGGTCTCGGAGGGCGACGGCGACATCGTCGTCCGGCGCGACCCGATAGACAGCCGGGGAGACAGGGGTGGCGTTAGTAGCTGCACTCATAGTCTGCATGATGGCACCGAATGGGCCGGTGGGGAAACCGGTGTCAGGCAGCCCGCGGTTCTGGTACCGTTAATGCGCACGAGCCCACTCGCAATGTATTCTGGCGCCGCCGGATTTCACAGCAGGTTACCGCGTCGATGGCGAAAAAAACGGCCAAGAAGGCGAGTCGACAACCGCCGCTCATCCCAGCCGCGCGCGTGATCCCGGAGACGCGCCCCGTTGTGGCGGAAGCTCGTCCCGCCGCGCCTGTCCGGCGAGCTCTGGAAAAGAAGCACACCATCAACGACATCGCGCGACTGGCGAATGTCTCGAAAAAGACAGTGTCGCGGGTCATCAACGAATCGCCGTTCGTTCGCGAGGAGACCCGCACCCGAATCGCGGAAATCATTCGCAGCACTGGATTTACGCCGGATCCGCAGGCGCGCGGCCTCGCTTTCCGCCGCTCGTACCTGATCGGTCTGGTGTACGACAATCCCAACGCGCCCTATGTGATCAACGTGCAGGAAGGCGCGCTCGGCGCGTTGCGCCGGGTCGGTTACGAGCTCGTGGTGCATCCCTGCGATCGCAATAGTCCCGAATTTTTGAGCGACATTCGCCAGCTGGTCAGCCGCCAGAAGCTCGACGGCATGCTGATCCTGCCGCCGGTGTCGGAGAACAATGCGCTCGCCGACCTGTTGCGCGAGATCAGTTGTCCCTACATCCGCATCTTGTCAGCCGCGCTGGATGAGCCCGAAAACCTGGTGCAGTCCATGGACCGACAGTCCGCGGCCGAGGTGGCCGAGCACCTGGCCAAGTTGGGACATACGCGCATCGCCATGATCGTCGGCCCGCCGACCTACCGCTCCTCGCAGGAGCGTCTCGAAGGGTTCTCCAACGCGTTGGCGGATCGAGGTCTCACACTGGCGCCGGACTACGTCGCAGAAGGCGCGTACACCTTCGAATCCGGCGCAGCTTGCGCCGAAATGCTGTTATCGCGCACTCCGCGGCCGACGGCGATCTTCGCCGGTAATGACGAGACAGCCGCGGGCGTCTATCGAACGGCGTACCTGCGAGGCCTGCGTATTCCGCATGACCTCACGATCATTGGCTTCGACGACAGTCCGCTGGCGTCCCGGCTTTGTCCCTCTTTGACCACCATGAGACAACCGATCCGGGACATGGGACGATTGGCGGCTGAAAAGCTGATCTCCAAAATCTCCCGGACCGAAGGGCCGTCGATCGCGGCGACCACGGTATTTCCGCATCTGGTGGTGCGCGAATCGAGCGGTCGTCCGGCGAATTAACCCCACAAACGGGGCTGCGCGCGATAGTTTTGCGCACGGTTCAGGTTTGTCCTGGATAGATTGCTGGCGGGCGATGTTGACACCGGTTACCATTGCCCTTGTTGAAACTGCCCGTATCGCGACTCCGCATCGGCCATGAGCACACCCTTACACTTGCACGAAGATCGACTGTTTCCCGCTGAACCCGCTATCCGACAGATCGCCCGCCGCCTATACGCGGAAGTGCGCGACCTGCCGATCCTGAGTCCGCACGGTCATACCGACCCGCAGTGGTTCGCCGGCAATGCGCCGTTCGGTAACGCCACCGAGTTGCTGCTGGCGCCGGACCATTACTTGTTCCGCATGCTGTACAGCCAGGGCGTCGACCTGAACGAGCTCGGCGTGGCGTCGCGTCGCGGCCCCTCGAATGCGAATCCGCGCGAAGCGTGGCGCAAGTTCGCGGCGAACTTTTATTTGTTCAACGGCACGCCGTCGTGGCTGTGGTTGAACTACGTGTTCGCGAAAGTGTTCGATCTGAAGGTGCGGCTCGAGCCGTCCACCGCGGACCATTACTTCGACGTCATCGGCGAAAAGCTGGCGCAGGACGCGTTCCGTCCGCGCGCGCTGTTCGAGCGCTTCAACATCGAAGTGCTCGCGACCACCGAATCGCCGGTGGACACGCTCGAACATCATCACAAGATTCAGAGCAGCGGCTGGAAGGGCCGCGTCATCACTGCCTATCGTCCCGACGCGGTGATCGATCCGGAGCACGAGCAGTTCAAGGACGCGCTGAAGCGCTTCGCCGAGCTCACGAACGAAGATGTTTACTCGTGGAAGGGTTATCTCAACGCGCACCGCAAGCGTCGCGCGGATTTCGCCAAGGCCGGCGCCACTTCGACCGACCATGGTCATCCGACGGCGGCTACTGCCGATCTGAACCCGGTCGAAGCGCAACGTTTGTTCGAGAAAGTCACCAAGGGTTCGTTCACGCCCGCGGACGCCGAGCTGTTCCGTGCCGCCATGCTGGTCGAGATGGCCAAGATGAGCGAGGAGGACGGCCTGGTGATGCAGATCCATCCGGGCGCGTTCCGTAATCACAATCGCTGGCTGTTCGAGACCTTCGGCCGCGACAAGGGTGCGGACATTCCGGAGAAGACCGAGTACGTGCAGGCGTTGCGTCCGTTGCTGGACCGGTTCGGCAACAGCAAGAAGCTGAGCATCATTCTGTTTACGTTGGACGAAACGGTGTACAGCCGCGAGCTGGCGCCGCTGGCGGGCCATTACCCGGCGTTGAAGCTGGGCCCGTCCTGGTGGTTCCACGACAGCCCCGAAGGCATGTTGCGCTTCCGCGAGTACACCACCGAGACGGCGGGTTTCTACAACACCGTCGGCTTCAACGACGACACGCGCGCGTTCCTGTCGATTCCGGCCCGTCATGATCTGGCGCGTCGTATCGATTGTGTCTACCTGTCGCGACTGGTCGCCGAACATCGCATCGATGAAGACGCCGCGGCGCAAGTGGCTCGCGATCTCGCTTACCGGTTGCCCAAGCAAGCTTACAAGCTGTAACGGCGCTGCTTTCCCAGGGGATTTCCCGTGTTCAAGAAAACCTATCACGCCACGCATCCGGACATGATGGACGGCGCCAGCACCGAGCAGCTGCGCGAACGTTATCTGGTCCAGGGTTTGTTCAAAGAAAACGCGATCGCGTTGAACTACACGCACTACGAGCGCATGGTCATCGGCGGCGTCATGCCGGCCGGCCAGGCGATCCGTTTGCCCGAGCAGACCGAGCCCGCTTCCGCCAAGGGCAAGCCGTTCCTCGAACGCCGCGAGCTCGGCGTAGTGAATATCGGCAAGACCACCGGCAAGGTGACCGTCGACGGCCAGAGCTATACGCTCGCGGCCAAGGACGGTTTGTATATTCCGATGGGCAGCAAGGACGTGGTGTTCGAGTCCAAGCCGGGCGAGAGCGCGAAGTTCTATCTCGCTTCGACTCCCGCGCACGCGCGTTACGAAACGGTGCACCTGTCGATCGACAAGGCGGTGCCGCTGGAGCGCGGCGCGTTGGAAACATCCAACGAGCGCACCATCTATCAGTACATCGTGCCGGCGACCTGCAAATCCTCGCAGCTGCTGCTGGGCATGACGCTGCTGAAGAACGGCAGCGTGTGGAACACCATGCCGCCGCATCTGCACGATCGCCGCTCCGAGGTTTATTTCTATTTCGATCTGGAAGGCGACCAGCAGCGAATCATGCATTTCATGGGCGAGCCCGATGAAATGCGCAGTCTCGTGATCAACAACGAGGAAGCCGTGTTGTCGCCGCCGTGGTCCATTCACATGGGCGCGGGCACGCGCAACTACAGCTTCATCTGGGCGATGGGCGGCGAAAACCTCGACTACACGGACATGAACGTCCTCGACATCTGCCAGCTGAAGTAATCATGAGTCAACCTGTCTCGTTTTCTCTCGCTGGCAAAGTGGCGCTGGTCACCGGCGCCAACACCGGACTGGGTCAAGGCATCGCGATCGCGCTGGCGCAAGCCGGCGCGGACATCGTCGGCATCGCGCGCTCCAGCACGGTCGATACCGAAAGGGGCGTGGTCGCCGCGGGCCGTAAGTTCTATTCGCTGTACGCGGATCTGGAGCGCAGCCATGAAGCGCATCAGATCGTAGCGCGAGCGATCGACTCCGCCGGTCGCGTGGACATCCTGATCAATAACGCGGGCATCATCCGTCGCAATGACGCGCTGGTGTTCACGGAACAGGATTGGGACGCAGCGCTGAATGTGAACTTGAAGACGCCGTTCTTTCTTGCTCAAGCCGTGGCGCAGTCCATGGTCAACGCGGGTCGCGGCGGCAAGATCATCAACATCGCGTCGATGCTGTCGTTCCAAGGCGGGATTCGCACGGCGTCGTACACCGCTTCCAAGAGCGGTATCGCGGGCGTGACCCGTTTGTTGGCTAACGAGTGGGCGTCGTACGGCATCAATGTGAATGCGATTGCGCCGGGCTACTTCGAAACCAACAACACGACGGCATTGCGTGCCGACGAGCAGCGTAATAAGGACATCCTCGGCCGCATCCCCGCCGGGCGGTGGGGTAAGCCGTCCGATCTCGGTGGCGCAGCTGTGTTTCTCGCTTCAGCTGCGTCTGACTACGTTCACGGCACAATCCTTCCTGTCGACGGCGGTTGGTTAGCTCGCTAGCGGTACTTAAGAATAAGAGGCGCCGTGGTTCGCGGAGGCCAGGGCGGGGTGGCTCCTCCGGGCACCGCGCACCCGCCTCCGCCCGCTATCGCGGGCGTCCCGCTTGCACTTCCCTGTGGCGCTGCTACGGCAGGTCCCTGCTGTCCGAAGCTGCCCGGAGAAGCCACCCCGCCCTGACCTCCGCCTCTGGCGTTCGGCTCGGGCCTGGAGCCTCCGAAGGCAACTCGGTTCCTTCTTCGGATATACGTCCGTAGGCGTTAGGGGAAACCCTTAAAGGTGAAGCGGCGGGCGACAGAACACACTTTCCAATCGCGGACTTGTTCAGACTTCGGCACTTGCGGCCGATGCGGCCGGGTTATGTCACTCATCCGAACTCGCAAGCTGACCGAAACCCCTAGTTCATGTCCGTTGTCGCCGACCGTAGCTCAATCATCGATGCGCCCGCCGCGCTCGATGCCGTCGTTCAGGGGATCGCCATCGCGACCTCGAACGCGGGGCAGGTCGAGCTGACTTATGTCAATGCCGCGTTCTGCCAACTGACGGGTTACGAGCGCGCCGACATCCTTCAATCTGGGCTGCAACTGCTAAGCGGATCGAGTAACGACTCGGCGGTTCATCAGCATTTGCGCGAAGCCATCCTGGCCAGCGAGGACTTCACCGCCGAATGGCTCGTTCATTGTCGCGGCGGCCACACCTTGTGGACTCGTGTGAGCACGCGGGCTGTCGATTCCAGGCAAGTCGTCATCACGCTCGAAGACATCGCCGACTACAAGCGTTCCCGCGAGTCGTTGCGTGCGAGCGAAGCCCGCCTGGAGCTCGCGATGGAAGCGAGCGAGTTGTCGATGTGGGACTGGAACGTCGAGCAGGATCAAGTTTCCTACAACGATCAATGGCGCATTTCGTTAGGGATCGATCCCAAAGAGTTGTTGAAACGCGAGGGGCTCGCCGATCGATTGATGCTGCCGGCGGACGACTCGAGTGTGCTGGATAAATTCGAGCGGCACTACCATGGCGGCACGCCGTACTTTCAGTCCGAGTACCGCCTCGCCACCGTCGACGGCGCCTATAAATGGTTTCTTTCGTACGCCAAGGTCGTGCGACGTGACGCCGCTGGCAAACCGATGCGGGTCATCGGGGTACTGCAGGACATCTCACGTAGCAAACAAGATCAGCGCACCGCGCTGGAAGTCGAACAGCGTTGGGAGCGTGCGATTCGTGGCACCTCGGATGGCTTGTACGAGTGGGACTTGCTGACCGGTCATGTCTGGTATGCGAGCCGTTTCCGCGACATCATCGGTTGGGGAGACGAGTATTTCGCCAACACGTTTCAAGCCTTTCAGAACGTGCTGCACGCGGAAGATCGTAGCGCCGTGCTCGGCAGGATTCGCGCGCATCTGGAGAATCAGAGCCGGCTCGACGTTCGTTGTCGCGTCGTGACTCGCAAAGGAAACATTGTCTGGTGTCGATTGCGCGGTGAAGCCGAGCGCGACGCTTCAGGTCGACCGACGCGGCTGGCTGGCTCGCTGGGTGATATCAGCGCCCAGATCGACGCCGAAAAAGCACTGAGCCGCAGCCAGGATTTTTACGGCACCGTGCTCGACTCGCTGCCGTTGTTCGTGGCCTACGCCGATCGCGACGAACGCATCGTGTACGCCAATCGCATCTTCCAGGAATTTTTCTCCTCGCCACTATCCGATTCCCGCGGCCGTCTCATCAAGGAAGTCATCGGCGATCGTCGCTGGGGCGCGATCGGTCCGTACGTGCGCGAAGCTCTGCAAGGCAAGACCGTGGAAGGTCAGGGCCGCTATCGCGACTGCAACGGCAAGCCGGTCGATCTGGAAGCCACCTTCATTCCGCACCGTGACGACAAAGGTGAGATTCAGGGCTGCTTCGTCGCTGCTCGCAACGTCACCGAAAAACGTATGCTCGAAGCGGAGCTGCGCCAGAGTCAGAAGATGGAAGCGGTCGGCCGGCTCACCGGCGGCATCGCGCATGATTTCAACAATCTGCTCTCGGTGATCGTCGGCAACATGCAGCTGCTGACGCGCTCGCTGCAACAGACGCCGCGTTTATTGAGGCAAGCGGACACCGCGCTCAACGCCGCCATGCGAGGCGGCGAATTGATCAAGCGATTGCTCGCATTCGCGCGCCAGCAAGTGCTCGAGCCGAAGATCGTGGATCTCAACGCGCTGATCGGCGGCATGTACGAATTGCTGCGTCGCTCGCTGACGGGCGATATCGAGATTCATAGTGAGCTCGCCCCGGACACCTGGTTTACGCGGGCCGATCCGGGCCAGCTGGAGAACGCCGTGCTCAACCTGGTGATCAATGCGCGCGACGCGCTGCCCGGCGGCGGCGTCATCTCCATCACGACCCGGAATGTGACTATCAGCGCGGACCGACAGCAGCGTGAAGATGGTCTGACGCCCGGGGAGTACGCGTTAGTGGAAGTCGCGGACAACGGCGCGGGCATGTCCGGCGAAACCCTCAAGCGCGTGTTCGAGCCATTCTTCACGACCAAAGAAGTGGGCAAAGGCAGCGGCCTGGGCCTTTCGATGGTATATGGGTTCGTGAAACAGTCCGGCGGCCACGTGAACATCGCCAGCGTTCCGCAGCAAGGCACGACGGTGCAGTTGTACTTTCCACGATCGCAGGCCGGCGCCGACGAGACGCGCGCCGAAGGGCCCATGCAAATGGACCTGCCGCGCGGCGCCGAGACGTTGCTGGTCGTGGAAGACAATGCCGAAGTCCGCGGCACTACGGTTGAAATTCTTACGAGTCTCGGCTATCGAGTGCTCGAGGCGAACAACGGGCATCAGGCGCTGGAGCGATTCATGCGACATCCCGAGATCGCTCTGGTGTTCACGGACATCATGTTGCCCGGCGGCCTGCTCGGCACGCAGCTGGTGGAAAAACTCACCGAGCGGCGCGCCGAGCTCAAAGTGCTGCTCACCTCGGGCTTCAGCGATAGCAGCGTGATGCACCGAAGTCTGCTCGACGGCACGGTGGAACTGCTGCCCAAGCCCTATCAGTTGGAAGAGCTGGCACGGCGCGTGCGCGCGTTGCTGGACGGTAAAGAGGAGAACAAGCGTGTTCCGGCGTGAGAGGAATCTGTTACTGGCGGTGGACGATGAGGCGGACTTCCTGGAGCTGATCGAACAGATCGGCCGGGGCGTCGGCTGCACCGTCATCACGGCCGACACCGCCGCCAGCTTCCGTGAGCAACTGTCTCATCGGATGCCGGCGTTGATCCTGCTCGATCTGCAGATGCCGGGCATGGACGGCATCGAGGCGCTGCGTTATCTCGCGCGTCAGAATGTGACTTCCGGAATTCTGCTGGCGAGCGGGATGGATCAGCGCGTGCTCGCGAGCGCGCGGCAGCTCGGCGAATCGCTGGGCTTGAAGATGCTGGGCACGTTGCAGAAGCCGGCGATGCTCGAAGACATCGAGACGTTGCTCGCCAAGCACCTCGAGCCGAGCTCGCGCATTTCGGTCGAAGAGCTGCGCACCGCCATCGATGAGCACGAGCTCATCGTTCACTATCAACCCAAAGTCGTGCGCTCGGCGAACGACTGGCATGTGCGCAGCGCCGAAGCGCTGGTGCGCTGGCGTCATCCCCGTCTGGGATTGTTATATCCGGGCGAGTTCCTGCCGCTGGCCGAACAGTCGGGTCTGATCGTCGATCTCACCGACTTCGTGCTCACCGATGCGATCCGTCAGATCGGTCACTGGGGCACGCGTGGACTGGATCTCGGTGCGGCCGTGAACCTGTCGCCGCGACTGGTGCAGGATCTGGAGTTCCCGGAGCGCCTGGCTCGAGTGCTGCGCGAATTCGAAGTGCGCCCTGAGCAGCTCACATTGGAGGTGACCGAAGCGGCGTCAGTGGACGATCCGGAGCTGGTGATGGACATCTTCACGCGCCTGCGAGTGAAGGGCGTCGGCTTGTCGCTCGACGACTTCGGCATCGGCACGTCGTCGTTGACGTTGCTCTACAAGATGCCGTTCAGCGAAGTGAAGATCGACGGCCTGGTGATTTCGGAAATCGCACAGAGCAAGGCGGCGGCGACCGTGGTGCGCGCCATCGTCGAGCTCGCGCACAACCTGTCGCTCACCACGTGCGCCGAAGGGGTCGAGAACTCACCGGCGTTCGAGTTCCTGGAGCAGTGTGGCTGCGACGCCCTGCAGGGCGATTTCATCGCGCCGTCGATGCCGGCGGCGGAGATCGAGTCGTTCATCCAGGTGTGGAACGGCGCGGACCACACGCTGGTCCCTGTGGTCCGTAAGTAACAATTCTCGCGGCCTCAGCCGCTGGCCGCGAGACGTTTCTTATCCTTCGATTGCCGTAGCAAATGTAACGGCGCCGTCAGCGTGATCCGCGTCCCCGCGCCCGGCTCGTCGAAACTGATCGAGCCGCCAAGCATCCGCGCGCGGTACTCCATGATCTTCAGTCCCATGCCCGGACGACCTTGTGCGAGGCCGGCGCTCAGGCCGATGCCGTCGTCGGCGATGGCGAGCTGCAGCTTGCGACCCGTCGATCGCAAATCGATGTTGATCGAGGTCGCGCGCGCATAGCGAGCCGCGTTGGTCGACGCTTCCTGCGCGATTCTATATAGATGCGTGGCCGCGCCTTCTTCGAGGTCCGGCAGCTTCTGTCCGCCCATCGTGAAGGTGCACTCGAGGCTGTACATGTCGGTGCAGCGAGCGACCAGATGCTTCAGCGCTTCCGGCAGGCCGCCGCGTTCGAGGTTCACCGGAGCGAGACCTCGCGCCAACGAGCGAGTGCTTGAGATGGCGCGTGCCAACAGATCGGTAATCTTCATGACCTGCGCCGAGTACTGTGGCGACTCGCGCGCCATCTGCATCTCGAGCCCTTTCATCAGCAATGACAGACCGGTGAGCTCCTGCCCGAGGCCGTCGTGCAGATCGCTGCCCAGCCGGCGCTGCTCGCGATTGGAGATCTCCAGAATCTCCTGCTCCAGCTCTTTACGCTGAGTCACTTCCTGAACGGTGCAGACGAGGCCCGATACGGTGCCGTGATCACGCAGCGGCACGTGCGTGAACGTGAACCAGCGAACCGAGCCATCGAGCCCGATCCACGCGCGCTCCTGATCGGTGAGCGGCCGGCCGGTGCGCATGGTCGTGGCGGCCTGACCCTCGATGTCGACCACGTTCTCTTCGGTCCACAGCTCCGACAACTTGCGACCCAGCACTTCCTCGCGCGTCTTCTTCAGAGTGTCGAGCAACGCACGATTGACGACCGTGAGGCGATTTTCGTTGTCGACCGCGTAAATGATCTCGGGCAGGCTGTCGATCAACGTACTGAGCAGAATGCGTTGTTCTTCCAGTGCGACCTCGGCGCGCCGCCGCTCGCGACGGACGCGCGCTTCGGACAGTGCACGATTTACAACCATCGGCAGACGCTGCAACCGATCTTTCAGTACATAATCGGTGGCGCCGCTCTTGAGCGCTTCGATCGCGCGCTCCTCGCCGAGCGAGCCCGACACGAAAATGAAAGGAACGTCCGCGGAGCGCTCGAGCAAGATGCGCAACGCGGTGAGGCCGTCGAAGCCGGGCAAGGTATAGTCGGCCAGCACCAGGTCTGGAGGCGCTCCCGCGAGGGCAGCGCGAAAGTCGCTCTCCGACATCACGTGTCGCCACCTGATGTCCAGATCGTTACGGGCCAGCTGCAACTGAATCAGCTCGGCGTCGTTGGGATCGTCCTCGAGCAGGACGAAGTGCAGCGGTTCTGTCGAATCCGTTTTCATACCGAAGATTTCCGGAGGCGCGTAGGGACGTTCGGCCGTTGTGGCTGGGCCGGGCGCACTCCATAGTTAGCCCACCGACGGTCGTCCGAGAGTCGTGCCCTGAATCGTGTAAGGAGCGCCGGGGCCGAACGTATCACCACGCGAGCACTGTGGAAAATGGGGATTGCCCACCCCTTGTGGCCTCGCAAGACTGAAGCTAGAAGGCGGGGGCGCCATGACGGATCCCCCCGAGAGGAAAGACCATGGCCGATCCAACAAGGATCCTGATCGTTGACGACCACCCATTTGTCCGCGAAGGTTTGAAGCAACTGCTGGCCGGGCAGAGCGAATTCGTGCTGCAGGCGGAGGCGGCCTCGGTGCAGGCGGCGCAGACCGCCATCCAGGGCGAAGAACCCGACGTGGCGGTGGTCGATCTGGCGCTGGGCCCCGACGACGGTATCGAACTGGTGCGATGGATCCGCAGTGATCATCCAAATGTCCGCGTGCTGGTGCTGTCGATGCAGGACGAAGCGCTCTATGCCGAGCGTCTGCTTCGCCTGGGCGTCAGCGGTTATGTAATGAAAAACGTCGCGGGCACGGACTTCCTCGGCGCTTTGCGCAAGGTGGCTCGTGGCCAGCGGCATGTAAGTTCCGCCATGGGTGAGCGTCTGCTCAGTCAGGTGGCGCGCGGCCGTTCACCCGCGTCCGACGAAGATCCGGTGTCGGCGCTCACCGATCGTGAGCTGGAAGTGTTTCGTCTGATCGGCGAAGGCATCAGCACGCGCGAAATTTCACAGCGGCTGGATCTGTCCATGAAGACGGTCGACGCGCATCGTCGTCACATGCGCGAGAAGCTCAACCTGCGCTCCACCAGCGAGCTGATCCGCTACGCCACGCAGTGGGTATCCGATAAGGGCTCACCGACAGACTCCGCGCCCAGCGGAACTCATTGAGTCATTCGCTGAGTAAAAACTACTCAGGCCTCGTTGGTAATTGTGACGCAGTTCACGCCTTAAGCGTGAGCGGAATCGCATAGCGCGCCCGTCCCGCAATATAAGTACTTGCTCGGCTTGGAGTTATAACCCTAAGCGAGACTCTCGCCACACTCCTCGCAAAGGCGCGCACACCGCGTGTGACATTAGGGGAGTGGCTGATATCCCCTACAACGGCGCTCTAACACCATGCTGTCCAGTTCCGTGGGCGGCCAAAGCGCTCGCCGCGGGCAGGGAAGTGGACGGCTTGAATACTGCGAAAACAATCGACCTTCTAATCGGCGTCTCCGCCGAGGACGGACTGCGCTCGACGCTGCAGACCGACGCCATGCGGCAGTTGGTCGGTGCGGTGTCCGAGGTGGTGTTCGTCGTCGATCGCGGCTTGCGCATTCTGATGGCGAATCGCGGCATCGGCGAACGCACGGCGCGGCAGCTCGAAGGCGTGCTCGTGACCGATTTCTTCCCGCCGAGCCTGCATGCGCGCGCGCTGTCGACGCTGCATCGGGTGCTGGCGAACGGCCAGGTCGATGGTTACGTCGCCGAGATCGAGGGCAACGATGGCCAGTCGCGTCACTTCGACGTGCGGGTCAGCCCGATCCGCGCCGAGCAGAAAATCGTCGCGCTCGCGGTCGTCACCAGCGAAACCACCGAACAGGTGCGGGCGGAGCGAGCCATCGCGACTCAGGCGCGCATGATCGAATCGATGCTCGAAGGCGTCGCGGTGATCAACGAGCACGGCGTCATCGAGATCACGAACCCGGCGTTCGACACGTTGTTCAACTATGGTCGCGGCGAGCTCATCGGCCGCAACATGTCCATGCTCGCCGGCTGGCCGTTCGAGCAGCCCGAGCGCTGGCAACCGCTGTCAGCCAAGCAGGGCCGTTCCATTCAGGTCGAGTTCGACGGCCGCCGCGCCGACGATACGCATTTCGCCGCGCTGGGCGTGCTGTCCCGCTTCGAGATCGCGGGCAGTAATCACAGCCTGCTGGTGCTTCAGGATGTCAGCGAGCGCAAGCAGCTGGAGCGCGCCATCCTGCAAGCGGTCAGCCGCGAGCAGTACCGCATCGGTAATGATCTGCACGACGGCCTCGGTCAGGAGTTGACTGGCATCGCGCTGATGCTGCGCGGTCTCGCCGGCCGTCTGACCACCGAGTATCCGACCATTCTGCCGGAAATCGAGGGCATCACCCGACTCGTGAACAACTCGATCGAGAGCACTCGCGCGCTGGCGCGGGGCCTGTCGCCCGTGAATCTGGAGCGCGGCGGCCTATCGGATGCGCTCGAGGGCCTCGCCATGCACGCTACGGAGCTTTATGGCGTCCACGTCACTTGTACTCATCGTGTGAAGACGATTCGCCCGCTGAGCACGGAATTGGCCAATCATCTCTATCGAATAGCGCAGGAAGCGGTCCGGAACGCGGTCCGCCACGGTCAGGCGCGGTCTATACGACTGCATTTACATGGGGCCCGCGCTAAGGTTCGGCTGACGGTAACTGACGACGGTCTCGGCATGCCGTCGGACGCGGTGGACGCACCGGGCCTGGGCCTGAAGATCATGCGGTACCGCGCGCGGATTCTCGGCGGCGAAGTTCGCTTCGAGCGCGGGGCGCCGGATGGCGCCGCCGGCGATGTACGACCCGGCACCCGCATCGTTTGTGAATGCCCGCTCGAGCCCGCGGCCGACGCCGCCAAGACGCGTCGTCCTCGCCGTCGCGCGAGCTAGTGTAGTCCGGCGCAAGTAGAGGC
>NZ_DASWTF010000017.1:0-217437 GCF_036402275.1 Steroidobacter sp. | reverse complement strand
TGGAAGGCGCGTCACGAAGCCGTGCTCGCCGCCGGCGGCTTGCACATCGTCGGCACGGAACGTCACGAATCACGTCGTATCGACAACCAGCTGCGCGGCCGTTCCGGCCGTCAGGGCGACGCGGGTTCGAGCCGTTTCTATATTTCGCTCGAAGACAACATGATTCGCATCTTCGGCGATCCCGAACGCGTCAAGCGCTGGCTGCAGACCGCCGGCATGAAGGAAGGCGAAGTGATCGAGAGCCGCATGCTCTCGAAGCAAATCGAGCGCGCCCAGCGCAAGGTCGAAGCGCACAACTTCGATGCTCGTAAGAACCTGCTCGAATACGACGACGTCGCCAACGATCAGCGTAAAGTCATCTACGCCCAGCGCACCGATCTCATGGCCGCCGAGGAAGTGGGCGACGCCATCGCGGGCATCCGTCACGAAGTGGTCAATGCTTTGATCGACCGTTTCGTCACGCCGGGCAGCCTGGAAGAGCAGTGGGACATCGAGGGCTTGAAGCAGGCCGTCGAGAAGGACTTCGCCGTCACTGTCGATCCGAAGGCGTGGCTCGAGCAAGACACCAACCTGGTCGAGGAAGGGCTGCGCAAGCGCGTGCTCGACGTGATCGACAAGGCGTACGAGGCCAAGGTGGAGATGTACGGCGCGCCGGTCGTTCGTCACATCGAAAAGGCCGTCATGCTCCAGCAGCTGGACCAGCACTGGCGCGAACACCTCGCCGCCATGGACTATCTGCGCCAGGGCATCCACCTGCGCAGCTACGCGCAGAAGAATCCCAAGCAGGAATACAAGCGCGAGGCCTTCGAGCTGTTCACCGCCATGCTCGATCGCATCAAGCACGACACCGTCTCCATGTTGTCCCGCATGCAGCTGCGCACGCAGGCCGACATCGACCGTGAAGAGGAAGAGCGCCAGGCTCGCCTCGCTCGCGCCATGCAGTTCCAACATGCCGCCCCCGAGCAACTCACTGCTCCGACGCAGCCTGCGGAAGAGCCGCAGGCCCTCGCCGCTGCCTCGGGTGAGCCGGTCCATCAATTCGTCCGCGATACCAAGAAGGTCGGCCGCAACGAGCCCTGCCCGTGCGGGTCGGGGAAGAAGTTCAAGCATTGCCATGGAGCGCTGGCCGGGCAGGGGTGAGAGGCGTTTCTCACCCGCCGCACGCGGGATACGGAGTGACTGATGGAACTGGATCTTCCCGCGGAGCTTACGCAAGCACTGGAACGTGAGGCCGCGGACGCGGGGCGGACGCTGCACGCTCATATCGTCAGCAAGCTGGAGGGAATAACGCCGCCCCTCGAAATGATCGATGCGAAAGCTCTGAAGCGCGGCCTGACGAAACTCACTGCGTTCTTGAATCGCATCCCCACCGTGAAGGTCATGTCGTCCGAAGTGACCAAGGATGCGTACTGGTGGGTGAAGCTCAGCATCGATCTCGATCACCGCCTGGCATGGTCGGTGGTGCAGGAGTTGGGCTACGTGCTCAACTACCTGTCGGTTTCAGAACGGCTGCCCACGGTATTCATGCCCGTTTCGCCGCCGGTCTATCTCAACGGCGGTCCACGCGAGTTTCTGGCGTGGGTCATCGAATCGAAGTTCAATTACATCGACCCGGCCGACATCGCCGAGGCCCTCGAAGGCCGACTGCCGCAGCCAGTGGACGATCAATCGCAATGGCGCAGCGACCAGGACGTCTGAAGGCGCATCCCAGCCGAGAGATAGCAGCCATGTCGCGGCGCTGAAGCATGCCGTTCACACCATTTCATCTGGGGCCCGGCGCCATCGTCAAAGCAGCGGCGGGTCGGCATTTCAGCTTTATGGTGTACGGCGGCACGCAGGTGCTGATGGATATCGAGCCATTGATCGGCATCATCCAGCAGAAGCCGATTCTTCAAGGATATACGCACACGATTCTGGGGGCGCTCGTGATCGGCACGGTCGCGGGGCTGATCGGCAGGCCCATCGCCGCCGGCAATCCGTTGCTCGGCGCAGTTTCATTTGGGTCTCTTCACATCGCTTGCGTCGTCACCGGCGCCCTTGGGGCGCTAGTAGTCGCCGCGAGATTCAAATCACAGGGGCGGGCTTGATCTTGCAATGAATACTTGGCTTAGGGCAGTTGTCGTTCTTTTCGGTGCGGTCACCGTGGGTTGCGGCGGCGACGCGCTTTCCTCCCCCGGATACTCCGTTGCAGATCAGCCGACTATGCGGCGTGTTCTTGTAACAGATGCGGGAATGCACGGTCTGTGGAGTCCGGAGGCATTCCGTAACGTCGGAGAGCACAACTGGGAAGCGCATTTCATCGAGAACGCCTCGATCGAGGCGCACATCAAAAAGGGTGAATTTGTTCCTATCTACGTCCACTCCGACGGCGCGCCCGTGATCGACGTGAGAGTGGGCTCGAAGGAGTCTTCCGCCGGCTTGTCGGAGCAGGAAAAGGGCTGGCTCAAAGCCGCGTCGGATCCTTATCTGTTCATATCGAACGGCGTCGCCAACGTCAGTGGCATCGAATACATCGGCGGGCAACTCACCGGAGCCGTCGCCTGCATCCGCGTGCCCCCGGGCCGTTGGCAGGTGGTCGTGCACTTGCTGAGCTGGCCGGAGAGTTCCTATAACAAAGAGACGCGCTATCCCCCGGACTTCATCGTCACGCTCAATCCGGAAACTGCCGGAGTCTCGTACCGACAAGTGACAGAGACATTCGCCGAAGAAGTATGGTGAACTTCTACATGCGTTTCTTCCTGGCCGCGATCACGAGTCTGGCGGCGGGATGCGCCAACCTGTCGGGCAGACCCGTCCCACTGGCGAGTGGCGACTACCCGTTCGTTCACAAATACGCGGAGCACCCGGACATGCCTAGCATCGAATTGACGGCGCAGATCCGCGGCCACCATATCCGGCTCATCAATTATTCCCAATCAGCCGTGTTTCCAATTGGCGTGATAGACGAAGGGGATCTGCTTTGGCATGCCAGTTCGGAGCAGTGGATCATTGGCGAAACTGCGGCGGATGCTTCGGCTAGCGAGGTGGGCGGTTGTTCGGACGGACCTACCGTGGTTGACCTCGAGCGGCGTATCTATTGGACGTGTTGAGCCGAACGTAAAGGGAATCATCCTGCCGGATGGACGGTTCGGGGCATCCCGAGGCTGAACCGGGCTAAGATGCTCATAACTGGCCGCTGAGTCGGGCTTGGAACATCGGGGTGGAAGGAATGAGCTACACCATCGGGCCGAGCGAAGTTGTCGATTATCCCGCCGAGAGGCTGCGGGACTTTTACTCTTACGGCTTCGAGTACATAGATAACCGATTGTTCTGCGTTTCCGCGGAAAGGTTGTTGGGGACGCGGGCAGCGCAGGAATACGTTGCAATCGCCAAGGAGCGATTCACGGAGTTGGGTTGGGCCGGGGATGGCGAGATCGAGTTGTTGTGGCTGCCGTCGTTTGTGTTTCCGTCGTCGTCGGACGTGCCGCCGACCGGGGTCGTGCTGTGGCACGTCAAGCAAAGCGATGATGGAATCTCCTATTTGCTGTCTCCGGTAGAGCTTCCATTCGAAGCTTTCTAGCTGCAGGCCCAGCACATGGTCGTATATCTGTATCGCTCACGGAGAACGGAATGTCTGATCTTGTTGCGTACGTGCGGAAGAATCACATCGAAGTGATGAACTTGAAGGATGGCGCCACCGCCGCCGGCTCAGCCGCTTTCACCACGACACGGCTGCTCGTGGGCGACTTCAAGCCAGCCGAAGAATTGCTCGCAAAGCTCATCAAGGAAGTAAAATCGAGCGGCCTGTTCTCGGCCCAGCCGGCCCTGCTGATCCAGCCGTTGGAAATGACCGAAGGCGGCCTGTCATCGGTCGAAGAAAGAATTTTCCTCGAGCTCGGCGCGGGCGCCGGCGCTCGCCACGTCAAGTTGCACGTCGGCCCCAAGCTCGACCAGCAAGCCGCCATCG
This sequence comes from Steroidobacter sp., assembly GCF_036402275.1. Lineage (NCBI taxonomy): Bacteria > Pseudomonadati > Pseudomonadota > Gammaproteobacteria > Steroidobacterales > Steroidobacteraceae > Steroidobacter > Steroidobacter sp. The sequence continues at coordinate 213,491 of NZ_DASWTF010000017.1, read as the reverse complement.
CACTCATCAAAGCGCGCGCGTAGCGAGCCGCGCGCATTCCTGCCATGAGGGATGATCCCTCAGGTTCTCATGGTGCGTAGCGCAGTCTAACGAGCGTATGTATGCATACACAGAGGGAAGGAACGAAGAATGGCAAAGCATCTGGTTTCTTTCAGCATCCCCGAGCGAGAGCTTGGACGCGCGGATGTGCAGTTCCTGGTCAAGCAGGATGAAACACTGCTAGGCACGCTGGCGGTGTCCAACGGCTCGCTAGTGTGGTTCCCTAAAGGAACGACCTACGGCTGCAAAATGGGTTGGTCGAAGTTCGACAGTGTCATGAAGGAATACGCTACCCGCTTCGAAAAGCGGTAAGTGGGAGAGGGAAGCGAGGATTTCGGAGCCGAAGCGAGAGGCGTATCGTGCCGAGGACTGACCGCGTACATGTGCACGGTCCTCGTTGCAAAGGAGAGAGCCATGAGTGAACTGCGGTATCCCAACGAAAGCAGGGAGTATCGTGAGGCGCGCGACTCCTTGCTCAAGGACGAACGAGAGCTGGTTGAAAAAGTGAAAGCCGTGGCGGCCAAGCGTCGCAAGTTGCCGCTCGGCGGGCAGTTGAAAGAAGACTATGTCTTCGAGTGGGCCAACGACGGCAAGGTGGGCCAGAAGGTGAAGTTCTCCGAGTTGTTCGGCGACAAGCCCTCGTTGCTGATTTACTCCTTCATGTTCGGCCCGAGCTGGGATCATCCCTGTCCGTCCTGCACCTCGCTGGTCGACGGATTCGACCGCGCCTGGTACTCGGTCACGCAAGATGCCGCATTTGTCGCGGTGGCCAAAGCGCCCGCGAAGCGCATCAACGAGTGGGCCAAACAACGCGGCTGGTCGCAGATCGCCTTGCTCTCCGGAGCAAACACCACCTATCAGGCCGATTACAAATGCCAGGCCGAGAACGACGACATGCAATTGCCGGTGATGCATGTCTTCACCAGGCGCGACGGCAAGATCCATCACTTCTGGGGCACGGAATCGATGGAGAATCACGTCGACACCGTGTGGGCCTACTGGAACCTTCTGGATTTCACTCCGGAGGGCCGGCCGGACCGCGATACGCCGCCCCAGACTTTCCGCTCCGAATTCCTGGAGAAGCATTATTTAGATTAGCCGTGAGCTCGTGATCTGCCAGCGGGGCAGGTGTAGACTTCGCCGCCTGCCCCTCAAAACTCAAACAACACATGATTCACGTCGTCGCTGGCGCCCTGTTCGATGAGCAAGGTCGGGTTCTGATCGCGCAGCGGCCGCCGGGCAAGCACATGGCGGGCGGCTGGGAATTCCCGGGAGGCAAGCTCGAGCCGGATGAGCAGCCGCTCGCGGGCCTGAAGCGCGAGCTACAAGAAGAGCTCGGGATCGAGGTGCTCGACGCAACGCCGCTGATTGCATACGAACACGGTTACACCGATCGTCGCGTGCTGCTCGACCTCTGGCTGGTGTCGCTATTCACCGGCCAGCCGCGCTCGCTCGAAGGGCAGCCGCTGCAGTGGGTGGCAATCGACGAGTTGGAGACAGTCGGACTCCTGGAAGCGGATCGCCCGATGATTCCAGCGCTGCGCGCCGCGCGGCGTTAATCAATGGTGATCGCGTCAGCGGTGGTGTTCGTTGTGCGGCTTACAATCCCTTCAATGGCGGCGATCTAAACGACGATGTCCTGAAACCCAAAGTATGCCGCGCCGAAGTAGGAAAGCGCCGCTACGTCGAGAGGGCTACAGCGCAGTTACTGCGTACGCTCACGCACGCGAACTTTTGGGAACAAATTTCGCATCTTCAAGCATGTGGATTTTGGGGCGGCCGAAGGTGTGTTCGTATGACAGATGGAATTGTGATTCATCAGCGCTTCGGGAACCCCATCCATGATGTTCAGATGGAGTCATCCCAGACTACGGTCTCAGGGAAAAGTTGATTTGGAGCGTCCTCCCGTGCTCAGTCTTTTTGTATCTTCGTTTTTTTTGGGTCTCATCTTCAATGCGACGCCCGGTGCCGTATTTGGAGAGAGTTTGAGGCGGGGCATGAAGGGCGGTTTCTACGATGCGCTGGCCGTACAGGTAGGATCCCTCGTAGGTGACATCACTTGGGCCGTCTTGGGGCTGATGGGAGTAGCCGCGCTATTCACCATGTCGTGGGTGAAGGTGCCGTTATCGCTCGCGGGGGTACTCTTACTTGCTTGGATGTCCTGGTCGGCACTCAAAGCAGCGTTCGGTCCGATGCCTGCACTGGAGCTTCAGGCCGATAAGCTTGACAGGTCCGCAATAGTGGCCGGTGCCGGCCTGTCGCTGTCGACACCGACCAACATAGTGTATTGGACGGCCATGGGAGGTGCGGTGTCTGCGCTCGGTGTGTCTGATTCGAACATGCGCGCATTCACCGTATTCCTGTCGGGATTCATGGCTTCCTCGGTTGTCTGGGCGCTGCTCTTTTCCGCCGTTGTCGCCTATGTACGCAATGCCAGCAGCGCAGCGGTATTTCGGAATCTCAATCTGGCCTGCGCCGCGGGCCTGGCGTTCTTCGCCGTAAAGATCGGCATCGAAATTTTCGTCTGAAGCGCTCAGGAACCGTCATCGAAAATTGACGTAACCTTATCCACAGCTTCTCGCTTGGCTTGGGTGAACTGCTGCCGGCGATGGTCGAGTCCGCTACGTCAAAAGCATGGAATAACAAAGACGCTCGTCCAAGCTGGGTTTCGGTCGGGCGACATTGAAGGCGTCGTTCGAGGCGTCATCAGAACTTCACATTCGTGCCGCAGCCTTTGCGGCGTGTCGCTCCTCAGAGAAATCGATCGCTGGTTCATTGACGAAGTGCTGCCGCACGAGGGGCGTTATCTCGCTTTGGCGCGGCGGCTCACGGGCAATCGTGACCAGGCCGCGGACCTGGTGCACGACGCCTATACGCGCCTGTTTCGGGACGAAGCCTGGCGGGCGATCGATCATCCGCCGGCTTATGTACTGCGCATGGTTCGCAACCTGGGCATCCAGCGACTGCGACGGACCAAGATCGTGAACTTCGCCTCCATCGCCAATCTCGACGAGCTGGAGCAGGCAGACGCCGGGCCGGATCCCTTCGATCGCATGGTTGCGCGTCATGAACTGCGCCGCTTGGTAAACGCTATTCGTGAGCTGCCCGCCCGGTGCCGCGACGTGATGATCCTGCGCCGCTTCGAAGAGCTGCCTCCGCGCGAAGTGGCGGAGCGACTCGGCCTGAGTCTGTCGACGATGGAGAAACGGCTGGCCCGCGCGTTGGTGCTGCTGACAAGGGCGCTCCAACAGGATCCGCCGTCGTCGATTCAAGATCCCGCCACATCTCAGCGGCAACTGAGCTGAAATATTTTTGGCCAGGCTTGGCGGTGGGTGGCGCTTCGAGCGTCTCACCTTCATGACCCGCGCCAACGATCGTCCAGGGGAATGAGCGAGCAGCCACCTGCAACCACGTCAGCCAGCCGACGCGAGACTCTGTTGGAGCAGGCGGCGCTGTGGCGCGCGCAGCTCGACTCCGGCACCGCCGACCTGACTGAGTTCGAGCGCTGGCGTGATGCCGATCCCGCGCACGCGATTGCGTTCGCCAGGATTGCCAGCACGTGGTCTTCGGTGGAGGACGTGGCCTGGCCAGGCGCGGAACTGTCGACAGCGATTGATCGAGGAACCATCATGCCGCGCGTGACGCTGAGCCGGCGTCGAGCACTGGCTTGGTTCACTGGAACGGTCACGCTGGGCGCGGCCGGTCTCATCACCCATCAATCGCTGGCCCGAGAAGCGGTCGAAACCAGCACCGGCGAGCGCCGCTCGCTCAACCTGCAACAATCCGTGCGGCTGGACATGAACACCGCCACCGCGATGTCGTGGCGTGCTTCTAGCAATGAAGTGAAGCTCTGGCTCGACCATGGTGAGATCGCCGTGCGAGTCGCTGCCACCGCGGCCTTATTGTTGATAGAGGCGAGCAACATCGAAGCGCGGCTCTCGGCCGGCGTTTACAACGCGCGCTTCGTCGACAACATCCTCGATCTCACTGTCGTGAAAGGGGCCGCACAACTGCGCGGCAAGAGAGTAATGGAGGTGACAACGGGTCATCGCCTGCTTGCGGCTGCCGGTACAACCACGGTGCAACCCGTGTCGGCGCAAAGCCTGGACGCCATCGAAGCCTGGCAGCGAGGCGAGATCGTTTTTCACGACACGCAGTTGTCGGTCGCGGTCGCCGAGTACAACCGTTATCTGCAGCGCAAGCTGATGATCCTGGATCCAGAAGTGGGACAGCTGCGCATCGGCGGCCGTTTCAACTCGGCCGACGCCAGCACCTTCCTGCGTGCGATCGAAGTCACGTTGCGTGTAACGTCCGTGCAATCAAACGGCGCCGTGGTGCTGGTTCGTAAAACATAAATCAAAAATATTCTCTGCCGCTTGGCGGTAGCGGGGCGCTTGCGCGTCTGGCTTCACGTACGGTGAGTGCGGCAGAGGAATGGCGAAGTGAAGTCGAGCATCTGGTTGTTGAGTGCGCACATCGCGTTGGCGCTGGGCGTGCCCGTTATATCGCATGCGGCGCAGACGGCGGTGGCGACGCGGGAACTGCAGTTCTCCATTCCGGCCCAGGAGCTCGGCCTCGCACTCAACACGTGGTCGAAACAGGCTGGCGTGCAGATCGCCTATCCCGCGCAGATCGTCGCAAACCGTCGTTCGCCGGCGGTCGAAGGGCGAATGAGCAGCCGAGAGGCATTGAATCGTTTGCTGGCGGGCAGCGGTCTCGAAATCGGTAGCGACGAGGGCGGCCTCATTTCTTTGCGCGAAGCCAGCGTAGGCGCTACTTCGGCGCGTCCGCGCGAACGCGCTCGTGTCGAAACATCTGCTGTCGCGCCGGTGGAAATCGAGGAGCTGATCGTCACAGCTCAGCGGCGCGAGCAGGCGGCGGTGGATGTGCCATTCGCATTGACAGCGTTCAGTGGCGACGCGTTGGAAACCCTGGGCGCGGTGACACTGCGTGATGTTTCACTCTATACGCCTGGACTGCTGGTCGAGGATCAATCTCCCAACAATCCGATTTTCGTCATGCGCGGTATCACCTCCTCGGGAGGCGATTCGTTCACGGAGCCGCGCGTCGCGGTGTTTCAGGACGGTGTGCCGATCTCCAAGTCGCGCGGTTCCTTCGTCGAGTTGTTCGATATCGAACGCGTGGAAGTATCCAAAGGACCGCAGTCGACGCTGTTCGGCCGTGGCGCGCTGATCGGCGGCATCAACGTCATTCAAAATCGCGCCACGCCGGAGCTCGCGGGCGCCGCAGCCGTCGAGGGCGGCAATCTGGGCTACGTGCTCGCGGATGGCATGTTGAATGTGCCGCTCAGCGATAGCGTCTCCTTTCGCGTCGCCGCCCGACATCGCGAGCGCGACGGCTATCAGGAGAACCTCGCGCCCGACGCGGAGGGCGATCTCAATTCGCTCGAGCTGAACGCTTATCGCGCCGTGATGAGCCTGCGCACTGGCGAGCGCTTGAGCGCCGATCTGATCGTGAACTATCAGGAGGAACGCACCGACGGCACCGGCTTCAAGTCGATGTACCTGAGCCCGACCGACCCGGTCACGGGGCAAGTGCTCGCCGGCACCGACACTGACGATGCCGTGTGGTTGTCTGTTCCAGAAGGGTTCGCGACCGGCAACGATCTCGGTGTGGATCAGCAATACGCCGGCGTCACCGCGTTGCTGGAATATGAGATCAACGACGCCATGACGCTCAACTCCATCAGCGGCTATCGCGACGTGGACTCCATCGAGGTGTACGACGCCGACGGCATTTCTCTACCGTTGTTCACGAACATGGAAGACAACGGCGGTCGCTTCTTCAATCAGGAGCTGCGGCTGAACTTCGACACGGGCGGGCCGGTGACCGGCATGCTCGGCTTGAACTATTACCGGGAACGGGCGCGATCCAAGGTGGACGTGCTCTTCGACGAACGCATGCTGCTCGCTCAAGTCACGGGCATGCTCAACGGCGGCCCGCTGTTGGGGCTGCCGGCGACGACGCCGGCGCCCGCGGCCTTGTTTGCTAACACGGCGTTCACCGGCGCACTCGTGCAGGGGCTCATTGCACAACAGACGCGTGGAAATATCCTGCTGAACGGATCTCAGGCGGCGGCGCTTGCCGCGCAGCTCGATCCGGCGCATGTCGAAACGAACAACAACACCGCGGACACGGATTCATACGATGTGTTCGCGGACATGACCTTCCGCCCACAGGAGCGCTGGGAAGTCAGCGCGGGCGTTCGCTACACGCGTGATGACAAAGTCACTCGTTGGGGCAGCTCGGTTGCAGGGCGCAGCGTGCTGGGTGGAATCGTCGGCGCATCAGGCCTCGCCGCGAGCGGCACTCCGGCCGGCATCGCCACGGCCCGCGCGCTGCTCAATGGGCTCACTGCTTTCGGCGCCGATCTGAGTGCGCCGTTGCCGTACTTCGGCATCAATGCGCAGCCGACGCCCGGCAACGGCTCGATCTTCACTCAGTCGCTGGACGACGATGGGTTCACCTGGCGACTCGCGAGCAGATATGAATTGGCCGATCAGTTGAATCTGTACGGCAGCTACGCGCGCGGACGCAGAGCAGCCGTGCTCTCTGCAGCGGCTCCGTCAGCGCCCGATGGAACGCCAGTGTTCGCAGTCGCGCCCGCCGAAACTGCGGACACCTACGAACTGGGATTGAAGTTCGAATCCAGCGAGCACGATGTACGCCTGGATACATCGCTTTATTACTACGAGTACGACAACTTCCAGACGCGCGAGTTGATCGGCTCGAGCTTCGTCACCACCAACGCCGGCGCGGCCGACGCATACGGTGCGGAGTTGCAAGGCATGTGGCGAGCGTTTGGATCTTTCGAGCTGTTTGCCAGCTACGCTTACAACCACACCCGCTTCAACCGAGGCGCCTACGAGGGTAATCGTTTCGCGCGCTCTCCCGATCACATGTTTTCGCTGGGCGCGATTCTGCGAATGCCGGCGCCGGCGGGCATGGTGGAATTCCGGCCCACGTACACGTGGCGTTCCAAAATTTTCTTTGCCGACGATAACGACCGGCGCGAGTTGCAATCCAACCAGATCGTTCCCGACCTGATCGTGGACGAGTTCCAGGATTCGTTCGGTTTGTTGAACCTTCGGCTGGGCTACGTGCCGGATCGCGGCAACTGGGATGTCGAGGCCTTCGTCAGCAATCTCACCGACGAGGTTTACAGAAAGGGCGCGGGCAGCGCTGGCGGCTCGATCGGCTTGCCCACCAACGTGCTCGGCGATCCTCGTTACTACGGCATCCGCTTTTCCATCCGGCGCTGATCATGATCAAAGTCTGGTTTGCTTCGTTCCTTGCAGTGTTGTCGTTGGTGGGGGTGCCCGCCATCGCGGCGTCGACCGATTCGCCTATTGTCATTGCGCATCGAGGCGCCAGTGGTTATCGGCCGGAGCACACGCGCGCTGCCTATTTGTTGGCCATCGAGCAGGGCGCGGATTACATCGAGCCGGACCTGGTCATGACCAAGGACGGGGTGCTGGTCGCTCGCCACGAGAACGAGATTGGCGTCTCGACCGATGTCGCCGACCATCCCGAGTTCGCCGCTCGTCGCACGACGCGAACCATCGAAGGTGAAACATTCACCGGTTGGTTTGCCGAGGATTTCACGCTTGCAGAGATCAAGTCACTGCGGGCGAGAGAGCGCTCTCCAGCGCGGCGGCCTGTGAGTGCGTCGTACGATGGCCGCGAGCAGATACTCACCTTCCAGGAAATCATCGACATCGTCCGTGCCGCGGGGCGGCCCGTCGGGCTCTACATCGAGCTGAAGAATCCGAACTATCACGCGAGCATCGGTCTGCCGATGGAGCGGAAGTTGGTGGAGGCGCTGGCGGCGAACGATCTGAATCGGCGCGACGCGCCGGTGTTCCTGCAGTCGTTCTGGCCGCAAGCTCTGCAGTCTCTGCGCCAGCTGTCGCCGGTCCGGTGCGTGTTCCTGATCAACAGCGTGTCGCCTCCTGCCGAAATTTTGAAGGCGAACGGCATTGCCGCCTGGTCGGATGTTTATTCGCCCGAGGGCATGCGCAAGATCGCAAGTTTTGCCGACGGCGTCGGCCCCGAGCTCGATCTACTGTTGCCGCGTGATCACGAGGGGCGCCTCACCGCGCCAACGAAGTTCGTCACCGACGCACATACCGCCGGTTTGGTAGTGCATCCATGGAGCGTCAGCGCCGAGAATCCGGCGCTGCCGACCGATCTACGCCGCGGCAACTCAAGTGCGTCCGGTTACCAAGCCAAGCTCGGCGACGCGGAAAAATATTTCCGCGCCCTGTTTGCTCTCGGCGTGGACGGAATCTTCACCGACTATCCCGACATTGCGGTCCGCGCGCGACGGCGGTGATCAGCTTTCCGGGGTGTTCAGTTCCCGGCTGAAGAACCGCACGACCATCTCGTAATAGTGACGGCCTTGCTGCGGCATCCGCACGAGGCCGTGTTTGCCGCCGGGGTAGGTCATCACGTCAAACGGCTTGTTCAGCGACTGCAGCTTCTGCATCAGCAGCGTGCTGTGAGTGAACAACACATTGTCATCGGCCATGCCGTGGACCAGCAGCAGCGAGCCGTGCAATGAATCCACGTAAGGAATGACGGCGCTGCTGCGATAGCCCTCGCCGTTGGCCTGCGGAGTGCTGAGATAACGCTCGGTGTAATGCGTGTCGTATAGCGCCCAGTCAGTCACTGGCGCGCCCGCTACGCCGGCGCGGAACGCCTTGGTGGTGGTGAGCGCCATGAGGGACATGTAGCCGCCGTAACTCCAGCCCATGATGCCAATACGATCGCCTGCGACGAACGGCAAGGACTTCAAATATTCCACGCCACGCAGCTGATCGTCGATCTCCACCTTGCCAGTGCGACCGGCGATAGCCGTTTCGAAGGCATTGCCGCGAAAGCCCGAGCCGCGATTATCGAGCGTGAGCACCACGAACCCGTTCTGAGCGAGCACCTGACGGAACAAGCCTTGCGCGGCCCTGGCGCCGCCCATCCAATCTTTGCGCACATATTGGAAATGCGGCCCGCCGTACACGTCGATGATGGCGGGATATTTCCTGCCGGGCTGAAGATTCGCGGGCTTCACCAGTCGGTAGTAGAGCTGCTGGCCATCAGTGGCAGGCACCGAGCCGAATTCCTCGGCGACATGATTGGAAACATACGGATGATAGGGGTGTGTGGCATCGAGCGGATTGCGCAGCAGCCAATGCTGGAGCGATCCGTCGAGGTTGCGAATGCTCGCTGAAGGCGGTTGCTCCGGCGATGAATGCACATCGAGATAGCCGCGCCCTGCCGGCAGCAGCTTCACATCGTGCCAGCCCTCCTCACGAGACACGCGTGTCACTTTGCTCGAAGCATCCTTCCCGTTCAGCGACGTCCAGTACAGGTGACGTTCCAGAGGAGAGTCCTTCGTGCCCAGGAAGTAGACGCGGCCTGCGGCCTCATCCACGCCGACCAGGCCGTTCTCGGAGCCGTCGCCGACCACCATCCACTCGCCGGCCGTCAACGGGCGCAGCAGATTGCCGTCCAGGTCGTACAAGTACAAATGTTTGTAACCGCTGCGGCGGGAGCTCCAGACGAACTGCGGCTTGGAGCTCAGAAACTTGAAATCGTCGTTGAGCTCGACCCAGTGCGGGCTGGTCTCGGTGAGCAGCACGCGCGAGCGGCCGTTGTCCGCGTCGACCTTGAGCAGTTCGAGTTTCTTCTGGTCGCGCGTCTGGCGCTGGACGGCGAGGGACTTCGAGTTCGGGAACCATTTGACGCGCGCCAGATAGCCGTCGCCCAGCCCGATGTCGAGGACCGTGACTTTCGAAGTCGCGAGCGTGACGACTTTCAACTCGACTTTGGTGTTGGCCGTGCCCGCGGCGGGATAGCGCTGACGAAACATGCGCGCACCATCCGCGTTGATCTCGAAACGTTCGACTTCCTGCACGGGCGAATCGTCGATGCGGGTGAACGCGATGTGCGAGTCGTCCGGCGACCACCAGTAGCCGGTGTCGCGTCCCATCTCTTCCTGCGCCACGAATTCCGCGACGCCGTTTTGCACGAGCCCCGTGCCGTCGGTGGTGATGGCGCGCTCCTCGCGCGTGCGCAAATCGATCACGAACAAATTCTGCTCGCGAATGAAACTGACATAGCGCCCGCCCGGCGAAAGCTTCGCGTCCGTTTCGTACGCCGGGCTGTTGGTGAGCCGGACCACCGGGTCGGACTTGGCGTCCAGATCGTACAGATACAAATCGCCGCCCAGCGGAATCAGCAGACGCTTGCCGTCGCTGGAGAATTCATATTCGACGATGCCGCGTAACGAGGCGGTGCGCTGGCGTTCCCGCCGCGCTTCCTCTTCGGCCGACAGATTTTCGTCGTCGCCGATCAGCTTGCGGGAATCGACCAGCAGGCGCGCCGAGCCGTCGCGGGTGTCGAAGCCCCACAGATCCAGTTGATCCTTGTTGTCCGCCTTGCCCTGCAGGTAGGTCACATAGCGGCCGTCGGGCGAGAACTTCGGCTCCCGCAGGCGGGGGCCGGACAGATCGGGATCGGCGAAGATACGCGCGACGGTCAGGGGTTCGGCGGACACGGGCTGGCCTGGTAAGCAAGTGGAAGTGGCTGTCGCAATCAGTGCGACGAGGGTCGTTGTATACCGCATGAGAGTTGCGCCGGAAAAGGAATCGCGACGTTACACTAAGCCCGAGCGAGAGATTCGAGAAAACCCCCAGAGAGACTTATGAAAAGGAAAGTCCTGCTGCTGCTTCCAGCCCTGCTGTTGCTAGGGTCCTGCGGCACCGAACCCGCCAGGCAAATGGCGTCCACGTCGAGCCCGCCCGCGACCGCGTCGAGCCCACCGGCGGCGTTCACCTATCCGACGACCAAACGCATCGAGCACTTCGACACGTATCACGGCACGCGTGTGGCCGATCCGTATCGCTGGCTTGAAAATGCCGACAGTGCCGACACCAAGAGCTGGATCCAGGCGCAGAACGAGCTGGCCCAGCCGTACCTGGAGGGCATTCCGGCGCGTGAGCGCATCAAGCAGCGGATGACGCAGCTGTGGAACTACGAGCGTTATGACATCCCCCTGAAGCGCGGCCAACGTTACTTCTATTTGCGCAACGACGGCCTGCAGAACCAGAGCGTGCTGTACGTCACCGAGCGGCTGGACGGCGAACCGCGCGTGCTGCTCGATCCGAACAAACTCAGCAAGGATGCGACCGTCGCCCTGGGCGAGTTCGTGCCGAGCCCCGATGGTCGGCTGATTGCATACAGCCTTTCCGACGGCGGCACCGACTGGCGCACCTGGCACTTCCGCGACGTCGAGACCGGCAAGGATCTGCCGGATGTGCTGCGCTTCGTGAAGTTCGTGCCAGTGGCGTGGACTGGCGATTCCAAGTCCGTTTACTACGCGCGCTTTCCCTTGAACGCCGACGGGCAGGGCGACGACACCAAGCAGCGCGAAGTGTTCTGGCACAAGCTCGGTACGGACGCTGGCAGCGACAAGCTCATCTTCAAAGTCACCGATCACCCGACGCGCAATCCATATGTGCAGATTTCGGATGACGGCCGTTACGCGGTGATCTGGCTGTACGACGGCTCGCAATCCACGGGCATCTACTATCGGAAGATCGCGACCGACGGCACGCCACAGGGCGAGACCGTCCGCCTGATCGACAGCTTCGATGCGAACTATCAATTCATCGCCGCCATCGACGATGTTTTCTATATCCGCAGCAACAAGGATGCGCCGAACGCGCAAGTGATCGCGATGCCGGTGGCGGGCGCTGCGAAGAGCAAGCGCGTGGTCGTGCCGGAAACGCCGTACTCGGCGGACGAGGTGAGCATCGTCGGCAACAAGATCATCGTGCAGTACCTGCAGGATGCCTATTCGCTGGTGCGGGTGTTCGACCTGAACGGCAAGGTCCAGTACGACGTGAAATTGCCCGGTCTCGGCACCGCGGTGGGCTTCACCGGCGACGTGAAAGACAACGAAACGTTCTTTGCCTACACCGATTTTCTGACGCCCATGAGCGTGTCGCGTCTGGAGCTGGCGAGCGGAGCGACCGAAGTATGGCGGGCTCCCAAGCTCGCCGCGGACACCAGCCAGTTCGTGGTCAAGCAGGTGTTCTATAAGAGCAAGGACGGCACCGCCGTGCCCATGTTCATCGCGCACAAGAAGGACCTGATTCTGGCCGGGCAGAATCCGGTGCAGCTGTACGGATACGGCGGCTTCAACATCGCGCAGCAGCCCTCGTTCAGCGTGCCGGTGCTGGTGTGGCTGGAAATGGGCGGCGTGTACGCGATGGCCAATCTACGCGGCGGCTCGGAGTATGGTGAGGCGTGGCACGAGGCCGGCACCAAGCTGCGCAAGCAGAACGTGTTCGACGATTTCATCGCCGCGGCCCAGTACTTGGTGGACGAGAAGTACACCTCGCCATCGAAGATCGCGATCCGGGGCCGTAGCAACGGCGGGCTGCTGGTCGGCGCTGTGCTGACCCAGCGTCCGGATTTATTCGGCGCGGCGCTGCCGGCCGTGGGTGTGCTGGACATGCTTCGCTATCACACGCCGAGCGCCAACGCCCGCCAGTGGTCCAGCGACTACGGTCTCAGCGAGAACGAAGCGGAGTTTCGTGCGCAGCTGGCGTACTCGCCGCTGCATAACGTGCAGAAGGTCTGTTATCCGCCGACGCTGGTGACCACGGCCGATCGCGACGATCGCGTCGTGCCCTGGCACAGCTACAAGTTCGCCGCCACGCTGCAGGCAGCGCAGAGCTGTCCCAACCCGGTGATGTTGCGAGTGGAGACTCGGGCCGGGCATGGCGCCGGCAAGCCGGTATGGATGCAGATCGAGGACTACGCCGATCAGTGGGCGTTCCTGGTCAAGTCGCTGCGCATGGAGCAGGTCGACCCGCTGCCGGGGCGGGCGAACGCGGGCTAACGCGGAGTTAACGAAATCGGGCGGGAGCGACGGCTAATCGTCGTCGCTCTCGCTGCCCCGCTTGGGGCCGTCCTCGGTCTCGATGACTTCGCCGGGAATGGCGTGTTTTTCGGCGGCCCAGGCGCCGAGATCGATGAGCTTGCAGCGCTCGCTACAGAAGGGGCGCCAGCGCGAGGCCTCCGTCCACTCCACGGGGCGGTCGCAGGTGGGGCATCGAACCACAGTCATGTCAGTCTCAAGTACAGACACTGATCTGGAAGTGCACGTCCTCTGTGGTTTGAACTGGCCGCGAATTCACATCGTTCCACGACAGGAAACGAATGCTGCAGCGGTGGTGGCTGCCGCTGATTTCGGGAAACAGCTGGGTCCCCGCAGGCAGTGCGAGGCGGAGCAGCTGACAGGGATTCTCGCGCTCGAATGCAATCTGGAACACGCCGCCGGTGGCGACTTCGGGGCGGGGCCGCGCCGCTTCGCGTGTCAGCCACAGCAATTCGGTCACGGCGTCGCACAGTGGCCGGATGGTGGCCATCCAGTCGCCGAACGCCTTGGAGCGCACCGCGAACGGCTGGTCCAGCCAATGGCGATAATCCGGCAGGTCGAACTCGCAGGTGCCGCCCGGGATGGTGCTGCGATGCTTGATGGCGTTCAGGAACTCCGAATCTCGCAGTCGCTGCATGAACAGCGCGCCCACTGAATTGAGCTCGGTGCGCAGCCGGCCGAGATTGTTGATCACCGCCTTGAGCCGGGAGCTGTCCACGCCGGCGCGGCTGGCGTAATCGTGCATCACCGTCATCTGGCGCTCGAGGTCCTTGAGCACTTCGCTGCGGATATCGCCGCGTGCGGTGATGGCCAGAATTTCCAGCAGCGCGCTCATCGCGGCGCGGGTCGACCACGGATCCTCGCGTTCTTCGTGGTACAGCGCTTGGTGATAAAGAAAGTCCAGTCGCAGAAAAGTACGCATCCGCTCATTGAGCGGCTGCTCATAGATGGGCCCTGCGGCGGCCTGGCGTGAACGATCGGACGGGGTCATCCTGTGATTGTGAAGCACTGGCCGGCTGTTGAAAAACCCTTTTTGATTCGTGGCGCATCGGCGGGCGGATGCGGTCATATGATTGCTGGCATGCTTTGCCAGTGAGCCCTTGGGAATCGCCGCAAGCTCAGGAGCGGATATGTTTACCGCGCTGCTGATTCTGGTGCTGTTGGTGCTGGCCGCGTCGCTCGGCAGCTGGTTATTCAACCAGTGGTTGAGCGAGCAGCGCCGCGCTTCCGCGCTGTCGCTCGGCATCGGCGGCATGGGCCTGGTGCTGCTGCTCGGCGCGAGCGCCGTGGCGATCGTCTCCACTTCCGCCACTTGGCAAGCCTGGATACCGGGCTTTGAGCGCGCCCTGCCGGACAGCAGCACGAAGGGTGCACCGGTCGCCGTCGCCGACCTCGGCACGGCCGACCAGTGGCCGGCGACGACATGCATCAAGCCGCTGCGTGTAACCAGCACCGTCCCGCGTCGCTGGTTCCTGGATAACGAATGCGAGCGACCCATCGTTGTCATGCTCGCCTGGTGTGACGCCGCCCGCTCGGAATGCACCGCCGGCGCCCGAGACGCCCGCTGGCAATACGAAGCAGCCGGTCTGGTCCTGACCAGCGCGCTTGCCCGGCCCACGCCGCGTCGCATGCCGGAGCACGAAGCGCCCATCACCGGCACGTATGCGCTGGCGGAGCCGCAGGAGGGCGCGCTCAGAATTCGTTATCTGGCTTGTTATCTGGCCGAGCCTGCCATTGCAGCCATTACACACGACACGATGAGCAGCGAAGAATTTCAGAGCACGCTGCGCGCCGATGCTTGTTACTCACGTGTTGCCTCGGCCTCGCAAGCCGCCGCGCGCAGCGGGCAGCCTCCGGTGGTGTCCTTCCACTAACGTCGCTCTCTGGCGACGGACAAAAAATTTTTAATTGGAAGCATCTACGTATTTTGCTTCCATAGCACGCCCGGATACCTTCCCGCGTTTGAGTCGCGGGATGGCGGCTTTTTTTACGGAGTTTGATTGATGCGACGATGGGTTTTCGCGGCCTTGGTGGCCGCCGCCGCGCCAGCGCATGCGGACTGGACTGGCAAGGGAGAGGCAGGCCTTGTGTTTGCCAGTGGCAACACCGACACGGAGACGGCCAACGCCAAGCTGCAGCTCACGCATGAGTCGGATAGCTGGAAGAACACCTTAGGCGGGGCCGCGCTGTATGCCTCCGACGAGGAGGGCAAGACGGCCAATCGCTGGGAGGTGTTCGGGCAGACGGACTGGAAGTTCACGCAGAGAAACTTCCTGTTCGGCGCCGGCCGCTACGAAGAGGACGAGTTCAGCGGTTTCGAGTACCAGGCCACGGCCTCGTACGGTATCGGTCGCCGCTTCTTCGATACCCCGACCACCAAAATGATCGGCACGCTCGGCGCTGGTTACAAGTTCTTCGAAACGCGCGATTCGTTCGATGAGGAGACCGGCGTGCTGATCGAAGAGGGCGACAGCGATAGTGAAGTGGTGTTTCGAGGCACGCTCGATCTGGATCACCAGTTCACGGCCACGACCAATCTGATCAACAAGTTCATCGTCGAGTCGGGCGCGGACAATACGTTCGTGCAGAACGATCTGTCGTTGCAGGTGAAGATGACGGATGTGCTGGCGTTGGCGCTGGGGTATTCGGTTCGTTACAACAGCAATCCGCCGGCGGAGTTCGAGGAGACGGACACGTTGACCACGATCAATCTGGTCTACGACATCAAGTAAGAGGCTCATGCCTCCTGCCTTCGGCAGGGGCATCGCCCAAGAGTTGTTTTTATGTTGCCCCCTGCGGGGGCAACGGCGCGGTCGGAAAGGGATGTGCCTTCGGCAGAGGCGCGCTGTTCCAGAGGAATGTTGCCTCAGTACCCGGGGGCGCTGTTCCGGAGGAGGTTGCCCCCTGCGGGGCTACGGGGTTCTGGAGGAATGTTGCCGCCGTGCGGAGGCGGGTGCGGTTCCGGAACAGGTTGCCTCATGCTCGAGGCAACCGTTCGTGCGGGGAGCGCCGATTTCAGCGATGCGGTTTACTTCGCGGCGACGTCGATTAGTTCGCGGGCGACGCGGAGCATGTCGGGGTAGTCCTTGCCCTGGGCGCGGTACTTGCCGGCGACGGTGATGGTGGGGACGCCCTGGATCTTGTAGTCGCGTGACAGCTGTTCCGCGCGCAGCGCCTTCTGTGTGACTTCGGGCGAGTTGAACTGGGTGCGGAATTTGTTCGCGTCGACGCCGTTCTGGGCGGCCCAGGCGGCGAGCGAGTCGATATCGAACAACGGCTGGCGCTGCTCGTGGATGGCATTGAACAGCTGGTCGTCGAGGCGCTTCAGATCTCCCGTCGCTTCCAGCGTGTAATAGGCGCGCACCAGCTGGCCCCACTCGCGGCGGCCGAACGACACCGGTACTTTAATCAGCACCGCATTCGCCGGCAGCTGCGTCTTCCATTCATTCAGCAGCGGCTGCAAGTGAAAGCAGTGCGGACAGCCATAGGAGAAGAACTCGATGACTTCGACCTTTTCCTGGGTGGTCTGCGGCTGCGGTGGCGAGATCAGGGTGTAGTCGGTGCCCTGAACCGGCGCCGCCTGAGCAGACAAACCAGGGGCCGACAGACCCGCTGCCGAAACAAACAGCGCGAACAGAATCCGAGCCGCGGAAGTCACAGTTCTTCTCTCCGTGTGTTGCCGATGTAACTAAGCCGACCTTACTGAGCGGCAGGCGCGGGTTCGATGCCGATCAGCTCGACGTCGAAGATCAGCGTCGCGCCCGGGCCGATATCCGGCGGCGCGCCGCGATCGCCGTAGGCGATGTTGGCCGGGCACACCAGCTTGCTCTTGCCGCCGACCTTGATCTGCTGCACGCCTTCGGTCCAGCACGGGATCACGCCGTTGAGCGGGAAGGTCGCCGGCTCGCCACGATCGACCGAGCTGTCGAACACTTTCCCGCTCGGCAAGGTGCCGTGATAGTGCACCTTCACGGTGTCGGTGGCCTTGGGCGTCGGGCCCGTGCCTTCCTTGACCGTGGTGATGATCAAGCCGGAGTCCAGGCGCTTGGCGCCGGGGGCCGCCGCTTCCTTGTCGAGCACCTTCTTCGCGGTGGCCGCGATGCGGGTCTGCTGCATCTCGCGCAGGCGCGGAATGTAGGTCTGCACGTCGACCGCCGGCTTCTTACCCAGTGCGCCGTCGGTGAAGCCCTGCTTCACCTTCTCCAACTCGGCGGGCGTGAATTCGAACGAAGCGATGTTCTGGGAGACGGCCACGCCGAGGGCGTACAGGGCCTTCTCGTCATCGCTGCCGGTCAGGGGAGCGCTGGCAGTGGGTGCTGCGGCCGCTTTGGCCTTGGGCTCGGTCGCGAACAGCTTTACCGCCACCACGAACAGCACGAACCCTACCGTCGCAATCAGAAACGCGCGCATGGGATTCCTTATCCGGTGTGAAAAAAGGGCGGCCAGCATACAGCATTGGCCGCCCATTCATGTGTCGGGCGATGTTGCCGAAGTCTTACACCGGGCGGCGCCGGTCCGTTCAGTTAGCGGCCGCTTCGCCGCCCCCGGTCAGGCCGCGCGCCTCCAGCAGAGGGGCGATGTCCGGCGACTTGCCATAGAAATCCCGGAAGATCGTCAGCGCATCCGCACTGAAGCCCTTGGACAGCACCTTGTTGCGTAACAGGTCGCCGTTCTCGCGCTTCAGCCCGCCGTGGGTCTTGAACCAGTGCTCGGTGTCCCGGGCCAGCACCTCGCTCCAGATGTAAGCGTAGTAGCCGGCCGAGTAGCCGATAGGGTTGGAGAAGATGTGCAGGAAGTAGGTCGAGCGATAGCGCGGCGGCACCGGCGCGAAGTCCACTTGAGCTGACTTCAGCGCATCCGCTTCGAAAGCAGCGATCTCGCCCGCGGCCGGCGTCTTGCCCGGCGCCAGCTGGTGATAGCGCTGATCGAGAATCGCGGCTGACAGGTACTCGGTGGTCGCGTAGCCCTGATTGAACTTCTGCGCCGCCAGCACTTTATCCATCAGCTCTTTCGGCATCGGCGCGCCGGTCTGGTGATGTTTGGAGTAGTTCGCGAGCACGCGTGGCTCGGTCGCCCACATCTCGTTGTACTGCGATGGGTACTCGACGAAATCGCGCGGCACGCTGGTGCCCGCGAACTGCGGGTACTGCACGCTCGAGAACAGGCCGTGCAGCGCATGGCCGAACTCGTGGAAGGCCGTGGTCACTTCATCCCAGGTCAGCAGCGTCGGCTGGCCGGCCGGCGGCTTGGGAATATTCAGGGTGTTGGTCACCACCGGCTTATTGCCGAACAGTCGCGACTGCTCGACGAAGCTGTTCATCCAGGCGCCGCCGCGCTTGTTGCTGCGGGCATAGGGATCGAACAGAAACATTCCGAGCTGCGAGCCGTCGCCATTGAAGACTTCGAAGACGCGCACGTCTTCCTGATAGATGGGCAGGTCCTTGCGCTCTTTGAACTTCAGGCCGTACAGCTCCTGTGCCGCGAACAGCACGCCGTCGACCAGCACACGATTCAACTCGAAATAGGGGCGGACCTGCGCTTCGTCATAAGCGAACTTCTGGGCGCGCACCTGCTCGGCGTAGAAATCCCAATCCCATGCCTGCAACTGGAAGCTGGGCGTGCCGTTGGCCTTGGCCTGCGCGTCGATGACCTGCTGCATGTCGGCTGCCTCGCGCTTGGCGTTGGCCACTGCTGCCGGCGCGAGTTGATGCAGCATGCTGTTGACGGCATCGGCCGTCAGCGCTGTTTCGTCTTCGAGCACGTATGCAGCGTGGTTGGGATAACCGAGGAGCTTGGCGCGGTCGGCACGCAGCTTCACGATCTCTGCGATGGCTTTGGTGGTGGCGAACTCACCGCCCCAGCCGCGACCGATGGATGCCTTGTACAGTCGCTCACGCACAGCGCGATTCTTCAACTGCGCGAGCGGCGGCTGACCCGTGGTGTTCAACAACGTGAGCACCCATTTGCCTTCCAGGCCGCGCGATTTTGCGGCTTCGGCGGCGGTGGCGATCTGCGCATCGCTGAGGCCGTCGAGCTCGGCTCGATTGTCGATCACGAGGGCGGCGGCGTTGTCGCCCTTGAGCACCAGCTGACGAAACTCCGTGGTGATCGAGGAGATCTTTTCGTTCAGCGCCCGCAGCTCTTTTTTCTGGGCCTCGGAAAGATTGGCGCCGGCGCGCACGAAGTTGGTGTGATACCGCTCCAGCAGGCGCAGCGACTCCGGATCGAGCTGCAGCGACTGGCGCTGCTCGTAGAGCTTTTTCACGCGTGCGAACAAAGCCGGATCCAGATAAATCGAATCCGAGTGGGCCGACAGCTTGGGCGCCAACTCGGTCTGCGCTTTCTCGATTTCCGGATTCGTATTCGAGGAGCTGAGCGCGAAGAAAATCGTGGTCGCACGGTTCAGCAGCTGACCCGAGCGCTCCAGCGCGACGATGGTGTTCTCGAACGTGGGCGCGGCCTTGCTGGTGGCGACGGCCGTCACCTCGGCGCGCTGCTCGGCCATGCCGGCTTCGATCGCGGGCACGTAGTGCTCGTTCTTGATCTTATCGAGCGGCGGCCACTTGTAGGGCAGCGTGCTTTCCCGCGCGAAGGGATTGTCCGGCGAAAGAGCAGGGGCGGCGATTGCGTTCATGGTCATCGTTCCGAGCGTCGCGGCTAGCACCGCGGCGGCGAGTGTCTTGGCTGGCATGGGATGAATGTCGGTGTCCGAAGCGAGGCAGCCAGATTTACAAATGCGCGCCCATTCAGCAAGGGCCGAGCCGCACTCGTCGCCAGGCCAGGATTAAGATCTGTACACAGTTAACAATAGTGGTTGCAATTCGGGCTATTTCGAGGGCCGCGCGCTCGCGGCGGTGCTGGCCGGCAGCGTGTATACAGCTTCGATCAGCTTGCGCACTTCCTTGCGGGAAGCATCGGCGTCGTTATCGATCTCGTTCTCGACTTCGGCGACCTTGTCGGCCAGCTCTTCGTCCTTGATGGCTTCGCGCAACCACTGCGACACCTCGTGGCGCTGTAAGTGGAACAGCCAGGTGTCGTCGTCGACGCCGTCGCCCAGCTCCATGAACGTGATCAGGTTGGGGGCGCGCAGTTTGAGTTTTCCTTGCGGACCGCGGAAAAAGAAACTGCGATCTTCCGGCAACTCGCCCTCGGCGTATTTGCGCAGGTGACGTCGATGTTCGACCTTGCTCGGCTCCAGCTTCAGCAGCAGCGGCGGCGCATTGGCAGTGCGGCTCCAGAGCAAGGCATCGCCGGCTTCGATCTGCTCGACCGGCGGATCCACCATCGGTAGTTTGTTTGCTTGCGTGAACTCATGCAGCATCTGGCGCGGCTTGTCGCCCAATATCACGAGCGTGTCGACGGCGCGGAGCAACGATTTCGCGAGCAGGCTCGGCGTCACGCTCACGAGCAGCACGCCTTCGAGCACCTCCGGGAGAGAAACATCCGACGGCTGCCAGTTCGAAGGCAGCACATGATGCGCTTCGTCGACGATCAGCCAATGAGGGCGTCCGGTGCGGGCGCGCAGGTCGCGAAGGCGAGCGAACAAAGTCATGAAGAACCATGGGCGGTCGTTGAGCTTGACGCCCATGAGATTGATCACGGCGTTCTCATCGGGCTTGCACAGCAACTGCTCGCACTCCTCGATCTCCGGGGGATGCTCGGCGCTGCCGAGCACGACGGCGGACTCGACACTGTCGTAATCGCCTTCGGGGTCGACGATGCAGAAGGTGTATTGCTGCTGGCACAAGCGCTCGACCAGCCCGGCGGCGACCGTCGACTTGCCGCCGCCGGAGGTGCCGACAATCAGGGCGTTCACTCCATGAGGCGAGAAATGCACCGGCTCGCCCAGGTAGGTCTTGCCGAGCAGGATGCGATGTCGACGCAGCGACGGCTCGCGTGACATGAGATCGTCGGCGATCATTTCGTCGATGAGTTGCGTCACGCCGGGGCCGTGCGTCGCTCTCGTAACGAAGTCCGCTTTCTCTTGCACCGAGGGCAGCGCATTCGCGACGGCCACGGCGCATTCGCAGATACCGAGAAAGGCGTGATCGTTTTCCGCATCGCCGACGCCGACGGCGTTGTGTACGGAAAGATTCAATTCGGTGAGCGCGGCTTTGAGGCCGGTCGCCTTGTTGACGCCGGAGGGCAGGATCATCACCGCGCCTTTATTGAATATCACCTGCAGTTCGAGGCCGAGGTCGCGGATGACTTCGAGCGCGTCGCGTTCGTGCGGCTCCCATGTCGCGACGATGGTTCGGCCCACGCTGAGCCTGGCGACGTTGCGGGCCTGCAGTGCCGCTACGAATGCGGGTGGCGGTGGCTCGCAGAGCGGCTTCTCTTCTTTGGTTTGCGGGTTGTAGAGGAGGGCGCCATTTTCGGCGACGACCAGATCGAACAGATCCAGGCGCTGAAAGACACTGAACAGATCGGGGAGTTCGCGACCGGTGACCATCACGAGCTTGCGCCCCGATTCACGCAGCCGCGCCAGGGCGTCGATAGTGAGGTCGTCGACGACGCCATGGCGGGCGATCGTGCCGTCATAGTCGGTGCACAGCGCGAGGTATCGCATGGCCGTAAGTCTCGCCGTGGGAAAACGCATCGGCGGAACGCCGCAATCGAATTGGGGGTTCCGCCACGCGCCCGTGGCCTGCGAGGTACGTAGATCAATTCACCGCAGGCGTCGTGTAGATGACGCCTGCGTGAATTACGGCGTTACTTGCCTAAGTACGCCTTCGATTGCTGGGCGACGACATCGATGAGGTTGCCCATGGCGACGTGGGCGTCGATGAGGTGCAGGCCCCAGTCTTTCATGACGACACCGTTGGCGACTACGTCGCCGGGGATCTCATCCGTGCGCGGGTCGGCAGGATTGGCGTTGGTGGTGATCGCCAGGTAAGAGCCGGCATCGTTGGAAACGCACTCGCCACTCAGCAGACCAGGAACGCTCACGAACGGCGTGTCGATGGTCTGCCCGGTCACCCATGGCTTCGGCTGCGCGGCGGAAGTACTTACGCCATTCGATCCAGTCGAAAGATACGCGTGCATTTCACCTTTGCCTCCTTTCAAGGACGCAGGATTGACGCACGCTGCCGTCAGGCCGTCGCCCGGAACGCGACCGAAGCGAGAGTTCGCCGGCGGCGGCACATCGCTACGGAACGTTACATACGAGATCACGCAGCCGAGCTGAGAAGAGGAACGACACAAGGGCATGTGATTGAACGCGCCACCCACATCCTTACCTTTTGGCACAGCGACATTCGTTCCCAACAGCAACGCCGAAATAATCTTCGACTGAATCGGCTTCCCATCGATCTCGTTCTTGATCAGCTGCGTCAGCACGCTCGAGCCCTGCGAGTGCCCGATCAGCACGACGCCGCGGCCCTTGTTGTCATTCTTCAGGTAATAGTTCCACGCCGACAGCACATCGTTGTAACCCAGCTTGCGGTCCGCAGGAAAACCGGCGCCGCCGGCCATCGCAGCGCGCAGTGTCTTGAGCGTCACCTGTCGATACAGTGGCGCATACAACTTGCACTGCGATCCGAATCGGGCGAACTGCGCGCGCACCACCGCGTGCTCTTCGGGCCCCGCATACATATCGCTGTTCGGCGTCTCATCGTTCGACACCGTCGGATACACATAGAAACAATCGATGGGCGCGTTGGGATTACCTTGGAACGGCTCCTTGGTGAGCTTGCCGTCGGCGCCGATGACTGTGGTCGTCAGATCCACAGCACATGAATCCTTCCGCCCCGGCCGACACAACCAGGTCTCAGGCTTGCTGTAATCGTTAGCTGCCTGCGGAGCGCTCTCCGTCGTGGACGATTGCGCAAACGCGCTCGCGCCCAACAACAGCCCACACGCCGCAATCGAAGCTCGAATGATGACGTTCGACATGATGATCCCCCTCTGAACAGTCCGTTAGCGCGTTTTGGATTTGGGACGAAACGCCAGCAGCACGTTGCCCGGCGGCTGACGGAACCCGCCGTAACCGGAAGCCACGAACAACATGCCGCTGCCTGCGAACACCGAATGCGAATCGATGCCGCCGCCCTGACCCTTGACTCCATTCACCGTCGAAAAATCGCGCAGCGTGTCGTACTGCCACACGACGTCTCCGCTGGCTGCGTCGAAGATATAGATCCGCCCGTCGAGTGCGCCCGCGATCACGGATTCATCCACGACCAGCGGCGCGGCCGACAGTCCATATTTCTCGCCGCACAAGTTGAATCGTTCTTTACGACCGTTGCTGCAATCGGCAGTCACGGACTTGCGCCAGAGTACTGCGCCGGTGTTCAGGTCGACGGCATTCATGCCGGGCTCGGGCACGTACTCCTTGAGCTCAGGAAAGTGCGGATCGTTGATCGGCGCGAACACGCGATATTCGCTATCGATCGCGAGCCCCCAATGAATGCCGCCGAGCGCGGTGCCCATGCCGAAGCTCCGTCGCCACAGCAGCTTGCCATTCTGTTGCGGATCGAGCGCCCACAAGTCGCCGGACTTCTGGCCGGCCAGCACGATCTCCTTACCATCGCGAGTCTGTGCGAGCACGGCGGCAGCGCCGAAGTCGTAATCTTTCAGCACGCTGTCCTTCGGGCTCGGGCAATTGGGACCGGACTGCGCCGGGTCGGGGCGGCACGCCAGATTCCACACGTCGTTGGCCAGCGCCTGGAACGTCCACTTGAGGTCGCCTTTGTCGAGATCGATCGCGAGCACGGCGTCGCTGGTCGCCGTCGCAGGCAGCGAAGTATTTTGTCCCGTCGTCGCATAGATCAGTCCACGCTTGGGGTCGACGGACGGCGTCGACCAGATCGGAGCGCCCGACGGTCCGCGCAATTTCACGCCAATCGAGCTCGTCTTGCCCGTGTACTGCGCGTCTTCCATCGTGTGCGCAGTCCACAACTGCTTGCCCGTCGCTGCATCGAGCGCGACCACTGCGCCGTGGCCGACACAGCATTCGTGTTTCGGATTTGCTCCAGCGCCGACGCCGGAAGATGAAACCGGCACGATGATGCGATCTTTGTAGAGGACTGGCGCGCCAGTGATGTTGCCTGTCGCGTCGTGACGGCCATTCGCTTTCCAAATGCGCTCGCCGGTCTTGGCGTCGACGACGTGCACCTGCGCTTGCGTGTCAGCAAGGATCAGCGCCTTGCGCGAGCCGATATCTCCATACGACACTGAGCTGCGCACCGGCATCCCGACGTCATAAACCCACTTGGCGCAGGCTTTCTCGATATCCAGCGCGAGCAGTTTGCCGCTCTGCGCCGGCGCATAGAACATGGTCGAGCCGATGATCACTGGCGAGGAGCGCAGCGAGGTTGTTTTCGGGAACCCAATCGCCCATGCCAGTTCCAGCTCGGGCAATTGTTTGCTGCTGAGACCGGCCTGCTTCGCGCTCATGCGCCGGCTGTTGTTGTGATCCACGCCGAACATGCTGAGCGAAACAGGCTCGTTCAAGTTGACGTTGCGATCGCCGGCCGCGCACATTATCTCGGCGGTCCAGTCGGTGTCGGCATCGTCCGCGGCGAGATACTCGAGCAGCAGCGGCATCTTGTCTTTGGGAACGAGCGAGCCCTGCTGTTGCATCACGCCTTGTGTGAGCGCGAGACGCAGCGACTGTTCGCTCATGAGCTGAAGCGAAGACAGTGCGGGAGCGCGCGTGCCAGGAATGTTGTGGCAGGCCGCGCAGTAAGTTTCATATACGGCACGGCCGGGATGATTGGCGCGCGGATCGGGCGCTGGCCCTTCCGCGGCCACGGCGAGGTGGTTGAAAAATCCCAGAGCAAGAGCCATCGCGGCGCGCGCGAAGGCATTGCGACAGAACGAATGTCCGGTCATGAACAGTGTCGGCATAGAAATCCCCCGATGCGCTGTTTACCGGATTCGGACCCGCGGCCGTAAAAAGAAAAGTCAAAGCAGGGCCGGCGCGATTGTCTCGCCGCGTTTCATCCATAAACTGCTCGGGCGCTGCATGAGTGGCGGGTGGGGGAAGTGTATGAAATATCGATCGTCGCGGGGCCTGTTTGCAGCTCGCCTGCCTGCAGTTCTGATGGGCAGTATTCTGGCGATGGTTTGTGTCGTCGGCGCGCCGGCGTCGCACGCGGCGAATGCCAAGAAGGCTGCAGGGTGGAAGTTGCCACGTACTGCGGAAGGCAAGCCGGATCTGCAGGGCAACTGGACCAATGCAACGCTCACGCAGTTGGAGCGCTCGGCGGAGTTCGGCGATCGCAAGACGCTGACGGCCGAGGAGGCGCAGAAGATCGAGGGCTATGCCGCCAAGCACGTCGAAGACAATGCCAAGCCCACCGATCCGAAACTCGGCATCGAAGATTTACCCAAGGATTGCGGTTACGGTTTCACCGGCACCAATTGCGGTTACAACAACTTCTGGGTGGATCGCGGCACGCAGGTAATCCGCATCGACGGTCAGCCGCGCAGCTCCATCATCACCGAGCCCGCGAACGGTCGCATTCCTTCCATGACACCGGCAGCCGCCAAGGAAGCGAGCGCGCGTGTCGCGGCCTTCCGTAAGGGCGCTGGCCCGGTCGACGGTCCCGAGATTCGCTCCTTGGGCGAACGTTGTCTCACGTCGTTCGGATCGAGCGCGGGTCCGCCGATGCTGCCGCTGATGTACAACAACACGTACTCCATCGTGCAGACCAAGGACACGGTCATGATCCTGGTCGAAATGATTCACGACGCCCGCGTCGTCCGCATCGACGGCACGCATGCGCCGAGCAACGTGAAAAAGTGGTACGGCGATTCGATCGGCCGCTGGGAAGGTGACACGCTGGTCGTGGAGACCACGAACTTCCATCCTCACCAGACGTTCCGCGGCCTCGGTCCCGATCGCAAGGTGACCGAGCGCTTCACCCGCATTTCGGCGGACCAGATCCTGTATCAGTTCAAGGTGGAAGATCCCGGGTTGAGCCAGCCGTTCGCCGGCGAGTTGCCGCTGAATGCGACGCCCGATCTGATGTACGAGTACGCCTGTCACGAGGGCAACTATGCGCTGCCGGGCATCCTGGCGGGCGCGCGTGAAGAGGAAAAGCAGGCGGCCGGCAAGGCGGTCAAGCAGAACGAGGCGGATAACGACAAGGGCGAGGAGTAAAACTTGTCCCAAAACATGTCAGTGGCTGGCGGGCGGCGAGCGCATCCGCCGTAGTTCGACAAGACTGGTCAGTTCACCGCGTCGCGGTCATCATTGGGGCGGAGTCTGCGTGGCAGGCTCCGCCCCATCGTTTTTGGGAACCGCTTTTTTGGGTTTTGGAGACCGACATGAATCGACGCCAGGCCTTGCTTGGGCTCGTTGCCTTGCCCGCGGTGGCGCATATTGCTTCGGCGGCAGCCACGCCCACCGTGGTCGTGAACAAAACTCCGACGTGCGGCTGCTGCGGCGTCTGGGTCAAACATCTGCAGGCGGCGGGTTTCGCCGTTCAAGTCCATGACCTGGAGAACCTCGCGCCCATCAAGGAGCGCGTCGGCGTGCCGTTCGGCATGGGCTCCTGCCACACCGCCGAGGTGGGCGGCTATTTCGTCGAAGGCCACGTGCCGGCCGACGACATCAAACGGCTGCTGCGTGAAAAGCCCGAAGCCAAGGGATTGACGGTGCCGGGCATGCCGGCGGGATCGCCGGGCATGGAAGTGCCGTCGGGGCGTGTAGATCGTTACGACGTGCTGCTGGTAGGTAAGGATGGCGAGACGTCGGTCTTCGCAACTCACGGCGACAAGAAATAAACAAACGAGCGTGACGATGAAGTTCTATTCGTGGAACGTGAACGGCATTCGTGCCGTGGTGAAAAAGGGCACCTTTCAAGAGTTCATCAAGAAGCACAAACCGGACGTGCTGTGTCTGCAGGAGACCAAGGCCGAGCGCGGCCAGGCCGAGATCGATCTCGCGGGCTATCACGAGTATTGGAATTCGGCGGTCAAGAAGGGCTATTCGGGCACCGCGATTTTTTCCAAGCAGGAGCCGCTGGATGTGATCAACGGCTTTCCCAAGGAGTTCGCCAAGAAGTTCTCGTTCGCGGACGAGCTGAAGCGCGATAGCACCGAGGAAGGCCGTGTCATCACCGCGGAGTTCGCCAAGTTCTTCGTGGTCACGGTGTACACGCCGAACGCCAAGGACGACCTGAGCCGGCTGCCGCTGCGACACAAACATTGGGATCCGGCGTTCCTCGCGTACTTGAAGCAGTTGGAAAAGAAAAAGCCGGTGCTGTTCTGTGGCGACTTGAATGTGGCGCATACCGAACTGGACCTGGCGAACCCCAAGCCGAATCGCGGCAAGAAAGGGTTCACGGACGAGGAGCGCGAGGGCTTCCAGAATTTCCTCGACGCGGGCTTCGTCGACAGCTTCCGCATGTTCACCGAAGGCAACGGTCACTATTCGTGGTGGAGCAATTTCTCGAATGCTCGCGCGCGTAACGTGGGATGGAGAATCGATTACTGGCTGGTGTCGGAGAAGCTGCGCAAGCTGGTGAAAAAAGCCGAGATCCATAGCGACGTGATGGGCAGCGATCATTGCCCCGTGAGTGTCACCCTGGCGATCGACTGAATTCGTTCCGCAAAAAAACAGGCCGCCTGAGAGGCGGCCTGTTGTTATCGAGAGTGTCGTGAGATCGCGTTACTTCTCGACGAACGCGCGTTCGATGACGTAGTCGCCGGGCGCGCCGATGTGCTTCGAGATTTCGAAGCCGCGCGCATCGAGGATGGCGGACAGGTCCTTCAGCATGGACGGGCTGCCGCAGATCATCGCGCGATCGTGCTCGGGGTTCAGCGGCGGCAGGCCGATCTGCTCGAACAGCTTGCCGCTTTCGATCAGGTCGGTGAGGCGGCCGCGATTGCGATACGGCTCGCGGGTCACGGTGGGATAGTAGATGAGCTGGTTCGCCACCATCTCGCCGATGTGCTCGTCCTTGGGCAGCACGTGAGTCAGATATTCCTCGTACGCCAGCTCGCTGGTCGCGCGCACGCTGTGCAGGAGCACGACCTTCTCGAACTTCTCATACATCGCGGGATCTTTGACCAGGCTCATGAACGGCGCGAGGCCGGTGCCCGAGCTCAGCAGGTAGACGTGCTTGCCCGGCTTCAGGTCGTCGATGAGCAGCGAGCCGGTGGGCTTGCGGCTGACCAGCACCTCGTGGCCCGGCAGCAGGTGCTGCAGGCGGGAAGTGAGCGCGCCGTTCTGCACTTTGATGCTGAAGAACTCCAGGTGCTCTTCGTGATTGGCGCTGGCGATGCTGTAGGCGCGGGTCAGCGGACGGCCGTCCACTTCCAGGCCCATCATCACGAACTGGCCGTTCTCGAAACGCAGCCCCGGATTACGCGTCGTCACGAAGCTGAACAACGTGTCGTTCCAGTGACGGACTCGCAGGACGCGCTCGGTGTTGAAACTCGACATTTGGCTCCTCAATGCATCATCACGCTGACCAGAAAGTGACCATCGCGGCACAAACCGGCAGCCCCAGTCCCAGGCCGGCGGCCAACCGGGGGGTATAAGTCAGCAGTAAAACGAAGCTCACGGCGCTCGCGGTGAGCATGCCGAACCATTCCACCGTGCCTATCGGCCAGCCCGTTCGGGCGGCGGCCAGAAACAACGACACGGTCAGGGCTATCCAGCCGGCGGCGCGCAGGAGGTGCCTTTGTAGGGGCGACGGCTCCCGCTGCAAGATCTCGCGGGCATGGCGGCTCATTGCCAAGCATAGCGCCACCCACCCGGTGTACGTGAGCGCGAATGGGAATAAGGACATTACGCTCGCTCCGCTTCGGCCGGCAGATCCTCCAGCGTTTCGGCCTTATTTCGCGCGGGTTTACGTCGGGCAGCCGGGGTGCGGGCGGCGTACCTGGCGGCCAGGCCCAGCAGCCCGGCGAGGCCCAGCATTGTCAAATCGAAGCCGGCATAGACCCAGTTGCCCTGGCTCAGGGTGATGCCCAGGTGAGCCTGGGTGGTCAGGGCATTGAGCACCGGCAGGGCCGCAAACAGCGTCGCGGCAGCGAGCAATTGCGCCTTCCAGGCGGCCCGAGCCGGCCGGAGGATCGGGATGAGGAAGCTCAATAGCCACGCCGCGAAGAAGACGCGCACTTCCCACGTCGGGCGTTCGGCCAGACCGACGGGCAGCAGGCGATTGGCATAAAAGAACGCGGCGATTGCGATGGGCAGGCCGGTGATCACGCCGATGTTCAGGACTTCGACCAGCCGATGGCCGAATGGAGTGCGGCCGAGTTTCACGCGCGCGGGCGCGCGCTTCACCGACCACAACACCAGGCCGCTCGCGACCATGAGAATGCCGCCGAGGCCGCAGAGTGCGAACAGCCAGCGCAGGGCGGTCGACGAGAAGTTCGCCATGTGCAGGCCGTACACCACATCGTGAGTTTGGGTTGCGGGCGCCGGTTCACCTGCGGCCGCGATCAACTCACCGGTGGCGCCGGCGAATACGACGCTCTGGTTGCTATGTGACAAACGGCCCTCGTTGTCACGACGGATCTCGATGCGTGAGTTGGCGTCGGAGGGGTTGTGCACCGTGATCATCGACGCGTTCGCGCCTTTCCAGTGGCGTTGTGCCGCCAGCAGCATCGGTTCGACATCGGCGAGCGTGCCCGGTTGATTCGCGGCCGGCGTTTCCGCCGTCACCGCCAGAGCTTCGTCAAAGAATGCTTCACGATTGTCGCCGTAGTTCGCCTGCACGCCCCAGGGCATGTACATGAACATCAGCGTCACCAGGCCGCTGTACGTGATCATGATGTGATAAGGCAGCGCCAGCACGCCGACAGCGTTGTGCGCGTCGAGCCATGAGCGCTGACCTTTTTTCGGCCGGAACGTGAAAAAGTCTTTGAAGATCTTTTTGTGAGTGATGACGCCGCTGATGATGGCGACGAACATGAACATGGCGCAGAAGCCCACCACCCACCGGCCCCAGATGGGCTTCATGCTCAACTCGAAATGAAACCGATAAAAGAAATCGCCGCCGCGCGTGTCGCGCGCTGTGACTTCCTCGCCCGTGGCAGGATCGAACACTGCGTTCTTGAATCGACGCCCCTCGGCGTTCGGATCTCGCCAGGTTGCCCGCACGACCGGCTCGCGGGCGTCCGGCAATCGAATGAACCATCGCGGCGAATCGGACGCGCGCTGCTGAAGCGTAGCAATCGCTTTCGCGGCAGCCCCCGGCTGCGTCTGCATGTCGCGCAGCTCGGGACGCATCCATTGTGAGATTTCGGGACGGAAATAACTCAGCGTCCCCGTGACGAACACCGCGAACAAAATCCACCCGACGACCAGCCCCGACCAGGTGTGCAGCCACGCCATCGACTGGCGAAATCCTTCTTTCCTGCGCGTCGCAAACACCCAGATCACGGCGCAGGCATAAATGAGGAACGACAGCAGCGTCGCCGTCATCGACGCTTCCGCCTTGGTCATCGGCAGGAACTGTGCGAGCGCAAACGTCGCCAGCGCCGCCAGCGCATAGCCACCGACAATGGCCGCGACCACGCGCGCAGCGACGGCAAGTCGATAAGCAGGAGTGAGCGGTGCCATCCCTCAGCGGCCCCGACCTGTAATTGCGATGCCCGACCCCATACGCCTCCCGGTGATCCAAACCCAGGGATGGCTAGCGGCTCGGCCGCACAATCGGGCCTAACGGGCGTGGCTGGTCCCAGCGATCAAAGCCGCTCGATGATAATCATTCTTATTTGGAATGGAAAGCAGGTGCCCTGTGCCGCGTCCTTGCAGGCTTTCATCGCCCTTGCCGTCGGCCCATGCGCTTCGGCGCTCGCCGCCGGCACTCATCAGCCTCCACAGGCATACCCGTACGCGTCTGTTCTGGGCTCGCCGCAGGCGAAATAAAAAATTTCTATTCCCCCTCCCGGACACAGGAGGGGGTTAGGGGGTGGGTCTTCCGCCGGAAAGAGCTGCAACTCAAGCGTCGGGCTGACGCTTGGTCTTTAGCGAAGCATCGCGAGTAAGAACAGTGACGCGTTGGCCGTCTTGCAGGCGTTCGACGCCGCGGATGACGACGATATCGCCGGGGCTGACGGGGCCGTCGATGGTGACGAGGTCGCCGTCGGTGGCAATGGAGGTGATGGCGACGCGTTCGGCAGTGTTGTCGCGACGGATGCGCATCAGGTAATTGCCGGTCTGGCGAACGGCGATGGCGTCGCGGGGGACGACGAGAGCTTCGGTGGCGTCGCGTTCAGGCAGGCCGACTTCGAGGGCGGAGCCGACGTTGAATTGGTTGTCCGCAAGCACCATGCGCAACTCGAACTGCCGGGACCGCTCTTCACCCACGGGCACGACAGTCCGCACGACCGCGGGCGTTTGTTTGTTGGCGATCTTGATGGGCAGCTCCATGTTCGGCTTCACGGAGCTGAGCAGCGCGAGGGGCGCTTGCACGCGGGCTTCGACGTGCACCGTATCGACGAGCCGGGCAATCGAAGCTCCCGTGGCCACGTACTCGCCTCGTTGAGCGAGCCGCTCGGTGACGACGCCGGAGAACGGCGCGCGCACTTCGGTTTGCTCCAGGTCGTGCTTGGCGGAGCGATGACGGACTTCGGCCTGTTGAAGCTGTGCGGTCAGCATCGCGAGCTGCGAACGGACTTCGTCGAGCTGTGTTTGTGAGATGGAGTTGTTGGCAAGTTGCTCGAGCCGCTGTAGTTGCCGAGCCGACATCGCCCGTTGCGCCTCGATGCGTGCGACCTCGGCCTTCGCGTCCTCGACCTGCAAGCGCACGGCTTCGTCTTCGAGTTTCGCGACACGCTCGCCAGCACGAATGCGAGTGCCCACTTCGGCGACGTACTCAAGTCGACCAGCCGCGCTGGTCGCGAGCCGAGCGTCATTGCGACTCACGACACTGCCGGGCACCCAGCGTCGTGGCGCCACGCGTGACACCGACGCTTCGGCGACCTCGACCATCACCACAGGCAATTGTTCGTTGGATTGTTGAGCGCCGGCCGCCGCGGCGAACAGCATGAGTAACAATCCCTTCGTAGCTCGCATCATCGCCCAGTCTCCGTTAGCAGTGCGGCGTCGTTGGTTGCCGTAACAGGCATACGTCGTTCGTAAACAAGTCGCATGAGGCTCGGCAGCAGCACCACCGAGAACACCATGCTCACGATCACGCCGGCCACGTTCACGGCGGCAAGGCCGCGATAGATGGTGCTGGCCGGGCCGGGATTGACGACCATGGGCAATGCTCCAAGAGCGCCCGTCAGAGTGCTCGCAACCATCGCGCGCAAGCGCTGATTCAGCGACATCCGCAGCGCTTCTTCCAGGCTGTGCCCATCGTTCATCGCATGCCGGGTCAGGTCCACCAGCAAGATCGCGTGATTCACGATGATGCCGATCATCATGATGAAGCCGATCATGGTGAGCAGGTCCATCGGCTGGAACGCCACGGCCCCGAGCAGCCGAATTCCTAACACACCGCCTGCCAGCGCCAGCGGCACCGTGAGCACAACCACGAGCGCATCGCGAAGCGAATGAAACATCGCCGCCATCAGCATGAACAGCACGAGCAGCGCCAGCATGAAATTGCCGCTCATGGTGGCAATGATGGTGTCGAGCCGATCGGCGCTGCCGGCGAGGCGAATGTTTGCATCCGCCGGCAGGTCGGCGCGCAGCTTGGGCACGATCTCGGTGTTGATCGTCGCCAGCATGTCTTCCAGCGACAAAGAGGGCGGCGGATCGATGGTGAGCGTCACGGTGCGGTGATGATCGACGCGGCGGATCTGCTCGGGCACCAGCGTCGTCTCCAGCGTCACGAGATCGCCGAGTGGCACAACTTCGCCGGATGGGGTGATCAACGGCGCTTGCGCGAGGTCCTCGGGCGTCTCGCCGAGATTGGTTCGTAACATCACCGGCAAGCGCGCCTGGCCATCGAAATATTCGCCAAGCCACGCGCCATCGCCGAGCGAGCGAACGATCGTGCCAAGCGCGGCGCGGTCCCAACCGACCTCGGCAATGCGACGGTCATTGGGCTCGGCGCGCAGTTCCAGAACCTGCACGTCGGTGTTCGGGAGCGACTGCACGTTCGCTCCAGGGAATGTCTGCTCCAGCAGCCGTCGCCCCGCCGCGCCCGCCGCGTTCAGCGAGGCAGTGTCGGAGGTTTGCAGATGAATCGCGACAGAGCGGGCCGAGCCGCCGATGCCGCCAAACAATTCGCCTTCATTCACGAACACGCGCGTGTCCGGAATCCCGGCGACGACCTCGTCGCGAACGATGCGCTCCAGTTCGCCGATGCGTTCATCATCGATGACACGCGCGCCCAGCGTGCCGCCACCTGGCCATAGCAGGATGTAATAGTTCTTGAGGCGCGGCTCTTTCTCGCCGCTCATGTAAGGCTGCATTCGCTCCTGCAGCTTGGTGACGATCTCGCGGTCCACCGTCGTGGGGCTCATGCCCGGAGGGAAGCTGAAGAACGCATCGATCGCCGCGCGCTTCACGGGCGGCAGATAGTCCAGCTTGGGCATAAATACCCAAGACATGGCCAGCGGCAGCACCAGCAGCGCGAGCACCCACGCCACTTGTTGAGGTCGGGTCTTGGTCCATGCAATGACTTTGTCCGTGAGCCCCGGCCAACCTTCGCCATAGCCCGATTTCTGCGCCGGGCCGCCGAGCCATCGTCCCGCCGCGGCCGGCACGACGGTGATGGCGACTAAAATAGAAAACGCGACGGCGATGGAAATGGTCAGCGCGAGGTCGGCGAAGATCTGCCCTTCGACGTCTTCTAGGAACAGCACCGGCAGGAACACCGCGATCGTCGTAGTCGTCGAAGCGAACAGCGCGGGCACCACCTGTCGCGTGCCATCGTGGGCGGCCTGATCGAGAGGCATGCCGGTCTCTCGCAATCGAATGATATTGCCGCAGACGACGATCGCGCCTTCGACCACCATGCCGACGGCAAACGCCAGACCCGCCAGTGAAATGACATTGATACTGCGGCCGCCCAGATGCAGGGCGCAGAACGTCGCCAGCAAACAAACCGGAATCGTGGTGGCGATGATGACGGTGGCGCGCGCGTTCCGCATGAACCACCACACGCATACCAGCGCCAGCAATGCGCCGACGATCAAATTCTCGGTCAGCAGGTTCACGGCGCGAGTGATGAATAAGGACGCGTCGAACGATTGCTCGATTCCCAATCCCCGCTCGCGCAGCGGCCCTTCGCGCAGCTCGGCTACGACCTTCTTTACTTCCGCGAGCGTGCTGAGCACATTCGCGCCGGGCGCTCGCAGTATCTGCAGATCGATGGCTGGATTGCCGTTCTGATGCGAGTACCTGAGCTGGTCGGGTGGACGCGTTTCGACCACCGCCACGTCCGACAGACGCACGGGCTGGCCATCGCGCCAGGCGAGCACCAGCTGACCGAGCTCATCCAGGTCGTACCGGCCCGCATAGCGGAGCGCATATTGGCGGCGGCCCACGTCCAGCTGCCCTGCGGAAACATTGTTCGCGCTCGCTGCGAGGCGGGCGATATCCGGAATGCCAACACCGAGCGCTGCCGCTCGCGCCAGATCCACCGTGATGCGCACATCGTTGGGCGAGCCTCCGTTGATGTTCACGCCGCCGACGCCGGGAACGGATTCGATGCGGGGTCGTACGACGTCTTCGATGAAGCGTCGATACTTGTCGATGGGGCCGTCCGTCCCCGGCAACAACTGCACGAAAAAGTATGTGAGGTTTTGATTGGCGTCGCCGAAGGCGCCGAGCTGCACCACGGGCCGGTCGGCATCGCGCGGCAATGGCGGCAATCGGCTCATCCGACCAATTACGTCGACCAGAGCGGCCTTCATGTCGGTGCCGATGGCGAAAGTGAGAATGACCTCGGTGCCGCCGCTGTTGGCGTTACCGGTAATTTCCTCCAGACCCTGCAGTCCTTGCAGCACGCGTTCCTGCGGCTCCAGCAGCTCGGCCTCGGCTTCCTCCGGCGAGGCCCCGCGCCAGTTGCTGAAGATGCCGATGGTCGGGCGTTCGATATCGGGAAATAGCTGCAGCGGCAGCTCGAGCAGGCTGAGCGCGCCGAACAGACAGACGAGCAGGACCGTCACGCAGACGGCGATGGGGTTGCGGATGGCGGCGG
This sequence comes from Steroidobacter sp., assembly GCF_036402275.1. Taxonomy (NCBI): domain Bacteria; kingdom Pseudomonadati; phylum Pseudomonadota; class Gammaproteobacteria; order Steroidobacterales; family Steroidobacteraceae; genus Steroidobacter; species Steroidobacter sp. The sequence continues at coordinate 178,418 of NZ_DASWTF010000017.1, read as the reverse complement.
CAATGACACGCATCGCTCGGCTCCGTGAATTGGCCAGAATGGTTTTTCGGTCGAAAGCGGCCGAGGCCCTTTCGACTATTACGCGGATTGGACCTCAGTCCCCCGTGTCGGTTGTGCGCATTGCGACCAGCCGAGGCCAAATCACGACGGACTGAACGTAGTGATGCGAGGCGACGGCGGACGGTTTAAGCTCTGCGGCGTTTTTTGCGACCGTAAAATCCTCACTTGAGCGACTTGCAAATCTCGTCCGCCGAAAGGCGCCTGACGCTGGCGGCGCTGGCGGTTGTCGTGCTGCTCAGCGCGCTCGACCAGACCATCGTGGCCACGGCCATGCCTCGAATCATCGAGGAGCTGCAGGGTCTCTCCATGTATGCCTGGGTGACCACGGCGTACCTGCTGACCTCGACGGTGTCGGTTCCGCTTTATGGCAAGTTGAGCGATCAGTACGGGCGCAAGCCCATTCTGATCGTCGGCGTGCTGATGTTTCTGGCCGGCTCGGCCCTGTGCGGCTTGAGCGGCGAGTTCGGCCGTTTGCCCGTGCTGGGTGAGGGCATGATGCAGTTGGTGGTGTTCCGGGCTCTGCAAGGCCTGGGCGCCGGCGCGTTGATGACAGTGTCGTTCGCCGTGATGGCCGATCTGTATCCACCCCGTGAACGCGGCAGATTGTTCGGCGTGTTCGGCTCGGTGTTCGGTCTGGCCACGGTGGTGGGGCCGTTCATCGGCGGTTTCTTCACCGACCATGGCACCGTCACGTTGGCCGGTTATGAGATCGCGGGCTGGCGCTGGGTGTTCTATGTGAACTTGCCGCTCGGCGCGCTGGCGCTGTTCATGATCATCTATCGCATGCCCACGCTGCGAAAGGGTGGCGGTGGCGAAATCGATTATCTGGGCGCGGTGCTGATCGTGTTGACGGCCGCGTCGGCTCTGCTCGGGCTTACGCTGGGCGGCACGCATCACGCGTGGGATTCGCCTCGCATCATCGGGCTGTTCGCCCTTTCTGTGGTCTCGCTGGCAATCTTCCTTTGGGTCGAGACGCGCGCTCGCGAGCCGATACTGCCGCTTCGTCTCTTCAGCATTCCGACCTTTCGTACCGCGACACTGGGCTCGTTTGTGATGAGCATGGCGTTTCTCGGTGTCGTGATGTTCATGCCGCTTTACATGCAAGTGGTGCAAGGCGTGTCGGCCATGCAGAGCGGTGTTGCCCTGCTGCCGCTGATGATCGCGCTGATCGTCAGCAGCATCGGCTCCGGCCGCATCGTCCACCGCACCGGCAAATACAAACTGTTGATGGTGACGGGCGGCATCGTCCTGTTTGCCGGCGTCATATCGCTGACCGGAATCACGGCCGACACCACGCAGACCGATCTCACCTGGCGGCTGGTGCTGACCGGCCTGGGCCTGGGGCCGGCGCAGACCTTGTTCAGCCTGGTGATTCAGAACGCCGCGCCGGTCCACCAGGTCGGCGTGGCCACCAGCATGAGCCAGTTCAGCCGGCAGATGGGCTCGACCGTCGGCGTGGCCATTTTCGGAACGTTTCTTACGCATGCGCTCACGTCAGAGCTGCCCAAGCATGTGCCTCAGCTGCCAGGGAACAACATTTCGCAGCTGGATCTTGCGCATGCGCAAAGTCAGGCCATGAACGTCGGGGAGATCCGGGCGCGCGTGCAGCGCGCGTTCGACGAGCGATATCAGGTCATCGAGCGCGCCTATCGCGAAGATCCCAAAGCCGTGGCTGACATCCTCGCAGATTCACGGCTGCCGGAGAGCATCAAGGCGCCGTTGCGCGATGGCGGCATTCGCGCGCACGCCCATGATGAATTGGAAGAGCGTACCGATGCGCTGGTGGCCGAGTTGAAGGATGGGCAGGATGGGCGCGATCGGCTGCTGCAGGATCCGAATCTGTCGCCGTCCATGAAACACCAGCTCGCTAATATTCCCTCGCGGGCTTGGAACGAACCCGAGGTCATTGCCGGTGTAGCCAAGTTGTTCCGCGACAGCCTGCTCGCGACCGAGAATGCGATCGTCGCCAAGCGTTCCGAGCAGGTGTTGCAGCTGGTGAAGGCGGGAATGGCGCCGTATGTCACGAAAGTCGTCGAGGACGTTCATCGCGGCATCAAAGTGGCGTTCGCCACGTCCATTGCTCACATGCTCGAACGAGCGCTGTGGATCGTCGGGCTGGCGCTGCTCGTGGTGCTGTTCGTTCCCGAGCTGCCGCTGCGAGCTAAACCCAGCGCCGATTCGGCCGCCCCCGCCAATGAATAACGACACGGCCACCGCGCCGCCGCGCCGATCCTTTGCGGCCCTGAGGCACCCGGGCTATCGCGGGTTTTTCTTCGCCTTCGCCGGCGCGATGATGGCGGACAGCATCGAGCACGTCATCAGCTACTGGATCATGTTCCAGAAGTTTCAGTCGAACGCGCTGGGCGCGTTTGCGGTGGTGTCGCACTGGCTGCCGTTTCTCTTATTGTCCCTGCCGGTGGGCGCGCTGGCCGATCATTTCGATCCGCGACGTCTGATTCAAATCGGCATGGTGATTTTCATGGGCGTGTCCGTCGCGTGGGGCGCGCTGTTCCTGACCGATACGTTGGAAATGTGGCACGCGATGCTGCTGCTGACCCTGCACGGCATCGCTGGCGTGCTGTGGACGCCGAGCTCACAAGTGCTGTTGCATCACGTTGTGCCGCCGGAGCAGTTACAGAGCGCCGTGCGATTGAATGCGACCGCGCGACAGCTGGGTATGCTCGGCGGGCCCGCGATTGGCGGCTTGCTGCTGATGATCTTCGGCCCGTCGCACGGCATTCTTTTGAATGCGCTGATCTACGTGCCCACCATCGTCTGGTTGTGGAAAGCGCCGTACTCGCGGGTTACTGCAGGGCAGGGGCCGCCACGTCGTGCGTTGCTCTCGGTTAGCGACGTGACGTCGACCTTACGGCGAATTTCTTCTCATCCGGTATTGCTGGCGATGATCCTGCTGTCCGGTGGCGCATCGTTCTTCATCGGCAATGCTTATCTGCCGCAGATGCCGGACTTCGCACGCTCGCTCGGTCATGTCGATGCAGATCTTTCATACAGCGTGTTGTTGGGCGCCGACGCTGTCGGAGCGTTGACCGCGGGCTTCATCCTGGAAAGTCGCGGCTGGCTGCAGCCGAATCCGCGCACTGCCATGATCCTGGCGATCCTGTGGTGTGGCGCGCTGGCGGGTTTCGCCATGTCGTCGTTCTATTCGCTGGCGGTGCTGTTGCTGTTCATCGCCGGCTTCATGGATCTATCGTTCAACTCGATGGCCCAGACGCTGGTGCAGCTGAATGCGCCGGCCGACATTCGGGGCCGGGTGCTGGGCGTCTTTTCGATGATGGCCCTGGGACTGCGGACCTTCAGTGGCGTGACGGTGGGATTGATGGGGGCGGCGATCGGAATTCATTCCTCTCTGGCCTTGAGCGCGCTGGCGTTGGTGGCGCTGAGCGCTCTGCTGCTCGTGCGCAGCTCCAGATCCTGAGCGGAGCCGCGCACGCGCTGACGCTTATTTCTTCTTGGCGCTCTTTTTCTTGCGGCCGCCGGTCTTGCGGCCCGTTTTCTTCTTCGGCACCTTCGCACCGGAGCGCCGCGCTTCGGACAGGCCGATGGCGATAGCCTGCTTTCGGCTCTTCACCTTCTTGCCCGACCGGCCACTGCGCAGCGTGCCGCGCTTGCGCTCACGCATGGTCTTTTCGACTTTCTTGGACGCTTTCTTGCTGTACTTACGTGTTGCCATGAGGATGCTCCTCGTTGGTGGCGGGATGGACCCAGGGCTGGGCCCGGTATGGATTAGTCCCGCCCCAGCAACGCCCTACAGCAGCACCCTGTTCCGAAACGTGTCAGCGATATATCAAGAAAGCTTCGCGTTCCTCGCGCCACGACTTCTCGTCCGGCGCCGTCATTGAATCCAGATCAGCGGGCGTTGACTGCGCATCGTCGATCCATTCGCGCAGCAGCGGGCTGCCGTTGATGATGTCGATGGCGAGCCGGTCTTTCTCATATTCATAGTGAAAGTCGCGCCACAGCGGATAGTCGGGCTGCAAACGTCGTAGCGCCTTGAACGCCAATGTTTGCAATCGCCAGGGGCGGAACGCCTCGTGGTCGTAGCTCGGATCTTCGACGTGGATCTGCAATCCTGAGCAAAGTTTCCCGACATGTTTATGAAACGTCGGCTCGAACCAGCACGGACGCAGGCGACAGCCTTGCAACCATTGCGGCGCGAGCGAGCGCATTTCGGCGAGCACTTTGTTGGCGTCGATGTCGGGAGCGCCGAACAGCTCGAGCGGCCGGGTGGTGCCGCGACCTTCCGAAAGCGTCGTTCCTTCCAGCATCACGGTGCCGGCATAAGCGCGCGCCATCCAGAGATTCGGCGCGTTCGGGCTGGGATTCACCCAGGTTCGCTCGCCCAACGGCCAGCCGTAACCGGGCGAGGCGTCCGGCTGCCAACCTTGCATCTCGATCACTCGGTAATCGACATTGAGCTTCAACGTGCGAACGAACCAGTGCGCGAGCTCGCCGAGCGTCAGTCCATGTCGCATGGGCAACGGCCCCGCGCCTACGAAACTTTCCCAACCTTCGCGCAAGCGCAGACCTTCGATTGGGCGGCCAGCGGGATTGGGTCGATCCAGTACCCATACAGACTTGCCATGCTTGGCCGCGGCCTCCAGCACGTAACGGAGCGTCGTGATGAACGTGTAGATGCGACAACCGAGATCCTGCAGATCCACCAGCAGCACATCGAACGGCTGCATCATTTCATCAGTGGGCCGGCGCACTTCGCCATAAAGGCTGAAGATGGGAATGCCGTGGATCGGATCGTTGAAGGTCGGCGACTCGACCATGTTGTCCTGTTTGTCGCCGCGCAAACCGTGTTGCGGACCGAAGGCCGCTGTGAGTTTCACTCCGGCGGCGGCCAGTGCGTCCAGCGAATGAGTCAGGTCCGTGGTGACCGATGCGGGATGGGCCAGCAGCGCCACGCGCTTGCCTTGTAACTCACGACGCAACGTCGGTTCGGCGAGCAGCCGATCGATACCGAACTTCATACAGGATCTCCAGCCAGGCCCCCGTCCAGGACCAGGGCAAAGCCATCTCGGTGATGAAAATCGGGCTTGCCTTGCGGATGCGCCAGCGCCCAATAGGATTTGCGTCCTTGATCGCTCTCCATGACCGCGGAGACCGCCATGCGCAGCTCGCGATCTTTGATGTCGTCCGCCGTCAGTCCCGGTATGGCGCCGAGGTGGATGTCGACGTCGAAGTCCAGCTCGCCTTCGCGTCGTCGCACGATCACACGCGGTGGCGGCGCTGGGTGCAGCGGCGTCATTCCCTCACGGTAGCCGTCGAACCGATACACGGCCCACTGGCTCGATGGCGAGAAGTTGAATTCGTAGTACACGTCGCTGTCGGCGAACGCGAGGAATGCTTCCAGGCAGGTGTGTTTCCACAGCTCGTCCTGAAACTTGCTCGCCGCCTGCGCAGGCAGCTGCAGGCGGTCGATGTTGCCGGTGACGCGGAAGTACAGCACCAGCAGATCCGTCGTGAGCGAATCCACTTCGACGGTGATGCCGGTGACGATGTCGTCCGGAGTCGATGGGTGGCGGCGCAGGGGAGTGGCGTGCATGCGCGCTATTCTAGTCCACGCACGCCCCGTTCCGGGCGATTCCATGCCCGCCCCCTCCGGCGCGTCAGTGCCAGCTCGCGGTTGCCGCGATTTTCTCCCGGAACAGCGGGCGTTCCAGCCAGAGCAAGGTGGCTGCGATGGATGTGCCCATGACCACGACGATCAGCAGCGCCCAGCGAATCTGCATGGGGTCTTGCAGGATGTAGTCGCTGATGAACGGCACCAGCGCCGGACCCACGCCCATGCCGATCAGATTCACCGTGAACAGGTACACCGAGGAAATCTGCGCTCGCATCTGGTTGGGCGTCACTTGATTCACGGCCATGGGGCCCATGGCGACATAGCCATGGAAGGGCAGGCCGGCGATGCAGATCGCCACGACTGCGATGGCGAACGAGGGCATGAACGGTGTGAGCGAGCTCGTGGCCAGCGTCGCCAGGGCAACGACCAGGGCGACCTTGATGGGTGCGTCGGTGTGACCCCGCGAGGCCCACCAATCGCACAGCTTGCCCGCAAGGAAGATGCCGGTGGTGTTGATGAAGATGGTCGACAAACCGATGACCACGCCGACCTGCGCAGGAGCCACGCCATACGTTCTGGCGATCACTGTCGGCAACCAGCCGCCCACCGCGTAGCCGACCATGGCGAGCATGGCCAGCGCGATGAAGTGCAGACTGTAAAAGTTGCCGTGCTCCAGCAGGAACTTCATGACTTCCCGGAATGGGACTTTCTGGCCGAAGTCCTCGCCGCTGGCGGATTGCATCTTCATGAAGCCGCGACGCGCCGGCTCACGCACTCCGAGCAGCAAGAGTGGCAACAGCAATCCGGGCGCGCCGGTCACGATGAACACGAATTGCCAGGCGCGCACTTCGCCGAGCAGCGGTAGCGTGAATGTTTTGCCTTCGACTGAAATGGCGGCAACCACTAGGCCGCCGACCAGCATCGCAACGCCGGCGCCGATCGCGATCCCCATGTTATAGACGCTGAATGCGCGGCCTTGTTTCTCTCGCGGGAACGCGTCGCTGATCATCGAGTACGCTGCTGGCGATAGCGCCGCTTCACCCACACCGACGCCGGCGCGTGCGAGGAGTAACTGCAGCCAGTTCTTGGCGAGGCCGCAGCAGGTTGCCATCAGCGACCACGCAATCACACCGGCCGCGACGATGCTCTTGCGGTTCATGCGATCTGCGAGTCGGCCAATCGGAATACCGAAGAACGTGTAGAACAACGCGAACGCGAAGCCTTGCAGCAGACCGATCTGCGTGTCGGTGACTTGCAGGTCGCGTTTGATGGGCTCGACCAGCAGCGAAATGATCTGCCGGTCGATGAACGAAAAAATGTAGAACAGCAGCAGCACGAACACCATGTACCAGGCTTGCGCCGACGCCGGGTACGGCAGGGCTGCGGAATAGAGAGGCGGATTCGCCGCGGACTGCTCCGTATTCAATGGTCTTCCCCCGTGCTGCGATCGAGTTGAGTTCAGGCTTCGCAAGCATGTGCGGTCGCCGCCTTGTTTCCTGGTGGCGGCGTACCGCGAATTCGAATCAGTGTAGTCGCGGGCGAGGCCGACGGCGAGTTCCACGTTTTGATTTCGTTGCGCGGAACTAATCACTTGTGAGTTGTGCAAGCTTCCGGGCATCCTGCGCGCCATGCGGTCACAAGAGCAGCGGATAGCTGTCGAGGATAAGCCACGCGTCGGTTGGGGATTCATTACGCTCCACGCGCTGGCGTATGCAGGTACGTGGCTGGCGTTGCTCACGCCGGTGCTCGTGACTATTGCCTTGAAGGTGCGGCACCTTGCGCCCGAGACCGCGGCGTCGAGTCTCTCGCTCGTGCTCGGGTTCGGCGCGTTCTTCGCGCTGGTCGGCAATCCGCTGTTCGGAAGGTTGAGCGATAGGACGACGTCGCGCTTCGGCATGCGGCGACCGTGGTTGATCGGCGGCGTGATCTGCGGAGCAGTCGCGCTGTTGTTGATCGCGACTGCCACCACGATTCCGATGGTGTTGGTGGGCTGGTGTCTCGCGCAGCTTGCGTTCAATGCGGTGCTCGCGGCCATCATTGCCGTGTTGCCCGATCAGGTTCCTGCCGAGCAGCGTGGAACGGTCGCGGGCGTCATGGGTGTCTGTCTGCCGTTGGGACAGGTGAGCGGCACATTCCTCGTGCAGCATCTGAGCACATCCACGTTGCTCATGTTCATGGTGCCTGCGTCGATCTGCATCGTGGTCGTGCTTTTGTTCGCATTGTCGCTGCAGGATCGGCATCTCGCGCCGGGGACGGTGAAGCCGTTGGGCTGGCGAGATACTGTCGCGATCTACTGGGTGAATCCGCGGCAATATCCCGATTTCGCGTGGACCTGGCTCAGTCGGTTGTTGCTGGTGTTGGGCACGGCGTTCCTGAACACTTATCAACCGTTTTATCTGATCGATAAGTTGGGCTACACGGCGGCGGAAATTCCGATGCTGATATTCCAGGGCATCCTGGTGCAGACGGTCGCCATCGTCGCGGTGAGTGTGCTCGGCGGTCGGCTGTCAGACGCGATCGGCCGACGCAAGGTATTCGTGGTGATCGGCGGCGTGGTGTACGCGATGGGACTGTGGGTCATCGCTGCTGCGCCGGAATATGCGACCTTCCTGCTCGGCATGACCATCACTGGCATCGGGCACGGCATTTACTTCGCCGTGGATCTCGCGTTGGTGACGGATGTGCTGCCGAATCGGTGGAGAGATGCTGCGAAGGACTTGGGCATCTTCAACGTTGCCAACGCGCTGCCTCAGGCGATAGCGCCGGCGGTTGCGCCGATCATTCTTGCGACTAGCGGGGGGAATTACACGTGGTTGTTTGCTATCGCTGGCTCAATCGCGTTGATGGCGTCGATCACGATTCTTCCAGTTAAGAGCGTCAAATAAGAGCCGGAGGGCTCGGTGGCTCGCGGCGCTTGCCGGGGGGAGGGCCTTCCGGCACCGCCGCGTGAATACGTCCCTGTAGGGCTGATTGGCGAAACTTCCCTGTTTCTCAATCTGCCGGAAGGCCCCCCGGCAATCACCGCTGAAACGTTGGTGGGAACCTTCAAGCCGGAAGGCATCCCCGGCAATCACCGCTGAAACGTTGGCTGAGAATCGCGCGGGCGCATCGAGAACGTGCATCCCTCTTCCATGCAAAACATTCCGGTTCTTCCGCTGCCACGGTTGAGTTTGCACACGTTCCTGAGATCTTCGGTTCGGAATTTAACATTCGGCGTTTCTGCGGAAATCCGCGGTCGCCCAGCGTGCGAGCGGCGCTTTCAATTCAACGCTTTCCGCACCAGCTCAAAGGTCGCCGGAGTCACACTGTCACATCGCGACTGCGCGGCGAGCGCGGGCGGTCTGAGGGTGATCGCGGCCGAGTTGTGATTCCAGCGTGGCGAGCGACTGTTCCAGGAGTTGTTTGCCGGCGGGGTTGCCGGTGGCGAGTTGGGCTTCGCCGAGGCGGGCGCGGGCCTCGGCGAGTTCCCAGCTTTGAGGCCACATGACTTGTTCGCGCAGCTTCACGGCTTCTTCCAATACGGGCAGAGCCTCGGCTGCGCGGCCTTGCTTGGTCAGCGTTTCGCCGTGCGCTACCAGCGCCTGACCTAAAGCCAGCTGAGCGGTCGGACCAGAGGTGCGCAGCTTGTTTGTGACTTCGGCCAGTTCGTCGAGCGACTGCGAACTCGGTTTCTGGGCGGCGGCGAGCTTTGCTTTGGCCAGTTGCACGCGCTGCGTGAAGAAGTGATTATCGCCGAATTGTTTGCGGGCCAATGACAGCGTCTCATCGAGCGTCTGAGCAGCGCGCTGTTGCTGTCCTGAGGCGGCGTGCGCTTCGGCAAGAAACGTTCGATTCTGCACGTGCAGAGCGCTGCCACGGGCGGTGAATTTCTCGGCCATCAGCGACGCTTGTTCCAGGATGGGGATGGCTTGATCGTGCCGGCCGAGAGCCGTTTGCAACGAGCCGTACTGACCCATGGACGCAGCGACCGCCGCGGAGTCTCCGGACTGCGCGCGCTGGGCCTCGAACGCATGCTTCAACTCGCGCTCGGCGTCGGCGATGCGGCCGACGCGGTAGGAGAGCGTGCCGACGTTTGCTCGCATGACTAGAGCGGGAACATCTTCATCGGTGCCCAGAGCGTCATGGATGGACAGCGCTTTCCGATAAGCCTCCGTGGCTTCTTGCAGCCGGTTGGCATTCATCAAAGCAATGCCCAACGAGTTATAGAGAATCGCCGTCTCGCTGTGATTCTCGCCAGAAAGCGCCACACGCTCGACGAGCGCCTGCTCGTTAGTCGCGATGGAGCCTGCCAAATCGCCCTGCGCCCGCAGAATCCGCGCCTTAACGACAAGACATTCCAAATGCTGTTCGGCGTAACGTTTGCGATCGCGATTCCAGAACGCTTCCGCAGGCTGGATCAGTTCAGCCGCGCGCTGAATGTTCCCGCGCGACAGCTCTGCATGCGCCAACTTCTGCTTCACCAAAGCAACCGTCTCGGGATCGGCCTCCGGCCCGGCTTGTTTCAAGTAGCCCTCGAGCAACGGCGCCTGGCCGGCGACATCCTCGAGCGCGCCATACAAATCCGCGAGTGTCTCAACCACCTTGCCCGCGAGATAAGGATCGTCCCGATATTCCTGCAACACGCGCTCGGCGCTTCGATCCAGCATCGCTTTCGCAGTCGTTGGGCCGGAGTCCTCCTGCGCTACCGAAGTGCGAAACATCCGAGTGAGATACATGCGAACCGCTTCTTCACGCGCCGCTGCCCGGCGCGCGTTGTCGCGTTCAATCACAGCGCGAGCGGCTTGCTCGCGCGCTTCGCTAGCTTGCCAGAGCGCGATGCTCGCGCCACCGAGGATGGCAATCAAAACAGCCGCCGCCGCCGCAGTCGCGATCCGATTCCGACTGACGAATTTACTGAAGCGATACCACGCGCTGTCTGGGCGCGCTTGGATGGGCCGGCCAAGCAAATGGTTCTCGATGTCGAGCGCGAAGGCGTCAGCGCTGGCATAGCGCTGCAAGGGATCTTTCTTCAATGCCCGATTCAGAATGGCATCCACATCGCCACGCAACCGACGTCGGTGCTGTCGATTTTGCGTCGTCGCGCTGGCGGGGATTGCGTCAATCTCGGTGATCGCGCGTTCGAGCTGACCCACGCTGGTTTGTTTGACCTCGTAGGGAAGCAAGCCCGTGAGCAATCGATAGCTGACAACGCCGAGTGAATACACGTCAGTCGCAGTGCTGACCGGCTCGCCATTGATTTGCTCCGGCGCCGCGTACTCCGGCGTAAATGCGCGCACAGCGAACTGAGTCTGTTCGCCGGGCTGATTCTCCAGCAACTTGGCGACTCCGAAGTCGAGCAGCCGTACCGATCCGTCGGCCGTGACGAGAATATTGCTCGGCTTCAAATCGCGATGAACCACCAGCCGTGCGTGAGCATGCGCGACGGCGCGCGCCACCTGCAGAATCAGCTGCAGTATCTGCTCGACCGTCAGCTCATGATGGCCGCAGTACTGATCGATGGTCTGGCCTTCGACGAATTCCATGGCCATGAACGGACGACCGAAATCATCGACGCCAGCGTCGTAGAGCCGCGCGATGTTCGGATGTTCGAGAGTCGCGAGGATATCCCGCTCGCGCGCCATCCTTTCGGCGAGGCCGCCGATCCAGGTGACGTGCGGTAATTTGAGCGCGACCTTCCGCTTGAATGTGCCATCGGCTCGCTCGGCCAGCCAAACGCTGCCCATGCCGCCGCGCCCCAGCTCCCGAACCAACCGATACGGACCGACGTGATTGCCCGGCTCGGGCATGCTCAACGGCGAAGTGTTGATGCCGGTGAGGCTCGTGAATTGTGGGATGTCGCGTAGGAAGGTGTCCGTATCGCGAGTGGCGTGCTTGGCAAGCAGCTGTCGTAACGCGGGCTTGAGCCGCTCGTATTCGCCGCCGAGGGATTCCAGCCAGGTATCGCGCTCGGGCGGCGGCAGATCGAGCGCGGTGTCGAGCAGCTCGAACATCTGCTTCCAATCTTCCGGCCCGATCTTTTGCATGGGACGCTACGGGGTCAGGGTGGTGGCCAGGAACAAACGTGCCTTTTCCCAATCTCGCGCTATCGAGCGCACGCTGCGGTCCAGTGCGTCGGCGACTTCTTCCTCCGTCATGCCGGCGAAGTAACGCATTTCCACGACCTTGACCAGACGCGGCTCGATCTTCGCCAGTTCCTGCAAGGCTTCGTGGATTTGTAACACTTCGCGCTCGCGTGGATCTTCGATATGCGCGGCGGCTACGTCGAGATCGACATGAATCGCGTCTCCGCCGCGACGATCGGCGGAACGCCGACGCACAAAATCGACCACGATAGACCGCATGACCTGCGCGGCGTAGCCCATGAAGTGGCCGCGGTCGTTGGCTTCGATGGCGCCGGCCTTGAACAGCCGCAGATAGGATTCGTGCACCAGCGCCGTGGTGTCGAGCAAAGTGAACTGGCCGCTGCGACGGAGTCTGGCGTGCGCCAGCTGACGCAGGTCGTTGTAAAGCAGATCGAACAATTGCTCGACGGCGCCGGCGTCACCCCGCCGGGAAGCATTGAGCAGTAAGGTCACTTGCGACATGCAAATCCGTCGTCGCCGCCGATTGTGACGAGAATCTAGCACACGGCGCTGTCGCAGCCGTGACGCCAGACACAGAGTTGCCGTTCAGCCTTTGGCCGCAGCCTCGGCTTTCGCCTCCAGCGTCGACCAACGCTCGAACTTTTCCGACATCTCGCGCTCGAGGTCCTCGGCCAGCTTGCGATCGGCTTTCATCTGTTCGGGGCCCTGCTTGTGATAATCGGCGGAGCTCATGCGCTCCGTCAGCTCTTGCTGACGTTGTTCCAGCGTTTCGATCTCGGCGGGCAGTTGCGCCAGCTCGCGAGTTTCCTTGTAGCTGAGCTTGACCGGAGCAGGCGCGCGCGGCGCCGCTTTGGTTTCCTGCTTGGGCTTGGAGGGAGCGGGAGCAAGCGGCGCGGGCCGCTGCGCAAGCCAGTCGCTGTAACCGCCGACATACTCTTGCCAGCGCCCGTTGCCTTGAGCGACCAATGTCTGCGTGACCACGTTGTCGAGAAACGTGCGGTCGTGGCTCACCAGCAGCAGCGTGCCGCCATAGTTTTGCAATGTGTCTTCGAGCAGCTCCAGCGAATCGATGTCCAGATCGTTGGTGGGCTCGTCCATCACCAATACGTTGGCGGGGCGGGCGAACAATCGCGCCAGCAGCAGTCGATTGCGCTCGCCGCCGGACAGCGCCTTCACCGGCGAATTGGCCCGCTGCGGCGGAAATAGAAAATCGCCGAGATAAGTCATCACATGTTTGCGCTCGCTGCCGATCTCGATCCAGTCCGAGCCGGGGCTGATGGTCTCGGCGACGGACTTTTCCGGATCGAGCTGCTCGCGCAGCTGGTCGAAGTAGGCGACCGCCAGGTTGGTGCCGAGCCGTACGCTTCCGCTGTCCGGTTCGAGCTTGCCGAGGATGAGCTTGATGAGCGTCGACTTACCCGCGCCGTTCGGTCCGATCAGGCCGACGCGATCGCCGCGCATGACGCGCATGGAAAGATCACGGACGATGGGCCGGTCGCCGAATGATTTGCCGACGTCCGTCAACTCGGCGACCAGCTTGCCGGAGCGTTCGCCTGAGTCGAGAGTGAGTTTCACGCTGCCCATTTGCTCGCGGCGGGCAGCGCGCTGTTCGCGCAGCGCTTCGAGCCGGCGCACACGGCCTTCATTACGAGTGCGGCGGGCTTCGACGCCTTTGCGGATCCAGACTTCTTCCTGCGCCCAGAACTTGTCGAACTTGCGGTTCATGACTTCTTCGGCCGCAAGCTGTTCGCTCTTGCGTGTTTCATACGCGGCAAAGTTGCCCGGATAGGAACGAAGCAAGCCACGGTCGAGCTCGACGATGCGAGTGACCACGCGGTCGAGGAACGAACGATCGTGCGTAACGACGATGGACGCGGGGCCTTTGATCAGCAGCTCTTCCAGCGCGGTGATGCCGTCGATGTCGAGATGGTTGGTCGGCTCGTCGAGCAACAGCAGATCGGGTTCGAGCGCGAGCGCGAGAGCCAGAGCCGCTCGTTTGCGTTCGCCGCCGGAAGTCGTTTCGGGGGCGCGCTCGGCGGCCACGCCAAGACGCTGTAAGAATTCGCTGAGCCGCGCATCGAGCCGCCAGCGCTCACGCTCGTCGTGAATTTGTTCGAGCTTGCCACGCTCGACGAGACTGTCACGCACCGTCTCGGCCGGCGGCAGCAAAGGCTCTTGCTCCACCAATACGACCTTGACTCCGTCCTGGCGCGCCAGCTCGCCGTCGTCCAAAGGCGCAAGGTCCGTGATGACTTTCAGTAGCGAGGACTTGCCGGTGCCGTTGCGGCCGATCAGGCCGACGCGCTCGCGCTCGTCGATGGAAAAGTTGGCGCGATCCAGCAGGGGATGCAGCCCATAGGCGAGTTCGGCGTTGCGCAGCGTGAGCAGGGGCATGTCGGTAAAGCGGAGCGAGTCGGGGCCCGAATGATAGCGGCGTCGGCCGTTCCGGGGCTGGAAATCGCGGGGCCGGCCTTACAATAAGACCATGCGCATCGCCAAACCCATCCTTCTGGTCACCACACCCATCGGCCTGGCCATCGGTCTGTACGAGGGCTGGCGACTGGCCGGCGGGTTGGTTTTCATCATGGCCGCGCTGATGCTGGTCATTGCCGCCGCGTTTGGCTCGGTGGTCTGGACCATCCGGCGCGAGCGCGCCGAAGAAGAACGCAAGAAAGCCGCGGCGGCGGAGCAGCCGCCGACAGCGAACGGCTAACGACTCATTTCGCGCGAGGCTCGATCACCAGGCTTTGGATGGCGCGTCCAAAGTAGCCCCGCTCATCGCCGAGCTTCGCGAACGCGAGACCCGCGCCCTGGTCACCCAGCCAGGTCTGCGCATCCAGCAGAATCCACTCGCCGACCGGCATGCGCGCGAGGCTGATGGTCAAGTCGGCGTTGATGAAGGTCCACTTGCCGAAGTCGAGCTCCGCGGACACGCCGTTACAAAAATCTCCCGTCATAGCCGCGCGCATCAGCGGTGTGATGGCTTCACCTTCCACGATGGTGCGATGAGCGCGAAACCAGACCGCGCCCGGGCCCAGCTCACCGAACGAGCCGCGCACCGAACGCAGCGTCACGCCGGACGCGAATTGCTCATAATCCGTGAAGCGAATTTTCTGATCGCGACCCTGCTCCGGGCCCGGCAATATCACCTGTTCGTCCACCACATGCTCGGGCAGCTCGGTCTGCGCCTGCCGGATCTTGAGCACCGTCGCGCGCACGCATGCCTGGCCTTCATGTGACAAAGTCACATTGCACACCTGGATCTTGCGGCCCTCGCGCTGCACGTCGATTTTTATTTCGAGCGGCGCAACCGGCATCGGACGCAGGAAATCGAAAGTCATGCGCGCGACCTGCATGGGCTCGCGCATGGGCATGCGCTCCACCGCCCAAGCCACCAGCGAGGCCGGCGCGCCGCCGTGCTGCAGATTGGGATCCCAAGGGCCGGCGGCGCAAGGCTGGGTGTGGGCGATTGAACCTTCGACTCGGTAGACGTAACTCATAACGGCATCTGTCGTAGCGCGGCGGCGGTGGCCGCATCGGCGGGGAAAAACGCTTCCAGCGCCAATTCTGACAGAGTCACGTCGATCGGGGTGCCAAACACGGTCGTGGTGCTGATGAAACTGAGCACGCCCATGGGGGTGGCCAGCCGCATGGGCACCACGAAGGCGTTGGCGCCGTCGCCGTCCGCACTGCGGGTCGGAGTTTGTGGCGCGGGATAGGCGCTCAGCTCTTCCAGCAAGGCAATCAGCACCTTGTCCGCGGATATTTCTATTTGTCGCCGCAGGCGAGCGAGCAGATGCGTACGCCATTGACCGAGATTCACGATGCGAGGCGCGAGGCCGTCGGGATGAAGGCTCAATCGCAATACATTCAAGGGCGGCGCCAGCAACTTCTCACTGATGCCGGTGAGCATCGGCGCGACGGCGCGATTGGCTGCGAGCAAGGTCCAATGTCGGTCCACGGCGACGGCCGGGTACGGCTCATGGCCTTTCAGCACCATTTCCATGGCGTCGCGCGCGGCTTGCAGTGTCGGGTCATCGAGTGTGCGCTCGGTAAACATGGGTGCGAATCCCGCGGCGACCAGCAGGGTATTGCGTTCTCGCAACGGCACCTCCAGCAGCTCGCTCAGTTTCAGCAGCATTTCGCGGCTCGGCCGCGAGCGGCCGGTCTCGAGAAAGCTCAGATGTTTGGAAGAAATCTCGGCTTCGACGGCGAAATCGAGCTGGCTCAGGCGCCGGCGCTGGCGCCATTCGCGCAGCAGGTGTCCGACGGGGCGGGTATCGGTGGCGTTCATGGCAGCGACGATAACGCAGCCCTCGGGCCATGCTCCATTACCTCCGTGGTAATCGACGCTCCGCCGCGGGACGGCCATGCTGTGTCCCGTCACACAACGTCACGAGGACATCGTCATGAGCTTCATTCAAACATCGACTTTTCTGCGCCGGGTGCTGGTGGTGGACGCGGTGAGCTGCGCCGGGATGGGGTTGCTGATGCTGGCATTCAGCGGCTCGTTATCCGGGCTGCTGAGCTTGCCGGCTGGGTTGCTTTCCGAGGCTGCCAAGGTGCTGCTGCCATTCGCGGCGTTGCTGGCATTTCTCAGCACGCGCTCGCGGCTGCCGCCCGCGGCGGTCTGGGCGGTGATCGTTGCCAACGCCATCTGGGCGATCGACAGCATCGTGCTGTTGTTCACCGGTTGGGTGCAGCCGAATCTCCTGGGTCACCTGTTCGTCGCGGGCCAAGCCGCTTTCGTCGCGGTGATCGTGGAGCTGGAGTACGTCGGCCTGCGCAAGTCGGCCGCCGTCGCACCTACACGCGCGTGAACTGGCGCTGAATACGGCCGTCGGAATATGAGATTAGTCGCCTGCCGTCCCTAAAAAATCATTGTTTGCTACTCGGGGCGGCAGGCTCCGACCGCGGCCGCTTTGCATCTGATCCGCCGTATGCTGCGATATGCCCCAATACGCCGTTTTCGTTTCCGGGGCTTGAGGCGGCGAGCCGCCATTTTCGGTACAGTCTGGTACTGGGCAGACGTCGCAGCATGGGTGATCGCTCGGCATGAACCATAAGCAACTTTTCGTGGCCACGGCTTTGGCCGCGCTGGCCGGCATGATGCCGACCGCGCAGGCCGCGCAGCCGGGCTTCTACATCGGCGGCCTGTATGGCCAGGCCGACAAGCAGATCGACATCGATGGCTTCAACACCTACGCGGCCACGGTGGTCTATCCCAACCCGGTCGTGCAACTGACCGTCGAGTCGATGACTGCGTCGCTGGACACGAGCGACAGCGGTTATGGTTTTTTCGCGGGTTATCGCTTCAACACGCACCTCGCCGTGGAAGGCGGCTACGTCGATCTCGGCAACGTGACGTATCGGGCCAATCTCACCGGCAACATCACCGGCATTCCCACCACCGCCGTGACCAACGTCGATACCGAGAGCGCGGGCATCAGCGTGTCGGCGCTGGGCGTCTGGCCGCTGAGCTATCGTTGGGAAGTGTATGGCCGGGCCGGCGCGCTGTTCTCCAGCAACGATTTCCGGCTGTTCTACGACGACATCGAGCAGAACCCGCGGCGCGATCAGTTCTCCGAAAGCGATGTCGACCTGCTGGCGGGCGTCGGCACCAGCTTCAGCTTTTTCGAGATCTACGACGTGCGCGTGGAGTATCAGCGCATCTTCGACTCCGGCGACAAGACCACCGGCGAAGGCGACAACGATTTTATTTCGCTCGGGATCACCGTCGTGTTCTAAGCGGTCGTGCTCCGTCCCGCGAGCACGATCTCCACTGGCCGATGCACGCCCACTTCCGCGCACAGTTGTTCGGGATGACGTAATCGCCAGATCGCGAGATCCGCGCGCGATCCCACTTGCAGCGTGCCGCGATCGTTCGATAGTCCGAGCGCGCGTGCGGCGTTGACCGTTACACCCCTCAGTGCTTCGGCTGCAGTCAAGCGAAACATCACGCAGGCCATGTTCATCGCCGTGAGAATGGATGCGATCGGCGACGTGCCCGGATTGCAGTCCGTGGAAACGGCCATCGGAATTTTCAGCTGACGCAGCTTCTCGATGGGCGGCAGCTTGGTCTCGCGCAGGTAATAGAACGCGCCGGGCAATAAGCCAGCGACGACGCCACGCTCGGCCATGCGTTGCAGGGAGCGCTCGGAAGTATGTTCCAGATGATCCGCCGAGAGCGCACCGAAGTCCGCTGCGATTTCTCCGCCGTTGCCATCGCTCAACTGATCCGCATGCAGTCGCAACGGTAAGCCGAGCTCACCGGCGCGAGCGAAGATCCGTCGCGTTTGTTCTTGAGAGAAGGCGATGCGCTCGCAGAAGACGTCCACGGCGTCAGCCAGCTTCGCGCTCGCCACGGCGGGCAACATTTCCTCGCAGACGTGACGCACATAGTCCTCCTGCCTGCCCGCGAACTCCGGCGGTAAGGCATGCGCGCCGAGAAACGTTTTCACGATGGTGAGGCCCGTGACCTCGCCGATACGTTGCGCGACCCGCAGCATCTTCAGCTCGTTCTCCAGGTCGAGTCCGTAACCGGATTTGATCTCGACGGTGGTCACGCCTTCGGCGGCGAGCGCCCGAGCGCGAGGCAGCGATTGTTCGAGCAACTCATCTTCGCTGGCGGCGCGAGTCGCCTTCATCGTCGAGACGATGCCGCCGCCGGCGCGTGATATTTCTTCATACGTCGCGCCGCGCAGTCGTGCGGCGAACTCGTTGCTGCGGTCGCCGCCGTACACGAGATGGGTATGGCATTCGACCAGTCCGGGGGTAATCCACAAGCCATGCGCTTCGGTGACGACGCGGGCGGTCCATTGCATACCGTCGAGCTGCTGGCGGCTGCCGAGCCAGGCGATCCGGCCGTCCTTGATGGCCAGCGCGGCGTCCTCGAGTTCACCCAATTCGTTGACTGAATCACCCACGGGCAGGGTGGCCAGGTGAGCACCCAGCCACACCCGGTCCCAGACCGGCGCGTCATTCGAGATCGAAGCTTTCATCGCGCCGCAGTCTTATACTCAAGCGCATGTCCATGCAATCCCGCTATCGCTTCACCTGCGCGTGGCTGCCCGACGGCTGGCATCGCAACGTGGTCATTTCGGTCGATCCGGGCGGCGATATCGTCGATATTTCGGCCGACGACACCGTCACGACGGCGCGAATGATCAACGGCGCGGCCATCCCCGGCATGCCCAACGTGCACAGTCATGCCTTCCAGCGCGCCATGGCGGGTCTGGCCGAGCAGCGCAGCGGTCAGGACGACAGTTTCTGGACGTGGCGCGAGACCATGTACGACGTGGCCAGTCGCATCACGCCCGAGTGTCTCAATGCCGTGGCGGCGCAGTTGTATGCAGACATGGTCAAGGCCGGCTACACGTCCGTCTGCGAGTTTCACTATTTGCATAGCTATGGCGCTTCGGGCGAGCAGCGTTCGCGCGATGTGCAATTGGCGATGAGTCAGGCATTGATGGACGCGGCCACGACCGCCGGCATCGGTCTCACCGTGCTGCCCACGCTCTATCAGACATCCGATTTCGGGGGCGCACCGCCGACCGAGCGCCAGCGACAGTTCTCGATGGAGACGCGCGAGTACATCGATCTGCTGGACGAGCTCCGTCGCTCGTCACAACGCTCCCAGCAACTGGAAGTCGGTATAGCGCTGCACAGTCTGCGCGCGGTGCCGCCGGAATCGATGCAGATGGTGCTCGACTCGCAGCGGGACGGGCAGGTGGTTCACATCCACATCGCCGAGCAGGAGCGCGAAGTGCAGGCGTGTCAGCAGCACTTCGGCAAGCGGCCTATCGAATGGTTGCTGGAGAATGCTCCAGTCGACAGGAACTGGTGCCTGGTGCACGCCACGCACGCGACCACGGCCGAATTGCAGGGAATTGCCGCGAGTCGCGCGGTGGTCGGGCTGTGTCCCACGACTGAGGCGAACCTCGGTGACGGAATCTTCCCGATGGAGGAGTTGCTCGCCGCTGGCGGAGCGTTCGGCATCGGCTCGGATAGTCACATTTTGCTGTCGCCCATCGAGGAGCTGCGATGGCTTGAGTATCAGGCGCGACTGGCTCGACGACAGCGCAACGTGCTCACACAAGAAGGTGCGTCGGGCGGGGCGCTGCTGTGGCAAAGAGCTTGTACGGCCGGGGCGCGCGTCACGGGTCGCGCCGTCGGTGAGCTGGCGGTCGGTAAACGCGCCGACGTTCTGGTGTTGGATCTCGGTTCGCCATTGTTTGCCGCGCGCAGCGATCATTCCATCATCGATACGTTCGTTTTCTCCGGCACCAGTGAGTCGGTGCGCGACGTGATGGTGGGCGGGCGCTGGCTGGTGCAGGACCGCCGCCATTTCGCCGAGACCGCGGTGGCGGCGGGCTACAAGCGAGCCCTGCAAAAAATGTTGAAGTGAGTGTCGAATGAACATTTTCGATTTTCATCAAGGCTCGCTGCCGCTGCTGATCAGCATTCCGCACGCGGGCACCTTCGTGCCGGAAGCCATCGCGCAGCGATTCACCCTGGCGGGCGGCCATCTCGCGGATACGGATTGGCACGTCGACAAGTTATATGACTTCGCGCGCGAGCTGGGCGCTTCCATTCTGAAGGCCAACTATTCGCGTTACGTGGTCGATCTGAATCGCTCGCCGGATTCGGCGTCGCTGTACGTGGGCAATCCCACGTCGCCGGTTTGTCCGACCTTGACCTTCGAAGACGAGCCGATCTACTTGCCGGGCCGCGAGATCACCGCGACCGAGATCCAGGCACGAATCGAGCAGTACTGGCAGCCGTACCACGAGCGATTGATCGCCGAACTGAAGGCCATGCGCCAACGACACGGCTACGCATTGCTCTGGGACGCGCATTCGATCGCGAGCGAAGTTCCGGCGTTGTTCATCGGCGTTCTGCCCGAATTCAACTTCGGCACGCGCGACGACGCGAGTTGTCCGCGCGCCATCGCAGATCAGTTGCTGGACCTGGTGACGTCCGATGGCAAGTTCGGCGCGGTGTTGAACGGTCGCTTCAAAGGCGGCTACATCACGATGAAGTACGGTCAGCCCAACGAGAATGTTTACGCCGTGCAGTTGGAGCTTTCGCGGCGCGTGTACATGGACGAAGCTGCTGGCACGGGCTGGAATCCGCAGCGCGCTCAGTCGGCGCAGGCGTTGATCAGTCAGTTGCTGACGCGTTACTTGAAGGCGCGCAGCTAGCAATCGTTGGAGGTTGTGGCGAGCGCCGCGGCTTGCACGGCGGCGATGACTTCGGCGGACAGGAAGGGTTTGCCGATAAATCCGAGGGGCTGCAGCCCGGAGACTCGCCTGCGCACTTCCTCGTCGATATTGGCGCTGATGAACAGGCAGCGGACCCCGTGCTCTTGATACAGCTGGCGCGCCACATCGACGCCGTTCGCGCCATTCGCGAGTCGGATATCCATGATCGCGAACGCGGGGCGCCGACGCGCCACCGCCGCCAGCGCTCCGGCGGCATCGTGCACCATGGCCCCGACCCGGTGTCCCGCCTCTTCCACCAGATCTTGCAGGTGGATGGCGATGAGCGCCTGGTCTTCGACGACTAAGACTTCGATCCCCACGGCGGCGGAGCCTGCAAGGGGAAAGCGATGTGAGCGGCGTACCCGTCGGTATCCTCGATGCGTAGTTGTCCGTTCAGTTGCCGCACCAGCATGCTGACGAGACGCGATCCCAATCCGCTGGGCGACGTTGCCGGTTTGTCCACCGCGCCGGCCGCCAGCCCGGGCCCGTTATCGGCGACGGTGAGTTGCGCCTGACCGGAGTCGAGGCGGCGCAGGCTGACGCGGACGATGGCCTGTCGATCCGTCGCACGCCCGTGCTTCAAGGCATTCATCACGAGCTCGTTGACGATCAAAGCCAGCGACACGCCATTCTCCGTAGGCAATCGCAGCGGCTCGATGTCGGTGCGCAGATCGGCAGGGCGCTCTTCGCCGATGCCGGCGCGCGCCAGCTCTGCGCATAGCCCGCTTAGATACGTTTGCATATCGATGCTGAGTGGATCGCTGTCCTGATACAGCCGCTCATGGATCGAGGCGATAGCTGTGACTCGTGCGATGGCCTTGGCGAATAACTCTCTCGCGCCGGCCTCGCGAAATTCGTTGCCTTGCAGACTCAACATGCTGAGCACCAGCTGCAGGCTGTTCTTCACCCGATGGTTGACTTCGCGCAGTAACAACTCGCGTTCCGCAAGCGAGCGTCGCAGCTCCGCCTCGGTGCGGTGCAGACGAAGCAGGGCGCGAGCGACGGCTTCCAATTCTTCGGGTTCGACGGGCTCGACCAGGAAGCTGTCGGCGCCGGCGCCGAGCGATTGCACACGATCGAGCACGGCGATGTTGGTGGCGGAGACTTGCAACACCATGATGCTCGCAGTCTGCGGATCCGTCTTCAGCTGCCGGCAGACTTCGATCCCGCTCATGTCGGGAAGATTCACATCCAGCACGACCAGTTGCGGCGAGGCGCTGCGCGCCAGGCGCAAGGCTTCCTTGCCGGTGCCGGCTTCGATGACCTGAAAGCCGGCGCGGTTCAGAATGCGCGTGGTCGCGTAACGCCCCGGCTCGTTGTCGTCGACGTTCAATATGATTTCAGACGCTGGCATGATGGATCTCTCCCACGCGACGGATCACGGCCGCGACCGACTCGCGTGACATTTCGCTTTTCAACAGCAAGGCGCTGGCCGCGGCAGCCCGGTCCGCGCCGATATCGTCGGGACGTTGCGAGGTGAACAGGATTACCGGAATGTTCCGGGTCTCATCGATCGCTTTGAGCATTTTAAGCACTTCCAGGCCGTGCACGTCGGGCATGGCCAGGTCGAGGAAGATCAGATCGGGGTGCGACTGCCGGGCCAGCCGCAGGCCGTCGTAACCGCCGTTTGCCTCGATGACTTCGAAGGTGCTGCTCGGCAGGAACTGGCGCAGGGCATAGCGCTCGATCTCGCTGTCGTCGACGATGAGCACTCGCTGCGCGTGACGCGTCTCGGGCGCCGCCGGCGCTCCCAACGGCGCGGAAGTGGTCAGGCGCACGGGAATGGCGAGCGAGAACACCGCCCCTTTGCCGAGCGCGCTGGCAATATCGATGCTGCCGCCGAGCAGCCCCGCCAGGCGTTGCGACAGCGGCAGTCCCAGACCGGTCCCTTTCACATTTTTCTGCAGCGGGTTCTCCACCTGGGTGAACTCGTCGAAAACCCGGCGATGATTCTCCGGCGCGATACCGATGCCGGTATCCGCCACCGAGAACACGATCATGTCGGTGTCGGCGGCCAACCGGGCCGTGACGCGCACCGAACCGGCTTCGGTGAACTTCAGCGCGTTCGAAATGAGATTGCGCAGGATCTGCGAGACCTTGCCCTGATCGGTGCGCAGCTCGGGCAGCGCGCCGATTTCTTCGAAGCTGAGCGAGACGGTGTCCTTGATGCTGAGCGGCTTGAACATGCCGCGCAGCGCGCCGAACAGATCGGTGACGTTGAACGATTCGACGCGGATCTGCAGCTTGCCCGACTCGACTTTGCGCAGGTCGAGCAGATCGTCGACCATGGTCGAGAGCTGCTCCGCGGCCTGGCGGATGTAGGTCACCTGTTTTTCCTGCTCGGGCGTGAGATCGCCGTCCAGCCGATGCAACAGGATTTTGGACAGCGCCAGGACGGAATTGACCGGCGTTCTAAACTCGTGGCTGGCCGCCGAGAGGAAGCGCGTCTTGGTTTCATCCGCCAGTCGCAGATGGGCGGCGCGTTCTTCGAGCTCGGCATACAACGCCATCACGCCGCGATTGGTGTCTTCCAACTCGGCGTTGAGCCGCGCCAGTTCTTCCTTGCGCAAGCGCAGCTCTTCCAGACTGCGCAACAGCTCCCGGTTCTGTTGTTGAATTTCTGCGGTGGGATCTTCGGTGCTGTCCGCCGACAGTTGAGCGACGATCGCGGCGGCGCGCGCCGCCGTGAAGCTCTCGGTGCGGCGGGGTAGAAACTTGCCCAGAGTGATGGTCGTGCCGCGACCCTTGCCGGAATAAACATCGAACGTATCCATCAGCCGCCGGGCCGCGACCAGGCCCAGCTTCATTTCGCCGGTGCTGGACTCGGCGATCGCGTCGTCGAGATTGGCGATGCCAGGGCCGTGATCGCTGATGACGATTTGCAGCTGAGTGTTGCCGGGCTGAAGAGGGCCGTGCGCCGGCGTCTGAGCCACGATGAATTCGATGGCGCCGCCGCCTGCGTGGCGCATGGCGTTGCGCGCCAGCTCCGATACTGCGGTGGCGATGCGAACTTGATCCTGTGAGTCGAAACCGAGCAAGGCGCTGACCTGGCGCGCGCGCTGACGAGCCGCGACGATGTCACGATCCTGCTCGAGCTCCAGACGTAGCAGAGAACGGTTCATGAGGGTGTGCGTCGCATGACAACGACCAGACAATCGTCGCGGCCACGCCGGCAGTCCCGATACAACACCCCTGCGATCAGCGCCGGGTGATGTTGGGTGAGGCCGGGATAGCGATCGAGATGCCAGCTCGAGGTGAGGCCGTCCGAATGCAATAGCAGTGTCGAATCGGGCTTGCAGGCGTGCGGCAGCTCGCGTGGCCGGGCCATCACGTGACCGACGATGCCGTTGTCGGAGGCGATGCGCTTGATCTCGCCGCCGTTGATCAGGGCGGCAGTCACATTGCCCACGGCGACACTGGTGGCGCGGCCGGCGTCCCAGTCCACTTCCAGCAACGTGACGGCGGCGCCGCGCGTCGGCCGCAACGCCTCGTGCAGGATCTGCATGAGCCGCAACGGGGAGCGATGTTTCTCGGCATCGAACACCCGACAGACCTCAGCAGCCGCTTGCTGGGCGGAGAATCCGTGACCCAGCCCGTCGATGCCGGCGACCAGAACTCCTTCGACGCGCTCGTGATAGCACCACGAATCGCCGCACGATGTTTCGCCGGGCTTCGGCACGACCAGCGAGCCGATCTGCATGCGCGTCGTCGGCGCACGTGAGTCGGGCCACAGTTGCGCGAGTACCGCGGTGCCTCGACCAGGGCGCGAATAAATCTCGAACAGTTGTGATATGCGCTCGATCGCGCCGAGGCCGGTGCCCGGACTGCCGCTGGTGGAATAACCATCGCGCAGACACTTGGCCACGTCGGCGATGCCCGGCCCTTTGTCCAGCCCAAGCAACTCGAGGCCCGTGCGGCCATCGTGCGATATCTCTTGAGCGATCAGCTCGCCGCCGCCGCCGTGCTTGACCAGATTGGTGCCGATCTCGGTCGCGACCAGCGCGGCGCGGCCGGCATCCTCGGAATCGAAACCGAGCGCGGCGGCGAGCGTATTGATGCCGCGCCTGGCGGGCGCGACTTCGCTCGAATCGCCGATGAGAAACTGCTGCATCTACTTCCAACGCGTGATGGTCACACGCGTACCTACGCCGGGCTGCGACCAGATATCGAATTCATGTGAGAGCTTCCGTGCGCCGTTGAGTCCCAGGCCGAGGCCCGTGCCAGTGGTGTAGCCATCCGTCAGGGCCAGCTCGATGTTGGCAATGCCAGGACCGCGATCCTCGAAGGTGAGGCGCACGCCGGCGCGCTTCGGCCCTTCGTTCAGACGTTCGATGCGGACTTCGCCGCCACCGCCGTATGTCACGGTGTTGCGGGCCAGTTCGCTCGCCGCGGTGATGACTTTGGTCTGGTCAACGAGGCTGAAGCCGAGATCCATGGCCATTGTGCGTACGGCTTGACGGACCTTCACGACGTCTTCGCCGGAACGCACGGGCAGCGTCGTTGGTTCAATCGACATGGCCGCCTTCATCGCTCCGGTCGAGCGCGCGGCGTAGCAAGGCCAGCCCAGCATCGACATTCAGAGCGGTGCGGATGCCAGGCAGCGACAATCCAAGCTCGACCAGAGTGATGGCGACCGCGGGCTGCATGCCCACAACGACGGTTTGCGCATCGAGGATGCGCGACATTGCGGCAATGTTGCCCAGCATGCGGCCGATGAACGAGTCCACCATTTCCAGGGCGGAAATATCGATCAGCACGCCGCGGGCCTTGGTCGCGACAATTTTGTTGGTGAGATCGTCCTGCAGGCTCATCGCCAGTTCGTCGTGCATGTCGACTTGAACGGTGACCAGCAGACAATCGCCCAGACGCAGAATCGGGACGCGGTCCACCGGCTCTACCCTCGGCCCGTCGCCGCGTTGGGGGCGACCGTCAGGCCGCGCCGCTTCAGCGCGAGCGCGAACGCGTCCGAGAGGCTGGCCTTGGTGGCGACGGCGGAGAGGTCGATGCCGAGGTGCACGATGGTCTGTGCGATCTGCGGACGGATGCCGCTGATGATGCAGTCCGCGCCCATCAGCTGCGCCGCCGACACGGTCTTGAGCAAATGCTGCGCGACCAGCGTATCGACGGTCGGCACGCCGGTAATGTCGATGACCGCGATGCTCGAACCGGTGGCCACCAGCCGCTGCAGTAATGTTTCCATCACCACCTGCGTGCGCTCGCTGTCGAGCGTGCCGATCAACGGCAGCGCCAGGATGCCAGGCCACAGCTCGACGACCGGCGTGGACAGCTCGATCAGTTCTTCCTGCTGGCGGGCAATGACGGATTCACGCGCCTGCTGATAAACCTCGGTGGTGTACAGCCCCAGCGCGTCGAGCAGGGTGGTGGCCTCCCACAGGGTGTCGACCAGCGCCTCCGGCTCTTTGAGCAGGCTGGCGCGCAGACGACTGAAGATCGGCTGTTTCAGCGAGAACACGAAGGTCGCGACCTGCGACGGCGAGAACCCCTGGGTCGCCCGGCTGCGGGACAGCTCGCCCAGGAACTCGCGAATCTCGGCCCACTGAGCGTTGCGGGTATCGAACTGGAGGCCGTTTTGAACGTTGCTCGTCAGCAGGGCCATGAACCTCTGCGACTCGTCCCGGAGCTGCGATTCCTGTAAGCGGCCGGCGCGCCACGCGCCCGATTCCAACTGCAGTCTGACCCATTCGGCGAGAATTTCTTGTTGATGCTGCTCGACAATGGCCGGCAGACGACTTGCCAGTCGATTCATCCGCGACTCCTAGTGTGTGGCCCGCGCGGGGCCCGATCGTAAGTAGCTCTAAGAATGGCTCTCGCTGACGGAGCCTTCGCTTGCTAACGGGGGTGCTTGGGACGTCGACCCGCTCTGGACGCCCGACCGAGGCGATACGCGTGGAGCGTTCGGGCGGTTCCCGATTCTTTGAAAAAATTTCTCTGGCGTCAGGCGCCGACGACTTTCAATACGTCGGTGTCGACGTCGCTCAGGCCGAGCGGGCGGCCATTTAAGAATTCCCGGCATTTGTCGGCCGGGGCCGGCTCGGCGAACAGGTAGCCCTGCGCGTAGCGGCAGCCCAGTTTGCGCAGCAGCTCCAGCTGCGACCAGCTCTCCACGCCTTCGGCGACCACCTTGATGTCCAGGTGCTGGGCCATCGCGACGATGGCGCCGACGATGGCGTGGTCGTTGGCGTCGGTGTCCAGATCCCGGATGAAGCCGCGATCGATCTTCAGAGCGTCCACGCGCCAGCGCTTCAGGTAACTCAGCGACGAGTAGCCGGTGCCGAAGTCGTCGATGGCCACCCGCACACCGAGCGCGCGCAGATCGTCGATGGCGTCGACGCCGACCTGATCGAACATGGCGCCTTCGGTGAGCTCGATCTGCAGCATGGCCGGGCTGAGCGAGTGGGTTTGGGTCAGCTCGGCGATGCGCTGGCGCAGGTCGCAGCGAGCCAGCTGTCCAGGCGAAACATTGATCGACACCGGCGCGAGCGCGGTATGGCCGGCCTTGCGCCAGCGGGCCATGTCGGCGACGACGCGCTGGAGCACGAAGTCGCCGATCCCGGCGATCAGACCGGTCTCCTCGGCAATGGGAATGAAACGCAGCGGCGAGACATAGCCGTCGGTCGGATGTTTCCAGCGGACTAGCGCTTCCAACGTGACTACGCGGCGGGTCTCGATGTCGACCAGTGGCTGATAATGCACGTCCAGCTGGGTTTGCGATTCCAGCGCGGCGCGCAGGCTGGCTTCGATGGCCAGGCGCTCCTTCAATTGCTGGTCCATCACGGGGCTGAACACCTGGAAATTGTTACGGCCGCGATCCTTGGCCTGATACATCGCCGTGTCCGAATGACGCAGCAAAGCGCCTACGTCTTCGCCATCGCGCGGAAACATACTCACGCCCACGCTGGCCGTCGTGACGAGCGGCTTGCCGTCGATCTGCAATGGCGCGCCGAGCGCGGCGGTGATGCGTGCGGCGGTCTCATGAACCTGACTGGTGCTCTTGACGATGTTGAGCACGACCACGAACTCATCGCCGCCCATGCGCACCACCACGTCCTCACTGCGCACGGCCTCGGTGATTCTTTGTGACACCGCTTGTAACAATTTGTCGCCGACCTCGTGGCCGTGCGTGTCGTTGACGTGCTTGAAGCGGTCCAGGTCGATGAACAACACCGCCAGCGCCACTTTCTTGTGGCGCGCCTCTTCGATGGCCGCCGGCAGGTGGGCGGCGAGAAACAAACGGTTCGGCAGACCGGTCAGCTGATCGTGATGCGCGAGCCGGTCGAGGCGCTGCTGTTTCTCCAGCAGCTGCGCTTCGATCTTGCGCCGGACCATGCCGCCATGTTCCACCTGCTCGATGAACTGCTGATGCCGCGCTTCGGCTTCCACCACCCGCGTGCCCAGTTCGCGCATCCGTCGCTGAAGTGAAATGGCCCAGCCTGCGACTGCGCACAGGGCGACGGAGATGCAAACGACGAGATACAACATGGATCCACGCGCCACACCAGGACGGCGAAAGTGTCGCCAACTGCCGTCACTGGCCGCGCGATCTGGCGCACAGTTTCGGTGCGCAGAACGAGCTGGCGCGCCGAACCTGCGACGCAGGACCGGTGCGAGTTAACAGTCAAGCCGCTGGTGCAGTGCGCAAACGCAGGTCGCTCGCCGCCTGACCGAACGAGCGAATAAACATGGTGAAGGCATACACCGCGCCCGAAACGCTTTGCGTCTGATCGTCCGCGGCGTCGTTGGTTTCGAGCTGCTCCAGAAAGCTCCTCCACAAGCCGAGGCTCTGGTTGCCTTCTTGATCCACAGCCGGCTGGCCATGGCGCAGATATGACGATGCGTTACGAACATTCTCGTCGGTGCTGGCGATGACCTGATCCAGCAGCACGCGCGCTCCGAGTCGTGAGCCTTCCAATACATACAAAATGCCGAACACCTCGGGCGGCGTCGGCGCGGCCCGGCGCAACGCGAGAGGTTGCACATCGGAGTCGAGGCTGCGCAGATCTGCCACGATTGCCGAACTCCGCGAGCGCTGCGGCCAGTCCGGCACGAGCTGCGCGACACCTGCGTTCTCCAGCAATTGTTCGATCGCAATCAACGCGGCGGCGTTGGCCTGGAGAAAGCGCCGGTAGTGCGTGACATCGGCCAGGTTGAATGCGGCCGCTATCCGATCGAGGTCGCGGTGCAGATGATCGGTGGCGCCGCGCAAGGAATTCCGGCGATGGCTCGTGAGGCTGGCGGTGGGTGAATCTTCAAGTTGCATGTCGTGCTGAATCCTGACCGTCCAGCACGCTGCGAATGCGCGCCGCCAGGTCATCGAAGGCGAAAGGTTTGGTGATCAGCTGCACGCCCGGATCGAGCCTTCCATGATGCACGATCACATCACGCGCATAACCGGTCGCGAACAGCACTTTCAAGCGGGGATGGAGCAGCACGGCCTGCTGGGCCAGCTGCTGGCCATTCATGCCTCCCGGCAGCACCACGTCGCTGAACAACAGATCGATGTTGCCGGCAGGCGTCTGGCGCAGCAGGTTCAATGCGTTGACGCCATCGCGCGCTTCGAGGACATCGTAGCCAAGCTCACGCACGGTCTCGACGGTAAAAGCGCGTACATCGGGATCGTCTTCCACCACCAGGATGGTTCGTCGTTCCGCGGCCAGCGGCGCTTCGCGTTCGCCGTCGTCTTCGGGAACTTGCGCATCCGGTCGCGCGGCGGGGAGATAGATACGAATGGCCGTGCCTGCGCCAGCGGCCGAGGTGATGCGCACTTGTCCGCCGCTTTGGCGGACGAATCCGTAAACTTGCGAAAGGCCCAGACCCGTGCCCTGGCCGACGTTCTTGGTGGTGAAGAAAGGTTCGAAGGCACGGGCGAGGACCTCGGGAGGCATGCCTGTGCCAGTGTCGCGAACATCGATCACGACAAATTCGCTGCGTGGCAGGTTCTCCGCGTCGGCGAGCGTGCTGTCGCGCAGATCGAGATTGAATGTTTCGATTCGTAACTTACCGCCGCGGGGCATGGCGTCGCGGGCGTTGACCGCGAGGTTCAGCAGCGCGATCTCGAGCTGGTTGCTGTCGATCTCCACATGGCGCAAGTCGGGCGACAACACAGTCTCGACTTCGATCAACTCTCCGAGCGTCCTTTGCAACATTTCCGACGTGCCGGCCACCAGACGATTGACCGCCACCGGCCGCGGGTTCAACGGCTGCTTGCGTGAGAACGCGAGCAGATGTTGAGTCAGATTTGTCGCACGCTGCGCGCCCGCCATTGCGTGGTCCGCGGCGCGCCGCAACCGTTCGAGGTTGGGCGGCAGCTTGCGTTGTAATGTTTCTATATTGCCGACGACGATCTGCAGCAGATTGTTGAAATCATGCGCCAGGCCGCCGGTCAGCTGGCCGACGGCTTCCATCTTCTGCGCCTGGCGCAGAGCTTCCTGCGCTTGTTCCAACTGCGCCTGCGCGACTTTGTCTTCGGTGATGTCGCGGCCAACGGCGTAGATACAGCCGTGGCCGAGCGCCACCGACCAGGAGATCCAGCGCGTCTGGCCGTCGCGGCACAGGAATCTGCATTCGAACGGCCGCTGGCTTTCTTGCGCTGCCTGCGTCACGGCGTGCTGGACGAGCGAGGCGTCGTCGGGATGAGCGAACTTCGCCAGATGCTCGCCGACGACTTCGCTGGTGCACAGGCCGAGGGAAGCTTGCCACGCCGGGTTGACTTCGATGAGCGCGCCCACCGGCGTCATGACAGCCATCAGGTCTTTCGAGAGTTGCCACAAATGATCGCGCTCGGCGGTCTTGTGCGCGACTCGTAAGGTCAGGGTCTGGTTCAGATCCTGTAAGGCGGTTTCGGCCTGCTTGCGCTCGGTGATGTCGTTGACGATGCCGATCAGGCGGGTGCAGGCGCCGCGGTCGTGAAACGCGCGGCCGGACAGGGAGACCCAGCGCTCCTGCGCATCGCCCACTCGAACGATGCGGAATTCAGTCGAGAAGTTGCCGGCGTTGGGCGCGTGCAGCGCTGTTTGCAACAAATTCTCGATGCGCTGGCGATCGCCGCTGTGACAACTCTTCAGGAACGCTTCCTGGTTGGCGCTGGCCTGCGGCGCGAGGTCGAACAATTCCCGGCAGCGCGCATCGATATCGAAGATGCCGGTGGCGGGGTCGAGCTCCCAACGGCCGAGTCCCGCGGTTTCGATGGCGAGTTGCGCGCTCGTTTCGCTGATACGAAGCGCCTGCTCGGCCCGCACGCGATCCTGTCGCTCGCGAGCTTCGGCGACCGCGCGATCGACGGCCGCGGGCAGCCGGCTCAGGCCGCGCTTCATCACATAGTCGGTGGCGCCCCGGCGCAATGCATTGATGGCGAATTCCTCGCCGACCACGCCGGACACGAAAATGAAAGGCATCTCCGGACGGCGCTCGCGCACCACGTCCAGCGCCGCCAGCCCGTCGAAGTCGGGGAGCGAATAATCCGCCAGCACCACGTCGTAGTCGCCATCGCCGATCTCGCGCATGAAATCGTCGCGAGTGGCAACGCGCTGGATGGTGCTCTGGGTCTCGGCCTTCGACAGGTGCGTGATGGCGAGCTCGGCGTCGATCTCGCTGTCCTCGAGCAGCAGGATGCGGGTGTGCGGGTTCAGGCGAGAGGCAAACTCGGCGACCATGGCTACGTTTTCCTCTCTTTGCGGGTCGCCGGGCTGCGCGGCGGGGTTTCGTTGAGGACACCCCAGAACATTCCCAGATCCTGGATGGCTTCGAAAAAGGCTGTGAAATCCACCGGCTTGACTACGAAGGCGTTGACGCCGAGCTCGTAGCTGCGGATCAGGTCCCTTTCTTCGCGCGAGGACGTGAGCATGACCACCGGCACTGCGCGAGTGGCGGCGTCCGACTTGATCGTGGCGAGCACTTCGAGGCCGTCGACTTTCGGCAGCTTCAAGTCCAGCAGCACCACCGCCGGATCGCCCGGCAGACGATCCTGGTACTGGCCGCGGCAATACAGATAATCCAGCGCCTCGGCGCCGTCGCGCGCCACCACGATGTCGTTGGCGAGCTGACACTTGGCGAGCGCCGCCAGCGTGAGCTCGATATCTTTCAAATTGTCTTCGACCAGCAGAATCGGCCGCAGATTAGCCATCGACATCGTCTCCTTTGCGCGGGATGCCAAAACGGAATTCGGCGCCTTCGTCGACGGCGCCGCGCGCCTCGATCCAGCCGCCATGCCGTTCGACGATTCGCTGAGTCAACGCCAATCCGATCCCGGTGCCGGCGAAATCCTCCATGCGATGCAGCCGTTGGAACACTCCGAACAGTTTGTGCGCGTAGGCCATGTCGAAGCCGACGCCGTTGTCGCGCACGATGTAAACGCTTTCCGAGGGCCGTTGTTCACCCCGGATCTCGATCACGGCGGGTGAGCGGTCGCGGCTGTACTTGAGCGCGTTGTCGATGATGTTGAATAGCGCCTGGCGCAGCAGCCCCGCATCGCCAGTAGTGCTCGGCAGCGGCTGGATGCGCCATTCGATGTGGCGGTCGCGCACGTCCGGCTCGACCGAACGCACGATTTCCTGGACGACCTTCTGCATGTCCACCGGCGACACAGACAAAGCCGTGCGGCCGAGTTGCGAGAAGCTGAGCAAATCGTCGACCAGCTGGCCGGCCGAGGCGGCGGCCTCGTTGATGCTGTCCAGATAGTGCTGCGACTGTTGGCTCAACGACCGCTCGCGATCGCGCAGCAGCTGCGTGTAGCCGACGATGTGACGAAACGGCGCGCGCAGGTCGTGGCTCACCGAGTAAGAAAAGGATTCCAGCTCGCGGTTCGAGCGTTGCAGCTGGCTGGTGAGCTCGGCGCGCTCCTCAGCACGACGAAGCACGAAATTGATGATGGCGCTACGAAAGTCGAGCGCGCCGTCGATCTCCGCCTGAGACCAGGTCAGCGCGCGATTCTTGACCTGTTCTTTCCAGCACGCGAACGAGTTGCGCGGCGTCAGGCGTTCGTGCTCGACCTGCTTGGCTTCATGCGGATCGCCGGCCCACGACACCGTCCGCTGCACTTCGGGCCGAAACCAGAAGATATAACTGGGATGCAGTTGTGAGATGGAGATGGCCAGCACGCCGCTCGCCACATCGACGATGTCGGCGAACTCGGGCCATTGCAGCGCCAGGCTGTCTGTGACAAAGGAGTCTGCATTCTGCTGCTGCAGTTTCTCGGCCAGCGCTCGCAGGCGCTCGGGCGAGGGCGCAGCTCCGGCCGTGAAGACCGCGTCGTCATCCAGGACGGCGGCGCCGCTGGCGTTGGCGATTTTCAACCACGCGCTCGCGTTGGCCGCCAGTCCGCTTTGAAACGAATCGTTCGCGGCAATCTTGGCGAGCAGCTCGCTTTCGATGCGTTTCAGCTCGATGCGTTTGGCCGCGTACGCTCCGCGCTCACGCGCGCCGATGTGTTGTGACAGAACTTTGCCCAGTAAATCGCACGCGGTGCGCGCTTGCGCGTTGACCCGGCGCGGCGTGGCGTTGTGACAGGACACCAAGCCCCACAGCCGGTCGTCCACCAGCACCGAGATCGACATGGACGCGAGCGTGCCCATGTTTCGCATGTATTGCAGATGAACTGGCGACACGCTGCGAAGCGCGGCGAAGCTCAAGTCCAACTGCAT
This sequence comes from Steroidobacter sp., assembly GCF_036402275.1. Lineage (NCBI taxonomy): Bacteria > Pseudomonadati > Pseudomonadota > Gammaproteobacteria > Steroidobacterales > Steroidobacteraceae > Steroidobacter > Steroidobacter sp. The sequence goes on along the minus strand of NZ_DASWTF010000017.1, from coordinate 144,763 downwards.
CCCATCCGCCGGATGCAACGGTGGACCGAGAGGCACTGGCGTGTAGTTCGCATCTGGAATGACCCGCAGCCGGTTCAGTCGATACAGCTCTCGCGCCTGAGCAGGAATGTCAGTGGCCGGAAAGCGCAGGCCGGCATAAGAGGGCAGCACGCCGTCGCCGTCCTCGGCCAGCACTTCGCCGTTCCACTCCGCGTCGAAGCGATAGATCAGAACGCGGTTGAATCCGCTGATCTGGCGGAACTCACGTGCGGCCGCCGAGCACAGCTCGGCGATGTTCTCGTACGCCGGCAGATCCTCCATGAAGCGGCCGACGCGCGGGTAATAAGCTTCGAGCGTCTCGCCTTCGGATGCGGGCGGCTGCTCGAACTCGAGAATGATTCCTTGCGCGGTCTGGTGACCCAGCACTTGGAGGCGCTGGCCATTGATATCGAGCGTGCGGAGATAGCTGCTGTCAGGATTCGCGAACCAGCCGTGGATTTGACGTTCGGCCGCTTCGCCAACCAGCTGCGTCAAAGACAGGCCGAGCACGGTCGAGCCGGCGGCATCGCCAAGCAGCGCCTTTGCGTTGGCGCTTGCCTGCACGATTCGCCGGCTTTCGGGATCCACAACCACGAGCGTGCCATGCGGCTGAATGCTGCCCGGGATCCGGATAGGTTCTTGCGCGCATAAGTCGAGGTCGAGATCGGATGTTGAGACCGCTGACACCATCCGCAGCTCGTCGAGCTTTGATTTTGTGCGCGACCCAATGCCTCGCGGCCGTAAAAAGTTCCGGGCAAGGCGGCCTTGACGTTTGTGCCGCTTTATTCAAGGTGCGCTCGGGCGGCGGCGGAATTGTACAAATTCCGTGAGATACCCGACCTGGTTGTACAGAATCTGCGCGCGCGCATTGGTGTTTTCGGTGTGCCAGTACACGCGCGTCACGCCGCGCTCGTCAGCAGCCCGGTAGACCGCTTCGATCAAGGCACGGCCCACTTGCCGGCCGCGACTGTGAGGATCGACGAACAAATCCTCCAGATAACAATAGCCCTTGGGCGACCACGTCGAGAGATGAAAGTGATAGTGCACGAATCCGACCATGCGACCGGCGTCGTCCAGTCCGGCAAAGCCCCACAGCTCGCGACCTTCCATCAGGCGACGCCAGGTGAGGTCGGTGGTCGATTGCGGCAGCGTCTGTTGATAGAACGCGAGGTATTGAGGCCAGAGCTCGTCCCAACGCTGCCTGTCCTCGGGTTGTAACGCGCGAGTGCGCGCAAGCGAAATCGAATCGGCGGTCATGCCACTCCCCATACTTCCCATCCGAGCGGGAAGTATAAGGTGTGGCGGATTCGGACTACTCGCGTCGTTGTTGGTCTTGCGGGTTGTCGATCTCGCGTTCGGCATTCAGCCAGTCGTCCAGTTCGTGGCCGGGCTCGAAGCCGCGGCGCTCGGCGCGCCAGTAGGCTGCTTCAGCAATTCGCGCTTCACGGCTTTCGGACAACGACGGCAGCTCGCGCTGCTGGAGCGTGCTCCCGGTGATTTCCACGTCGTGCGTGGACGCTTCGCCTACGACACCGTCGGCGGCGCGATCGTCCACAGCTTCGGGGTCGGCGTGTTTCTGCTCCTCATTACTGACTGTCGTCACTGGCGGCAAGGTGCGGGTCGATGACTTCTTGGAACGCGGGGTCGTACCTGAGGGGCGGCTCGCCATGGTGATCTCCGATCGGCGGTTATGTTCAGTGCTCGATTCAAATAGACGACGCCGTGAAATGTTCCAAGAACTACATGCTCCGCGTTATGGCTCTCGGCAATTTACTGACGGCTGAAATAAAAACGGCGACGACTCGATCAGAGTCGCCGCCGTGTCCGGGCATGTCATTTACAAATGTTAGTGACGTGCGCGGGTGTGCGAGGCTCGCGCCGATTTGCTTCGGCTTCCCGCGCGCGCCTGACGACGCTTGCTCGCCGAAGTGCGCGTCGAGCGCGAACTCGAAGCACGCTTGCGCTGAGGCGTCGGCGGTTCCTCGGCCTCGATGCCCATCTGCTCCATCAGCTCCATCTTCCGATGCGCCAGCTGGCTGCCCAGCTCCTTCAGGTCGAGCTCGGTTTCCTTGAGCGAAGGGAACAGCTGCTTCTCTTCCTCCTTGACGTGATGCTTCACGTACTCGCTGAGTACTTTGACCAGCGGCTTGAAGTGTTCGTCCTCGGGCGTGCCGGCTTCGATCTTGGCGATCAGCTCCTTGGCGGAGCCGTGCTCGATCTCGGCCTCGTACACCATCTCGTCGTCTTCCTCGCCAAAAGCTTCCTTGGCTTGTGGATACAGCAGTTCTTCTTCGATCTGCGTGTGCACCGTCAGCAGCTGACAGATGCGAGTGGCGAGCTCGGACTGCTCGCTCTCATCCGCTTCCTCGAACTCAGCGAACAGCGCTTCCACTGTGCGATGGTCCTGTTTGAGCAACGCGATCGCATCCTGCGGCGCGTCCGTCGAACGTGTATGTGTGGCTCTTGCCATGGGCTTGCTCCTCGAGTTTTTCGTCAGCGCGAGTGGCTGGCTCTCGAAGCAAATGAGCTGCGAAGAAACGAAGTTCCTGAGTTTCAGCTTTCTGGCAGCTCGGCCAGTCGTTCGAGCAGGCGAGGGTCGCCCGCGACGTGAACTTTCTCCGCGGGCCCGAGCCACGACATCGCTTCGTTGAGCGAGGCGGCGTCGCGCACCTTTTGTTCCGCCGTGAGGCGATGCGGGTCCGGATGGCCACGCGACTCGGCCGGTCTCGGCAGGTTGCCGGTGATATGCGCGTAACGCGCCTGTCGATCCGCGGCGAGCAATCGCAAGGCATCGTGCGCCGGCTGCTTGGCTTGCGCGAGCAACTCATCCCGGCGGCGGATCACGTCCGGCGCGTGCTTTTCTTCCGGCGTGCGCAACAGGCCGAGCGCGTGCATGACGCGCCCAACCAGCACGCTGCCGCTCATCTTCGACAAGGGGATGGCCAGCAGCAGGCCGGCCAGCGTCGGGGTGAGCCAGGCCAGCAGGGTAGGAGATATCAGATACGCGATGACGCCGGTGAGCACGCCGATGACCGTATGTACCCAATGGATGCGGAAGGCTTCGCTCCAGGCCGTGGCGTCGCTGCGGCGGCGTTGCGCATTCCAGCCCGAATCGCGGCCGGTGAAAATTTCAATCACGTGCTGGGTCTGCACCAGCATCATGATGGGCGCATAGAGGGCGGACAGTACTGTCTCCACCACGGTGCTGCAGATCACGCCGAGGAAGCCGCCGCAGCCCTTGCGAATCTTGTTATTGAATAAGGAGCGCAACATGCCCAGCACCTTGGGGACGAATAGCACCGCCATGGTGAAAATGAACAGCGCGGTCATGCGCTCGGCGTCGAACTTCGGCCAGTCCGGGAACAGCTGGAAGCTGCGGCTGAAATATTCGGGCCGGATCAACGTCGCCTGCAGTGTCAGCGCAAAGCCGACCATCAGCAGCATCAGCCACAGCGGCGAGGACAGGTAGCTCATGATGCCGATGAAAAAATGCCCACGGCTCACGGTCGACAAGCCGTCGGCGCCGATGATCTTGGAGTGCTGCAGATTGCCCTGCGCCCAGCGCCGGTCGCGCACCGCCACGTCGATCAGCGACGGCGGACTTTCTTCCCACGAACCGTCGAGATCCGGAGCCATGCGGACTTTCCAGCCGGCCCGGCGCATCAACGCGGCTTCGACGAAATCGTGCGACATCACGTGACCGCCGAACGGCTTGCGACCCGGCAGCTGCGGCATGCCGCAGGCTTCGGCGAACGCCGCGACGCGAATGATCGCGTTGTGGCCCCAGTAATTGCCTTCGTTGCCGGACCAGGCGGAGACGCCCCGCGCGATGATGCCGCCGTAGACGCGGCCGGCGAATTGCTGGATGCGTGAAAACAAACTGTAATGACCGTGCAACATGGGCACGGTCTGCAGGATGCCCAGGTGCGCGTCGCCCTGCATGCGGCGGACCAGCTCGATCAATGTTTCAGCCGACATCAGGCTGTCGGCGTCCAGCACGATCATATAGTCGTAACGGCCGCCCCAGCGCTTGACGAATTCTTCGACGTTGCCCGCCTTGCGGCCGGTGTTGTGCCAGCGCCGGCGATACCACACCGGCATCACTTCCCGGAGCTCGCGACGCAATCGGTCGATGGCCAGCGATTCGTTGATCCACGGGTCGACCTGGGTCGAGTCCGAGATGATGACGATCTCGAAGTGTTGCGCGGCCCCGGCCTGCTTCAACGCTTCAGCCATGGCCTGCAGCGCCGAGGTCGTGTGCGTCGGATCCTCGTTATATATAGGCATCAACAGCGCGGTCCGCGAGCCGGCCAGCGTCGCCTTGGTCTTGGGCTTGTGGAGCGGCACGAGCAATCCGGCGACCGCCGAGGCCGCGGAAAATGCGATCCACGCGAAGGTGATGGTGAAGAAGAAAATCATCACGCCTTGCAACACCGTCATCTTCGAGAACTCGACGATGCCCAGCATCTCGAACAAGGCGTAGCCGGTGATGCCCAGCGTGCCCAGAATCACGATCGAGCGTGCAAAGATTGCCCTGGCTGGCGCCGGACCGAGCGCACGCACCACCTGCGGCGCGTTGCGCAGATCCTGCACCGGCATGTCGATCGGACGCTCGAACGGCATGGCGCCGCGAACCACGTCGCGGCCTTCGGGGGACGAAGTCGTCGGAGATTTCAGCTGGCCGTCCATCGATAAAGCCAGGTTTCGGTAATGGGACGATTGGCTCGCAACAGACGCAATCTCAGCTCGGCGAGATTGGTGCCCGCGGGATCCAGCTCGAAGCTCGCGCGGACGCCTTTGGTCAGCGGATTGATCTGTAGCATGGGGTGCGAGACCTTGCCGGCCGAGGAGCCGACGTCGAGCTTGAGCCCTTCGATGGTACGCCCGGCGCCGAAGAAGTCGATCACGAAGATGCGTCGTTTGCCGTCGATGGTCGGACCGCTGCGAGTGGCGGTGACGCGGCCCAACGACGGTGTCAGGCGCGGCGTGCTGTTCCAACGCATGCGATACGAACCGTGCCACGGTTTGCCGGCCTGGATCGTGTAGTGCGGTCGGAAGAACGCGACGATGTTGTCGTTGGTCTCGTTCTCGGTGGGGATCTCGACCAGATCCACGGAGCCTTTGCCCCAGTCGCTGGTCGGTTCGATCCAGGCGCTCGGGCGCAACTCGTACTTGGCTTCGAAGTCACGATAGTCGCTGATGCGGCGGGACCGCTGCACCAGACCGAACCCCCGAGGCGCTTCGGCGGTGAAGGCCGAGACCTGCAGATCGGTGGGATTGCGCAGCGGCCGCCATAGGCGCTCGCCCGAGGCCGTGACCACTTGCAAACCATCCGAGTCATGCACCTCGTCGCGGAAGTCGTCGATCCGCGTGCGCTCGGATTCATCGAACAGAAACATCGACGTGAGCGGTCCGACACCGATGTTGTCCAGGTCAACGCGCGGGAACAGCGTCATCTCCACGTCCATGACGGTCTCGGTGCCCGGCTGGATCGAAAAGCGATAAGCGCCCGCGACCGACGGGCTATCCAGCAAGGCATGCACGACGATGCCCGAGGCATTGGCGCCGGGGCGCTCTACCCAGAACTGCGTGAAAGCCGGGAATTCTTCGCCAGACGGATGTGCCGTCCGGATCGCCAGTCCGCGCGCAGACAATCCGTACTGTCCGCCGCGAGGCACGGCGCGAAAGTAGGTCGCGCCCTGGAAGACTGTGAATTCGTCCCACACCGAGCGCGAATTGAGCAGGTTGCGCACGCGAAAGCCCGACAGCGGCAGCGTCTGGTTGGCGAGCAGTTTGGCCACGTGCGGGCCGAGCGTGAACAGATTCGGCGCGCCGGTCAGGTCGCTAGCCATGCCGCTCTCGACCATCGACACCTTGACGGGTGTTTGAAACAAAAAGCCGGCGGGCAGCAGCTCGACCCGGAACGGCACCTGCTCGTTACGCCAGAGCGCGGCTTCGGGTTTGAAACGAATGTCGCGATATTGATCGTAGCTGAGCTGCTGGAGCGCGGTGTTGCCGTCCAGCCGGCGCGGCACATACGCCGCGGCGGCGGTCCGCTTGGCGAGCTCGACCACGGTGGCCGGTGTGAATTTGTAACGTGCCGCGCGTATACCGTCCGGTGCGGGCTTGGTCGATGCGGCGCCGGCCACGCAGGAAAAAGTGATGGCCAGCATCGATAGCCAGTAACGACGCATGATTTTCTGTGACGCCCGCTGCGGTGGCAGGGGTGATCTGGCGCGGGGAGGAGACGAGGCGTCGACGCCCCGAGTATTTGCTGACTCGCCTGAATTCATCCGAATCGATCGTTCCTGGTTCAAAAGCCGCTGCGGGTGCTCGTGCGTAGCGGAAGGGACCCGATTCGCTGCGCATCATCGCGCCGGGAAGCTTTCAGGTCTCAGGTCTACGCATGTCACAACGCCACAGTTCCAGATTTCATCACTGTCGCGGAACCGCGTCGCTTCGCCGCGGATTACACGCTGCGATGTTGATTGGTGGCATCACCACAACATCGCCACTCTACCAGCCTACACCGTTCCCACTGCATTCTGTCGGAGACTCGCATGATCGACGTGTCGCGTAGCCAGCCTCATCGATGGGCATTGGTTCTGGCGGCAGGCGACGGCAGTCGACTACGCGCGTTGACCACCCAGCCGTGCGGCACTCCGGTCCCGAAGCAATACTGTTCGTTGAACGGCGGTCCGTCGTTGCTCGAAGACGCCCTGACGCGCGCCCGATCGCAGGTCGCCGGCGACCGGGTCTGCGCCATCGTCGCCCAACAGCATCATCGCTGGTGGTCGAACGTGGATACGCTGACCTCGCTGCCTCAGCCCAATCTGATCGTTCAGCCGCGCAATCGGGGTACCGCCGTCGGCATCCTGTATTCGCTGGTGCATATTTTAAGCCAGGATCCCGACGCGCAGGTGTTGATGTTGCCTTCCGACCACTACGTGGCCCAGGAAGCCGTCCTGCAGCGCTCGCTGGCGGCTGCGATGGAGCATGTCGTGCGCTGTCCTGATCGGCCGGTGCTGCTGGGTCTGCATCCGGAAGAGCCGGACAGCGAGCTGGGTTACGTCATTCCCGGGGCGGCCGACAATTTCGGCGGTCGGACTGTGGCGCGGTTCGTGGAAAAGCCCGAGCTCACTATGGCAGCCCAGATCGTACGGGCCGGCGGTCTGTGGAACACATTTATCATCGCCGCGTCGGCCCGCGCGTTGCTGAATCTGTTCCTGCCGCGCTTCTCGTCCATCGTCATGGAGATGCAGGTCATCGTCGGCAACGCGCTTCAGCAGCGCACGGCGAGCGGCTGGCCGGCCATCGTGGATATGTATACGCGGCTGCCCGATCTGGATTTTTCACGCGACGTCCTGGAAGGCCGGGAGTCCATGCTGAGCGTGCTGCCGGTGCCGGCCTGTGGCTGGAGCGATCTGGGGACGCCGCATCGGGTCGGCGAAACCTTGCGTAAATTGCCCGGCGAGCGGGGGGCGTCTCGCGCCGCGCTGTCCGGTTACATCAACCTGGCTGCCCAGCATGCGCATTTCGAGCGGTCCATGTCGGGCGCGAGTCTCTAAAGGTTATTGGAATCATCGCTGGAGGAGGGCAGGTACGCCCGAGGGTGAGCCGCTGTGAGCAATGACGTCTCGTTGCAGTTCGGCCCGCAGCTCACCGCCGACGGTACGAAGTTTCGTTTCTGGGCGCCGGACGCGCGGCGTGTCGAATTGCACGTCGTCACCAAAGGCGGCGAGTCGCTCCGTCAGGATTGCACGGCGACGCGCGAAGGCTGGTACGAAACATTCGCCCGCGGCGTCGGCCCCGGTGCGAGATATAGATTTCGCATCGACGACGAGCTCGAGGTGCCCGATCCCGCTTCGCGCTTTCAACCGAAGGGCGTGGCCGGTCCGTGCGAGGTGCTGGATCGCCGCGGCTTCTCCTGGCCACATTCCGACTGGCGTGGCCGCGAATGGCGCGAAGCGGTGCTGTATGAATTGCACGTCGGCGCGTTCACGCGGGAAGGCACTTATGCGGCCGCGATCTCGCGGCTGGACGAGCTGGCCGACACCGGCATCACCGCCATCGAGCTGCTGCCGCTGAACACGTTTTCCGGGCGCTGGGGTTGGGGCTATGACGGAGTATTGCTGTATGCGCCCCATCCCACCTATGGCCGGCCCGAGGAGCTGAAACGTTTCGTGCATGCCGCGCATGAGCGCGGCCTGATGGTGCTGCTCGACGTGGTCTACAACCACTTCGGTCCGGAAGGAAATTATCTGCACCGCTACGCCGGCGACTTTTTCACCTCGGCGCATCACACGCCTTGGGGCAGCGCCATCAACTTCGCGCATCCGGTGGTGCGCCAGTTCTTTATCCAGAATGCGTTGTACTGGTTGAACGAATACCGCTTCGATGGGTTGCGCATCGACGCCGTGCACGCGATGTTCGACGACCCCGCCACTCACTTCATCGACGAGCTGGTCGATCACGTGCAGCGCGGGCCCGGCAGCCAGCGACACGTGCACGTGATCCTGGAGAATCATCACAACGAGGCGCGGCGGCTCGGCTACAGCGGCCGGACCATGGTGGCGCAATGGAACGATGACTTCCATCATCCAATGCATGTGCTGCTGACCGATGAAGGGGACGGTTACTACCGGAACTACGGTGAGCGAGCCTTGCAGCACCTCGGCCGTGTGCTCGCGGAAGGTTTCGCATTTCAGGGCGAAATCTATCCCACGGACGATCGCAGGCGTGGCGAGCGGAGCGCGCACTTGCCATCCACCGCGTTCGTGAGTTTTCTGCAGAATCACGATCAGATCGGTAACCGCGCCTTCGGCGATCGACTGACCCGGCTTGCGTCTCCGGAGCGGCTGCGAGCCGGGTTCGCAGTGCTGCTGCTTGCGCCACAGATCCCGATGCTTTTCATGGGTGAGGAATACGGCGCGGTCCAGCCATTCCTCTATTTCTGCGACTACCAGGGCGACCTGGCGAGGGCGATCCGCGAAGGGCGTCGCAACGAGTTCGCCTCTTTCGGCGCTTTCACTGGGGAGCAGCGGGAGCAGATTCCCGATCCCAATGCGGCGGAAACCTATCGGGCCAGTCAACTGAACGACTCGGATCGCAAGCGTTCCCCGCATTCGGAGTGGTTGGCTTATACGCGCGAGCTATTGAGCTTGCGTGCACGGATGGTCGTGCCTCTGCTGGATGACATCGGTACCGATGCCGCCAGCTACCAGACCGACCATCGTCTGCTCACCGTGAAGTGGCCGCTCAAAGGCGGCAGAACCCTGGTGCTGCAAGCCAATCTGGGCGATCGATCGAATGCAGCGCCACCAGCAGGGGAGATCTGGTATTCCACGGCGGGCGCCGAGGCGCGAGGCGAACGGCTGGACGCTTGGGAAGTCCGCTGGTCCCTGGACGTCGCATGAGCTCGCGGGTTCCGACGGAAGAAGGCTCGAAATTCAACCTGCCTCGCGCCACTTACCGGCTGCAGTTCAATCGCGAATTCACATTCAACGACGCCGCGCGCGTCGTTCCTTATCTTGCCCGGCTCGGCATCAGTCACGTGTATGCGTCGCCCATCCTGAAGGCGCGACCTGGCAGCATGCATGGTTACGACGTGGTCGATCACTCTCAGCTCAATCCGGAGCTGGGCAGCCGCGAGGACTTCGATCGCTTCGTGCAGACACTCCATGAGCATGGGCTGGGGCTGATTGTCGACATCGTGCCCAATCACCTCGGCGTGATGGGCAACGATAACGTCTGGTGGCTGGACGTGCTGGAGAACGGGCCGGCGGCGCGGTGCGCGTTTCATTTCGACATCGACTGGCGGCCGAATCGCGGTTCGATGCGCGATCGCATCCTGGTGCCGGTGCTGGGCGATTCCTATGGCGTGGTACTGGAGCGCGGCGAGTTGCAGTTGGAGTTCGATGCCGCAGCCGGCAGTTTCTCGGTGCGCTATCACGACCATCGCATGCCCATCGATCCGCGCGAATATCCGCGCATTTTTCCGGAGCCCATCGCCGAAGATCTGCTGCCGATGGATGACGCGCACCGCGCCGATTTCGAAAGCCTGCTCAACAGTTTCAGCACTCTTCCGCCCCGTGACGATACTTCGGCCGACGCGGTGACCGTTCGCTATCGCGACAAGGAAGCTCACAAACGCCGCCTGGCGCGATTGATCGAGCGCAGCCCGGAGGTTCTGCGCCACATCAACGAGAGTGTCACGAAGATCAATGGCACGGCCGGACAGTCCGAGAGCTTCGATGCGCTCGATGCATTGCTGGAAGCGCAGGCTTACCGGCTGTCTTACTGGCGCGTGGCGGTCGACGAGATCAACTACCGACGCTTCTTCGATGTGAACGATCTGGCGGCGCTGCGCATGAACGAGCGCAGCGTGTTCGATGTGACTCACCAGCTCATTTTCGAGTTGATCGACGCAGGCAGCATCGACGGACTGCGCATCGATCACTCCGACGGTCTGTACGATCCGGAAGAATATTTCCAATGGCTGCAGGAACGCTTTGGCGGCGGGCCAGGGAAGCGTCCGCTGTATGTAGTGACGGAAAAGATTCTGGCCGCGCACGAGCGGTTGCCCGAGAGCTGGTTGGTTCATGGCACCACCGGTTATGACTACGCGGCGTTGCAGACGACCTGGCTCGTGTGCGGCGATGAAGAGTCACGCGTGACGCGTCGCTATCGAAATTTCACCGAGAACGAGGCGTCGTTCGAAACGCTCGCCTACGAAAGCAAGCGACTGGTGATGCGCTCGTCGCTAGCCGCCGAGGTCGAAGTGCTGGCGACGCAGCTGGACCGCATCGCGCACCTCGACAGGCATACCGCCGATTTCACTCGGGCGGCGCTGCGTGAAGCCATCAGGGAAGTGATCGCGTGTTTCCCTGTTTATCGCACCTATATATCGCCGCGTGGCATCGGCGACGAGGATCGCAGGATCATTCATTGGGCGACGGGGCTCGCGCGACGACGTAGCACGGGCGCCGAGGTGAGCGTGTTCGATTTCCTGCGCGATGTGTTGCTTGGTACGGCGGCCGAGGGCCGCTCGCCGTCGCATCGCCAGGCCATGCTGGAGTTCGCCATGAAGTTCCAGCAGGTGACCGCGCCGGTCACGGCGAAGGGCGTGGAAGATACGGCGTTCTATCGTTACAACCGCTTGATCTGTTTGAACGAGGTGGGCGGCGATCCGAATCGTTTCGCAGTGTCGTCCACGGCCCTGCACCAGGCGAATCTGGAGCGGGCCAAGCTGTGGCCGCACTCCATGCTCGCTACGTCGACGCACGATACCAAGCGCAGTGAAGATGTGCGCGCGCGAATCGCGGTGCTGAGCGAGTTGCCAGAGCTTTGGAAGCAGCATCTGTCACGCTGGTCTCAGCTCAATCGCAACAAACGGCGGCAGGTCGACGATGCGCCCGCGCCGGATCGCGAAGACGAGTATCTGCTGTATCAGACATTGGCCGGGCTGTGGTCGCCGGAGCTTGCAACGGAGCCACTGATCGAACGCCTGCAAGCGTACATGGTCAAGGCGGGGCGCGAGGCCAAACGCTCGACGTCCTGGATCAATCCCAATGCCGATTACGAGACCGCGGTCAGCGAGTTCGTCGCGCAGTTGCTGAGCAATCCGGAGCGCAACGCATTCCTGCGGGACTTTTCCTCGTTCGCCGTCACGATCGCGTTCTTCGGGCGCATCAATTCCTTGGTGACCACGGCGTTGAAGATCACTGCGCCGGGCGTGCCGGATTTCTATCAAGGCACGGAGCTGCCGACGTTCACGCTGGTCGATCCGGACAATCGCTCACCCGTGAATTTCGAGGCCGCCGCCGTGCAACTCGAATCGCTAGAGGGTGTTGCCAACGCGGCCGACCTGTTAACGGACCCCAGCGGTGCGCAGGCCAAGTTGTATGTGACGACCAAGCTTCTGCAGATGCGCGCTGCCGATGCGCCGTTGTTTGCCTCGGGCAGCTATCAGCCGCTGCAAGTGGAGGGCGATAAGAAAGATCACGTGTTTGCCTTCGCGCGAAGCCATGAAGGGCGCAATTGCGTGGTCATTGTGCCGCGATGGTCGGCGAGGCTCATGGCAGGCGTCGCCGAAATGCCATTGGGCGATGTTTGGGGCGATACCAAAGTACTGCTCGGTTCGGCAAACGAGGCGGAACTGCGTGACGTGCTCACGGATCAGCCCGCGCGCATTCAAGGGGAAGACTCTTCAGTGCGTGTCTCCGTGGTCTTGTCGAAGTTTCCTCTTGCCGTGCTTCGCTCCGCGGCAACTCCGCGCGAGAGCTGACGCGCGCGTCGGCCGCGAAGTGCAGTCAAAATAAAAATGTGCGATCGGGCCTGTTTATATATACAGCTGCGAAGTCTCTGCGTAGGATGGGGCTCGCTCGAATCAAGCCCGATCCACCGCAGGAGAATGTCATGGCCCCAGACGAATCATCCGCGTCACGCCGCCGCCGCCGTTCCTCGCCCGCGCCGTCCAGCGCGACACCGGGACCTGCAGCAACGTTGGCTGAGCTCATCGAGTACGAGCGTCTCGAGCTCATGCAGATTCACGCCATGCTCCGATGCCTGTACGACGTGCTGCTCTATGCCGATGACGATGACTCCCCGCTGCATGCCGATGTAGCGCTAGTGGTCGCGCGGCTGTTGGATGAATCGGTCGCCAGGCTGGAGGCCGTGCGAATGCGCGTTGCACAGTTGGAGGCGGCGTACGAAGTGCGTGCGCACGAATCGGCGTCGCCCCCACCTCATCAGGTGCGAGAGACGCGCGGAACGTATCTGTGCTGAGTGTCGATTCACTGTCCGCAACTCGACGACGCGCGTACGACTCCAGCCGACAGTAACAATGTCGCGGAGCGGACGCGCGCTGTCTCGGAACATTGGCCAAGCACGCGCGATTGCTTGAATGTTGCGCGCACAGGAGAGCACTCATGCAAGCCGAGTTCGAAAAATTAGGAGAGCTGATCAAAGATATTCGCGTCGCGATGGTGACCACGGTCGAGGCCGATGGGACGTTGCACACGCGGCCGCTGGCGATGCTCGCCTATGAGAACGATGGCCAGTTGTGGTTCTACACCGCCATCGACTCCGCCAAAGTGAGCGAGGTCATGCACGACGTGCGCACCAGCGTGGCGTTTTCCGATACCGGCAAGGATGCATACGTCGCCGTCTCCGGCACCGCAGACATCGTCAACGATCGGCAGCGGATCCACGAGCTGTGGACGCCGTTCGCCAAACCCTGGTTCCCGAATGGCCCGGACGATCCGAATCTGGCCCTGCTCAGGGTGCACGTGGAGCGTGGCGAGTATTGGACGTCGCCGGGCAAGGCGGCTTATCTGTTCGGTGTGGCCAAGGCCGCGATGACCGGCAAACGAACGCCCATGGGCGAGAACCGGAAGCTGACGATGTAACCCAAGGGACCCGGCGAACCAGCGAGGCTCCGGCGACGATGCCGGTAAAAGTCTGGACTCTCACAAAATGCGCGGTGTCGAGTTGGATCGCTGACCGATCTTCCGCCGCGGCGGCCGCGCTCGCTTTTTACTGCGCCTTCTCGCTGGCGCCGTTGTTGATCATCCTGCTCACCATCGCCGGTTGGGTGGTCGGGGTCGAGACCGCGTATGGGCAGCTCAGCGACACGCTGACTCAGCTGTTCGGGAGCGCCACCGCCGAAGTCCTGCTCGAGGCGATGAAGCAGTCTCAGGAATCCGAAGGTCTCGCCGCTGCCGCAATCAGCATCGTCAGTCTGGTCGTGGGTGCGACCACCGTGTTCGCGGCGCTCGAAGAGGCGTTGGATAATATCTGGCGGGCCCAGGCGCTCGCGCCCACGGGAGTCTGGGGCTGGTTCCGGGTTCGGATTCTTTCCTTCGGCGTGATTCTGGCGGTCGGGTTCCTGTTGTTGGTGTCGTTGTCCATCACGTCGGCGCTGGCGGCGTTGCGAAAGATCATCGCTGCCCGATTTACCGAGCTGGTGGTGGTGGCGACCGTGCTGGATCTGCTGATCTCACTCGGCCTGATCGCGGGGCTGATCGCGCTCATCTATCGCTATCTGCCGTCGAAGCGATTGCCGTGGCGGCCGGTGCTGATCGGCGCGGTGGTCACAGCGTTGTTGTTTCATCTGGGGCGCTGGCTCATCGGGTTGTATCTTGCCGACGCCACGCAACCGTCGGCATTCGGTGCGGCAGCGTCGTTCGCCGCCATGTTGTTATGGCTGTACTACTCGGCGCAGATCTTCCTGTTGGGCGCGGAGTTCACGGCGTGCGCCGGTGGCGTCAAAGACAGCGACGAGCGCGGTCGCGACACCTCAGGGAAGCGCTCGAGCGACGCGCGTAGCGCTAGGGCAGGTCGAGCGTGATGGTTTCGCTCTCATCCAGCTCGACATTTTCGACATTGCGGAATTCCAGGTCCTCATCCTCGTTCGGTTCCTCGTCGTTGCCGATGCAGGTGACCGCCAGGGTGTAATCACCCGCGGGCAAGTACCGCAGCGCATAGAACAACGAGCCGCCCGAGGGGGTGAAGACGGGACTGGTGGCGAATGGCTCGACGCCCGCGCCGTCGATATCGTCCGGGACGATGTCCCGACCGCTGAACAGATAGATCGCGCCTTCAGCCAGATCGTCGCCCGCCGGGCAGGTGACGCTCACATTGCCTTCGATGCGACTCATGTCTTCCGTATTCACGGCGCGCATCACGGGCGTGAGCGTGTATTCGTTGTTGCCGTCGTCGAAGCGCAAGGACTTGCGCAGGTCCAGCAACAACGTGAACGACTCGCTGCTGCTCTCGTTGTCGTCGACGTTGAAGCTCAACGACGCCGACTCGCCCTGGACCAGGTTCAGCGGAAACTCGGTGCCGTTCGAGCGGGTGACGAACGCGTCGTCGGCCCGATCCTCGTCGAACAGCAGGCGCACGCCGGTGTAGTTGCCTTCGCCCAGTTCCTCGCTGGTGAACAGGCGCAGCACGCCGTTGTCGTCCGCAAGATCGATGAAGTCGATCGCCTCGCTATCGGTGAACTCCAGCGTCTCGGTGCCGCCGTCGCTCTTGGTGAATTCCAGTCCGCGGACGTTGGCGACCACTTGAGAGATGGCCGGATCGGACGGCAGCTCGGTGCCCAGGTCCATGGTGACTTCGCCTTCGCAACCGGCGAGCAGGCCCACCACGACCACCAGCGCCAAGCGGGCCAGGGCGCCGCGGCCGAACATGAATTGCGACCAAGCTGAACGTTGCATGAAAGACATGGAAGGCACCGCGATCCCTGAGAAAATATCCTGGAGAACGACATCGAAGCGTCCCGAGCTTGGGCACGGGCGCGTAGAGTAAAGTTCCTCCGTAATATTCTCATGAATCGCGAGCCTCGCCATCTCCACTCGCGTGCGCGGGCCAGGGCTTGTCGCCGCCGGGCAACGCGCCGCGACCGTTGATTGTGGGTTCCCGTAATGCCCTGGCCGCGGAGGGCGCGCCTGCCCTAAAGGACACATCACAGCCGGGTAACCCGCCCCTACTCTGCGCACGGACCAGCGGCGGTCATCACAAACCCGCCATCGAGGAATCATGGTGGAGCGAGGCGTCATCGTCGGCGGGCTGATGATCTGCGGCAGTTTTCTGCTCGCGGCGCTGCTCAACCGTTCCGCAATGGAAGAAGCCCCCACCCCGGCATCCACCCCATCCGCCGTGGTCTCGCCGGTTGTCGCGCCGGCGCCTCTCCCGAAAGCGTCCGACGATTGCGCGAATGAGGAAGCGCCAGCGGCTACGAGTGCCGCGTCCGCGCCGGGGCAGAGCGCGGGTTCTGACCTTATGGTCAATGGGAACGAGCGCTGTCCGCGCTGACAATCGATCCGCCTCCCGACTCCGCCCTTGTGAATTGCTTAGAAGCCGCGGCCGGCGGCATGCCACCGCATATGCGCGCGCTCCGTTCTCCTCCCGCTCGGACGCACGTCGCCGCCGGCCGCGGCTTCTCCTGCCTGCTGTTACCATGCGCGCCTGTTCATTTGCGGGGCGGCGTGTGGTCGGAGCGAATCGGGCATTCATAGCCGTGCTGGCGCTGGTTGCGGCCGGATGCGCCCGCGCTCCTCGAGAGCTGGCGATTTCGGGCCCGACCATGGGCACGACTTACTCCATCAAAGTCGCGTCCGCTCCCGATAACGTCGATGCCCATGCGCTGCGGGCCGCGGTCGACGAAGTGCTCGCGCGCATCGATCGCAGCATGTCGGGATATCGCGCCGATTCGGAAATCTCCCGCTTCAACGCTTCGAGCTCGAGGGATTGGTATGAAGTGTCCGCCGACCTCGCGACCGTCGTCGACTTTGCGCTCGAGGTCAGTCGTGAGTCTGGCGGCACATTCGACATAACAGTCGCGCCGCTGGTTGCCGCTTGGGGATTTGGCGCATCGGAGGAGCCTATCGACCTTCCGGATGACTCACGGCTCGCCGAGCTGAAAGAGCAAGTCGGCTATGAAAAACTTCAGGCACGACTCCATCCGCCCGCGCTACGGAAGTCCACCGGCACGCTCAGCGTGGATCTCAACGGCATCGCTCCGGGTTATGCGGTCGACCTGATGGCCCAGCGTCTGCGCGAAATGCACCTGAGCAATTTCATGATCGACATCGGCGGCGAAGTGCGCGCTCTGGGCCGCAACGCCCGAGGCGAGCAGTGGCGAATCGCGGTGGAGCGACCGGTCGACGCGGAGCCCGAGCCTTACGCCATCGTGCAACTCGACGACGCGTCGGTGACGACCTCGGGCGAGTATCGCCATTATTATGATCGCGATGGCCATCGCTACTCGCACACTATCGATCCTCGCACCGGTCGGCCGGTCGAGCACACTCTTGCGTCGGTCGTCGTCATCGGGCCGACGTCCATGTACACCGACGCGTGGGCGACGGCGCTCAACGTGTTGGGTACCGCCGCCGGTCGAGAACTGGCCACCAGGCTGGCCATGCCCGTGATGTTCATCGAGGCGCGCGGGACCGAGTTGCAATCGGTTACCACGCCGCAGTTCGAGCCCTATGTGGTGCGTCCCTGACCGCTGCACATTCATCGTTACCCACGACAGGAAACAAACTATGAAGTGGATGTTCCCGACCAGCCTCGCGGCCACCGCCATGTTCGGCGCCGCCACGGCCACCGCTCAGATTTCTTCCGCGCAGCTCGATGGCGCGGCGGGCAAGGTGGAGTCGAAAGTGATTACCTGGCGGCGGGACATCCATAAAAACCCGGAGCTCAGCAATCGTGAGACGCGCACCTCGAAGCTGGTCGCCGATCATCTGAAGAAGCTCGGCCTGCCGGTTCGTACCGGCATCGCGCACACGGGCGTGACGGCCGTTCTCAAGGGTGGCAAGCCGGGACCGGTAATCGCGCTGCGCGCCGATATGGACGCGCTGCCGGTGACGGAGCAGGTCGATGTTCCTTTCAAGTCCACGGTGACCACGGAGTTCCTGGGCAAGAAGGTCGGCGTCATGCATGCGTGCGGACATGATGCGCACGTCGCCAATCTGATGGGCGTCGCCGAGATGCTGGTCGGTATGAAACAAGATCTGCCGGGCACGGTGCTGTTTATTTTCCAACCGGCGGAAGAGGGCGCGCCGGAGGGTGAGCAGGGCGGTGCTTCGCTGATGATCAAGGAAGGTTTGTTCAGCGACGTGAAGCCCGAGGCGGTGTTCGGACTGCATGTCACTTCGACGCTGAACAGCGGTGTGCTGGGCTATCGCTCCGGGCCTTTCATGGCGGCCTCCGACTCGTTCCGCATCGAAGTGCTCGGCCGGCAATCGCATGGCTCGCGGCCGTGGTCGGGCGTCGATCCCATCGTCGCCGCGTCACAGATCGTGATGGGACTGCAGACCATCGTCAGCCGCCAGATCGACATCACCGAGTTGCCGGCGGTCGTCACCATCGGCAAGTTCGACGGCGGCGTTCGTCACAACATCATTCCGGACAAGGTCGAGATGCTGGGCACGCTGCGCACGTTCGATAAAGACATGCGCGCCGACATCATGAAACGCATCGAGCGCACCGCCAGCAGCGTCGCGACTTCTACTGGCGCTGAAGCCAAAGTGGCGTTCAGCCCCGGCAACAACCCCGTCGTCATGAACAATCCTCAGCTGACGCAGCGGGTGCTGCCGTCGTTGAAGCGCGTCGCCGGGGACGATCGCGTGGTGGTGCTGCCGCTGATCACCGGCTCGGAAGATTTCGCTTATTACGCCGACATGATCCCCAGCGTCTTCTTCTACGTCGGCGTCACCCCGCCCGGCCAGGACGCCCTCGCCGCGCCGAGCAATCACTCTCCTTTGTTCTACATCGACGAACCCGGCATTTCCTTCGCCACCCGCGCGCTCGCGGCTGTCGCGGTGGATTATTTGCAGGGCGCTAAGTAGGCGTCAGCGCAGCCCGGCTAGCGCCGCTTCCATCGTGTCGCCGATGCCTTCGTGAATGACCAGGTCGGCGGCGTCGTCAAGTGGGGTGGGGTCGCGGTTGACGATGACGAGGGTGGCGCCGCGCTGTTTGGCGCGGAGGGGGAAGTCGGCGGCGGGGAAGACGGATAACGAAGAGCCCAGCACCAGAAACAAATCGCAGGCCAATGTTTCCTGCTGGGCGCGACGCATCGGCAGCTCAGGCATCTGCTGGCCGAAAGAAATCGTCGCTGTTTTGATGATGCCGCCGCAGCGTTTGCAAGGGCCCACGGTCCCCGACTCCTGGAACTCGCGTTCGAGATCGACGAGCTCGACACGCTCGTGGCATTTGAGGCATTTGGCGTAAGTCGAGTTGCCGTGCAGCTCGATGACTTTGTCGTCGGGAACGCCCGATTCCTGATGCAGGTTGTCGACGTTCTGCGTGACCACCGCCGGGGTCCGACCCGAACGAACCAGCTCCGCGACGGCATAGTGGCCGCGATTGGGTTTGGCGCCGACCCAGCCGTCTTCATTACTGAACCGACGTCGCCAGGCTTCGCGTCGCACGTGTTCGGAGGCGACGAAGTCCTGGAAATAAATCGGCTGCATCTTGCTCCACACCCCGCCAGGGCTGCGGAAATCGGGAATGCCGGATTCGGTGCTGATGCCGGCGCCGCTGAATACGAGAATGCGCTGGCTGGCGCGGAACAACTCGGTAAGTGCGGTCATGAGGGGTCGGCGGTGAATGACAGGTTAAGAGGTGGGAGGAATGGGTCTCCTCTTTATACTCTCACCTGCCATTCATTCCGCCTACCGCCAACCGATAAACGTCCGTGAATCGGATTTAGTTCGCCGTGAGTTGCAACTGCCCGTCCTGCACCGGGATGCGCGGCCCCGGATCGCGGTCCATACGGATGGTGTCTTCCTTCTCACCTAAGCGATAGCGCACATCGTAGCCGACGATTTTCTCGTCGCTGTCGTACACAGTTTCACAACGCTGTTCCGTCGTCGTGTATGTATTGCCGTTCTGCATGCGTTGCTGGACTTTGTTCCCAGCATAGCCGCCCGCGGCGGCGCCCGCGGCCGTGGCGATCTTTCGACCGCTGCCATCGCCGATTTGATTGCCGAGCACGCCGCCCACGACCGCACCGATCACCGTGCCAGCGATGCGCTTTTCGTCCTTCACTGGCTGGGTATGCGTCACGACGTGATCGCTGCAAACCTCGCGTGGCGTACGCGTGGTCTCTTTCACGGCGTCGACCTTGAGCACTTCGGCAAACTTGGGGCTTCGATCGAAGATATCCAGATTGGCAACTGCCGCGCCGGTCGTCACGACCGCCGCGCCGATCACCAAGCCCGTCACCAACGATTTGTTCATCCACCTCTCCTGTCGTCCCTGCGCATACAATTACGCGCAGTATGTAGGACAAAGATTAAACGAAAGAGCTACACGGAGGGTTCCGTCGCCATCTGGCGTCACCCCGGCGGAACACATCCCCGCGCAAATAAAAAGGGGCGCCACGAAGGGCGCCCCGGGAAACGATCGAAGCGGTAATTAGTTTGCGCGCGCTTCTCGCTGCTGTTCAGGCTCGCTCTGCTGCTTCATCTCGCTGCGCAGAGTCGACTCCAGCCAGTCGTTCATGGTGATCATGGTGTTGCGTGCGGAGTGCGCGTGGATGCCGATGATCACGCCGGTGGACTCGTCGATCACGGGCGCGCCGGGCGCGATGCCCCGGGAGTCCATGTCGTGCGTGAAGCCGCCGGAGCTGGAAGAAACAATGCCGTTCGCTTGCCGCTCATACACCATGCCGCGCGCTTTGCGCTTGATGCTGTCGGAGTCGATGTCGCTCTTGTAACCCACCATGACCGCCGAAACGGCAGCGCCGGAGAAGCGGCCGAGCGGCAGAGTCTTCTGTGCGTAACGCGAAGGCTTGCTCAGGCGCACGACGGCGAAGTCCTTGCTGAGCTGACCGGCGGCGCCGGCCTCGTCCCACTGCGACTTCACATACGAAACCGGGATGCGTTCGCGCACCTGGCCGAGCGAATCGAGACTGTTATAGGTGCAGTCGATGGGCCCCGCCCCGTTGGCTGCCTTCTGGAAAGTGTGGGCCACCGTCACGCCGAGATCGAACGCGCCAACAAGGAAGGCGGTCGAGGTGCGCTGCTTGCCATCGACGCTGCAGGAGATCACGCCGACACCGCTGAACGAAGGATAGTCCTTAGCCGTCACTTCACTTCGCCGCAACGACACTTCGTGTTGGGCGGCTTGATCGTGCGCGATGGAAAAGCGAAAGAAATGCTGATCCGAAGCAGGGGAGGAGAGATGCGGGCGGCATTCGGAGCCAGTGCCACACAGGGCCGTATCGGCCTCGGCGCGTTGACTGCCGATCAGTGCAGCCGCCGCCATCGCGCCCGCCAGCAGCGCCAGCTTCACGGCGCTCTTTCGAGAGTTGCTGGCAGAGGGCAGAGAGGCTAGTTGCACGCGCATGGTCACCACCGGCTTCGATGCTAGAGAAGGTCGCATGCCTGAGCGGGAGAGGCTTTAGGGCGAAGCCTGAAGCACTCGATCGCCTTGGCCTGTCCGCTGTCTGCGGACGGGGACAGCTGCTTGCAGCCCTCCTTGCGACCGAGACTAGGGGGATGAGTTCGGCGCGGGCGTGACGAGGATCAAATTCTGGCGTAGGAAACTGAGACACTGCCCGAAGGTTTGCACACAAAAAAGCAGGCCGGCATGGGCCCGGCCTGCAGCTCGGCTTGCTGAATGAGAGCGCGGATTATCCGGTGGTCAGACGGAAGGTGATGGCCACCTGAGTCCAGGCGCTGATCGGATTGGCGCCGTCGGTGGCAGCCACGAAACGCCACTTACGCACGGCCTCGATCGCGGCCTGGTCGAGTCGCGCAAAGCCACTGCTATTGGCGACGGTCACATCGCGCGGACGACCTTTCTCATCGACCAGCACCTTCAACCGAACCGTGCCTTCCTCACCCGCGCGTCGCGCAGCCGGAGGATAGGCGGGCTCGACTCGATTGCTGGCCTTCAGATCCTGAGCCACTGCACCGGACGCCGTGGTCGCGGCGATCGCATTCTCGGAAGCCGGCACCGCGGTCTCGGCTGGAGGCACAACGGGCTCGTCGAACTGGATCTCCGGCATCGGCTGCTCGGTCGGCATCACCTGATCGATCTCCGGCTTCACCGGCGCAGGCGGCTCGGGCTCACTCTGAGTCTGCTCCGGAATGAACACGGCCTCGATCGGCGCGGCGAACCGCGGCACCTTCACCACGCCCATGGTCGCGGCCAGACCGTAGATGATCAGAATGTGAATACCGATGACGGCCAGCGCCGGGCCGCCACGAGACAGCATGCCCTCGTTCCTCGGAGTTCCTGGTGCGTACATTCTTACCTCCACTTCTACACAGGCATGGCCTGCGAACTTGCTTATAAACGGACGGAATCACGCCAAGGTTCAAGGACCCTCGCCGAGGGGTTGTCGGCGATTGGCGGCAAAGGGAAAAAGTTCCGTACACTGCACGCTATGACAACGACGATTTCCGCCACCGCACGTGAGCTGCTCGCCAAGACCGAAGGGCGACTGGCAACCGCGCGCGAGGACAACCCCGAGATCTGGGCCTCGATCCTCAAGGACTCGCGCGTTGCAGAGTCGTTGCCACGCGTGTGGACGTGCAGCGAGTTCGTCGCCACCAGTTGCATCCGCTCGCCGTCGCTGCTGGCCGATCTGCTTGCCGACGGAAATCTGTTTGCACGCGCACCCGCCGATTGGCTCGCGGAAGAAATCGAAGCTCGCGTGCGGAAGGAAGTCACCACCGATTCGGAAGCCGAGCTCATGGAGTTCCTGCGCCGCTTCCGCAGACGAAACATGGTCCGCATCGCGTGGCGAGACATCGCCGGCTGGGCCACGCTCGACGAAACGCTGCACGACCTGTCCAAGCTCGCCGATGTTTGCATCGATCTGGTTTATCGGCGCATGTACGCCGCGCTGGTTGCCCGATACGGGACGCCGCGAGGCGTCGAGAGCGGTGAAGCGCAATCGCTGATGATTCTCGGCATGGGCAAGCTCGGCGGCCGCGAGCTGAACTTTTCTTCCGACATCGACCTGATCCTGCTGTATCCGGAAGATGGCGAGACCGACGGGGCTCGCGGCATCGACAACGCCGAGTTCTTCCTGCGCCTCGGGCAGAAGATCGTGCAGCAGCTGGCCACGCCGACCGTGGAAGGATTCGTCTATCGCGTCGACCTGCGCCTCCGGCCGTTTGGCGACAGCGGTCGGGTAGCGTTGAGCTTCACGTCGTTCGAACACTATCTGCAACAGCACGGGCGCGATTGGGAACGTTACGCCTACGTCAAAGCACGCGCGCTCACGGCCAAGGAGCAGTTCCATTCGCTCTACGATGAAGTGCTGCGACCGTTCGTGTATCGGCGTTATCTCGACTTCAGCGTGTTCGAATCCCTCCGCGACATGAAGGCGATGATCGCGCGCGAGGTGGAGCGTCGCGAGCTGAAAGACAACATCAAGCTCGGCCCGGGCGGCATTCGCGAGATCGAATTCATCGTGCAGGCGTTCCAGTTGATCCGGGGCGGCAGCGATCGACGTCTGCAGAGCCGCGAGCTGCGCGTGATTCTGCCGCAGCTGGTGGGCCAGCGGCTGCTACGCGAAGGAGCAGTCCAGGAACTGCAGGCCGCGTACGAATACTTGCGCGTGCTGGAGAACCGGCTGCAACAGTGGAATGACGAGCAGACCCATCAACTTCCCGAGGACGCGGTGGCGCGGGAGCGGTTGGCGTTCTCGATGAATGCCGCCAGCTGGGACGAGCTTGCAGCCACCACCAATGCTCACCGGCAACGCGTCGAGCGCTATTTCACTCAAACAGTGTTTGGGCCCGGCGAACGCACGGATGGCATCACCACCGTTGCAGAAACGTTCGATCTGGATGCTGACGCGGTGGAGCGAGCTCGCATGCTCACGAACTGCGGCGTGACGGATCTGGAGCCCATCAACGCCCGCCTCGAGGATTTGCGCACCGGCACGTACTACCGTCGACTGGATGAAACCGGCCGCCGGCGACTGCGGGAGTTGCTGGCTCGCATTCTGCCGATGCTTGCATCGAGCGCGACAGCGACGACGACGCTGGCTCGAATCCTGCGCATCTTCGAGATGATCGGCGGACGCACCGTTTATCTCGCCTTGCTGACCGAAAATGCCGCAGCCTTGCGTCGCTTGGTGGAGCTCTGCGCCCGCAGTCAGTTCCTCGCCGACCAGATCGCGGCTCAACCGTTGTTGCTGGACGAGCTGATCGACGAGCGCTTCATCGAAGAAGCGCCCTCGCGAGCGCAGTTCGCGGTCGATCTGGCAGCCTCGCGCGGCCGGATGCAGCACGAAGATCCGGAACGGCAAGTCGAGATACTCCGGCATTTCCAGGGCGCGGCGACGTTCCGAGTCGCCGTGGCGGATCTCACGGCCGGCCTGCCGTTGATGAAAGTGAGCGATCGCTTGACCGACATTGCCGAGCTCATCGTCCAGGAGACGCTGTCGCTGGCGTGGGCGCAGATCACGCAGAAGCATGGCGTGCCTCGTTACACGGATGAGCGAGGTGAGTCGCACGCGGCGAGCATGATCGTGGTCGCTTACGGCAAGCTCGGCGGGCTGGAGCTGGGTTACGGGTCCGATCTGGACCTGGTGTTCCTGCACGATTCGAGCGGCGAGTCGCAGAAGACCGATGGCCCGCAATCGGTGGAGAACACCGTGTTCTTCCAGCGCCTCGGGCAACGCCTCGTGCATTTGTTGACCGTGCACACCGCGTCAGGGCGCTTATACGAAGTGGATACTCGACTTCGCCCCGGCGGCAATCGCGGCTTGCTGGTGCAGTCTCTCGCCGCATTCCGCGAATATGAGTTTCACGAGGCCTGGACCTGGGAGCACCAATCGCTGCTGCGCGCCCGCGCGGTCGCCGGTGATCCGCGAGTCTGCGAAGAGTTCGAGCAGGCCCGCATCGATGTGCTGCGCAAGGCCGTCCGTCGCGAGGGTCTGAAGGACGAAGTGCGCAAGATGCGACAACGCATGCGTGACAATCTGTCCAAGGCCCGGCCGGGTCAGGTCGATCTGAAGCAGGACGCCGGCGGGGTCGCCGACCTGGAATTCCTGGTGCAGTTCTGGATGCTCGAATGGGCGGACCGCTATCCGGAGATCGTCACGTTCTCGGACAACATCCGGCAGCTGGAGAGCCTGGGCTCGGGCAACCTAGTGCCGCAGTCGAGGGTGGACTTCCTGGTGGACACCTACCGCAAGTACCGTCAGCGGCTGCATCGGCTGGCCCTGGACGGCGCCAAGAACGTGGTCAGCGACACGGAATTCGTCGAAGAGCGGCGCGGCGTCGTGGAAGTTTGGCAAGAGGTCATGCGCGGGGCGGGCGATCTGCGATAATCCGTCCCCTCCTGCTTATGCCGATGCCAGCCATGACGACTGAACCTGCCGCCAAGCTCATCCAGCCCAACGCCCAGAACCAGTACACCGTGACCGCGGCCGACCTGCCCCTGTCGTGCCCGATGCCGGGCATGCATCTGTGGAACTCGCATCCGAAGGTCTTTCTTCCGATCGAGAAGACCGGCTGGGCCAAGTGCCCCTACTGCTCGGCCGAGTACACATTAAGTCGGTAACACCTCACGCCCCCGCGTGAGTGGTTTGGTTACCATGGCCGGATGACAAAAACACTGGACACCACGCCGGCGGCCGACGGCTTTCATATGCCGGCCGAGTTCGAGGCGCATGACGGTTGCTGGATGCTCTGGCCGGAGCGGCCGAGCAACTGGCGACTGGGCGCCAAGCCGGCGCAAAAGGCTTTCGCCGCCGTTGCCACGGCAATCGCGACCGGCGAGCCCGTCACGGTCGGCGCATCTCGTGCGCAGTATCTACAGGCTCGGGCGATGCTCCCCGATGCGATCCGCGTCGTGGAGCTATCCAGCGACGACTCCTGGATGCGCGACGTGGGGCCCACGTTCGTAGTCAACAAGCGCGGCGAGATGCGCGGCGTGGACTGGGTGTTCAACGCTTGGGGCGGCATCAGCGGCGGCTTGTATTTCCCTTGGGACCAGGACGATCTGGTCGCCCGCAAAGTGCTGGAGATCGAAGGCTGCGATCGTTATCGCGCGCCGCTGGTGCTCGAGGGCGGCGCCATCCACGTCGATGGCGAAGGCACGTTGATCACCACCGAAGAATGCCTGCTCAGCCCACATCGCAATCCGCAGCTGGACAAGGGACAGCTGGAAATCCTGCTGCACGAATATCTGGGCATCACCAGCGTCATCTGGCTGGGCAAGGGCGTGATCGACGACGAGACCACCGGCCACGTCGACAACCTGTGTTGTTTCGCGCGCCCCGGCGAAGTGGTGCTCACTTGGACCGATAACAAGCGCGATCCGCAGTATCAGGTCTCGCAGGATGCTTACGAGCGTTTGATGGACGCGCGAGACGCGCAGGGCCGCCGTTTGAAAGTGCACAAGCTGCATCAGCCGGGTCCCCTCAAGCGCACGCATGAAGAGTCCCTCGATGTCGATGTCGCCGAGAGCGGCGGGGCCACCCGAAAGACGGGCGAGCGGCTGGCGGCATCGTACGTCAACTTCTACATGGGGAATTCCACCATCGTGATGCCGCTGCTCGATCCGAAGCAGGATGGCGCCGCGACGCGCACGTTGCAAAAGATATTTCCGGATCGGCGCATCATCGGCGTGCAGGCGCGCGAGATCCTGCTCGGCGGCGGCAACATTCATTGCATCACGCAGCAAGTACCGGCACGTAAAGCATCGGATGGCGGCAAGGCCCGGGCGAGGAAATAACCATGGCAGCTCCCCGCATCAGCAAGGCCGCGTTCGAGCGAACTCTGCCGAAACTGCGGGACGAGCTGCTGGACCTGCAACTGAAGTTGCACACTTCGAAGTCCTGCGCGGTCGCCGTCATCGTCGCAGGCACGGCGGCGGCGGGTCGCAGCGAGACCGTGAACGAGCTGCTCGAATGGCTCGATCCCAAGCACATCGGCGTGCATGCGCTGGGTGCTCCCAACAGCGAAGATCGCAGGTATCCGGCGCTCTGGCGTTATTGGCGCAAGCTGCCGGCCCGCGGCCGCATGACATTCTTCTTTGCCGGCTGGTACAGTGAGTATCTCAGCGGGCTCATCAAGCAGGACAGCAAGTCCAGGCATCACGATCAGCGCTCGGTCGAGCGCATTCTGCAGCTAGAAAACATGCTCGTGCGCGATGGCGTCCGTGTCGTGAAGATCTATCTGCACACTGACCATGAGACGCAGAAGCGAAGGATCGAGCAGCTGCGCGCGAGCAAACTCACGCGCTGGCGCGTGACCAAGGAAGATCGCTGGCAGGCGAAACACTTTCATCGAGTCAACGACGTCGTGCATGCTTGTTTGGAAGCGACCGATCATGAGACCACGCCTTGGCATCGCGTCGATGGCACGGACGAGGAATATCGGTTGCTCACTGTGGGCAAGATCCTGCGAGACGAGATTGCCGCGGGCTTGAAAGCCCGCGAGCAGAAGCCCGTCGACTGGCCGAGCGAGAAGCCGGCCAAAGTCACGACGATCAGCGTGCTACAGCCGCAGCGGCCGATCGATGACGACGATTACGAGCATCAGCTGGAAACGTTGCAGGGCCGCCTCGCACGACTGGTGCGCAAGTCGCGGTTCTGCAAGCACGGATTGGTGCTGGCGTTCGAAGGCATGGACGCGGCGGGCAAGGGCGGCGCGATCAGGCGCGTCACGCATGCGTTGGATGCGAGGATGTATCAGGTCGTGCCGGTGTCGGCGCCGACGCCCGAAGAAATGTTGTATCCCTATCTGTGGCGCTTCTGGCGACATATCCCCGCCAAGGGCTCGATTGCGATCTTCGACCGCTCCTGGTACGGCCGGGTGCTGGTGGAGCGGGTTCGCGATCTCACGCCCGACGCGGACTGGAAACGCGCCTATGCGGAGATCGTCGAGTTCGAGCGTCAGCTCACCGAGCACGGCTTGTTCGTTGCGAAGTTCTGGCTGGCGGTGAGCAAGGACGAGCAGTTGAAACGCTTCAAGGCGCGCGACGAAGATCCGTTGAAGCGCTTCAAGGTGGACAGGGAAGATTGGGCCAACCGGCGCTATTACGACGCGTATCAGGCCGCCGCTGCCGAGATGATCCGCCGCACGGACACAGAACACGCCAAATGGACCCTGGTGGCCGCCGACGATAAGAAACAAGCGCGGCTGACAGTTCTGAAGGCGGTGTGCGAAACGCTCGAACGTTGAAAAGTAATTCGCTTTACCAGCTTTGTTTCAGGCTCAGCAGGAAGACGACGTCGGGTGAATGCTCCACCGCGAGGTCCTCGCTGACGCCGAGGTCCAGCCGCCAGCCGGAAGCGAAGCGGTAGTCGCCGCCCACTGTGAGCACCACGGCTTCGTTCAAGAAGTCCAGATCGCTGTCGTAGGCTGCGGTGTGCGCGTCGATCTGCGCCTTCAAAGACAGGCCGCGCCACGTCTGCACGCTCACGCCCGCCATGCCGCTCCAAACGACGCTGCGTTGCTGATCCGCGAGCAGGTCGCCGTCGCCCAACCAGGTTGCCGCGCCCTGGCCGAATACGGACCACCGTTCGTTCAGTCGATGCAGGCCGGAGAGCAGCAAGGAAACATCCGTAGCGCCGCTGCCGGTGAGCTTGTCCGCATCGCCGGTGGGAAGTTTGACGCTCAGCCACGCCATCAACGCCGATTCGGCTGACGCGTGCATTCGATAGCCGAGCGCCGCCTGGATGTCCGCCAGGCCATTCGCCGAGGATCTGATATCCAGACGTCGCGCGCCATCGCGTACGTAGATGATGTTCAGCTGGTCGTCTGGTAATAACGGGCGCACGCCTTCGGCGAGGCCGAAGAAATCGTGCCAGCTGTCGATGAAACTATCGAGGTTGCCGCCGCCTGTGTAGCGATAAGGAAGCTGCACTTGCCAGGCGAAGCGATCCGAGATCGGGCGTTGCAGGGTGACTCGCGCCTCGCGCGTTTCGGCATCGACGAGCAGCACCTCGCCGTCACGATCCTGCAGCAGCGCCGTGCTGCCCCAAAAAATGTCCATGCCAGCCGCCCAGCCCTCGGCAACATGCGACGGCATGGCTGTCGGCAAGCCGAAACCGGCGAGCAGAGGATTCTCATCGCGTACCGTGAAGGGCGCGCCCCCGGCGCCGGGATGGGGATCGGCAAGGACGCTGCCCGATCCAAGCAGCAACGTGAGGGCGACGAACCTCACTTCGGGCCTAGAACCAGATCGACACGAACGCCTGAATCACGTTGGCGCCGAACTCGTAGAGCGGCTCGCTGCCAGCGGGGCGGAAGTTGGGATTGTCCGAAGGCAGGCGCGAGAAACGCGCGTCGCGGAAATCGTCGTACTTGAACTCGATGCGGTCGTAGAACAGATTCAGCGAGCCTTTCTTGACGAAGCGCCAGCCGCTCTGAGCAAACTCATAACTCGCGCCGATCCGGAACGCCATGCTGTTGAACGTGGACAGCTCCTTGTCGCGCGCCAGGAAGTTTTGCTGGTTCACCCGATCGAACAGATCGGAATAAAAGTCGGCGTTGCCTTGCTGGTAGTAGCGCACGCGGGTTTCGAACGTCCACTGCGGCTTGATCGGATGAACGTAGCCGAGCTCGAACGTATCCGCCCGGATGCCCCACGTATCCGTGAAGAAACGGTAGCCGCCATACACCGCCGCCCGATAGGGCAGGAAGTAACGGGCGTTGAGCGCCACCGCGTTACTGGTGCGCGTGCGGGGATAGATTTCCTGCTCGAGCACGAACTGACGGGCGTCGCTGGGATTGACGTAGCGATACGAGCGGTACGGGTTGTTCAGGAAGCCTTCGTCGGTGATCACTTCGAAGTTCACCGAGCTGATCAGCGACTTGGTGAGGATCTGCGACACGCCGACGCGATAGCTCATGCGATCGATTTCTTCCTCGAAGCTCGGATCGGTGGAGTTGCGCACCTTGTCCGAGCCACGCGAGAAGCCCATCGTGATGGTGGTCAGGTCGCCGAACAGATCCTGGCTGAGGCCGAAGCTCGCGGTGTTGGCTTCGTAATCGTTTTCTTCGCTGTTGGTGTAGCCGAGGTTGTACGTGGTCTTGCCACGCAGATATTCGAACCCCAGGCTGTATTGGTCGCGCTCTTCTTTGTATTCGCTCGCGCCGCTCACCTCGACGTCGATGGACGCGCTGGTGATCATGTCCTGATAGTAGTTGGCGCTGACGGCGTACTTCTCCGCCATCTTCTTGCGCACCAGCACGGACGGACCCTGAATGGTCACGCCGCCGCCTTCGTAGCGGTGATACAGCGCGTCGGCGCGATCGTCAGGCAATACGCCAGCCGAAGCGCACAGCGGCAGCGCGAGCACCGTTGCCGCGGCGAGGGGCCGCATCCAGGACTTTGCGAACAGCGAGGTCATGCGTCGTCTCAGTTACAACCGCAACCGCCACCGCCGCCGCCGAGCGCGCCTCGCGCGCCCTCACGAGCCTCGAACACGTGGTCCATATAAGAAGCCGAAATGGGATGAGGATTCGCGGCCATGATGGGATCGGCCAGCTGCTGGCGCTCGTAGGGCTTCACCCACGGCTCGATGTTGCCGCAGGCGGAGAGGCCCGAGACCAGCCCGAGAGCCAGTACTACCTTGACCGCGATTCCATTAGTCACGTTCGACCTCTACTACTCTTTTAGCAGCGCGCGGATCTGGTTCAGATACTCGCCTTCGTCGCCTGCCTTGTAGCCCTTGTGCAGGTAACGGATGTTGCCCTTGCGATCGATGAACACCGTGCTCGGCATGGCGTTCACGTCGTACAGCTTGCTGACCTTGCTGTCGCGATCGAACAGCACCGGGAACGACACCGGCGTGTCTTTCAACCAGCGTTCGGCATCCGCGGTGTTCGCTTCCACGTTCACGCCCACCAGGGTGAAGCCGAGCGCACTGTAGCGCTTGTGCATCTGTTCGAGAAGCGGCATCTCGGTGCGGCACGGGCCGCACCAGCTGGCCCAGAAGTTCAGCATCACCACTTTGCCCTTGAGCTGCTCCAGCGACACATTGTCGCCAGCTCGCGACGGCAGCGTGAACGACGGCGCGACCGTGGAGCTCGCGCTCACCAGGGAAGAAACAACCAACGCGCCGCACAGCGCCGCCGCGCGCATCCATTTGCCCATCGACATGAGTGACGATCCTCTATGACACAAGTGTCCTGTTTCTCTGGTCGAAAGCGGCCGAGGCCCTTTCGACACGCCGGCAAAAGGCGTGACTTTTGCCCGGCTTGGTATCGTCGCTCAGAAGAAAATCGACAAACCGAGATGCGCTTCTAGATTATTGACGATCTTCTTTTCGCCCAACAGGTCGATGTCGTAGATGTGGTCGCGTACGTCGAAGTGCACCGCCATCCAGTCCGACGGCAGCACGCGATAACCGAAGCCGCCATTCACGGTGAAACGATCGTCGCCCGCGAACGTGGTGCTGCCGATGCCGGCCACCAGATAAAACGCGCTGTTATATGCGCGATTCTTACCGACGAATATTTCACCGGGCAGCGCGTTCCAACCCATGGACAGCGCGTAATAGGTGTAGTCGCGATCGTCGTCATCCAGCAGATCGGCCGAGCCGGAGAGATTCTCGTAGCTGGTGCGGCCGGCGCGCGACTGCCCGACCGTGCCTTCCAGGAAGAAATCTTCGGTGAGGTGATAAGCGAGGCGCGCGCCGTAGACGACGTTGCTCTCGAAGTCCTCGATGCTCAGCACGCCGACATAGGCGCCGAGCTCGAAATCTTCCGTATCGATGCGCGAGCGTCTGATCTCTCGACGCTCGACCTGCGGTTCGATGATGGGCCGCTGATCCGGCTCTCCCGTGACAGGCTCGGCGTTCGCGGCGGGCGCGACTGGCTCAGGCCGATCGTCGCCACGGCCGCCCAGCATGGAGCAGCCAGGCAGCACGGTGACCGCGAGCAGGCTCAGAAAAAGAACGCGAAACCGACATACTTCCATTCGTCCACTTCCTCGTTATCGTTGCGGCTCGTGAAAATGATGTTGTGGCGATATTCCGCGAACCGCAACATGAAACGACGCGTCAGATAAAACTGCAGACCGCCGCCGACATAACCGACCTGGTCGTCGCGATCGATGGACTCCACCAGATTCGACTTGGGGTCGGTGTAGATGAGGCCGGTGCCCAGGGTGAAGTAGGGCGACAGCCGCCATTCGGGCGCGAACACGTGCACCAGGCCCAGGGTGGCGCTATAGCCATTCGAGAATTCGCCGAGGATATGAGTCAGGGTCAGCTCGATGGACAGGTTATCGCTGAACGCGTAACCGCCGAACGCCGACACCTCGCTCGCACCGTCGAAGTCGCCGCCGGAGATGCCGCCCTGCCAGCGTCGGCTCATATAGTTCTCGCGGGCCGGCTCCTGCAGGTCGAGCGGCTCGCCGGTGGGCTCGAGCGTCGCGATCATCTGCTCGCGCGGCGCCCAGCCTTCGATGCCCTGATCGGTGCGCAGCTGAAACCAGTCGGTGCGGCGCTTCACCAGCTCCACTTCACGGCCGCGCTCCACCACATGAAACACCGGATAGCCGCGGCCCGGGCCCGTATGCAGCTCGATGAACGGATCGGCGATCAGGATCTTGTGCGCGTCTTCGGAGAACCGGTCGTCGGACTGGTCCTTGCTCTGGTCTTCCGCGTGGGCCCCCGCCGCGAACAGCAACAGAATCCATAGACATGTAAGCGGCGTGAGCGACCGAGACATCAATTCTCCGGGGCGGTGAACGGGTCGTTAAAGTACTGCGCGCCGATGTCCAACCATTCGGACAGCAAGCGTAACTCACTTGGTGACATAAAGTCGCTATGGTCGACTGTGCCATCGGTGCTTTGCATCTTGTTGAAGAACCGCGGCGACGCGTTGGCGCCGCCGTTGACGTTCATGAGGGGCGGCACCTGACGGAATTCCACGCAGGTTTCCACCATGGTCACCGGATCGACCTCGGTGCGTTCGCAGATGGGTTCGAGCGCGGTCATGTCGGCGTTCAGCTGCTGGGCCTGACGGGTGAACAGCAACTGGCGATACGAATTGAACTGCAGCGGCTGAGCCTCGGACGGGCCGTCGGTCAGGTTCAGATCGCCGGCGGGCACCGCCGCCATGCCGGCCGCGTTCACCGGCGCATGACAGCTGTTGCACTTGTTGTTGATGACCACGCCGCCGGCGTCCACGTCCGGAACGCCGTCCATATTGGCGTCGACGAAGCGGTTCACGCCCCACAGCGGATGAATGTGCTGCTCATAATGAATGGTGATGCGGCACAGGCTGTTGATGTTGGTGCGGCACGCAGGCAGCACCGGCAGCGCCGAGCCGGTCGGCAACGAGTTGGCGCAGGTGAAGCGCGCCGACAAATCGGCCGGATCGGTCAGCACATTGTTCTGACCAGCGGCGTAGCAGGCGTCCACTTCGTTGGTGGTCGGCGCGGTGGTCAGCCAGTAATCTCTGAACGCCAGATCCACGCTCAGCGAGCAGGCGCCGCCGCACATCACACGGCTGCGAGCATCCGCCATGGTTTCACGCTCGTCGGCGAATATGGCTGGATTGGTGTTCGGGAACGCGGTGCCGGAGATGGTGGCGCCGGCGTACACAGAGTCCGTCATGCCCTTGCGACCGTGCGCGAATGACGGCGTGGCTCCGCCGTTGTGACAGCCGTTGCACGTCAGCTGCTCGCCCGGCTGCAGTTGCAGCCAGTTGGTGTGACGACCGCCGAGCGCTCCGCCAAGGCGGCGGCCGTTTGCATCGAGCACGCTGATGGAGAAAGCGACGTTCGCCGGAATCTTCACTTTCACCGAGCCGTCCGGTTCGACCGGCGCGTAACCCAGGATCTCACGCATGCCGAACGAGCGATTCGGGCCGAACGCCGTGGCGCTGAAGTCGCGCGTGTCGTTGTCTGGAATGGACACGGCTTTTTCAACTCGCAGGAAGCGCGCGGGCCGCGTGGCATAGCCAGGGTTGGCAGGATTGCTGACCGTGGCGATGCCGCCGGGCGCGGTGTCCACGCCGTCGATGTCGTACACACTGCGAATGCTCAGCACGCCCACGGCTTCCGTCTGCAATTCAGCTAGGAAATCGACGCCGGGCACCCGATCCGGAATCACCGTGGGCAGGTCGCGCTGCGAGCCGGAGACGACTTCGGTGTAAATGAAACCTTCCTGCGGTACGACGATGGGACGTTGAGTGTTTTCGCGGGTGTCGTACACATAGATGCCATATAGCGGCGGCGCTTCGACCGCGGCGGGATTCTGCAGGCGGTCGCTGGTGCAGGGAACGATGCGGTTATCTTCGATCAGGCGGCATTGCGACCAGCTCACCAACAGACGACCGGAGCCGTCGAATAAGGGCTGCGCCGAGCGATAGCGACCGCCGGGCGAGGGGCCGGAGATGGTTCGGACGTCGGTCGGCAGTGCGCGCGTCTGGGCCGGGCCGGTCATTCCGATATTGGCGGCGGCCGCGGCGCGCGTGTTGTCGACGTAAGTGTTCGTGTCGATCAGGATCAGATCGCCGCCTTCGCCCGTGCCCTGGAAAGGACGGATCAGCGATAACGTGCGTCCGTCCTGCATGGGGCGCGGGCTCAGGAACTGAATGGGACTGAGCGTGGTGGCCGGCGGCGGCAGGGGCGAGCCGGTGAGGTGGCTGTTCGCGCCGTATAGCAGTTGCAGATCCGTGCCGTCCGGATTGACGGAGTACAGATCGAACTGGTTGTCGTCGATGTGATGCTCCCAGCGCGTGAACACGATCCGGCCGTTGGCCAGCACCGCCGGATCCAGGTCGTGGCTCTGGTTGAACGAGATCTGGTGGATGTTGGTGCCGTCCTCGTCCATCACGTGCAGCACGAACGCCGGCTCGTTGTTGTTCTCGTCCTGTGCGGCGAACTGCGGTTTGTTTTCGTCGAGCAGAATGGCGCCCGACTGCTGCTGGCGGGTCGAGCTGAACACGATCCGGCCGTCCGGCAGGTAGTGCGGCATGATGTCGTGGCCTTCTTCCTCCACGATATCGGATTCGATGATGCGTCGGAGCGCTTTGCTCGCGACGTCGTATTCCCAGATGTTCCAGGTCGGTTGATCGTCCTCGTCGGCGTCTTCGATGAACCGGGCCCGCATCGAGAACAGCACCTTGCTGCCGTCATAGTTCACGTCGACGTCGCGGATGTCGCCGAGGCCCTGGGTCTGCTCGGCCGTGAGGTTCACTTCCGGCGCGGAGGTGGAGGCGCGATCGCGCATGTACAGATCGGCGCCGATTTCGAAGCGCAACAGCTCGCGCGCATCGGCATTCGCAAGCTCGTCGTCTTCAGGATCGGGAACCGGGCGCTTCACGTAGAACACCGGAAAATCCAGTGTCACGGGATCGGAGTTCTGGCCGCTGCCGATGGTCACGTCGGTGCCGCCGCCACCGCTGTCGCAGCCGCTCAGTAAAGCCGCAATGGCGCTCATGAGGAGCACCGCCGCGCCTTTGCGCACGGGGGCTCGATTCGACGCGTATTGCTGCGCCTGATGACTCATTGAAGCGTTACTCCGGATTGGTCGCAAGGATCAACAAAAAACATTTGCCATGGGCACATCGATATCGGAGGGGCGCGGCGGGGCGCCATCTTCGACGCGACATATTTCGCGATCCGTTAAGCGAGTCACAAGCGAGCGCGATATTCCCTGATTCTGCTGACGCAGTGGCAGGGCTTCGCCGCATTGCGTGAAGCGCCTCACATTCCCGCTGTGATCGAGTCGATATCAATGGCGCCCATGTAAACAGGGCCGACGGACTGCGCATCGTGGCGGCGAGACTACACGCGCGCGCGAAGCGCCAGACACTGTCTCCTGCACGCGACGTGTGGCGCTTGAGACAGTTAACCGACTGAAAACCCGAACGTATAGTCCGCCGGCGACTGTAAGAGGACCGCCGACTTTGTATGCGTATGGCGGACGGTCCCTCAGCGATCCGATTTCAGTAATTGTGGGCGCTGCCGAGAGTAGATCCCTGGCCCTGGATGAGCTGCATGAGCAACATGAAACGAAGCAAAGGAACCTCGCCGCTCGCGCAAGCAGCCGCGTTGGGGGTGGCACTGGCGACCTTGGCGTCCGGACAACAGGCGCTGGCCGATCCCGTTCAGCGTGCGCAGGCGCGTCGCATGTACGACCGCCTCACCGGCACGCCGCCCTCGACCGGCTTGCTGAACGAGCTGGAAGCGCAGCTCGGCAGCAACGGCAACAACCTCGAAGCGACGGCCATGTTCATCATGGATCCGTCCAGCACGCGCTCGAAAGATTTCTACAGCGTGACGCTGAAGAACTTCGCTTCGCCCTGGACCAATCGCGACCAGACCATCTTCGCGCCGCTGAACGATTACACCGCGACCGTGATCGGAATGGTGCGCGATGACGAAGACTTCCGCGAAATCCTCTGGCAGGACGTGCTGTATGTCGGCAGCGGCTCGGGCGTCCCGGCGTATTCGCCCACCAGCAATGCGCATTACGAGGCGCTGGAAAGTAACAATGCCGATCTGCGACAGGTGCTGTCGCCGACGACGCAGTCTTCGCTGAACGGCCTGCCGCCGGAGGCCACGGCCGGCGTCATCACTTCGCGCGCCGCCTCGGAAGCGTTCTTCATCGACGGCACCAACCGCGCGATGTTTCGTTTCACGCTGCTCAATCATCTGTGCCGCGACCTCGAGCAGATTCACGACACCACGCGCCCGACCGATCGCATTCGCCAGGACGTGACGCGCAGCCCCGGCGGCGACAGCAGCGTCTTCAACAACAACTGCGTCGGCTGCCACTCGGTCATGGACTCCATGGCGCAGGCGTTCGCGTACTACGACTTCGACGAGACTGCCGGCCGGCTGGTGTACACGCCGGGCCAGGTGCAGCCGAAGTACCTGATCAATTCGGACAACTTCAAGCCGGGCTTCGTCACGCCGGACGACGCGTGGGAGAACCGCATGCGCCTGCCGGGCCAGAACACTTTCCTCGGCTGGGATGGCACGCTGACAGGCAGCGGTAACGGCGCCAAGTCGATGGGCCGCGAGCTGGCGAACAGCACGGCATTCGCACAGTGCCAGGTCGAGAAGGTGTTCCGCACCGTTTGTTTCCGCTCGCCGGCCGCGACGGATCAGACGCTCGTGGACAGCGCTACGCTGCAGTTCAAGAGCAACGGCGATCTCAAGCGCGTCTTCGCGCGGACCGCTGCCCACTGTGCGGGTAACGGCAACTAAGCCCTGGTTAGGAACATGAAGATCAAGAACCAGATGCTCGCGTTAGCGAATCTCAGCGTGGTCCGCTTTGCCGCCATCGCGGTGCTCGGCCTGTCACTCGCCGGTTGCGGCGGCAGCGGCGCCGACACCGAAGCCAATCCTGTTCCGCCACCGCCGACTTCCGGCGGCAACTACGGCGGTCCGCTGCCGGCGACGCCGGAAGTTCAGGCGTTCCGTACCGGTTTCTGGGAACCGGCGCTCAAGGAAGCGGGCTGCGACAGCTGCCACAACGCCGGCGGTCAGGCGCCGACGTTCCTGCGCACCGACGACGTGAACATGGCGTTCCAACAGGCCAACACCGTCGTCAATCAACAGAATCCCTCGCAGTCGCGCCTGGTCACCAAGGTGGCCAGCGGTCACAACTGCTGGAAGGGCAACGACCTGGCCGCGTGCGAATCCATCATGACCCGCTGGATCACCAACTGGGTCGGCGCCGCCGACTCCGGCGGTCGTCAGATCCAGCTGCAGGAGCCGGCGCCGGTCGATCCGGGGTCGCGCCGTCGCTTCCCGGGCCCGAACGAACCCGAAGCGGCCCTGTTCGAGGACATCTATAAGAAGCTCGACCTGTGGTGCTCGGGTTGCCATCAGGCGAACTCGGCCACCGCGCAGTCGCCGTACTTCGCGGCCGGCGGTCTGCCCGAAAACACCGCCAGGGTGGAGCCGACTTCGGACGCGTTCAAGCAGGCGTACATCGCCTCGATTCCGAAAATGAATCTGGACGATCCGGCGGCGTCGCGCTTCGTGGTCCGTCTGCGCAACGAGAAGCACAACTGCTTCAACGATTGCGAAGCCGACGCGACCGAGTTGCAGGCGTTGATCCAGGCGATGGCCGATGATATCGATCCGATCGACATCCCGGCGGAGCAGGTCGTCAGCAAGGCGGTCACGCTCTATAACGGCACGCTCGCCAGCGGCGGCAACCGTTACGAAAACAACTTGATCGCGCTGTACGAGTTCAAGGCCGGTCAGGGCCTGATCGCGGCCGACACCAGCGGCGTGGCGCCGGCGGCCGATCTGACCTTGTTCGGCGACGTGAGCTGGGTGGGCGGCTACGGCATCAACATCCGCGGCGGCAGGGCGCAGGCATCGACCACGACCAGCCGCAAGTTCCATCAGCTCATCACGGCCACCGGCGAATATTCCATCGAGGCGTGGGTCGTGCCGGGCAACGTGACTCAGGAAGATGCGCGCATCGTGAGCTATTCCGGCAGCGCCATGACTCGCAACTTCACCCTGGGCCAGCAGCTGTACAACTACGAGTTCTTCGCTCGCAGCAGCGCGACCGACGCCAACGGCGAGACCATGCTGTCGACCGACGACGATGCCGAGCGTCTGCAGGCGGCCTTGCAGCACGTCGTGATGACGTTCGATCCGATCAACGGCCGTCGTATCTACGTCAACGGTGAGTTCACCGGCGACGTGGACGGCGCGGGCGGCGGCACGCTCGACTCGTGGGACAACAGCTTCGCCTTCGTGCTCGGTAGCGAAGTGGGCGGCACGGTAGGTAAGTGGCAGGGCGTGGTCCGCCTGGTCGCGATTCACAATCGCGCGCTGAACCTGGCTCAGGTGCAGCAGAATTTCCAGGCCGGCGTCGGTCAGAAGTTCTTCCTGCTGTTCGGCATCTCGCACATCATCGATGTGCCGCGGTCGTACATCGTGTTCGAGGCCGAGCAGTACGACAGCGCCAGCTATCTGTTCCACCGTCCGAAGTACTTCAGCCTGGATGCGCAGGCGATGCCGGGCAACATCCCGCTGAAGGGCATGCGCATCGGCGTGAACGGCGCGGAAGCGGTGGTCGGTCAGGCGTACCGCTTGCTGGACACGGCGATCACCAACGATCTGTACTCGCCGGCGACCGGCCAGTTGCTGTCCTCGGTGGGCACGATCATTCCGGTGGAGCAGGGACCGGAGTTCGACGAATTC
Organism: Steroidobacter sp.; assembly: GCF_036402275.1. Lineage (NCBI taxonomy): Bacteria > Pseudomonadati > Pseudomonadota > Gammaproteobacteria > Steroidobacterales > Steroidobacteraceae > Steroidobacter > Steroidobacter sp. The sequence continues at coordinate 106,114 of NZ_DASWTF010000017.1, read as the reverse complement.
TTCCTGTGCTTCGATCAGCTCGGCACGGAGCTCCATCCGTGCGCGGCGTTCACTCCGGGCGTGCCCCCTGCGCCGGTGTTCGGTGACAACGCGTCCGATATCGGCGTGAAGCTGTTCGACGCCATCAACGCGACCATGACGGCCATCACCGGCGTGTCGCCGAACAACGAGAAGGTGAAGGCGACGTACGCTAGCGTGCGTCAGTCGCTGCCGGCCGTGCATGACATCAACGGCTATCTGTCTTCGCACCAGACCTCGGTCGCGCAGCTGGCCCTGCAGTACTGCAGCGTGCTGGTCGATGACACGACGCTCCGCGGCCAGTTCTTCGGCGGTGTCGACTTCGCCGGTCAGCTCGCGACCCCGAACACGACGCCTGTCACCACCACGGCTGATGTCGATCTGGTGGCGAATGGCACGGCCGTGGTCAACATCCTGCACGACAAGATGGTCGGCAACGTGCAGACCCAGCCCGACGTGGCTGGCCTGACGACCGACGTGGGCAACCTGATCAAGACCCTGTGCACGCCGGCGCTCGGCGGCCAGACCTGCGGCGGCAACCGCACGCGCGACGTGATCAAGGCCGCTTGCGGCGCCACGCTCGGCAGCGCCGCGACTCTGGTTCAGTAGAGGCTACTCGCATGTTCATCATCAAATCACAACGTAAACGTGCTCTCGGCCTGAACGAGCCTTTGCGGCACGGATCGCACAAGAAGCCGGTGACTCGTCGCGATTTCCTCGCGCAGGGCTTCACGACCGGCGCGGCGACGGTGATCGCACCGGCTGCGTTGAGCATGATGCCGCGCCGGGCCTCGGCGCTGACGCCGGATCTGGAAACGATTGCCAGCGGCGTCTGCGGCATCACCGGCGGCGCGGGCAAGATCCCGTTCATTTGTTTCGACCTCGCGGGCGGCGCGAACATCGCCGGCTCGAACGTGCTGGTGGGCAAGGAGGGCGGCCAGCTCGACTTCCTGAGCACCCAGGGTTATTCCAAGCAGGGCCTGCCGGGCAACATGCTGCCGAACAACTCCACGACCAACTTCATCAACACCGAGTTCGGCCTGGCGTTTCATTCCGACAGCGCGTTCCTGCGCGGCATGCAGGAAAAAACCACGGCGACCACGCGCGCCAATGTGAACGGTTGTGTCATCGCCGCGCGCTCGGAAAACGACACCGGCAACAATCCTCACAATCCGATGTACGGCCTCGCCAAGTACGGCGTCAAAGGCGAGTTGCTGACCTTGATCGGCTCGCAGAACTCCGACTCCGGCGGTAATTCCATGGCGCCGGCCATCATGATGGATCCGGCCAACCGGCCGACCAAGATCGATCGCGTCAGCGACGTGACCGGCCTGGTCGACACTGGCGAAGTCGCGCGCATCCTCAGCCCGAGCGACACGGTGCGTACGCTGGAAACGATGTATCGCATCACCGACCGCAAGCTGGCGTTGCCGAATGTTTCGACCGGCCTCGCTGACGATACGGACGTGGAGCGGCGTTTCCGCTGCGCCTATCTCAAGACCGCCGACACGGTGGAAACATTCAGCGATCCGGCCGCGCTGAACCCGTCGCTCGATCCGCGCGTCACCGCCCTGTTCGGCGCCAACTTCGGCGGCGATGGCGAATTCCAGAAGACGGCGTCGGTGATGAAGCTGGTGATCGACGGCAACGCCGGCGCCGGCACCATCAGCATGGGCGGCTTCGACTATCACACTGGCGAACGCGCCACTGGCGAGAATCGTGACCTGCGCGCGGGCCGCTGCATCGGCGCCTGTCTCGAATACGCCGCGCAAGTGGGCAAGCCGGTGATGATCTATGTATTCAGCGACGGCTCGCTGTCGTCCAACGGTCGCGTCGACGATTCGGCGGGTGGCCGCGGCAAAGGCGAGTGGACCGGTGACAATCAGCAGACCGCCGCGTCGTTCTTCCTCGTGTACAGCCCACAGGGCCGTCCCACGTTGTTGGGAGACGGCACTACGGCGGCGGCCCGCCATCAGCAGATCGGCTACTACAACGCCAACGGCGACGTGGTCACGAGCAGCAGCCCGGCCGCGAACAACGTCAACTTGCTGGTGCAGACCGTGATCCTGAACTACATGGCCTTGCACGGTGACACGAACCTGTTCAACGGACTGTTCAACAGCGCACTGGGCACGGGGGCGGCGCTGGATGGCCTGGTGGCTTTCAATCCCATCGTCACCGGCCCCGTCTGATTTTATTTCGCGCGAACGACTCCGGGCCCGGCTAGCCGCCGGGCCCTTTTATTTCCGCGTGCAACGCGCGGAGAGCGGTGCGCGGAAATCCCGCGGAGCGAATATCGCCTCTTACACTATTCCACGCTGAATAGTTGTTGCATTTCCGGGTGAATCGCCGAAATATCCGCGCGTTCGCGCCATAGCGACGCGGCTAAGGTCTCTCCAACATGGCTACCAACGCAATCAGCGACAGCGTGCACAGCCCGCACCGGTTTTCGGTCGAGCAGTATTACCGCATGGCCGAAGTCGGCCTGCTCGCGCCGGATGCGCGAACGGAGCTGATCGAAGGAGAGATCCGCGATATGCCGCCGATAGGATGTCCACACTCGGTCACCGTGGCGTGGTTGCATCGACAGTTGGCGAAGGCTGTCGGCGATCGTGCGTTGGTGGTCGAACAATACCCACTGCGCCTGAGTCGTCACACGGAGCCTCAGCCGGATCTCATGGTGTTACGGCCGCGTCGCGGTCTTTACTGGGACGCTCATCCAACCGCGCGCGACGTTCTGTTGCTCATCGAGGTGAGCGACAGTAGCTGGCTATATGATCGGGAAATTAAAATGCCCCTGTATGCTTCATACGGCGTGCAGGAGGCGTGGCTGGTGGATCTCTGCGTTACCGAGATCAACTGCTACCGCGCGCCGCACGGCGGGGCGTTCGTGGAACAGACGTCCACGCGGGCGCCGGAAACGCTAGCTCTGCCGTCGTTAGATGTATGCGTCGACCTGGCGCCGCTTTTCCGCCTCGGAAATCACTTCGTCTCGTAACGCACTTCGACGAACAACGTGCGGCCGCGGCCGGGGAAATAACGGTAGTTGCCGAACGCGAAGTCCGCGCGGTCGGCATAGGCGCGATCGGTGACGTTGTTCAGGCGAGCGATGGCGCGCCAGTTCTCAGTGGCGCGCCAGCTCACGCGCAGGTTCAACAAATCGTGGCCGCCATATTTGTTGGCGTTCGACGCATCCACAAAATAACTGCCGACAGACACCCACTCCAGCTCCGCGGCGGCCGATGACAAGAACGCCCAGTTCAGGCGCGCTGTGTTGATGTGACGGGGCGCGGTGTCCACGTCGCGGCCGGCGACGATGGTCTCCCCCTGCTCCACGGCGCGATTGAAGTCGTAGGTGTGTTTGGCATAGGTGCCGGCGAGCGCCAGTGACAGCGTTTCGATGGGCAGCCACGACAGCTCATATTCCACGCCTTCGTGCTCGGTGCGCCCGTCGCTCACGTTGAACGCGTTTGCATCCCGAAAGATCACATTGTCCTTTTCCATCTGGAAGCCGGCGAGCGAGTAGCTCAACGGGCCGAACACGCCGCGCGCGCCGAGCTCGATGCTGTCGAGACGCTCCGAATCCAGATCGGCCAAGGATTGCTGCCGCTGCAATCGATACAGCTCGCTGGTGTCCGGCGCGCGGTAGCCGCGAGTGCCGGTCAGATATAAGGTGTGATCCTCGGTCACTTCGTAGCTCAGGCCCAGCTTGGAAGTCACATTGCTGAAGTCGTCGCTGCGATCCGCGGGACGATTGAACAAACAGCCGGCGGCGCCGCAGGGGATGCCGTTGTCGGCCGTGTTGCCGCTGATCATTCGGTTGTCGTAGTCATAGTCGACGTACTCGTAGCGCACGCCGCCGATCGCTTTCCAGCGCTCGGCGAACGGCTGCTCGATCTGGCCATAGACGGCGGCGACACGGCTGTCCACTTGGTAGTCATAGTGCTTGCCTGCGGGCCGGATGGCGTTGGCGGCCGGCGCACCATCGGTGGCCGGACCGGGCTGTGTTTCTTTCAGGAATCCTTGTGCGAGCTCGACATCGATGCCGGTCAGCAGGCGTGTATCGTTGAACGCAGTGATATCGAGCGCGGTCAGCACGCCCATCGACTCCTGACCGTTTTCTTCGAACGGCTTGCCGATGAGGAAGTGTTGTATGAAATCCATGCGCGAGTAGCGGGCATAAGGACGCACGGACAGGTGCATGCGATCGCTCAACGGTTGCTCATAGCTGCCCGTGAGCCGCACTGCATAGGCATCCCGATAGGCTTCCGGATTGGGATTGGATTCGGCGATGGCTTGGTCGCGATACGCGTCGAAGCCCTGGATGAAGCCGGCGGTTTCCTGCTGAAGATTGGTCGCGGCGAGATTCAAGCCGAGCTGCGCATCGCCACGACGATGTGTGAGCCCGACATTCAGCTTCTGCTCTTCGATGCCCGAGCTGTCGCGCCAGCCGCCGTCGTGAGTCGCAACCACGACGCCGCCGATATCGGTCGCATCGCCCTTGTGACTCAAGCCGAGCTTGCCGCGATAGTACTCGTCAGGTCCGCCTTCGAGCGCCAGGCTGCGCGCCGGCAGATCGCCAGGCGGTGTCGTGATGACGTTGATCGCGCCATGCATCGCGCCCGATCCATAGATCACACCGGCCGGTCCACGGAGCACTTCGATGGATCCCGCCTGCTCGCTGTTGACCTCGAACAGCTCGTTCACATTGCAAAAGCCGGTGGGGCGGATCGGCACGCTGTTCTCGAGAAACAGAAACACGCCGCACGAGCCCGGACCGCTCAGCACGGGCGAGCGAATCGCCGTCAGACTTTCCTGGCCGCTATTGCGCTGGATCATCGCGCCCGGCGCGCGGTTCATGATTTCGTTGTGATGAGTCGAGCCGACGACCGTGACATCCTCGCCTTTCACCAGCGAGATGCTGCCGGCGAAGTCGCGCAGCTGTTCGGGCAGGCGGGTGCCCGTGACCACGACTTCTTCCACTCGTTTGCCCTCGGCCCGTTCCGCAGCCTGAACGTTGGCCAGACCCAGCGCCGTGCAACCCAGCAGGGCAGTCGAACCGAAGCGCAATCCACGCATGATGCAAAACCTGTTCGTTGAAGCGTCGTCAGTGCGCCGGCGGCAGTGCAAAGGCGATGACGTAGTCGCCCTGCTTGGTTTTCAGCCCGCCATGTCCCCCGGCCGCAATCACTACAAACTGGCGCCCGGCGGCCTCGTAGGTCATGGGTGTCGCCTGGCCGCCCGCCGGTAATCGACGTTTCCAAAGCTCGCGACCGGTCTCGATATCGAAAGCGCGCAGGTAATTGTCCGTGGCCGCGCCGATAAAGACCAGTCCGCCCGCCGTTACGATTGGCCCCCCCATATTCGGCATGCCGATGGTCCTCGACGGCACGAACCACGGCGTACGATCGCGCGTCGAGCCGAGCACGACCTGCCATCGGATGGCATTGCGCCGCAAATCCACTGCGGCCAGCGATCCCCAGGGGGGAGCCGTGCAGGGCAGGCCGAGCGGCGAGGCCAACATTTCACGGCGCATGCCGTAGGGTGTGCCGGTCTGATGGGCGAACTCGGAATCCAGGTAACTCCCCGAGTCGCGCATCGGTTCGAATTCGTTGCGCGGGACCAAGGTCACGACCATGGGTACGTGATTCACCGGGGCCAGAATGAGCTGACGCTCCGGATCGTAGGCGAGGCTGCCCCAGTTCACGCCGCCGACGAAACTCGGCGAGAGAATGGTTCCTTGCAGACTGGGCGGAGTGAACAAACCTTCGGATCGATATTTGCCGATGAGCTCGCGACAGCGCGCTCGATCGATCACTGTCAGACCCCAGGCATCCTGCGGCGTAATGGCGGCGTGCGAAACCAGCGCTGGCGTGGCCGGAAACGGCTGGGTCGGCGACACGACTTCGCCTGGAACATTCGACACCGGGACCGGACGCTCGACGATCTCGAACACAGGCTCGCCGGTCTCGCGATCGAACACGAACAACATGCCGGTCTTGGTAGCCTGCACGACCGCGGGAATGGCTTTGCCCTCGCGTTCGATATCGATCAGCATGGGCTGCGCGGCGACGTCGTAATCCCACAAATCGTGATGAACGAGCTGACGATGCCAGACCAGTTCGCCGGTGTCGGCGCGCAAGGCGACGAGCGAATTGGCGTAGTTGTTCAGCCCCGGGCGTTCGCCGCCGAAAAAGTCAGGGCTCGCGCTGCCCGTCGGAACGAAAATCAGACCGCGTCCGGTATCGACCGAGAAAATGGACCAGGCGTTTGCGGCGCCGGTCTTGCGAGCGCCATCTTCCGACCAGCCGCGTGTCGCAGCTTCGGCGCTCGTGGTTGGAATGGGATCCCACGACCAGCGCTGCGCGCCAGTACGGGCATCGAATGCGCGGACGATGCCTCGCTCCAGCTCAACGGCGCGATTGTCGCCGATAGCCGAGCCGACGATGATGAGGTCGCGATACACCGCCGGCGGCGATGTCACTAAATATTGACCGCGTTCAGTCGGCCGGGCCGCAGCCGCCAGATCGACGCTGCCCTTGATGCCGAAGTCGGCGCACCGCCCGCCATTGCGTGCGTCCAATGCGATCAATCGCGCATCCAGGGTGCCGATGAAAATGCGTTGTGAGCAACGGGCATTGGGTTCGGCTGACTCATCCGTCCACCACGATACGCCGCGCGAGGTGGCTTCCGAATAGTGCAGATGGCGCGGGATTTTCGGGTCGTGGCGCCAGCGGAACTTGCCGGTGGCGGCGTCGAGCGCGATCACGATGTCGGTCGGCGTGCTTAGATACAGCGTGTCTCCCACGAGAATGGGCGTCGCTTCGAACGACAGCTTGTCGGCGCGGATGAAACCTACGCCGAGCTCGCCGGTGCGATAGGTCCAGGCAATCTCCAGCTGATCGACGTTTTCCCGCGTGATTTCCCGGGACGCGCTGTGTCGAGTGCCGCCGGAATCGCCGCCGTAGTACTGCCACTGAGCGTCAGCGTCGTTGAGCCGTCGGTGCGGAGGCGCGGCGTGCGCCGGGCCGACGGCCAGCATGGCCAGTGCAAGCCAGAACGGCTTGGAAAACAGGCGACCGGTCCATGACATGCAAAAAGCCTATCGGCGAAGGTTCGATGTCACAAGCTCTAGCCTATAATTTCTGGATGAAGGCCCACCTCGCATGCCGCGCGCGGCGCTTCCCTGCGTCGTTGATCGCGATGTTCATCGCGCTGGTCCTCGGCGCGTCGTCGATATCAGCATCGCTGGCCGACACGACGGAGCAGGCGCGACCGCGTGTCGGCCTCGTCTTGAGCGGGGGCGGCGCTCGTGGAGCCGCGCATGTCGGGGTGCTCAAAGTGCTCGACGAAATGCGCATTCCCATCGACGCGATCGCCGGCACCAGCATGGGCGCGGTGGTCGGCGGCATGTACGCCACCGGCATGCCGGTCGCCGACATCGAAAAGTTACTGCGCTCGGTGAACTGGGAGGACGCGTTTCGCGATCGTCCGCCGCGCGAGGAACTGGGTTTCCGGCGCAAACAGGACGATCGGGAGTTCCTGGTGCGTTACGCGCTGGGAGTGACTGACAAGGGATTCGCGCTACCTCGCGGTCTGGTTCAGGGTCAGAAACTCGAGCAGGTGTTGCGGGGCGCCTCGCTGCCCGTGGCCGCCATTCAGCATTTCGATCGTCTGCCTATTCCATTTCGCGCTGTGGCGACGGATCTCGAGACCGGCGAAGCAGTGGTCATGGATTCCGGCGACCTGGTCACGGCGATGCGCGCCAGCATGTCCGCACCTGGCGTGTTCGCGCCGGTCGAGCGCGACGGCCGGCTGCTGGTGGACGGCGGGCTCGTGGAGAACTTGCCCGTAGAAATTGCGCGCGCGATGAAAGTCGACGTGCTGATCGTGGTCGATGTGAGTTTCCCGCTGTACGCCAGCGAAGACCTCAAGTCGCCCATCGAGATCACCAACCAGGCGTTCGCGATTCTGATTCGGGGCCGCACACGCCAACAACGCGCGCTGCTCGGTCCCAACGACATTGTCATCGAGCCGCCGCTGGGCCGCTTCGCTTCGGCTGAGTTCTCTCGCGTGCCGCAAGCCTTGCGCGCAGGCGAGGCGGGCGCGCGAGAGGCGGAAACATCGCTGCGGCGACTGGCGCTCAGTCCCGATGCTTATTTGCGATACCTGGCCACGCGCAATCCTCGTGACAGCAGCTTGCCCACCATCGAATTCGTGCGCGCCGATCCTCGCTCGATGGAATATGACCCGCTGGTGAAGGCGACCATGAGCAATCTGGTCGGCCAGGCCATGGACGCCGATCGCGTGCGCAACCAGTTATCCTCGCTGTACGCGTTGGATCGCTTCGAGTCCATCGATTACAACTTGATCGAAGAGGACGGCCGCGCCGGGCTCGAGCTCGACCTGCGACGCAAGAGCTGGGGACCCAGTTACGTGCGCTTCGGTTTGAATCTCGAAGACAACTTCGAGGGCACGAGCCGCTACAACGCGGCGGTTCGTTTGCTGTCGACCGAGCTGAACGGCCTCGGCGCCGAATGGCTCACCGATCTGCAGATCGGCGACACCCCCAAGTTGTTCACCGAGTTCTATCAGCCGCTGTCGCTGGCCAGCCGTTATTTCATCGCGCCCAGTTTCGATTTCGAAGAGCGCAGCGTGTTCCAGCTGCAGGAGCGCGATTTGCTCGCGGAATATCGTGTGCGCACCTTGCAGGGCGGCCTGGACGTCGGGCGCGAGATTTCAAATTGGGGTGAGGTCCGGCTCGGCATGCGCCGTGGCACCGGTCGGGCGCGAGTGTTGATCGGCGATCCCACGCTGCCGGTCGCTGAGTTCGATCGCGGCGGATATTTCGCGCGCTTCTCTTACGACAAGCTCGACAGCATTTTCTTCCCACGCCACGGTCAGCAGTTCGAGTTTCAGTGGCGCGGCGAGCGGACCAACATCGGCTCGGAGGAAAATCTCAACGCGTTCGAAACCTCGTGGCTGGTGGCGCGCTCGTTCGATCGCCACACGCTGATCTTCTGGCTGGAGGGCGGCACGACGGCGGACGCCGAGTTCGCGCGACCGGAGAATTTTTACTCGCTCGGCGGGTTCCTGCGTCTGTCGGGTCTGCCGGCGGGTTACCTGGCCGGGCCGCACTATGGCATCGGCCGGCTCATCTATCAGCGCCGCATCGGCCGCGGTGGCGAGGGTGTGCTCGACTTTCCAGCCTATGCAGGCATGTCGTTGGAAGCGGGCAATACCTGGCTCGACAGCTCCGACGCCAGCTTCGGCGATCTGCGTAAGAACGCCAGCTTGTTCCTGGGCGTGGACTCGCCGCTCGGCCCCGTCTACCTGGCGGCGGGCTACGATCAGAAAGGGGACAGAGCCTTCTATCTGTTCCTGGGCAGGACCTTCTAGAAAGCCGACGCTTAGCGGTCGACTTTCTCGAATTCCAGCGTCGGCCGATCGCCCGGGCGGAAGTAGACGTAGCGGCCGCTCATTTCCTTGAGCATGCGATCGCGCTCTTCACGCGTGGCGTACCAGTGTTCGCGCGTCCAATCGCCTCCGACGAGGTTCTTGAACGGATCGGTGGAGCGCAGCTTCACGCGAATGCCGAACTGGCAGTCGCGCGGCATGGGGCGCGCAAGGTTGTGTTCGTGAGCGATGGGCATGGGCAATCTGGACAGGTTCTACGAGTCTGGACAAATTCTAAACGGGGCGCGATTTTACCCGGGTGACGCCGGTCCCGCCTAGCCGCATCTATCACGACCGTCCCCCGCCGAATTCTTTTTGCGTCGTGGTGTCTTTCCGAGGGCACTCGGCTCGTCTTTAGCGCGGAGCCACCCCAATTCGCTGCTCGGCGCCCCGATTCGAATTCGATCGTGGCGTCGCTGCAACTTTTTGCCCGGTGATCGCATCAATCCTGCTTGCGCAGTTGGCATAGGAGCGTGCGCGGCCTGTCTCATTCATTGCGTAATTCACTCGACGCCTGACTGAAGTGAGTGGCCGACTGCAACCTTTCGCCGCATGCCGCAATCAGATCATCGTAAACCGCTTGTAGACGACGCCAAATGGCGCGGAAATGGTAACAACTCAACCGATTTCCAGGATGTGTCACGTTTTAGGGCGGGATCGCGAGGGGCGCCGCGCGGGCCAGATCGCGATCCCGGTGAAGCCGGTTTTGTGGCCGGTGTTGACTGCTAAGCAACGGGGAGGGGTAACGGGATGATTCTCCGTCGAACCCATGAGATGGTGAGTGGTGATCTCAGTGCGGCGTTGGCGCGACAGCCCAGCACCGAAAATACCGTAGTGAGCCTGCACACGCAGGTGGCCGATTACTCGCTGGACGGTGAGCGCTTTGCGCTGTTGAGCGCGTGGGGCGGGCGTCAGGAAGTCACGCTGGATAACCGGCGCATCGCGGTCGATGACGACACCTGGTTACCGATTCCCTCCGGTGCGGCGACGGTACGAATTCGCGGCTCGGAGCCCGTCAACGTATTGACGGTGCTGTTCCGCCGGGGCATGCCGGAAGAAGTGCTCAACGCGCTCATTACGGCCGACGACCGTTTGCTGGACGAGGGCGAGGCGCAGGTCTCGGCGGCGTTGCCGTTCATTCCTCACCTGCAGACCCACGACCGGGGCGTCACGCCGGTGCTGCTGTTCATTCGCCGTCATTGCGAGATGGGCTTGAACGATCCGCTGTGGTTCGAGGAGCAGTTTGCGTTCTTGTTGGAGCGCATGCTGGCCCGGCACCGAGATGTGTTGCAGCGGGCGCGCGGCGTGCCCGTGCGTCGCGCAGCCACGCGTCGCGAGATCCTGCGCCGGGTGTCGCTGGCGACGGATTTCATTCACTCCAACTTCGACAAGCCGTTGATGCTGGGTGACATGGCTCGCGCCGCGTTCTTGTCGCGGCATCACTTCCTGCGGTTGTTCAAACATATCCACGAAGTGACGCCACACGAGTATTTGCAGCGTAAGCGTACGACTGTCGCCGGTCGGCTGTTGCGCGGAAGTGAGATGGCGGTGGAAGACATCGTGAAGGTGGTCGGCTTCGACTCCCGCTCGACGCTGTTCCGTGCGTTACGCCGCTTCCATGGCGTCACTCCGCGTGAGTGCCGTCGTGCCGCCGACTCGCTGACCTTCATGGGCGGCGTGGGAGCGGCCGCTGCGTGAGCCAGAGTGTGTGAAAGCTCCAGCAGGGTGTCCTGCTGGAGCTTTTTTCTTTGTTAGCGCCGTGCCGATGTATTGCTCGCGTGCTCGTCGAGCACGCGCACGATGATCTTGCCGCGCGCCCGGCCGCGCTCGCTCAACTCCAACGCCTCCACCGCTCCCTCCAGCGGGAACTCGGCGTCTACATTCATTTTCAGCGTGCCGTTGTCGAAGAGCTGGCCGAGCTTGGTTAGTTCTTCGCCGGGTTGCTCGCGCGTGGCGGTGCTCGGGCTTGGGCAACGGAGCTTTCGCTGACTGCATGCCTCGGCGGGCGGCCTGCCCACGATGGTCAGGAGCGTTCCGCCTTCGCGCAACACGGAAGGCGAGCGTTGCAATGTATCTCCGCCCACCGTGTCGAGCACCACGTCCACGTTCTTGACGACATCCTCGAAACGAGTGGTGCGGTAGTCGATCGCTTCATCGGCGCCGATCTCTCTTAGATATTCGTGATTGCGCTCCGAGGCGGTGGCGATGACATGCGCGCCACGCCAGTTTGCGAGCTGGACTGCAGTGCTCCCCACGCCGCCGGCGCCGCCATGGATCAGCACGCGCTGACCTTGTTTGATATCGGCGTTGACGATCAGCGTGCGCCACGCGGCCAGCGACGCCGTTGGAATGCCCGCTGCTTTCTCAAAGCTCAACTTCGCCGGCTTCGGCGCGACGTTCTCTGCCGGCGCGACGACATACTCCGCGAGCCCGCCGCCATCGACAACGGCGATGACAGGATCGCCCACTTTCCAGTGCGTGACGCCCAGGCCGACTGCGTCGATCGTTCCCGCGACATCGCGGCCCGGAATGTATGGCAGCGTGACGGGCGAAGTCTTTTGCAGCCTTCCCGAACGAATTTTCCAATCGACGGGATTGACGCTGGCGGCATGGATGCGGATTCGCACTTCTCCGTTCGCGGGTGTCGGCACCGGCACCTGATCGAGTCGCAGCACCTCCGGCGCTCCGTAGCCTGTCATCAGCAGCGCGCGCATCTGCGCGGGAGTCGATTCGGCTGAGGCGAATGGAGCAAACAATAAGAGGAACAGACTAAGCACAAAGGTCAGTTGCATGATGATGTTTGTTTCCTATGAGCGAATGGCGTTTCGAGACACGCAGCTGAGAGTGCGGTTGTGGTCAATTTACGCCACCAGGTGAGACGAGCCGTGCCTCCGGCGCGACGAACGCTGCAATGGGTGCGGCAATGGATGACATAGCATGCCGGTCCTCTGCACGAATGTTTGCTTCGTTCATATTCACAGGAGAGTTCTCATGTTCCGAGCCGCCCTCGCAATGACTGTGTTCGTGACCTGCGCGGCATTTGCCGCGGACGCCGGGTCCAAGTGGCCTGTGGTGATTCCCGCCTCCAACGGTGCGGTCATTCTTGCCTCCGAAGCCGAGAAAGTCGGTTACGACGAATATCGATACGCGGCCGTCCGTCGTGTCGACAACATGCTGTACCTGTCCGGCGTCGTTATCGGTCCTCGCGACAACGAAGGCACTGACGTTGCCGCGTTCAAACTGCAGGTCCGCCGTGGCTTCGAACGGTTGAAGGCCAGCCTGGAGGCTTCGGGCGCAAGCTTCGCCGACGTCGTGATGGTCAACAGCTTTCATGCCTGGGAGACCCCGGGCTTCACGGGCACGCGCGACGAGCACTGGGATACGTTCTACGAAGTCGCGCGCGACTACGTCAAGGCCCCCTATCCGGCGTGGACGGCTGTGGGCACCAGCGGGCTGCTCGCGCGGCGGGGCGTGGTCGAAGTGCAGATGATCGCGCGCCTGCCAAAGTGACGCCGGATACCGAGGCGAATGGCTTGTTTTGGCGCTCCCTGACCGCATCTATACGGCTCCCGGATTCCCATGCACCATAGCGACCAGCCATTCGCCGAGGTACTTATGTACTCGTTCCGCAAAAAAGCCGTGATGCCCGACGCCGCCGACATCCTCCCCGGCCGCGCCACGCCACTGGCCGTCCCCGAAAAGCACTTCGTCAACGGCAACCGCATCGTCCCGCCGTTCCCGGCCGGCTTGAAGCTCGCCCTGTTCGGCCTGGGCTGCTTCTGGGGCGCCGAACGCAAGTTCTGGCAAGTCCCCGGCGTCTACAGCACCTCCGTCGGCTACGCCGCCGGCTCGACGCCCAACCCTACTTACGAAGAAGTCTGCTCCGGCTACACCGGCCACAACGAAGTCGTTCGCGTCGTGTACGACCCGGCCAAGGTCAGCTTCGAGACCTTGTTGAAAACATTCTGGGAATCACACGACCCGACGCAGGGCATGCGCCAGGGCAACGACGTCGGCACTCAGTATCGGTCCGGTGTGTATGTCTATGACGCCGAGCAGAGAGCGTCGGCGGAGAAGAGTCTCGCCGCGTATCAGGAGAGATTGACCAAGGCGGGGTACGGCAAGATCACGACCGAGATCCTGGACGCGCCGGAGTTTTATTACGCGGAGGATTATCACCAGCAGTATCTGGCGAAGAATCCTCAAGGCTATTGTGGCATCGGCGGCTGCGGAGTCACGTTGGATATTTGATCGGTCAACACGGTTGCGACGGTCGAGACGATCACTCGTCGAGATGGTGGTGACGGTTGGTCGTCTACGGAAAGTCGACTGAGGGGAGGGCCGTGGCGACTCATGCTCGTAGATGATGTTGGTGTATGACTCGACCCAAGGCGTGGCCTCTCGGCGCTGCCTTCCATCAAGGGTGACGCTGGCAGCCGCAGGTCCCACAGTTGGAACATACGATCCATCCGCAGGAATTGCAGAGCAGGTGGATGTCACTGCCGATGGCGCGGTGACATCCCCGGCATGAAGCGTTTCGTATGAATCCCCTGCCGTCGGGCTCTGTGACGCCACGGTAAGGCAGCATCTGTCTTTCCAGGCTTCGCCGATGCAATACTCTGACGCCCTCGAGCTTCTGCGCGAGGAACGCATCCTTGCGGCGGATGTCCTCCATCGCCTCGGTGATTTTCGCTGCTGAAGTGGTCGCACGCCATGCTTGATACGCTTCCGCCGCGGCAAGCTGGCGCTGCGTGTCATGCAGCGGCTTTGAGACGCTACGGGCGTGCGCCTTTTGATATGGAATGACTCGTTGATGAGGAACTGCGAACAGCAGTACCCAGCGTGACCCGGCGACTTGAAGACTGGGATCGTAAACGACCGAGATTCCGTTGAGGGTACCGAACCAAAGTTCCGTGCCGTCCATAGGTCGTCCTTGATTTCAACGTCGGTCCACTTTAGCACCAAGGCCGCTCTCCAGCCCGATCGGGAGATGTGGGCTAGGTTGCGGTATCTGCAGAACCCAGCGATCAAGCCGGCTAACGTTCGCGCGAGATTATTGTAAAAATACAGTTCAAGGTCTGAACGCTGCTGATATCAGCCGTCGAAGAATCGGCCCTCGCACTTGCTCGCCTCCTGACTCAACTTTAGGTTGAATCTTGCTCGCGAGTGAGTACTTTGGGCGCCAACATGCAGCCAATCAACACCGGCCCCGGCGACGTTCCCGTTTCGCCCAAAGACGGCCAGATCGACTTTTCGAAGTACTCGACCGAACAGCTGCAAGATCTGCGGCACACGATCGACGGTCGGTCGCATCCGCAGAATCTGCGTAACCTCCTGGCCGAATTGTCGAAACGCGAGGCTGCCGGTCCCGACACCATTAGATTCCGTGACCTGCAGGAGTTCGCCGTCCGCTTTACCCCTCGCGATGGCCTCGTCGGTTGGGTACAGGGCGTGTTTTCCCGCTCGACTCTATACGGCAGCGGCGTGATTCGATTCGAAGGCGCGGATCTGGCGATCGCCGGATGGCAGAAGAACTGGATGGGCGTTGCGCTGGAGACCGAGCTTCGCGTGAGCATGGCCGATGTCAGCCAGGTGGAAATGGACGAATGTTCGGTGAGCTTCGATGCGCAATTTCAGGACGGTCGGCGACGACGCATCCGATGCTTGCTCGAAGATGCAGCGGCAAGGCAGGCCATCTTCGACAAACTGCCCGCCACGAGCGTGTCTCCGCTGAGTGCATCAGCCGCCGAATGGCGTGAGTTCAATCGTGAGCTGAGCCGGATGACGCCGCATGCTGCGGTCACGGGCATCCTGATCCTGCTGAATGTCATAACGTTCGCCGCATTGTTGTTTTCCGGATCGGGATTCTGGAACGCAAACCTGGAACTGCTGACCCGGTGGGGCGCAAACACGACCTCGCTCACTACGGCTGGTCAGGGCTGGCGATTGATATCGGCGCTGTTCCTGCACGCCGGTTTCATTCATCTGCTGCTGAACATGTGGGTTCTGTGGGGCATCGGCCGGTTGACCGAGCGTCTATACGGCAACGCGCTGTTCGCTGTGATCTATGCGAGCGCGGGGTGCATCGCCAGTCTCAGCAGCATTGCATGGCATCCATTTGTCATCAGCGTTGGCGCATCGGGTGCTGTCTTCGGCGCCGTCGGGGCCTGTCTCGCGTTTTTCCTGCGCAGTCGCACCCACATTCCTCGCGGCATCGTCTGGAGACACGGGCTCGCGACGGCGGTCTTCATTCTTTTCAATCTCGTCAGCGGGTTCATGAGCGGAGGGATCGACAACGCTGCCCACGTCGGTGGCCTCTTGACCGGCCTCGTTCTCGGATTTCTGCTCGCTCGTCCCGTGCAAGACGGCGAACGTATCGCGCTAAAGCCTTTGCGAATCGTTGTGGCAACGGGTTATGTCCTGCTCGCGATCGGGAGCGGCGTCTGGCAGATGCGCGTCATGGACGCCAATCGCCCCGCGCCGGCACAGTACTGGGCGACGCATCTTTGGTTTCTCGAAGGTCAAGCGAAGGCCCTCCAGAAACAGGCTGAACTGCAGGCCGCGGCGACTTCGGGCTCGATGAGTTCGAGCCAGTTGGCTTTGCGATTCGAACCCGAAGTGTTCGTTTTCTGGCGCGACGCTTACGAACGCTTGAAGGCGGAGCCCGAGCCGCAAGACATCGCAGCCAAGGACTTCGCGGCCGACGTGACGGAGTTCGCGCGCCGGCGGTATGAGTGGGCATCGGCAATGCTGAGCGCTCTAAAGACCGACGACGCCGGGAGCTTTCGCGAAGCGATGTACTACATACAGTCCGCGGATCAGGCGGGGGCGAGATTGAACAGGCACGAGCTTCGAGCGGTCAACGATCCTTCGCATGCGTTGTCGCAGAGTCGCTTCGTCAGGTTGCTCCGCAACCTTCCTGCGCGATTCACGTGGAAATGCGTAAGCGATGATGTCGGTCCGATCAAGGGCAAGACAACCGACGGGATTGCGGCTCGGCACGCCGCCGGCTGCGACGCCCAGCGCGCTTTCGAGACCGAAGATTTCGCATCGCTCGAAGCAATGCTGCATCCAAAAGACGGCGAGCTGGTGAACTTCGAGGACGGCAGCAGCCGAGTGGAGGGGGCCATTGCCGGACTAGGCTCGCTCCTGGAGCGAGCCAGCGCGCCCGGACCAATCCTAACGGTGCTCGCGAAATGGCGACGGGAGTTTCCGCTCTCGGACGGACCGGATCTGATCGAAGCGCTGTTTTTCCAGCGTTGGGCGTGGCAGGCCCGCGGACACGGCTATGCAAAGGAGGTGTCGCCGCAAGCATGGGCCGAGTACGCGCAGCGAATCGAAATGGCCGATGGCGCCTTGCGGGATGCGGCCGACAAGTCACAACGGAGCCCGGCGTACTATCCACTGGCAATTTCGCTGGGCGTCGACCAATCCAAAGCCCGCGAGGATCTGCAGCGGCTGGTCGAGCTCAGTCTGCAAGACTTCCCGGAATACTACCCGCCGCATCGAGCGATGCTTCGAACGCTCTTGCCGAAGTGGGGCGGCTCATACGTCGAGATCGACGATTACGTCGAGTATGTTCAAGCCAGACTGCCCGCCGAGAGGCGGCGCGAGATGTACGCGAGACTGTACACCACGTTCGCCGCGCTCGAAGGCGACGAAGTCGATCTGTTCCTTGAAACGATCGCGAAGTGGCCGAAGGTGAAAGAAGGCTACCAAGACATGCTGATCCGCTATCCGCACAGCGACTGGCTACGGAACTTGTATGCCGGGATGGCGTGTCGCGCAAGGGATGCCGAGGTTTATCACGCCCTGATGTCTGAGCTTGAGGGTCGCGTGCTCCCGGAAGCGTGGACAGGAAAATACTCCATCGAAATGTGCAACGAGCGCGTGAGCTCCGGACCCAAGATCGCGCAGCTGAGCGACTGAAGATTACTTCAGGCCGGATTTGAACGGGAATCGCGCGATACACTCGGAAGCTGCAACCGGCGCTTTGAGTATCAGATCTTCCCTGGAGACTTTTCATTTGCCGCGTCGTTACTAACGGAGCCGCGGATCGAGGTTGCAGCTGAGCTGAATATGCCGCTTGCTTCTTCCTTGAACCATTCGATCAGGCCCCGGAGATATACGATGTCATTGCTGGCAAACACGACCTCATCGCTGTCCTCGTCGCCTGAGCGAACGATGGTGAGGAGCTTTTCTTCGCGGTCACACAAAGATTGCAAAACAACACTGAAGCTTGTCTCGTTCAACGTAAAAGTCTTTGCTCTCATCACCAAGCCCTCCGGCGGCGGTCGGCTCATTGATGGAACAGGCTCCGACCTCTGCGTCTCACGACCTGTCACTGCGCATACGACGAATTGAGAGCTGCAACCGCCTTTTCAATCGCCGCGCGTACGGGGGGCTTATCGATGATTTCGCTGCAATAGAGCACGGGCAGTGCTTTGTCCGTGCCAGGTTCGGCTTCGGTGCGGACCACTGCCATGTCGCCCTTCGCGGTTTCGAGTTTTACCCGCTCGGCGATGTTGGCGAAAACTTCGAGATCCCCTTTCATGCGCTGTACGATGACAGATGCCCAGGCGTCGCCCTGGTCCTTGAGATATGGCTCGGATTGATTCACCAGGCAGCTTGCGATCGCGTAGCCTTCGACATCGCGTACTACTTCCGGCCGCGGCGAACCGCCTGTATCTGTTCCGGTCGTGCAACCCGCAGCTACTACCAATGCCGGAAGAAGCATGGAAAAACGCATCACGCTAACTCCCAGAACTCGCCGCCCGACGTTTTGACGTTAGGGTTTGTCGGGTTCACGTAGGTCGAATAGTTGTCGTAAGCGGGCTCACGGTAGGTGACTCCATTCCATAGCGCGATGTGTCCGGTCGCGCCTTGCCAATTCACGGTGAAGGCAATGATCCCTTTGCGACCCCGAAACGCGTCGTCGTATGGGCTGGCCTTGTCGGGGGTCGGCTTGCCCAAGACCTCCAACAGATATTTGCGGAAGTCGCTTACCCGATAGATGATGCGAGAGCCATCCGCCGTGCCCAATGTCTTGGCGCCGACGCGATTTGCGACCGCCATATCGATCGGCGCTCCGGCCTTGTTGAACGCCACGCTCAGGCGGCTCGCGCACGTGTTTCCATTAGGTCCGAAACCCGGCACGTCGATGTTCTTCTGGGCCGCGCCGCCGAGCGCCGTGTAGAGATCTTTCAGGCTTTGATAGTTGGTGTGGTCCGGAAATGCGGACCATAATTTCTGAAAGCCGGGCTTGACCATAACGTGGCTCCTTTGCGTTCTGGTGCTTCCATCGAGCCCGAGAGTTTGCTGCGACTCGTGCTCGAGCGCAACTTCCACATTGCAAGCTCGTTACATGGAAACGCCACCGCGAGAACGTTCATGCCATGCGGTCCAGGGCATTTGCCTCGATTGCGTCCTTCAACCTTGGGAACGTCGGTTTGAACCCGAGATCCTCTCGGATCCGACGCCCATCGAGTAGTGCGCTGAACGCTGCGGCTCGCTCAGCGTTTGTGCCGTCCGGTGGCGGCTGACCGACCGCGGCAAACAACTCGGCGAGTTCGGGCGCTTCGTCATCGACCACGTTGTAAATGCGATGAGATGGCGACGCCGCGTCGAGCAACCGCGAAACTGCCTGGGCTACGTCGACATGGTGGCCAATGGACATACGTTGGCGAGGAGGGAACCCACGCATGAATGGGATGACTTCCTCGATGTGCGGATCGCCGTCCCCGTAAACGAATGGCAAGCGCAGGATGCGCACATCGAAATCCTCCATCGTGAGAAGCATTTTCTCTGCGGCGAGCTTGCTGAGGGGATATGCGTCGACTGGATTGCAAATGTCGTCCTCGTTACAGAGGCGGCCCTCATTGGGCCCGTATGTCAGCCCAGTGCTCAGGAAAACAAAACGCCGAACATTCGCCAGGCGCGCGACGCTTGCGAGATGATGTGTGCCACGCTCGTTGACGGCATACGCCTGTTCCGGCGTCGCGCCCCGGAAAAATGCAGCACAGTGCACGACCGCGGCAGTGCCCTGGACGGCGGGGACAACGGAGTCGGGATTCAGGAGGTCACCCTCCGCGAACTCCATCCACTTGCCTAACATCGCGCCGGCGCGCGAAGCATCGCGAACGAGGGCTCTAACGTGATGACCCTGCGCCGCAAGGCGCTGGGCGAGCCTGCTTCCCACTTTTCCGGTCGCACCGGTGATGAGGATTTTCATAGGGCCAGTGTAAAGCGCCCTACACTCGACGGGATTGTAAGAACCGGACACACTTGCCTCGGCGCGTGTGCCTGCCGACAATCTCCGCATGCTTCAGAGCGTCCAAATTCCTCATCGAGCCGGCGCGCCTTTAATGAATGCGGTGCCCGACATCTTTGTGGACGAGTGCAAGTCGGATTCGGCGCGCGTCGCGGTTCCTAGCGCGGCCGTGCATCTGGTGGCCCGATTGGGCCCACACGTCCTTGGTGGATTTGATATCCATGCGGTTGGCCCGCGGCACAAGGTTCACCGCAAGTGGATCCGTGGTGGACAGCGCACAGTGCTTGCACGTTTACCGTTGGGTGCGCATCACGCAGTTCTCGGCGCACCGGTCTCGGAATTCGCGGGCCGCATCGTCGCGCTTAGGGACTTGTGGGACACCGCCGCCACGCAACGCCTGGAAGAAAAACTTGCCGCCGCAAGCGATGCAGGCTCCGCGGTTGTCACACTGAAGGCGGCCATCGCCGAGCGGATTGGACCCGGAACCTGTTTCGATACGAACACCCGGCTGGCGCAAAGTGCAGCCCGACGTCTGGAAAGTCGCAGTGTGGCCTCGGTTGCCGAGGAACTGGGCGTTAGCGAGCGGCACCTGCGCCGGGTCTTTAGTGAAGTGGTCGGTCTGAGTCCCAAGACGTTTGCCAAGCTGATGCGATTCGAGCGTGCTCTCACAGCGGCAAAAGACGGTAGGGACTCATGCTGGTCCGATATCGCGGTGAGCGCCGGATACTATGACCAGGCACACCTGATAGCAGATTTCCGCTCCATTGCCGGAGCCACGCCGCGTGAGTTTCTTGCCGAAGTGCGCAGGCAGAGCTGACGCGATGCCTTTGGTCTTCAACGGCAATATTCGTGAAGGCGCGCGTTCGCATCTTCATCGCCCAGATCGCGCGCCTTCTTCCAGTCTTCACACGCGCCCGTCTGGTCCGATAGCTGCAGCTTCGAATTGCCGCGATTGAAGTAGGCCATGGCCTTGTTCCGGTCCGTGTCCGAAGCGTGCTCTCAAGCGTTCGAGCTTCGCTTTCTTGTCCGAGATGAAAACGAAATCGAACTGCAGCAGGCTGCCATCCTGGAGGCCGTTCTTGACCATGCCGTCGTAGACCTCGCCAGCGATGCGCATCTCGCGGCCGAAGTTTTTGACGAAGTCGTCCCAGGTAAAGAAATCGTTGTCCATGCTTGCGGGATTGTCAGTTACTTCGCGCCGGATTCACTTTTGGCCGACTTGAACGGCGTGAACTCCGGGGGTTCCTCGTTCTCGATGAATCGCAGTAGCGGTTGCAGAAGCTGATTGAGGAAGGGGTGACGATGTCTCGCCCAGACGTACAGCGGCTCGGGCGCACAGCCGAGCCGGGCTTTGGGCTCGAGCGCCGTGCGACCGAATGAGACCCGCCGGCAACCGAATGCGATCGCCTGGCCCAGCGATGCATGCAGCAACCGCAAATAAATCGGCACGCCGGCGTTCGCCGCTTCGCGGTCGAACCCGATGTGATACGCAAAGGCGGTGTCGCCATCCTTCAAGCTCACGATGAAGCCGAGGATCCGATCGCTCTGTCGCGCCACATGAACCACGACGTTTTCCGCGCCCAGGCTCGCCAGCCCAGGCCAATAGGCGCTCGGCAACGTGAACGGCCGAAGCGTCGCATTGCTCTGGACGTCCAGATACAACCGTTGCAACGTTTCCGCATGCGAGGCGATATCGGTGAGCAACTCGACGGTCGCGCCGGACTCGTTGAACTTCTTGAACACGCGGTTCTTGATGTCGCCGCGATATTTGGAAGTGAGGCTGTTCAAATAGTCGTCGTGTGTTCGCCACGCCGGATCCAGCGTCAGCACCATATTCGGCTCGGTGGGCACGCTGCCATAGCTCAACCCCGCGAGCACGCGACTCTCCGCAGCGGCCGCATCGTCCAGGTCCTTGATGAGGACCATGTCCGTATGACCCGCCAGTTTTTCTGCCCGCCGCACCCGATACAGCACCTCGGTGACGGCGCGCCAAACCAGCTCTCGGTCGGCGCCCGGCGCGAAACACACGCCGTGCAGTCCATACACCAGCAGGTTGCCGCAGACGAGAACGCGCTGACTCACCTTGCTGCCGAACTTCTGCAAGGCCGCCTGTTTCCCGTTTCCCACCTGCGTCAGATCTACTCGCGCGATCTGCATGCACACAGCCGCGAGCGGCGCGTCGCCGTCGCAGATCAGCGCATAGCGGGCCTCGAGATTCGCGGGCCGGAACTGCTCGAACGCCCGCTGATACTCGGCGGAATAGAACAGGCTTTGGCCGGCAGTGACGGCCCGCCATTGATCCACATTCAACTGAGAGAAACGATCCGCGATCGCCAGTTGCAACGGCGTGCGGCTACGCAGCCGCTTGCGCTCGTCCAACATCGTGGCGATGGTTCCCTTGAGATGCTTCATTCTGGATCCCGCTGCACGCCCCCGGCCGCATTCTGTATGCAACACGAGTGTGCTGGAACACGGCGGACCAGAACGTGACGCGGATCCAGTCTCCGGCGGAACGGGCGGCTTTACGTAATCAGTTTCGCGCGCGAGCTTCCTCGGCCCAGATCAACATCTTGAGTTTCGGAGGGTTCGAAGCCAACTGGCGTGCGATTTCGGTCAGCGCCGCCGCGTTGCCGCGAATCTTCAACGTGCCTCGCACGTTTGCATTCTCCGTCGAGCGTGGCTTGAGGCTATGCCGGGAGGTGAAGTCGCCGAAGCTCTTGCTGGGAAAGTTGCCGTTCTTGTACAGCTGGCACTCTGACGGCAGCCTGCCGAGCTCGCCCGCCGGCCCCGTCCCGCCGAGCAGACCGGCGGACACGAATCCCTCATCCGTTGACTGATCCAGCAGGGGATTCTCGAAATAGATGTACATGCGCGTGCTCTGCCCGATCCGTTGCGAATCGTTCCTTATGGTGTATGCCGCCGTGAACGCTTGCTGCTCCATGACCACCTGCACATCCAGATCCAGCACCGAAATCGGATCGTAGATAAAGGACTGTCCTTTCCAGCGAAGGATATGCGCACCGGCGTCGTCCACGATCACGTTGGGCGCCACTTCGATCTCGACCACTGCGTACGGGCAGTCCGCGAAGGCTTGCCCCGATAACGCCAACATGGCCGCCACCATGTGTGCAAGAGCTCTCATCGAGCGATCCGGGAATCCTGTAAAGAAACAAGCAGGTTGCACGACTCATGTGAACGTCACGCTACAACTGCTCGCCGCACGCGTTCTGGCTTTGACATATCCCCGCGTATGCTTGCGAGAACTGCTCGCTGCGTCGCGGTGAGGCATGTGCTTGCAATCGCGGGAATCGTGGACCAACAATGCCGTGGGCCGGGAAGTACTTCCGAGGGGAGGGGCGCCATGGCACAGGTCGACTGGTATATCGAAGGCATCGAGTTCAGCAATTGCAACTGCGACTACGCGTGCCCGTGTCAGTTCGAGTCGCCCCAACCCACCTATGGAGACTGCCGCGGTTTCGCGGCCGTTCGCATCGATAGCGGCCACTTTGGACACGTGACGCTCGATGGTCTCGAGGGAGCGCTGCTCTACGCGTGGCCCGGACCGATCTACAAGGGCCACGGCGAATGTCAGGCCGTCATCGCCGAGCGGGCGAACGAAGAACAACGAAACGCTCTTGCGACCATCCTGTACGGTGGCGAGACCGACGAGGCGGCGACCCACTGGTGGGTTTATCGGACCATGTCGAGCACCGTCCATCCGCCGCTTTTCAAACAGTTCGAGCTCGACCTGGATATGGAGCGCAGAACGGCGCGCATCGTGATCTCCGACGTGCTCGAGTCCACGGCCCGTCCGATTCGCAGCCCTGCGACCGGCGACGAGCATCGCGTCCGCATCGACTTGCCGAATGGAATCGAGTTCGAGCTCGCGGAAGTCGCTAGTGGCACCACGAAGACGACGGACTCGGTGGCCCTCGACCTGAAGGACACATATTGTCACTTCACGCGTCTGCGCCAGTCGGGCAAGGGCGTGGTCCACTCTCGCTGAGCCGCTAAGAAGCCGAAGGCAATCGAGTCGCCTCTGCCGCGACGGCGTATGATTGTTTCCATGAATCGAAACGCTCGTGTCGCCTTGGCGAAAGAAACTCTGGCGATCCTGGAGAAGGGTTGCTACCAGCTCGGCGACGGGAGGACCGTCTCCATTGCCGAGGAAACGCGGAGCTGCGTAGGCGCTACGCAACTCTTTCGGCCACATGACCTGGCGAGAATACGGGACGAGGTCCTTAGTCAGCCGGGGTTGTCTGAATCAGTCGCTATCGAAGTAGAGAACGAAACCACCCTCGCGGGTGTGGCCCGGTTGTTACGCGATCATTCCGCGCCGGTTGCGGCGCTGAACTTCGCGTCCGCCAAGAACCCTGGCGGGGGCTTTCTGAGCGGCAGTCAGGCGCAGGAAGAATCGCTGGCGAGAAGCTCGGCGCTACACGCGTCCCTGATAAACGCGTGGGACTTTTATGAGCAGCACAGGCAGGATTCAACGCCGCTGTATTCAGACTCGATGATCTTGTCGCCAGGCTGCCCCGTCTTTCGGGACGACGCGGGCAATCTGCTGAGCGACATTCAACTCGCGACCTTCATAACAGCGGCCGCGCCGAACGCTGGCGCATTGAAGGATACTGCGCCGGAGCTTCTGGATCGGATCCCAGAGGTGTTCGCAAACCGCGCCGAGTACGTCCTCGCGCTCGCCGCCTCGCAAGGCTACCGGCATGTCGTGCTAGGAGCTTGGGGATGCGGAGTGTTTCGAAACGATCCCGACACGGTGGCGGATGTGTTCATGACGCTCCTGGGCAGCGACAGATGGGCGAACCGTTTCTCACGTGTCGTGTTCTCGATCCTGGATCCGAGTTCGGAGCAGGCTCTGGTCAACGTATTCAAGGGCGCTGCGGAGCGGGCACAAGCAGCAGGAAGGCGATGAGCGCACGCCGGAATATCATTACGTTTGGGAGTCGAAGCAGGCTGACAGAGCCTTTCACAAGTCCATCACGGATTCTTCTTTTTATACGTCCCAATGAGCTGCGCCTCCGCAATTACGTGCCCCTTCATCGCGTCCAGTAGCTGCGCCTTGGTTGGGCGGCCGAGGTCGGGTAGCAGCGTGTCGAGCGCGTAGAGTTTGAAAAAATATCGATGGGTTCCGATCGGCGGGCAGGGGCCGCCGTAGCCGGCGCGCTTCCAGTCGTTGGCGCCGTCCTTCGCGCCGCGTGGCGAGCCTTGTTTGCCCGAACCCTCCGGGAACCCGTCCACGTCTGCGGGAATGTTGTAGACCACCCAATGCACCCAGGTCATCTTCGGCGCTTTCGGATCGGGAGCGTCGGGGTCGTCGACGATGAGGGCGAAACTTTTGGTGTTGGGCGGTGCGCCCGTCCACTGCAGTTCGGGCGAGGTGTCCGCGCCTTCGCAGGTGTAGCGTGCGTCGATGGGCCCGTTGTTCGTGAATGCGGGCGAGGTAATAGCCAGTGCCATGAGAAGCTCCAACATGCTTACCTTCCAGGTCGGTCATTCAAGCACCGCGCCTTGTAAGGCGGCGATCTGCGCAGAGTACGCTCTTGCGATCCGCGAGGCTATGAGAGCAGAGTCACGGCGGGGAACGCCTCATAACGCAATTTGAAAGGGGAGCCATCATGTCACTTCGAATTGGCGATCGCGCACCCGACTTTGCGGCGGAATCCACGCAAGGCCGTATTCAATTTCACGACTTCATCGGCGACTCCTGGTGCCTGCTGTTCTCGCATCCAAAGGACTTCACGCCGGTTTGCACCACGGAGCTCGGTTATCTCGCGAAGCTCGAGCCGGAGTTCGCGAAACGCAACTGCAAAATCGTCGGCCTTTCGGTCGATCCAGTCACCGACCATGTGCGCTGGCTGAAAGACATCAGCGCCGCCACCGGCGGCAACGTCAGCTATCCGTTGATCGGAGACAGCGATCTCGCGGTGGCAAAACTCTATGACATGCTGCCCGCCGATGCTGGCATCACGAGCGAAGGCCGCACGGCGATGAACAACCAGACGGTGCGCACGGTGTATCTCATCGGGCCCGATAAGTTGATCAAGGCGATGGTCGTCTATCCCATGAGCACGGGCCGCAATTTCGATGAGCTGCTGCGCCTTCTCGACTCGTGTCAGCTCACAGCGGAGTTCAAGGTCGCGACACCGGTGAACTGGAAACAAGGAGAGGACGTGATCATCGTGCCCGCTGTGTCGGACAACGAAGCACGCGAGCGTTTCCCGGAAGGATGGAAGTCGGTCACGCCGTACATGAGAGTGGTGCATCAACCGCGCCACTGAGCCGTCACGCTTGCCGGGCTCGCCCGGAGCCCGGCAAGTGCCCGCCACGGATCGGAAGGGCTACTTCGCCGCTACACCCAACAATCCAATCGCCCGCGACGCCCCCAACAAAAACGCAGGCAGCCGCGCCTGGCCGCTTTCCGGCGGGCCGCTGATGCGCAGTTTCACGAAGTAGCCATTCTGCACGCGCATGAAAGAGTAAGACTTCAATTTCTTGCCGCCGGGCAATTGGATGTCGTGACTCACCTGCAACCACGCTTTGCTCATGGCTGGCCCTAGGTCGACGCGCTCGACCGACGCGTACTCGCCGCGACGGACCAACTCCGCGAGGGCGTCGTCGATGCTGCTGATCTCGTGGCGCAAGCGCATGTCGCCCGTGCCGTTGGCGAGGTTCCCGAAGCCTTTGTTGTAAACGTAAACGCTCGCCTTGGAATCTTCCGCTTCGGAGTAGTGAATGGCGGTGCCGAGCTGAGGGCCAAGGTCGTCCATGTCGACGAGCTCGTACGCCGCGATCATCTGCGGGAAGCGAAAGCCGCTTGCCGCATCTTCGTAGACGATACGGTCGTGCAGCCGTTCTTCGGTCGCGATCGCAACCGTGTTCAGTAGTACCAAGGCTAGCAATAGAACGCGCACCGTTTACTCCCTGTGCAACCGGGCAGTCACGTAATGTGATTAGATCACAAGTCGCACTTTGCCTGTCCTGCGAAAAGGCGTTCAAGAAAGCGGCGCTTGAAGATTACGTTAAACAGATTGCCCGCGCTGGGCGGCGCCAGGTTCCGGGAGTTCGCCAGGAATAATCAGAGGACGGCTATTCTACCGTGCGTATGATCGCGGAAGACTCGCTCAAGGTGCTAGCGAAGAAATAGGCCGCGAGTGTTATTCGATGCCCCCCGTGCGGAGCTCTTTCTCTCTGCCGATACGCACGCGTAGCGTGTATTCCAGAGGGAAGACCTCCCGGGCTGACATCCCCAACGCCTTGGCGGTTTCTCGGCGAGTCTTCGCGGTGCTCGCGTCGACAAAAATGTATTTGCCGTCTGGGAGCAAGACGGCATCGCTGATGTCGAGGCCTTCGGCGGTCGTGACTCCGATGAGGCCGGGAATCGTCGTGCCGGCGCGTGTGCGAAATTCGGCGGCTACGGAGAGTGACCACTGCCCCTTGCGTACCACCTGTGCATCCACGGGACGCACCCACGTCTCATCCTGATCTTCGTCGTCCTCCTCATCGGAAGCGAATTCCCAGATCGGGAACGCGGCCAGGTCGGCGGCGGTGAGTTCGTCAATCGGCTTGCGGGTTTTCAGCGTGGGCCGCCGGGTGACGGCCCGTTTCGATTTTTTCCGCCGCATGAGCGTCCTGCAGAGAGCTAAATCCTCGCGGCGGCAACTCCCACCGCGCCCCAGGTCGTGCGCCAGCGATGTTTGATGCTGGTGAGGCCGACGAGCGCGAGTATGGCGAGCGAGGCAAAGGCGAGCAAGCCGGCCTGGTAGCTGCCGGTGAGCTGTTTGGAAAGTCCGAGGCTGGAGGCGAGGAAGAAGCCGCCGACGCCGCCGGTCATGCCGACGAGGCCGGTCATGATGCCGATCTCATGGCGGAATCGCTGTGGCACCAATTGGAACACCGAGCCGTTGCCCATGCCGAACGCGAGCATGCCGGTGATGAATAGCGCCAGCGCGGTGTAAACGCTCTGCGGTCGGAAGCTGACGATGATCAGCATAGTGGCCGCGACGGCATACATGATCGTGAGCGTTTTGATGCCGCCGATTCGATCCGCGAGCGCGCCGCCGATGGGACGAACGAGCGAGCCGACGAAGACGCAGCCGGCCGTGAAAAATCCTGCCCTCACTGCGTCGAGCCCGTATTCAGAGTTGAAATAGATCGCCAGCGAGGAGGCGAGGCCCACGAAGCCGCCGAAGGTGACGGCATAGAAGAACATGAACCACCACGCGTCGCTCATGCGGAGCGTGGCGAGGTACTCCGACCATTTCTTCGGCGGAGGAGTGGTCGGGCTGTCTTTGGCGCAAAAGAAATAAACAGTGAAGGCTACCGCGAGAGGAATGACAGCGAGTCCGAGCACATTGTTATAGCCGAGAGCCGCGGCCAGCCCGGGTGCGAACAGCGATGCGAACACGGTGCCGGAATTTCCCGCGCCCGCGATTCCCAAGGCGACCCCTTGGTACTGTGGCGGATACCAGCGAGACGCGAGCGGCAAGGCCACGGCGAACGATGCGCCAGCGACGCCTAGAATCAAACCGACGCCCAGCGTGCCCGCATAACTGTCGACGCCTACGAGCCAGGCGAGACTCAGCCCGCCGATCACGATGATCTGTCCGATCAAGCCGGCGCGCCGGGGGCGCAATCGATCCACGAGAACGCCGAATACGACGCGGAGCAGGGCGCCAGCGAGCACGGGCAGCGCAACCATGAAGCCTTTCTGGGCGGCGTTCAGGCCGATTTCAGCGGACATTTGCACGGCCAGCGCGCCAAGAAGCACCCAGACCATGAAGCTCATGTCAAAGTAGAAGAACGCGGCCAGCAGCGTGGGAAAATGCCCTGCCTTGAAGAAATCGCGGCTGATCAAAATGCCCCCTGAACACAATCGAACATCGTCGGAGAGAGAAGCCGCACCGACAGTGCAAGTCTCGGGCCTTGAGGCGCACTCAAGCGGGACGCCGCCCGTGGTGCGGCCGGAGCGAAAAGCTGCACCAGATGTGGGCCTTCACGTCGGAATCGGCAGTCACACGCACCAAGGCGGACGGCCGCAGAACGAGGACTTCTCGGCTTGTTACGTATCGGTGCAGTCGCGGCAGCCCGTGATAGGCGTCGTCGCGGCGCTCGCGGATGGAATGGGAGGCGCCAAAGGAGGGCGAACCGCCGCTGAGCTCGCCGTTCGCGGTTTCATCGAAGGGTGCATCGGGCAGCCCATCACGGTGGGCGTGCCCCGCATCAGTGCACGAGCGGCGGATGCGGTGAATCGTTGGATCTATTCCATGGGCCGGTCGGATCCCAATCTCAACGGCATGGCCTGCACGCTGAGTGCACTGGTTCTGTGCGGTCGCTCGGCTCATTTGCTCCATCTTGGAGACTCTCGCATCTATCGATTACGCAACAACGAGCTTGCGTTGCTCACCACCGACCATACGCTGGGTGCGCCTGGAACCACGGGCGTGCTGACGCGTGCAGTGGGAGTGGAAGACAGGTTGTGCGCCGATCATGCGATCGAGACAGTGCACGTACATGACCGTTATCTCATCTGTAGCGATGGAGTGCATGGCCGAATCTCGCGGGCGGAAATTCAGGCCACGCTTGCGAGA
Source organism: Steroidobacter sp. (assembly GCF_036402275.1). Classification (NCBI taxonomy): domain Bacteria; kingdom Pseudomonadati; phylum Pseudomonadota; class Gammaproteobacteria; order Steroidobacterales; family Steroidobacteraceae; genus Steroidobacter; species Steroidobacter sp. The sequence continues at coordinate 76,765 of NZ_DASWTF010000017.1, read as the reverse complement.
CGAGCGGCGCCCCAGGAAACAGCGGTACAACTCGTCGAGCATGCGGCGAGTTATTCCGGAGCAGATAACGCGACAGCGGTGGTGCTCGATGTCCTCGCGTTGCCCGAAACGCAGTTCGCGGATCTCGAGATTGCGAACGCAACGTGGCCTTTGAGGAACGCTCCGAGCACTGGCGACGTCATCGACGATTACGAGCTCGGCGATATGTTGGCCGATGGACCTTACATGCGAGTGTTTCGCGCCACGGATCGACGCGGGCATCGCAAAGTCATCATGAAATTCCCCAAGCCTCGGCCGGGCCTGGATGAGGTGCTGCGATCAGCGCTGTTGCGCGAGCTGTGGATTGCCAGTCACGTCAGAAGCCCGTTCGTCACCGAGGTGCTCGATCCCGCGGACGAGCGTCGCACTTGTTTGTATGGCGTGCTGCCGTTCTATGAAGGGGAAACGTTGGAGCGGCGTCTGCTGCGCCGTCCTCACGTTCCGTTGTCGACGGGCCTCGACGTTTCGATCAAGCTCACCAAGGCGCTGGCTTCTTTGCATCGCGCCGGCATCGTTCATCGCGACGTGAAGCCGGAGAACGTGATCCTCGAATCGAACGGCGGCCTGAAGCTCATCGATCTGGGCGTCGCGAGACTTCGCCAGTTCGAAGAACCCGAATCGTTCGAATCGCCGGGAACTCGCAGTTACATGGCGCCCGAGCTGTTCGCGGGTGCGCACGCAGAGGAGAGCTCGGACATCTTCGCGCTCGGCGTCACCATCTATCGTATGTTCTCTGGCGGCGCTTACCCGTACGGAGAGGTCGAGGCATTCTCGCAACCGAAGTTCGGGCGGCCCACGCCCCTCAGCAAACATCGGCCCGAGCTTCCAGCCTGGCTCGACCACTGCCTCGCTCGCGCCTTCGCCGTCGACCGCCGTGACAGATATGCCGACGCAGTCGAATTTGCCTTCGAGCTCGAACACGGCTCGATGCGCGCAGTGCCTCAGTCGATCGCCAGCCCGTCGCTCTACGAGCGCAATCCAGTGCGCTTCTGGCAGACGGTCAGCTTGATCTTGCTCATCGCGCTGCTGATCGCGTTGGCGTAACCAGATGAACACGAGCGCTTGCGCAGGGTCGTGCCCAATTTCGTAGCGGGCCGTACGGCGAGATGTGTCGCGCTCCACGCGCGGCATATCTCGACACGCGCTACTTGGGCATCCGATACAACTGATCGCGATAGAGCCACGAAGGCATCAACACGTTGGCCAGCGCGGTCCGGGCCATCTCCGGGTCGTGACTCAGCGCTGGCTCCAGCGACTTGGCGCGGCGATCGTAGGTGAAATAGCGAACGTCGCCGTCGGGCAGCAACACGGTGACCTGATTGTTCTGGAGCCAGGCGAAGTTCTGGTCAAACTGCATCATGGCGCGTGGCGCTGGCAACGGCGATTGGTTGCCGAACTCGGGAAGCGTTCGGGTCAGGTCGCGGCCCGGGAAGGGATGTTCGCTATCGACGCCCATCAGCGACAACAGCGTCGGTGCGAGATCGATCTGGCTGACGGTAGAAGCGATGCGATGAGGCTGCGTGTCGGCGCCGAGGATCACTCCCGGAATGTGGAACTTGTTCACCGGCACCAGCTCGTCGCCATAAACGCGCGTGTCGTGGTCCGCTACGACCATGACCAGCGTGTCGGCCCAATATTCGCTGGCGCGCGCCTGTTTCAGGAAGCCGCCGAGCGCATGGTCGGCGTACTTCACCGCGTTGTGCACAGTCTGTTTCGGCTGCTCGTGCAGCTCGATGCGACCGTCCGGAAACTCGAACGGCGTGTGGTTGGAGGAAGAGAAGATCAACGCGAAGAACGGTTGCTGTGCCTCGTGCAAGGCGCGCAGGCGTTCGTGCGCTTTGTCGAACAAGTCTTCGTCCGACGCGCCCCAGCTGCCGACGAACTTTGGAGCACGGATATCGTCACGATCGACGACATCGTGAAAGCCGTTGCCGAGGAAAAAGCCCCGCATGTTGTCGAAGTGAGATTCGCCGCCATAGACGAACTCACTGCGATAGCCGGCGCGGCGAAGCACCGACGCCAGGGTCGCGAAATCGCGTTGTGACTTGTTCAACTTGACCACGCTGAGCGCCGGCGTAGGCGGAAAACCAGCCACGATGGCTTCGAGGCCGCGCACCGAGCGAGTGCCCGTAGCATAGAGTTGCTCGAACCAGATGCCCTGGTCCGCCAGGCCACTAAGATTCGGAGTGATCGGCACGCCACCGAGCTGTTCCACGAAGCCCGCGCCCAGGCTCTCTTCGACCACGATGACCAGGTTCAGCGGACGCTCGCGTCGCACGCTGGCGGTTTGTTTGTGCAGCGTCGGGAACCGGTCGGAAGTAAAGCTCTCCGGGCCCGCGCCCATGCCGCCGCGTACACGCGCAATCATTTCCGGCGCCGGCATGTCGCCGTAGATTTCGCTTTGCCCCTCGTTCTTCATGCCGTACACGGCGGACAGCACCGAGTAGGCTGAATTGGTCACCAGGCTGTTGACCATGGCGTCGTCGCAGAAGGCGAAGGTGGCGAGGTTGGCCGGACGGTGCTCGAAGCTCGAGCGAATCATCACGAACAACACCACTACGACCGCAGGCCACGCCAGCATCACGGCGCGAGCGCGCCAGGGGTTCGTGCAGTGTCGATATTTGTTGAAGTGACGAACGATCAGCCAGCTCGCCGCTCCCAGGCCCACCGCCACTAACGCGAGCGAGCCGCGATAGCCGGTCCACAACATTGCGAAGACCTCGCGAGGGTAGACCAGATACTCGATGAACAGTCGGTTCGGCCGACTGTCGTATTCGTACAGGAACTGGGGGGTGGCGAATTCCAACAACAGGATCGCGATCAGACTGAAGCTCAGCCAGACGCTGGACAGGCGCGACCACCAGGCAAGTCGCCGCGCGGCCAGGAACAACGGCAGCAGCACGACCATGGGCGCGGCGAACAGGCCCAGTGTGATGAGGTCGCTGCGCAATCCCTGCAGCAGCATGCTGAGCAGCGAATCGGTAACGTCGACGCGTTGCCACTGCCATCCGATCAGAACGGCTCGCGACAAGCTCAGTGACGCCGCGCCGACGAGTAGGAAGCCGAGCACGCATGAATAAGGACCGAGGCGGGCGATCGGCCACCGCATGGAACGCAACGTGGAAATAGCTAGCGCGACCCGCGGCTGGACGAGGGTTGTCATTGTTCTTGTTTCCGCCCTGACGCGTTGGCCACGCGCAAAATGTGTTCACAAGAAATTGGTCAGCGATCTGGCGTCGCTTCAGTTGTTAACGATACCTCCTCCCGATCAGCAATTGATGCTTCGTGTCACAAATCAGGGAAAAGCCCATCCGGGCCTGTCGTTCGATAGGGTCGCGACTAATGCAATCCCTGAGTCGCCGAGGTGTCGTCTCCCGCCGACGCGTGTCTCTGCTCCAGCAGATTGACCATCTCCTGGGCAACGATGGCGGAGGAAGGTAGGAACATCGTGGTCACGATCCGTCGATCGATGACCGGCTCGTGCTTGTCGGCCAGATCGGCCTTGGTAAGAAACAACGCGCCACGGGCTCGCAGACGATCTTCGACGCGAAAAGGCAGCAGCGTGCCGCCCCGGGTCCACTTGCTGTTCTGTTCGCTGGAGTTGGGAAAGCCGGTCATTCGCTTGCCCTTGACCAGATAGTCGCCATTGGCGAGCTTCACATCGCCGAGACTGCCGGGCCCGTGCCCGCAGGCGCCGACGATGCCGCCTCGCTCGTAGATGCTCGCAACGATGGACAGTATCCGTTGATCTTTCGAGGCGTCGAACAGAGACCCGGCGCCCCCGCCGATGAACACCGCGACGTACTCATCGGCGTCGATTTGCTCCGGGGTCGAGGTGCGATCCGACTTCTCTCGGAAGCCCTCGTACTTGATCGTGTAACTCACCATGCCGGGCGGATCCGTCTCATCCGCATCCAGCGAAAACGGTACCTTGCCTCCTTTGGGCGACACGAAGTCGACGGTGTAGCCGTGCATGACGAACACGTGGTGAGGTTCGGCGTACTCCCACAAGTTATTTCTCGCCATGGTGTCGCCCATGGCGGCGCCGTTCGAAAGGATCATAAGCACCTTCTTCTTGTCTTCACTGGCGCGCGTCGCGGTGCTCAGCAGGAGTGCGAACGCCATCAGAACCGATGCGATCATTCTCATCCGATGCTCCTTGCGTCAATGGCCGTGGCCGGCCGAGTTGGATAAGGCTAGGACGTTGGATGCGAGAGGGGCGCCGAAGGTTTAGGCGGGCGGTCTGATATCATCCGCAGCGCTGCGATCGCAGGACGCCGGGTGTAGTAGTAATCAAGGTATCGTCGACTGATGAGAGAGTTTTGGCCGGCCTGGAGCCGGGAATGGCTGGATCTGATCGTCCCCGCGACACAGGTATTGCTGATCGGGTTGGCTGCATGGCTCTTGCAGCGGCTGGCGCGGCGGCTGATTAGCCGCTTGGGAGAGCACAATCTGCCGCCGGATGTGCTGGCGGTGGTGCGCCGAATCTCCGGCTTTTTGATATATGCCGCCGCGATCCTGCTGGTGCTGGAGCGGCTCGGTGTATCCGCGGCGGTGCTGTGGACCGCGTTCACCGGGTTCGCCGCGGTCGCAGCCGTGGCCTTCTTTGCTGTGTGGAGCGTGCTGTCGAACATTTTTTGTTCGGTGCTGATCTTCACCACGCGCCCGTTCCGATTGTACGAGCACATCGAAGTGCTCGAAAACGGCGAGAAGCCCGGCCTGAAGGGCCGGGTGGTCGACATCAATCTGATCTACACCACGCTGGAAGAAGACAGCGCGGAAGGTCAGCCCGCCAACACGCTGCAGATTCCGAATAGCTTGTTCTTCCAGCGGGCCGTGCGGCGCTTCCGCAAGTAGCGGGTCACTCAGCTCCGATCGATCGAGGCTCGAGGGATCGCTGACTTCCCTTACCGATAAAATATGTGATTGCCGATCCTGGCGACTTCGCGCTTGCTGCTGGCCCAGTAAGGTTTGACGTAAGTCGCGTGATAGAACAGTGCGCCAGGGACGATTGGCGTGTGGCGGCCATCGTAGACGATGGTCGCCACATCCATGGCCTGCTTCCACTGCGGGCTGCCTGACTCCAGGCGAAGTTTGAAGGGCGTCCACGAGAAATGCGCGACGAGACGTTTGCGTGCGGAATCCCAACGTGTGTCGTGGACTACGTCGCAGACCGTATCGGGGAAGTGAGGCGAGGCCAACCGATTCATGGTGACTTCAGCGACTGCGTACTGGCCCCTGAGTGACTCGCCGCGAGCCTCGAAATAGATGTTCTCGGCGAGACATCGTATGTCGCGGGCACGCGCGCGAGCGGCGTCGATCTGCGAGCCATCGATCGTCGATCGCGCGGTGTACGCGAAGTAGACGATGCTCCCGACCACGATAAAAGGCAGGCCGAGAATCGCGAAGAACGCCGGGTCACTCTTGTCTCTGAGGGCCCAGGACAACGCCAGTCGGCGGCGCCTGAGCACGACCCAGGCGCGCACTTCGTAGAACAGAGATCGGAACATCAGCTCACAACAATCCGTCGAGGCGCTCCAGATCGTTGATCATGCGCCAGCGGCCGCCACTCTTCTCGACTCGCTCGCGCCAGGCATCCACACGCGCCAGGTACTCGCGAGGGTCGTAGTTATCCGAGCGCAGCTTGGTCACGTTCAGCGCCACCACCTCGAAACCCTCCAGGTTCAGCGGCACTTTGTCCCGGATATAACCTTTGTCCAGGTCTTCCTGCAGATCCGAGAAGATCAGGATGGCCTTACGGCCGGAGTTCTTTTCATTGAGGAACTCGATGGCCTGCAATACGCCACCGGTGATGTCGGTGTGGGTCGCCGCCTGCGAGGTGTCGACGAACGACTTGATCCGGTCGGCGAAGGCCCGCTTCTGGGTGTTGGCCGTGCTGGGACGATCGTCGAACGTGGCTTTGGCGATGATGTCTTTCTCGCTGAAGCTGCCGGTGTCGATGCGTGCGACCGCGAACGAATCGGTCGGCTGCAGTTTCGACAGCGTGTACAGAATGATGCTCTGGGCCTTCTTCAGCTCTTCGCTGTACGTTCCCGAAGTGTCGAGCAGCAGATACACGCCGGTGTTGCGAGGCGCGGTCGGCGTGCAGCCGCCGAGCGTGAGGACCGCTAGTGCCAGGATGAGCGCTCTCATGTCTGAGCCTCCTGCACCGTGCCGACCTCGAGCTGGCGCTCGGCTTTGGCCGCATTGGCCGCACGTGTTTCGAGCCACAGCGGAATGAACAGAGGCAGATCGTAGATGCGTTCGAGCAACTTACCGATGTGATGGAAGCCGTTGCTGAACACCCGGAGCAAGAGTGCGAACGCGCGTAGCAAGCCGATGCCGCAGATGCCCAGCACCGTGCGAGAGGAGTGCACGAACGTTTCGAACGGAATCGCCACGAAAGTCAGCGCGAACGGCAGGATGAAACCCATGCCCATCTGCGCGGCCGTGGTGATCCAGAGGAACTCGTTCTTCAATCCACCGCCGTCTTCTCCACGCAGCAGCGCGCCAGTCGCGAGCTCGTCTTGCAGCAACACTTCGCGCATATACGCCAAGCCGGCTTCCACGCTTGCGAGCAGGGTGAGCAGGGTGAAGGTGATATAGATCATCCGTACGCGCATTTTGTCGGGAAGCGCGGCGATGACAGGAAACAAGCGGGTGATCCGCAGCGATTCCATCAGGAACAGACCCATGGAGATCTCGACCATGATGATGACCAGGGCAGCGATGTCGGCAGTACGAAACGAGCCGATGTAGCTGGTGCCGCCGACCATCTCCGACATGGGGCGTGCGATTAGCGAGAAGTTGATCGCCGCGCCGCCGATTGCAATCAGCAATACCAGGCCCGAGACGAAGAACTGCACCACTGACGACGAGGAGAGTGTCGACACGGCGCGGTCGTGACCCCGCACGATGTCTTGATACTCCTGCATGTGCCGGTCGATGGCGACCGATCGCGTCAGCAGGCTTTCGACCGAAGCGAGCACCCGGTCGAGCGTCTCTTTGATGACGCGCCACTCCGGCATCATCTTACGCAGGAGACCGTGCCGCTCCGCGCTGGCTTCGCGATAGGTATCCATCGCTTCCTTGTGCGCCTTGACCAAGGATTTGTGAATGTCGGCAAGGATGTTGGCCGCGCCGTTGCGAGCCTCCATCTGCGAAACTGCGTCCACGGCACGCACCCATCCTGGCGCTTCGGGCGGGACATCGACGGCGTTCTGGTGATCTTCCTCGATGCGCCGGATCGATTCGCTCAGGGCACGATGCAGCGTCGGATAGTTCGTCAGGTCCTTGCGAACGCTTTCGCTGACCCGTTCGAACTCACGTTCGATGATGCGTTCCTTCGCTTCCCGGCCCGCGGCCAGCAGAACGTCACGATTCCGCGCTGCGAGCCGGGTTTCGAGATGCGTCACCGAATGCGAGCCCAGGCGCAACCCGCGTGCGATCGCGCTGGTGGCCGTGCGAATCGCCTGATGCGCGGTGTGGCGAGCAAGGAACAGCACGAACACCGCGAGCACAAAACAAATCAACCCGGAAACAATGGGCCAGGGCGTGATCCCGAGAATCATGGACATAACTTTCCCCTTGTCATGGGCCTGTCCGCCGCGGCTAAGCTGAATGAACGCCGCAGAGTCTGAATTCGACCCGGAAGGGAAGATTGGATGTGAGCTGAACGAACCGGCCGGGCGAACCTTGACGCAGTTCTCAGCCGACGGCCGGGGCCGGCGCCCCCGCGTCGTTCATATTCACTAACGACTTCAGTATGGGAAGGTATGCCTGCCGCGTTCCCCCTCGACCCGTCCGATGAACTCGACGGCCCGTTCCTTTGCGTTCCAAATGAACGGCGCGGCGTTGTACGGCCCGCGAAGCTCACTGGCCTCGAGCTCCGCCGCCATGTTCTGCTCGTTTATTTTCTGGGCGCGAAGCAGAGTCGTCAGCACGGCGGCGCGCCGGGTTCCTTCCAGATCCGTGACTCGGACGGGATAGGAGGCATAGGCGGGAGTAGTCAACTCGAGCAGAAAGCTGCCGAAGGGGTTGTACAGCATCGCAAGGGTGCTTCGGTCGGCGGTGGGATCCTTGAAGATCGCGTGTGCTCTCTCCAGGCCGGCGGAGAGTTGTTCGAAGGGTACGTCGAGCGCCCCCGCGGCTCTGATGATCGTATCGGCCTGTCGATTACTCAGATCCTGCGGCAGAAACAGCAACCCTAGGGCTTCCGACAGCATCCTGTTCACGAAGGTTTGTTCGTGTGCGTCAGCGAAATCGCCAAACGGAGGTTCCGAGGCGATAGCCTGCTTGAGCATTTGCTGACTGAACAGCCACTCGCCGGTCAAGCATCGAAGCATCGAGCGCTCGGTGCGGCTGAATGCCTCCGTCCACTCTGTTGGTATCGCGTTGAGCTGCGATTGCGCAGGCAGGCGTCGCAGGACGAGGTTGCCCGTTTCGAATGTGCGGGTCAGTGCTGCCGTCGCGATCATCTTCGTAATGAGGACGTCGGAGGAGGCAAGGACTCGTCGCCAGAACCGCGCATCGTTGCCGAGCAACTCTCTGACGCCGGCAGCGTCATTCTCGCTCGCCAGCAGATAGGCTCGGACCAGTAACAGCTTTTGGCCCTCGAACAATGGGCTGCTTACGACGAGGGGCGCTCGCGCATCGAACGGCACGGATTCGAGCCAGCCGGGATGGCGCAGCACAGTGAGATACCGGTCCAGCAGCCATTGCTCCGAAGCGACCCACGCGCGCAGTGTGTCTTCGCCTCTGTCCAGCTCGCCGGCGCATTCTGGGGTGGGTCGCCAGCATGCCTCTGAGATTTTCTTGATCGCGGGCGAACGAGACGACAGGTAACCGTCGTAGGCGGGCACGGGATCGTTACTCGCTGGAGCGCTCAAGTTTCCGGACAATGTGCGCATCCACTCGATGCGACGAATGCCGGCCTCGCGCGGATCGCCGTCAGGTCCAACGACAAGCCCCATTGTGTATACATAGGCATTGTCGGCATCGGGAATGGGCGGTCTGTCGCGGTACGCCGCCGTCAGACGTTCCGCGGCTTCCGAAGGCGGCTCGTCCCGCCAGTTGATCGCCACCAATGTGAGGTAAGCGACGATCGCCAGCGCCAGCGCGCTACTGAAAAGCCCTGCGATCCATTTGAGAATGCGTTTCCACACCGGAGCCGTCATCTAAGCGTCCATTCCCTTACCGATGTTCAGGAATGATACTTAACGCGGCGTAGTGACCCGCTCCCACTTCATGAAACTGTGAGCTATTACTCTGGCGTATGCGCGGTTTCTCCGCGCCAGTGTTCCGGATCGGGACGCCAGCCATCGGCACTCGACTGTTCGAAGATCGAGGCGATCGATTCGCCGAGGTCGAGCCCCATGTGCTCGCTTGCGGCGGACGCGCCGGCATCTTCGTAGTGAGCCGCGGACGCGAAGGCGCGAAATTGCGGCCAGTGACCGGCGAGGATTTCTACCAGTATCTGTGCCAGATCGTACGAGAGCATGCAGCCGTCGTCGGGGCGGCCGAAGGAGCGGCCAGACCAGAATTCCTGGATGGTGTCGCGGGTCCAGAAGGCGAGATGCTTTTGCCTCATTTCCGCCGGGTCGAACAGCTTCGGAATCGTACCCATGAGACGGTTTTCGGCATTCACCGCCAACCCTTCGTTCAACCATAGCGGGATGGGCAGGTGAGACACGCTCGCATGCGTCATCTCATGAGTGATGACGCGCTCGACGGTGAGATGCTCCTCCTCCTTCACGGTGACGAAATGCGGGCAGCCGGAATGCAGATACATACCGCTGCTGAAGGCGAACTCACCGTCCTCGGGGTAGGCGTGAGAGACATATCGATAGTAGGTTTCGCTGTCATCGAAGACGATCAGGATCTCGCGATCGTCGTCGCGGAAAGTCGCCAGCCCCTCGATCGTCACGGTGATCCGCCGCCGCGTGCGCTCGATGAAATCGAGCATGACGGCGGCGGAACGTTCTTCGCCCTTCGAGAGCACGGCTGCGTGCGCGGATTCGTGTAACTCATATCCATCGCCCAGCGCGTCGCGCAGGTGGAGCAGCCAGGCGCGCTTACATTCCTTCAGCGCCGCGGCAACTGCCGAGTCGGGCGCCTGCGCGGACCAGTCCAGGGCCGCTTGCCAGTCGAGGATCGGCAAGCCCTCATAAAGATAGAGATGCTCCGCGAGCGCAAAGGGTTGCCCTATTTCCAGGCTGCGAACCTCCAGCGGCGCCGGCTCGGCTTGGCGGACCGCTGTCATAGATGCCTTCTTTCCGAACATGCCGGCCAGGAACTTCATGTCGAGACCATCTCCGTGAGTCTGCTCTTCAGCTGTCTCGCGTCCAGTATTGTGACGCCGAATTTCCGAGCGTGCTTGCGAAGTTTCAGAACCGCACGATCTTTACTGACCAACGCGTCGGCGCGTTCGTGATAGGTGAGCGCGAGAAAGTGTTGATCGTCGCAGTCCCGGCAGCGCGGGAATCCGGCCGGTATTCCTAGATTGTCGAGGTTGAAGCCTTCGGGCAACGTTGCGAGGCGGGCTTGCGAGGCGTAGCGCTCCAATATTTCCTGCTGCTGATTCGCCGCCAGCCGGAACCGGGCGTAGGTCAGCACGCGTCGAAGCTCGTCGAGCGCCGGCTGATGCGTGATGAGCTCGATCTGTCTGGCATCCAACGCGGCCTGCAAGCCAGCGACGCTGGCGTCGTGGAACACCAGCCAATCGAGGATGACGTTAGTGTCGAGGACCAGTTGCAAGCGGCGCGACCATCGATGGGGCTGCGGCAGCATACCGAAGAATGAGGTTGCACAGCACTATGCTTGATTGCAGGGCTCATTTAGTAAGATAGCCGCGTCTATAAGGGTAAGTAGTCCGGGGCGGCCATCGAGCAGGTGAGAGACATGGGCAAGGCGACTCTTCTGAACCAGGGCAGGTGGGCTGAGTTGCTGCGCGAATTCGGCATTGAAGGGGAAGCGGCGACCTTCGAGGCGCTGATCGCCGCTTACACGCAGAAACATCGGCACTACCACACCGTCAAGCACCTCGAACATTGTCTGCGGGAGTTCGATTCGGCCAGGGAGCTGGCGGGCGAGCCTGCGGAGGTGGAGCTGGCACTGTGGTTTCACGATGCCGTTTATGAAACCCGCGCATCGAACAACGAAGAGCGCAGTGCCGACTGGGCGTGCGAGCTACTCAATCGACATGGCGTGGAGCCCGCGCGAGTCGAGCGCGTTCGCGCGCTCATCATGGCAACCCGTCACGAAGCACCGGCGACGACGCCGGATTCGCAGTTGCTCGTCGACGTCGATCTCTCGATCCTGGGCGCGGACGAGGTGACTTACGCGGAGTTCGAAAAGAACGTCCGGCAGGAATATTTCTGGGTGCCTTCGATATTGTTTCGTCGCAAGCGGGCAGAGATTTTGGAGTCGTTTCTGGCCCGCCCACAGATCTACAACACCCCACCGTTTCATGCCCGCCTCGAGGCGCCGGCCCGGCGCAACCTGACCGCCGCGATCTCTGGCCTGCGTCGCTGACCGTCGAGCGTACGCAATCGCCCCACGTTTGTGGCTTCGGGAACAATCCCGAGGGGCCGCCCGTCCTTCGGAGATCGGGCGTGACAGGTGGGAGGCTGCCATGAAAATCACCGTCTGTGAGTTGCCGGACGAGCGCAAGGCCTTCGCTACGGCCTGGGACGATCTGGTCGAACACGTGCACGCGGCAAACAGTGGATTGGTCGTGTTGCCGGACATGCCATTCAGTCCCTGGTTTGCACATTCGAACCGCTTCGATCGCAGCGTCTGGGCAGCTGCGGTACATGCCCACGATGAGTGGGAGCACCGGCTGCGAGAATTGAGCCCGGCAGTCGTGCTCGCGTCGCGGCCGGTCGACTTCGGCAACGAACGCTACGACGAAGGTTTCATCTGGGAGGAGCCTTTGGGCGTCCTCTCACTGCATGCAAAATCGTTCCTGCCCGATGCCGACGGCGCTCGTGAGGGATCGTGGTTCGATAGCGCCACGGCGGAGTTCGTCCCCATCGAAGTGCGAGGCTTGCGGATCGCCATGCTGATTGGCGGTGAGATGTGGGCGCCCCGAGGTTACGAAGCGGAGACTGTCGATGTGCTGGGGATTCCCAGAGCGGGCGACCGGGTGGACTTCGGCGATTGTTTGGAACGGGCCCGGGCGCTCGCCCAGCATGCGCACGCTTATGCGCTGTCGTCGAATCGTTCTGGGGATTTCGGGGGACAGGCGTGGATTATTTCCCCCGAAGGTAATGTGCTGGGGCTGACGAATGCGTCGCAGCCGTTTCTGTCGATGGATGTCGCTTTGCATGCGACCAAGGGCGAGTGTCGTCATTTCGACGTGTTCGCACAGTGATTAGCTAAAGAAGACCCTCACCCCCTTGGGAGAGGGGGATCATTTTTTTTGAAGATCTACTTTTTCCCTCGAGGCGGAAGAAGTTGGAGTGGCACTCGGCCGGGGGTCCTGTCTCTGCGCGGTCGGGGTGGGTGGGCGGACATGGGGCGGCCGCGCTTCATTTCTTTCGATCTGAAGACAGGCCGAAAGAAATGGCGAGCCTTGCGCGACGGAGAGCTCGGCGTCACGGGTGTCAGCTCAGCCTTCCGACCTCACCAGCCGCCGAGCTGCAAACCGTCGCGCGGCGGCGTCCGCCAAATGTCCGCCCACCCACCCCGACCGCGCAGAGCCAGGACCGGGGTAACTTGAAACGGCACATCGGCAGCCGGCACTTCAGCTGAAGAACACCGGCGCGTGCCATCGTTTGCGATCTCTTCCGCCTCGCAGGGAAAACAAAAATGAAAACCATATTCTCCCTCTCCCAACGGCAGTAGTTTTTTTATCTGTCCCTTGCCGGGCGGAAAGAGCCTAGCGCATTACTACTATGCTGTTTTCGGGGAGAGCTACTTATCAATTTTTGTTTGTCCCAGAGGGGCGAGCGGCGCGGCTGTGAGGATGCGTGCGGCGAAGGGCGATAGGCGCAATGAGTGGTTTGCGCCTGTGGGGATTTGCTCGCCAGTTAGGAGGTCGTGGGGCGTTCCGTTGCCGAGGATGGAGGAGACGACGGGCACGGAAGGCAGGCGAAGGTCGATGGTGCGGTCGCTGAAATTCAGAAGGACGAGCACGTTTCGAGCGACAGAATCAGAAGCGCCGTTGGGGCGGGCTGTTCGAACGTACGCTAGGACGGCGTCGTCGTGACTCGTGGAAAGCAGTTCTATATTGGGCGAGCTGAGTGCGGCTACCTCTTTGCGTAGCGCGATCAGGCGCTTGTAGAAAGAAGTCAGCCCATGCCGGTCATCCCACGAGATCGGCTCCTCATCATAGGGCAGAAACTCCGCGCCGACTTCGTCGCCGTTGTAGACGAGCGGTAAGCCGGGCAAGGTGAGAAGGAGTGTCGCGGCGACGCGAGTTCGATCGACACCGTGGCGGGTGATGAAACGGGGGCCGGTATCGTTGTTGTTCAAGAAGCGCAGGACGATTCCCGGCTCGGGTAAGTTGCGAGTGCTCGCGAGCAGCGAGGCGCGCAGTTTGTCGAGATTCGGTAGCTTGCCTGCGAAGGCGTCCTGCCAGGCCCATTCGCCGAGTTTCTCGGTCCAGTCGTACGCGACGTCGAACCCATGATTGAAGTAGTAGCCGTCGCGCGCCGAAGCCTCGGCGATCAGTAGCAGGTCGGGATCGATACGCTTCAACTCTTCGCGCCAGCGAGGCCAGAATTCCGGGGCGCGCTCGCGGACGCCCCAGCTGACATCGACTCGGAAGCCATCGATGCCGAGCTCGCGAACCCAATAAGAGAAGGCTTCGAGCATGTAGCGCTGGACTTCGGGATTGTCGTATTCGAGGTTCTTCAAGTGCGGCCAATCGAAGTAATGAGTAGGCTCGCCCTGCGCATCGCGTTCGAACCAGCTGAAGTAGGGCGACCGCGACCCGTTGCGCTCAGCGTCCACGTAGTAGCGATGCGCCGCTGCGAGATGATTGGGAATAAAGTCCATCAGCACGCGCAATCCCCGCGTGTGAGCAGCTTCGATCAGCGCCTTCAGCTGCAGCGTCGTGCCGAACTCATCGCGCGACTGGAAATGATCCGTGACGGCATAGCCGAAGTCTTCCGAAGGCGCGCCAGTGATGGGCGAGAGCCAGATCGCTGTAACACCCAGCGCGGCAATCTCAGGCAGGCGTTTACGAATGTCATCGTAGCCGTTCGTACCAAATGCAAATGGCGCCACACCGTAGAGCACGCTGCCTTCGATCCACTTCGGATGGTGCCGCTCGAGATCGACCTCCCGAGGAACCCCATCCACGACTTCGAAGACTGTCGTGCTCTCATCATCCCGCCCAAGTGCGTCGGTGACGCGAAGGGTGACGTAGTATTCGCCGTCGACATCCGGTGCGCGAATCTCGATGGCGCGGGTCGTGGCCGGCGTCGTGTCGAGCAAAGATTGTGATGTGAGAACCAACGGCGCCGCATTCCCTCTCCGGGCCCGCCATTCGAACCGAGCGATCGGGACAGCCGACGCCTCCGCCATCTGACTGCCGCCACCGTCGAGCAGGATAGTCGTGTCGGCGACTCGGCTGCGTATCCACGCTCGCGGACGATCTTCAATCCGGGTCAGCCAACGCTGTGTTACAGACCGTGCGACCTCTCGCCCATTCCGAGTACACCGAGCGCTGATTTCATTAGCGCCACTGAGCAGCGGAGTGCGAGCGGAGAAACGATCGTCATCGACGGCGGCGCGGACAGTTCCCGCCGGCCCTTGTATAAAGACTTCATCGCATGCCGACGAGTCGAACCACCCCGCGATGAATTTATCGAAGATCCAGGCGTCGCCGCCCGATGTATCCAGTTCGATTGGGGCATTGGCTGCATGAGATGCAGCCACGCCGATGGATGCGCAGAGCGCCACAAACAAATAGCGAATGGGGCGCATCTGCATGGCCGGCAGAATAGCGACCGCGCCTGCCGGCTTGTATCCTCGGAAACCCGAGGCCGGCGAGCATTAACCCGACGGCTGTTCCCCAGCACTCGCCTCATTCAAGCGGCGAGCTGACATTGTCAGAATGACCCAACCCGCGGCGGAGCAGGTCGCCATGACAAAGGCCATGGGCAACGGCCCCGTCAAATCCAGTACACCGACCAGTGCGGCCGCGACCGCGCCGAGGCCCAATTGCAGGAACCCGAGCAGAGACGAGGCGCTGCCGATGTTCTTGGTGAAGGGTTTGAGCGCGAGCGCCGCTGCATTCGGGTAAGTGATGCCGGCGCAGTGTAGGAACGCGAGCAGCAACGCCACCGTTTCCCATTTCCCCAACTCGACGGTCAGCGACAGGAACAGGAAAGCCGCCCCGCTCACGACCTGCACAGACAGCGCGCGACGGAAAACGACTTCGCTGTCGAAATATCTCAACAGCAGATGATTGAGCTGTCCGCCCAGGATCATGCCGCCGGCGAGGATCGCGAAGATGGCGCCGAATCCGCCCGGCCCGACGCCGAAGCCGTCCATGAACACGGCGGGCGAGCCCGAAACGAATACAAACAATCCAGCGAACGAGAGCGAACCAGCCAGCGTGTACGTTCTGAATTGCGGCTGGGCCAGGGCGTCACGAAACGTTCGCAGAATGGGCCCGAGCCGCAAACTAACGGAAGGATCCGGCGAGTACGTGCGAGGAATGGCGAAAACCACCAACGCGAGATCGACGATGGCGAGTGCAGCCAACGCCGCGAAGATCGCGCGCCAGCTTGCGGCCGTGGCAATCAAACTGCCGATGCTCGGCGCGAGCAGCGGCGACACGCTGAGGACGAGCATCAGCATCGCGAATGCCCGTGCCGCGCGATCTGCAGGGACGTGATCTCGAACCAACGCCACCGCGCCGACCGAAGCTGCACTGCCCCCGAGCGCGGAAATGAATCGAAACACCAGCATGCCTTCGAACGAGGTGGTCGTCATGCAGCCCAACGTCGCCAGGATGTAAATGGCCAGGCCGACGTAGATCGGACGTTGTCGTCCGAACCGGTCCAGCAGCGGGCCGTAGATAACCTGGCCGAGCGCGAAGCCGATGAAATACACGGACACGCTGAGCGACATGCGCGACACCGCGACGTCCAGATCGGCCGCGATCTGCGGGAACGCCGGCAGATACAGGTCGATGGTGAACGGGGTCAGCGCATTCAAAAAGCCGAGCACGACAATCAAGAACGTAGGATGTCTTTGCATGATCAAAATCGATGGAAACAGGGCTCCCCGCCGCTATCGGCCGGAGCAAGATTGCAATTCCTATTAGGAACGGGATGAGGACTACGGCCCCAGGACGGAGCAGTCACTTCTGAGTATGGTTGGAGTATAACGGCAGACTCGTCAACTCTCCAGCCGAAGGAGCGGACATGACGATTCGATACTGTCCCGGTCCGCCGCTGGACGTCGCCATCGACTGCATCTGGCTCAGTCGTCGCACGGCGCATGCGCCCGATTGCGAGCACATGCTGCCCTCCGGCCAGGCTCAGCTGGTGATTACGTTGCATGACTCGCCAATTCAGTGGGCCGAGGCCGGCAGCAGAGTCGAATGGCATGCATGGACGCGGGGGATAATTCACGGGCCGCAGTCACGCTATTACATGGCAGGGCCGAAGCCGGCGGGTGTCGTCGTAGGTGCTTCGTTCCGGCCGGGAATGGCGGCGGCCATCCTCGGCGCGTCGTTACAGGAATTGCGCGATCGTCATATTTCCATCGAAGAGCTGTGGGGCTATCGGGGACTCGATCTGCACGAACGGTTGGCGTCGATTCGCGATCCCCACGAAATCTGCCGCACGCTGGAAGCCGAGCTGATCGCCAGGATCCACCGGCCGCTGCTGATTCATCCGGCGGTGGCGTATGCGTTGCGCCCCGGCCAGCTGAGTCGCGTCGACGAGATCCAGAAGCACAGCGGCTATAGCCCGCGTCATTTCATCGAGCTGTTTCATACGGCGGTGGGATTGACGCCGAAGCGTTATTACCGCATTCGCCGGTTTTCGAGCGCGTTGAAGCGCATGATTGCAGCGGATGCCAAGCTCGCGGACGTCGCGTTGGCCGCGGGATATTCGGATCAAGCTCACTTCTCGCGAGAGTTTCGCGAGTTGGCGGGCGTGGCGCCGTCGAGCTACCGGCCGAGCGCCGTGGGTAACGAACACCACCATGTCGTTGGCTCACCCCGGGTAACAAACTTGGGTAAAAAACTTTCAAGACTCGCGTCCCGCCGGGTGTGACACTAACTCCAGTGCGAGGAGATCCGGCGATGAGCAAGCAAACGAGCAATGACGCCGAGCTGACCATTCACGACGTGTATGCGTATCTGCGTCTGCATGACACGGCGGCGGCCATCGAATTCTACGCGCGTGCGTTCGGCGCGAAGGAGTTGTTCCGGTTGGTGGAGCCGAGCGGCCGCGTCGGGCACGCGGAGATCAAGATCGGGGCGGTGACCATCATGTTGTCGGATGAGTATCCGGAGTACGGCATTCGTGGGCCGCGCTCCATCGGTGGGACCAGTGTGTCGATTCACATTCACGTCAGTGACGTCGACCGGTTGTTCGAGCAGGCGGTCGCGGCGGGCGCGACGGTCGTGCGGCCTCTGACGAATCAATTCTACGGCGAACGTTCCGGCACGGTTCGCGATCCGTTCGGTCACGAATGGCTGCTCGGCGGTCATATCGAAGATGTGACGCCCGAGGAAATGCAGCGTCGTTACACGGCGATGTTCAAGGAAGATTAGCCACCACCCGGTATTCGAGCGTAAGACCCACCCCCTGACCCCCTCCCGTGAACGGGAGGGGGAACTCATTTTTTTATTTTTATTTTTCCAAAAAGAAGTGTCTTCGCGGAAGCGTGCCGTACTGAGCCGCATTTATTCCTCGACGACCAGCTTGTTGTGATCAAGCGGCGCCCTTCCGAGAAAACCAAATAAATAAAAAGAATAAGTTCCCCCGCCTTGCCGCCGAGTGGCGTCTTTCCGAGAAAATTAAAATAAGCTCCCCCTCCCGTTCACGGGAGGGGCCAGGGGGTGGGTCTCGCGCTCGAATGACCGAGCCGAGTTATTCCTCGATCAGCAACTTCACATCGATATTGCCCCGGGTGGCGTTCGAGTACGGGCACACGATGTGCGCCTTGTCGACCAGCGCCTGCACCTTGTCACGCGGCAGGCCCGGCGCTTTGATCTTCAGCTCGGCCTCGATGGCGAAGCCGGTCGGGACGGGGCCGATGCCTACGCGGCCGGTCACGGTGGTGTCCGCCGGCAGGGCGACCTTTTCTTTACCGGCCACGAATTTCAACGCGCCCAGGAAGCAGGCCGAATAACCGGCGGCGAACAGCTGCTCCGGATTGGTGCCCGGACCGCCGCCGCCACCGAGCTCGCGGGGCGTGGAAAGCTGGACATTGAGTACGCCGTCCGAGGACGCGGCGCGGCCCTCACGGCCGCCGGTGGCTGTAGCTTGCGCGGTATACAGGACTTTTTCGATCGACATTTGACGTGCTCCTTGGTGTGCGTCATTGGGTGAGGAGCACTTTACGCGTGCCGGCCGGACTCGAGCTCACTTAAAATCTGGAAAACTTGATCAGGAATCTCGGAATGCCCGATCGTCTGGAGTCCTTGCTGACGCACTTCGCGGTGCACGCCCGCATGTTCCATTCGGGAGCCCTGTGCGGGCTCAACGAAGTGCCGTCCATTCCGGACGCGGGACAGCTGCACCTCATCAAGACCGGGCCCGTCGAGGTAAACCACGACGGGGAAGACCCGTTGCACGTCACGAACCCGAGCTTGCTGCTGTATCCGCGGCCGTTGAAGCATCGGTTCATCACCGATGCGACGCGCGGCGCCGACCTGGCCTGCGCGAATCTACATTTCGACGGCGGCGTGGCGAACCCGGTCGCCGCCGCGTTGCCGCCGGTCATCTGCGTGCCCCTGGCCGAAATCGAAGGTGCGGAAGGCGTGCTGTCGCTGCTGTTCGACGAGGCATTCAACCAGCGCTGCGGGCGACGGGCCCTGGTCAATCGCCTGTTCGAGGTCGTGCTGATCCAGGTGCTGCGTCATTTGATGGAAAGCGGGCAGATTCGCAGCGGCATGCTCGCGGGCATGTCCCACCCCAAGTTGCGGCACGCGCTGGTGGCCATGCACGAGAAACCCGCGCACGAATGGTCGCTGGATGAGCTCGCGGAAACCGCGAGCATGTCCCGCAGCGTGTTCGCCAACGCGTTTCGCGAAACCGTGGGCCTCACGCCGGGTGCATACCTTCAGAACTGGCGCGTGAGTCTGGCGCAGCAGGCGCTGCGGCAGGGACGGTCTCTCAAGATGATTGCCGTGGAAGTGGGCTACGGCAGCGAGGCTGCGCTGTCGCGCGCATTCAAAGTACAAAGCGGCTTGACGCCCCGCGAGTGGAAACAGGCGCAAGCGGGCAATTGATACATATTCGAGTCCGGGATAACCAAAAAAATCGCCCCGCCTTGCGGCGGGGCGTAGTTTCGGTTCGCCCTCGTTACGTTTCTTATTCTTCTATTATCGTGTAATCCAGTTGGCTTGGGATCGCCAGGGATTGACCGACCGTCAGCGTCGGACGGCCTACGTAATTCCACAGCGCCGTGGACGCTTCGGTGCGATTCGTTCCATACAATGCGAGCGTGATGCTCTGCCACGTGTCGCCGCTCTGGACGATGTAATAAGTCGGCACGTCCGGTGTCAGCACCAGCGTCGCCGGTGGCGCCTCCAGGTGCATGCCGGTCGTCAGCGTCGGATTCCCCATGGCTGTTGCCAGCGCCTCGGCCGCGTCGTCAGAGTCTACTCCGTACAGGGTGGCGGCTAGCGACCGCCAGGTGGCGCCGGCAGGTACGACGTAGTACGGCGTGCTGTTCGAATCGGCCTTGAAGATGGACGGCGCGGCATCGTCGACTTGCGCCCAAACCACCGTGGCATTGTTACCGGCAGCAATGGCCGCGCTGATTTCCGATGCGGGATTGGGCATGGTTTCGAGCAGCGTCGCCGCACCCCACACGCCATCCTGCAAGCGGACCGCATACGCGTCCTGGCCGTTGCCTCCGCCATCGCTGCTCACCCAGCCGACCACGCCGCTGTCGCCGACCAGCGAGACGCTGATCTTGACGGCGGTCATGTTGTTCGCGATCGCCGTCGCTGCGCTCCACGTGCCGGCGGCGGCATCGTAGTAGCTCGCGTAGATCGTGCTCACGCCACCGACACTTTCCGGCCAGGCAGCCAGCGCATCGCCCGAAGGAGCGACCGACAATTCGGCGGTGCTCGCCTGGGGCTGAGTGGCCAGATCCTGCTGCGCACTCCACTGACCCGTCGTGACATCGTAGTGGCGCACCTGCACGCCATGGCCACGCCACAACAGGACGGCATTGCCTTCCGCATCCATACCCAGCTTGCCTTGACGGTCGCCGGCGGCGTTCATCCGCATCACCGGACCGTACGCCAATGCCGTGTTGTCCCAGCGGCGAGTGTTGATATGGAAGCCGGTGGACGGATCCAGCTGTCGCCACGAAGCCGTCGCGTTGCCGTTCGCATCGATGGCGGCCTCGATCTGCATGCAGATCTCGGTGCCAGTATCGATACGGACCGGCGCCGTCCACGTGCCAGCGACCAGACGCGACTCATACACATGGTCAGTCGTGCCCTCGTACTGCAACCACACAGCGACGGCATGCTCGCCGCGGATCGACACCGCCGGGCTCCAGATGGTGTTGAGGGGATCGTTGTCGTTCTCGAGCAGCAGTGCCGCGGTCCAGGTGTTGCTGCTGGCATCGAAGCTGCTGACATACATCGAGTCGGCGGCGCCGTCACTCTGGATCCACGACACGACGGCGTCGCCAGTCGTGCGATCGATTGCCAGGCGCGGCAGAAGAGCAGCGTTGGTGTTCGTGTCGAGCACAGTCGGCGCGCCCCAGCCCGAGGCGGGGGTATAGCGACGCGCGACGACATCGTCTCCGAGCGCCCACACGGCGATGCCGTTGCCGGCAGCGTCGAACGCGACGCGAGGGCCGCTCGCAGCGTCGTCACTCGATTCGAGCGCCTGCGGCGCCGACCAGTCGTTCAACGGCACAGTGAGCAGACTGGAGTCGAGCGAGTAGTACTCGGTTGCCGTCGTGTTGACCCGGCTCCAGTCCAGCGGCGCGCTGAAATTGGCGGAAGTGATGTACGGGAATGAGCTCGGCACGACGAGCTGCAGACCCGCGGACAGCGTCGGGTTGCCGAGTGCTGCTCGCAGCGTTGCGATGGCTGCAGCGTCGGTCACGCCATAAACAGTGTTCGCGACGTGAGCCCAGGTGTCCGTGGCGAGCACGGTATAGAACGCCGGGACGGAAACCGTCACGGTCAGCGTGGCCGGGAAGCCGCTCAGAATCATGCCTTCGCTGAGAGCGCCGCCGCCCATGGCGGCTTGCAGCGCCAGACCGGCTTCAGGCGCATTCACTCCATACAGAGTGTTCGCAAGGGACTGCCACGTATCGCCCGCCGAGACCACCAGGTTCGCGCTGAGATGACGCGCTTCGTAGACCGAGAGACTCGAGTCGTCGGTCTGAGTCCACAGCACCGCCGCATTACCGCCGGCGTTGATGGTGGAAGTCAGCTCTCCGCCAGAAGCGCTGCGAGTTTCGAGCAGGCGGACCGTGCCCCACACGCCATCCGTCTGCTTGATCGAGTAAACATCCTCGCGATTGTCCGCGTTGCGACGAAGCCAGGACACCACGGCATCGTCGCCGCTCATGCTGACCACCGGCGCGCCCACGCCCGTCGTGGTTTCGAGCAGTTCCGCATCGGCCCACGAAGCGGCTGCGGCGTTGTAGCGTCGTGAATAGATATAAGTGTTGCCGGCGTCGATCTCGACCCAGACGGCCATGGCATTGCCGTCCTCGTCGACCGAGATATCGGCGCCATCCGAGGTGGCGCCAGGATGTCGCAGATCGATTTCCGAACCCCACTGACCGGTCGCGACATCGAAGTGGCGCGTGAACACGCCACCGCCGCGCCAGATCAGGAAGCCATTGCCATCGGCATCGAACTCCAGACGCGGGTTGCGATCGCCGCCCGCATTCATCGGCATCACCGGACCGAACGCTTGAGTCGAGTTGTCCCAGCGCCGGGTGTTGATGCGGCGAGCGCCGGAGACTGGATCGCGCTGACGCCAGGCCACCGTCACATTGCCGTTGGGGTCGATGGCGACCTTGGGTTGTTGCGCGGCTTCGTTGCTGTTCTCCACCAGCACGGGCGCGGTCCAGCTGCCGTTAACCAGTCGCGACAAGTAAATACTCAAACTCGCGCCGTCGTTCTGCAGCCACGTCACCGCGGCGTGACTGCCGTTGATGGCGACGGTGGAGTTCTCCTCGAAGATATCGACCGCGCCGGCGGCGGTTTCGAGCAGTTCGGGGGCGCTCCAGGTATTGGTGAGCGTGTTGAAGCGGCTCGCGTGCAGCGAGTCGTTCGTGCCGTCGCTCTGAGTCCAGACCGCGATGGCGTTGCCGCTGGCGCGATCGACTGCGATACGCGCCTGCTTCGCAGGCTGGACGCTGTTATCGAGTGCGACGGGAGCGCCCCAAGAAGCGGAAGCAGCGTTGTATCGGCGCGCGATCATGTCGGCGGCCTGTGTCCACACGGCGAAGCCGTTACCGGCGCGATCGAACACGACGCGCGGGCTGCTCACGGACTCAGGGTTCGTCTCGAGCAAGGCAGTGGGCTGCCAGCCGCCGCTGCCAAGCGCCGGAGAATTCAAGTTGTACACCGTGGTGCGCGACGTGGTCAGCACGGCGGGGTTGGCGGTGGCCGTTGCCGTTTCACCGATGAGGGCCGGCGTCTCGGGCGCAGGCGTACCGGGATTGGTCGTGCCGGGATTGCTCGTGCCCGGATTCGGATTCGACGGGTTGCCTGGATTGGTGCCCGTCGGCGGGCCGGAGTTGCCGCTCGGCAGCGCATTCTGCGTGGTCGGCGGTCCGCCGCACGCACTCAACAGCGCCAGGACTGAAAGGCTCAATAATGAATGTGTGAAGCTGCCGATGCGCGGTGCCATATTCAATCCCGTTCAAAATTTGTTATGAAACCCGACTGCAGTCGCTGCCGATGTGTCCGTTTGCTTTACACATCGACAACGGTTTTTTCGCTCTTTGCGCCTGCCGCTGCTCAATGAGCGCCGCGTCTGTGTAGATCCATCGCATCACACACATTCGCACGCGAAAATAGACTGGCTTCACAAAGTGATCGCGTGCCTTGTAAGCGTTCCTGACACTGGCGCGCAAGTGACGGAAAATTTTCCAGTTTGCCGTTAGAATCGCGTTCACCATGCGCATCGAACATCTCGCTCTCTGGACTGACGACCTGACGCGTGTCAGAGATTTTTACGTCAGATATTTCGACGCTGTCGCGGGCAGCGGCTATCGCAATCCCACCAAAGGATTTGAATCCGTTTTCCTGAGCTTCAGCGACGGCGCGCGGTTGGAGTTCATGAAGACGACCACCCTCTCGCCGGTCGTGCTCGAGCCGGGTGCGCAGCGCATGGGGCTGACCCATTTCGCCATGTCGGTGGGTTCGGAAGAGCGCGTCGATGCGCTCACGCAGCGTTTGAAGAACGATGGTTATCCGGTGCTGGATGGCCCGCGGCGCACCGGCGACGGTTATTACGAGAGCGTCGTGCTCGATCCCGACGGCAATCGCATCGAAATCACGGTGTGACGTGACTCACCAGCCGGAGGAGGGGACGTCGCCGCGCGTGAGCTCGGAACGACGCGCGACCCACTCGGCGAAGCCGTTCGACTCGGCGTCGTTCCGGTTCGCATCGACCCACTCGCGCATTGCTCCCAACAGCTTCGCGGCCTGGCCTTTGTTGAGCGCATACAAGCGCAGATAGTTGAAGCGCGCTTCGTCGAGCCGCTTCATGCCCAGGAACGCCTGTCCTTGATATTCGATGGCGTGCGGATAATCGGGAAAGATGCGCAATGCCTGCTCATAGGCAGCGAGCGCCTTGGCGTGATTGCCCAGCCTGCGATTCGCGTAGCCGAGATACGTGTACGCCTCGTGCATGGAGCCGTCGAGACGGATGGCTTCTTCGAAGTGGCCTAGCGACTCCTTATAGAAGTCGCGTGCCGCGCGCTCGGCGTCCGCTTTCTCGGCGGCAGCCGACGAGGCTTCGGCCAGCGCTCGCGAATGATCGGCGCGTTGAATCGCCGCATAGCCCAGCGTGTAGGCATCGATGGCGCTTTGCTCCGAAAGCGTCGGCGGTAGAGCGGCGCGTGGCGGCGGGCGATAAGCGCCCGGGCCATCGGCGTAAACCGGCGCTGCCGCGGAGGTGATCCACAGCAGCGCCGCGAGTGGTTTGAAGATTCGCATGCCACTCATGATGGCATCGTCAGAAGCGCGATGCTGTCAGCGTAACGTCGGCATCCGCCCAGGCCTTTTTGAAGTCAGCCTCGACCAGCTTGGCCTGCTCGACTTTGTTCTGGGCTTGCAGCGCCTTGTTCAAACCGAACAGCGCCCAGCCATTCTTGGGATTGCGCCGCAGATCTTCCCAGTAGACCGCTTCCGCCTCGGCGGGACGGCCGGCGTCGAGCAGCACCGCGCCGAGCGCGTGGCGCACCGGCGCATGCCAATCATCGGGCTCGGTGTAGATCAAGTTGTCGTGGTAACGCACGGCGCGATCCAGATGCGCGATGGCTGTGTCGTAATTGCCTTGCGCGGCTGCCAGCTCGCCGTCCAGAACTTCGACCGCGACCCGCAACACCGAGTCGGCCAGATTCAGCGACATCGACGACGGAGTCTCGATCAGCTTCGGATCGTTGGCGATCTGGCGCACCCCGGCGATTTCTTTTTTCGCCGACTCGAAGTCCTTCTTGCGAATGAACGCCATGCCGCGTGCGTAGTGACGAACACCGCGAGTGAACATGCTGTCCACGCGAGGCGCAGGCAGCGCGAGGATTTCATCCCACTTGCCGAACCTCACCAAGGCATAGTCCGGGGTGAGCGTGAACGTTTGCAGGATGGGCAGTTCCTTGAGCGCTGCCGGCGGAACCGCCTGCGCGGTCTTGTTGGCGGCATCGATGGCGATCTTGCTCTGGCCTGCCATGCTCGCCGCGAACCACAGGAAGTGCACGTTGTGCGGGTAATAGCCCAGCGGATACAGACCCTGCGCTCGGCACTGCGTGATGTAATCCTCGTCGGCCAGGATCGCCATCTGGTTGGCCTTCATGGCGTCGCCATAGCGACCGACTCGCTGAAAGATGTGTCCCGGCATGTGCACCAGATGGCCGGCCGCCGGCGCGAGCGGCAACAGTCGGTCAGCCGCGGCTTCGGCTTTCTCCGGCGTGTTACTCGCTTCCCACAGATGGATCCAGTAATGCAGCGCGCCGGGATGCTCGGGATTCTTCGCGAGCACGCCATCGAGCGCGTCGATGATGTCGTGAGTTTGCTCATACGGACGGCCGTCGCGCGTCCAATAGTTCCACGGACGCAAATCCATCACCGCTTCGGCATACAGCGTCGCGGCGTCCAGATCGTCCGGATAGGTTTCGTGCAGGACGCGCATCGCGCCGGCATAGGCTTGATCGGCCGCGGCGCGGTCTTCGGGTTTGCCGGTGAAGCGCAGAGCGAGGGCGTCGATGTAGTCGCGCTCACGTTGCGACACCTTATCTTTCAACGATTGAGCCTTGCGAAGATGGGTGAGCGCCTTGGGTTCCTCTTCCGGCGCCATCGGTGCGTTGATGTTCGGTCCGAGCACCAGCGCTTGTCCCCAGTAGGCCATGGCCGCATTGGGGTCCAGCCGCGCCGCCTCGGCGAAGGCGCGTCCGGCTTCGGCGTGATTGAAGCCGTAGGTGAGGTTCAATCCCTGGCTGATGAAGCGTTGCGCCTGCTCGGATTTGGTGGTCACCGGGAAAGTGTGTTTCCCCACATTTTGCAATCGCGGCGCAATGGCTCCGGACGGTGAACGGGAGTCGAAGGTTTCGTGCTCCTGATAGTGTTTATGAACCGGGGTTTGAGCGTTTGCAGCGGCGCTCGCCAAAGCGATCGCGCCGGCGAGGGCCAGATAGATTCTCGTCATGGCTTATTTCCCCATAGATGTGTGCTTCAGACCCACGACAGTGCCTGTTCGTCGTGAGAGGCGGGTGAGTCCCCGCGTGAAAAATCCGTGAAAACCTCCGTCGGTGCGCTGCTTTTCTGCACGAGGTAGCTTACATTGCCGCCGACCACCACGGATCTGAGAACATGACCGACTGGAAACTTCCTTGGGATGGCGCTTGTCGCTGCGGACAAGTGCGAATCAGGATCAGCGCGCCGCCGCTGCTGACCATGGCTTGTCATTGCAAAGGCTGTCAGCGAATGAGCGCCAGCGCGTATTCGCTCAGTGCGGCGATTCCAACGCCCGGCTTCGCTGTCACGCAGGGCGAGCCGGTCATCGGTGGGCAGCACGGGGCCACGCGCCATTATTTCTGCGCGCACTGCAAGAGCTGGATGTTCACTCGTCCGGAAGGCATGGATCAGTTCGTCAATGTGCGGCCGACGATGCTGGACGATGCATCGTGGGTTGTTCCGTTCATCGAGACGTACGCGCAGGCGCGGTTGCCGTCAGTCGTTACTGGGGCGAAGCACAGTTATGACACTTTCCCGCCGGTCGAGGACTATGGGCGCCTGATCGAAGAGTACGCAAAAGAGGGCGCGCGGCCGCGTTAGTCCATCGCTCGCGTCGATACCTTCTCACCCTCGCGCGGAGTTGGGTTGCGTTCGAAGCCCAACTTCGCGGGCGCTTCTGCGAAATCCAGCCGATGCAGCGGTAGCTGGGTTGATCCAATCGACATTGTGATTTTCGTCGCTGCGTGCGACGGCAACTGCAGGGCCGACGCGAGCGAGTCATCATCGACCGGGTTGCCATCGATCGACATGCGGTCGAGCGCCCACTGGAGATCCGCGCCAGCGATTTCGCCCGGGCCGTGCTCGGTCACGAGCACCAGTGCGCCTTCTTCGTCTATATAAGCAGAGCGAGTTTGCTCGACGGCGAGACCGGTGTGAGTCGTCAGGTGCTCGCTGTCTTCGGCGACGATCAGGATGAACGGCGTCGATTCCAGTTGCATGTATCCGCGCTGTGGGCCGTTCTGGAAGTACCAGCGACCGTGCTCGTCCGCTCCGTAGTTGCGATTGATGACCTCGACGATGCGTGGATGGCTGATGGTTTCGCCCCGCACGAGCCAGCGGCCGCGCCGGTCCAGGCCCAGCCAGTCGAACAGCGCCGGCACGTTAGGCCAGCGCTTCAATGCATTCAGCACCCAATCGTCCATCGCGGCGGCCTCATCCACAGTCGTCGGCAGTGTGCCGGCCTCGGCCAGCGATCACAACGGCTGGGACGCCATGCTACAATGGCCGGCCCTTTTCACGGGCCACCTCCCATGCAGCCTATCTCCATTGGTGTCGACTTCGGCACCAGCAATACCGTCATTGCCATGGTGGGCGCGAACGGCGGCTCCGCCGTCATGAAAGTCACATCGCGCCTCGGCGAGAGCGCGGCGTTGCCTTCGATCCTTTGTTTCCGACCTGCCGAGCCCAATCCTCGCGAGCGCCCGATCAGCAGCGCCGGTGCGGACGCGATCTCGGACTATATCTCTCGCACCGGGCCGGCGCGGCTGGTGCAGTCGATGAAGTCGTTTCTCGGCAGTCGCGCGTTCGTCGACACCAAGGTGTTCAATCACACCTACACGTTGGAGTCGTTGATCGGGACACTGCTTCAGCATCTGTACGATGCGACCGGTGCGCGCGAGTTGCTGCGAGATGCGCCGCTGGTCATCGGCAGGCCCATCGAGTTCGCGGGCGCGTCGCCCGATGACGAGCTTGCGCAAACACGATTGAAGGCCGCGTTTGCTGGCGTCGGCCGCGAAGCGGATCGAATCGGTCTCGAGCCGGAGGCGGCGGCTTATGCTTTCGCCAGCCGAGCCAAGGGCCGGCATCTGGTTCTCGTCGCCGACTTGGGCGGCGGCACCAGCGACTTCTCCATCGTCGAAGTCGACGCGGATGGCGCGCAACCGAAGCTCACGCCGCTGGCGCAGACGGGTATTGGCATCGCAGGCGATCGCTTCGATTATCAAATCGTCTACAACGCGGTGTGCCCGGCCCTGGGCATGGGCTCGCAGTTTCAGCCCGAAAGCAAGAAGTTGCCGATTCCGCTGTGGATCTATGCCAACTTCTCCAGCTGGCATCAGCTGTCGATGATGAACAACCGGCAGACACTGCGGCACATCACCGACATCTTGCGCACGGCTGTGGACCAGGAGGCGTTCGAGGGACTGGTGCACGTCATTCGCAACGAAGAAGGCTTCACGTTGTTTCAAGCGGTGTCGCGAGTGAAACAGACGTTGACTGCTCAGGATGCGGCGAAGCTCAACTTCAAAGCCGGGCCGATCGAGATCGATCGCACCGTGACGCGCTCTGAGTTCGAGCAATGGATCGCTGACGATCTGTCGCGCATCGAGGCCGTCGCGGATGAAGCAGTGCGAACCGCCGGCGTCGCTCCCTCCAGTCTCACGCGAGTATTCATGACCGGCGGCACCGCGCTCGTGCCAGCCGTGCGCCAGCTGTTCGCGAAGAAGTTCGGCGCGGACAAGCTGGTCGGCGGCGATGAGTTTTCGTCGGTCGCTCAGGGTCTGGCGTTGATGGGCGTGCCGCGTTGATCATTCATTTTGATCACGCAAGAAAACGGTAAAACTGGCTCTGTATAACGGGCCTTCCTCGTCGTATCGCCTGGGAAGGAGGCACCGTGAAATTTGCTCCCATTGTTGCGCTCGGTCTCGCGCTGACTGGCTACATGGCTACGTCCGTGGCTGGAGATACTGAACACGAGCGCGGCTGGTCCAAAGGTCGTGACAACAAGACCACGGCGCTGTTCCGTGTGATGGGCAAGAACACCATCTGGACCCCGGTGCAGTCGGTGACCGTGAATTTCCAGACCTTTCATACGCAGGGGCTGGTGAAGATCGGCGATACGTTCTTCGTTTCGGCGGTTGAAGTGCTGGAGAGCACCGTGCGCAATGGTGCGTCGACCGATTCGTTGTATGACTTCACCATCGATCGTTCGACGGGCGCCGGTCGCGGCTGGCTGTTCAAGTTCGACGCAGCGGGACAGTTGCTCGGCAAGGTCGAGCTCACCGACGGCAGTAAGTATCACCCTGGCGGTATCGACTTCGATGGCAGACATCTGTGGGTGCCAGTCGCAGAGTATCGCCCCAACAGCAAGAGCAACGTCTATCGCGTCGATCCCAAGACTTTGCAGGCGGAACTGGTGTTCACCGAAGACGATCACATCGGCGGCATCGTTCACAACGTGCACGACGACACGCTGCGCGGTGTGAGCTGGGGATCGCGACGTTTCTACACGTGGGAGTTGTCGAAGCGGGGCAAGGTCCGTTCCTCCGACTGGGTGCCGAATCCGCAGTTCTACATCGACTATCAGGACTGCCACTACCAAGGCGTGGAATACATGCTGTGCGGCGGTGTCGCGAGTTACGCGAGCCCGCGCGGCAACGTCGCGTTCGGCGGTCTCGATCTGGTCGACCTGCGTCGTAATCGCATGGAGCATCAGGTGCCGGTGAACCTCTTCATCGACGAAGGCACCGGTGCGACGGGCACGCTGTCGCTTACTCACAATGCGTTCTGGCTCGAGCCCCGCACCAACGACATGGGCAATGGCTCGATGCGCGGATATTTCATGACCGAGAGCGACAACCAGGCCGAGCTGCTGATTTACGACGCAACTCCCTGGATCAACAGAGAGTGAGCCAAATCTGACGGGGGTTGTTGCCCGTCCGCGAACGGGTCGCGCTAGTATGGCGCGACCTGTTCTCGCATTTGGAAGACACCGTTGATTGCGTTGATTGGCATCGATGTCGATGGAACCTTGGTGGGCCGCTCGGGCGAAGTGCCGGCGGTGGTGTGGCAAGCCGCCGAGCAGGCGCGAGCCGCGGGGATCCATCTTGCATTGTGTTCGGGACGCCCGGCGTTCGGTCTGGCGGCGGAATATGCACGCCGGCTGGATGACGACGGCTGGCACATCTTTCAAAACGGCGCGAGCATCGTGAATCTCGCGACGCACGAGTCACGTTCGACGCCATTGCCGGAAGGCTCCGTGCGCGGCTTGGTCTCTCACGCTCGAGAGACCGAACAGGTGTTGGAGCTGTACGGCGACGATGACTACGTCGTCGAAAGCGAAGCGCCTTGGGCCAGTCAGCACGCCGAACTGCTGGGCTTGCAGTTCAAGCCACGGCCGTTCGAAACATTGTCGCCGCCACTGGTGCGTGCGCAGTGGTTGCTCTCGCCTGAAGATGCGGATCGCATCGTCGCACCGCCCGAACTCGAAATGGCGCACTCCACGTCACCGCTGATGCCCAATGTTCGATTCGTAGGCTTGACCCGCAAAGGTGTGAGCAAGGGCAGCGCGATGCGCGAAATCGCTGCTGCATATCGCATCGATATGCGAGACGTGATGTACATCGGCGACTCTGGCAACGACATCTCGGCGCTGCGTGTCGTCGGTCACCCGATCGCGATGGGTAACGCCGATCCGGAAGTCATCGAAGCGGCCGGTCGCACGGTGGGGCATGTGGAACAGGCCGGTCTGGCCGAAGCACTGAAAATCGCCATCGCGAGCAGGTAAAAAGCAGCCGCGCTAAAATAGGCGGCATGACTGAACAATCGGCTCCCGCCCCCCGCACCGGCGGACAACTCATCGTCGATCAACTGCTGACGCACGGAGCCGAGCTTGCTTTTTGCGTTCCCGGCGAAAGCTACCTGCCGGTGCTGGACGCATTGTATGCAGTCCGCGATCGGATCCGGTTGATCACCTGCCGCCACGAGAACGGCGCGGCCAACATGGCAGAGGCGTACGGCAAGCTCACCGGCAAGCCTGGCATCTGTCTGGTGACGCGCGGACCCGGGGCGACCAATGCGTCGATCGGTGTACACACTGCGTTCCAGGATTCCACGCCGATGATCCTGTTGATCGGTCAGGTGGGCACCGACTTCATGGAGCGCGAGGCGTTTCAGGAGATCGATTACCGTCGCATGTTCGGTCCCATGTCGAAATGGGTGGCGCAGATCGATCGCACCGATCGCATTCCCGAATTCATCGCGCGCGCTTATCAAGTGGCGACCAGCGGGCGCATGGGGCCGGTGGTGCTCGCGTTGCCTGAAGACGTGCTGACCGGCACGGCTGCAGTTGCCGATGCTCGTCCGTGGCAACGCGTCGAGTCCGCGCCTTCGCCAGAATCGATGAGCAAGCTGTCGCAAATGCTCAGCGAAGCGCAGCGGCCCTTCTTGTTGGCAGGTGGCAGCGGCTGGAACGAAGCAGCTTGCGATCGACTGCGACGCTTCGCCGAGACGCAGCAGATTCCGGTTGGATGTGAGTTCCGCTCGCAGGACTTGCTCGACAACGCACATCCGAACTATGCGGGCGACGTCGGCATCGGCATCAATCCCAAGCTGGCCGAGCGCATCAAAGCTTCCGATTTGTTGATCGTGCTGGGCGCGCGGCTCGGCGAGATCACCACCAGCGGTTACGGCCTGATCGCCGGTCCCGTGCCGGCGCAACGGCTCGTGCATATCTATCCCGAGGCGGAAGAGCTGGGACGTTTCTATCACGCGGATCTCATGATCAATGCCACCATGCCGGCGATGTCCAACGCGCTGGCGGCGCTGCCCAAGCTGACGCGGGCCGACTTGAACGCTCAGGCCGTCGCTGCGAACGAAGATTATCGCGCCTGGCAGGGCCGGAAAGAGATTCCAGGCAAGGTGCAGATGTGGGACGTGATCCAGCATCTGGATCGTGTGATGCCGCCGGACGTTATCGTCACCAACGGCGCGGGCAACTACACGACGTGGGCGCATCGATTCCATCGGTATCGCGGCTTTCGCACGCAGCTCGCGCCGACGTCGGGCGCCATGGGTTATGGCGTGCCGGCCGGAATCTCGGCCAAGGCGCTCTACCCGAAGCGCACCGTCGTTGCGTTCGCCGGTGACGGTTGTTTCCTGATGACGGGCCAGGAGCTGGCGACTGCCGTTCAGTATCAGCTCAACGTGATCATCATCGTGGTCAATAACAATATGTACGGCACCATCCGCATGCACCAGGAACGTGAGTATCCCGCACGCGTGCATGGCACTTCCCTGGTAAATCCCGACTTCGCCGCGTACGCGACGGCGTTCGGTGCGCATGGCGAGCTGGTGGAGACGACAGAGCAGTTCGCGCCGGCGCTGGAGCGGGCCATGGCCGCGGGCAAGCCCGCACTGATCGAAATCCGCATCGATCCCGAAGCCATCACGCCGAATGCGACGCTGCAGTCGATTCGTAACGCGGGTCAGCAGGGGGCGCGATGATCTATCTCATTCTTGGTTTGGTGATCTTCCTTGGCGTGCACTCGGTGGAGATTTTCTCGCCGACGTTTCGAAGCCGCACCGTAGCGAGGATGGGCGAGGGCGCCTACAAAGGCATTTACTCGGTGCTGTCCATCATTGGTTTCGTACTGCTCGTGTGGGGCTACGGCGTCGCGCGTCAGGATCCGATCCTGGTGTATGCGCCGCCTGCGTGGACTCGACACTTGGCTGCGCTGGTGATGCTGCCGGTGTTTCCTTTGCTGCTCGCCGCTTACTTGCCCGGCCGCATCAAAGCGGCCGTGAAGCATCCGATGCTCGCAGCGATCAAGGCTTGGGCCTTCGCGCACCTGCTCGCGAACGGCATGCTCGCGGACTTGCTGCTGTTCGGCGGCTTTCTAATCTGGGCTGTCGCGGATCGGATTTCGGTGAAGCGCCGCGCCGTGGTTCGACCGGTGCCAGGTCCGCCGCCGATGAAATACAACGACGTGATCGCCGTGGTCGGCGGCCTCGCGTTGTATGTGATCTTTGCCATGTGGCTGCACGTGCGGTGGATTGGAGTGTCGCCGTTTCCGCCGATGTAAGTTGTGAAACCATTGCTCAACGCGGTCCTGTTTGTCGCGCTTGTCTACGTCGGCCTGTGCGTCGCGTTGTTCTTCTTGCAGCGTTCGCTGCTTTACTTCCCGCAACCGCGTCCGCGGGGCGAGACGTCGGCGACGCTGCCGTTGAAGGTGGACGGAGCCGATCTGGTCGTCAGTGTGCGCGAGTTCGACGGGCCGAATGCCATCGTGTACTTCGGCGGCAATGGGGAGGACGTTACACACAACATGCCGTCGTTCTCCGCCGCGTTCCCTGACTACGCGCTGTACTTGATGAACTACCGTGGCTTTGGCGGCAGTTCGGGCAGCCCTGGTGAATCAGTCATCCAGCAGGATGCGCTGGCGTTGTTCGATCACGTTCATGCCCGACATTCCGATGTCGTGGTCATGGGGCGCAGTCTGGGATCGGGTGTCGCGATCCGGCTCGCCAGTCAGCGTCCTGCGTCGGGGCTGGTGCTCATCACGCCGTATTCGAGCATTGTCGAGTTGGGCGCGCGGCAGTTTCCGATGTTTCCAGTGAAGTGGCTGCTGCAGGATAAATATGAATCCTGGCGTTATGCGCCCGAGATTACCGTGCCGACCACGTTGGTGGTGGCCGAGCACGATGAGATCATTCCGCGTGCGAGCAGTGAGGATTTGTATGCGCGGTTCCGGCCCGGGGTCGCGTCGCTGGAATTGATTCCGGGCGTCGGTCATAACGACCTCGGAGCGACGCCGTTATATGTGCAATCGTTGCAAAGGGCGCTGAAGCGCTGAGTCGTTTACGCGGTTTTTCTCCGGCCGGAAGACCCACCCCCTGCCCCCTCCCGTGTACGGGAGGGGGACATTATTTTTTATTTTTTTCTTTCAGAGAGAGCAAGAGTTGCTGGCTGGCGTACTCGGGCTTGCCCAAAGCAGCCAACAATGATTCAATAATCGTCCCGTCATTGACCTTAGCGAAGAAGGAGGGCGCCGATGAAACCATCCAGCATGCACCTCCCACCCGTGCGTACCCGGTAATCCCGGACCTCGGTCAGGCAGTCCCGCGGCTCCAGCTTGAAGTTGGCCGCCGCATCCTCAGGTCAGTCGTCTTCGCAAGGATAGCGCGGTAACGCGCTCGCTCATCATGGTCAAATCTCGCGCCGAGGGCTCGCAGGTCCTCCGTAATGTTCTGTTTTTCACCTTCCGGCACTGGGCTGCTCACAAGGGCCTGGCGATCACCGTGGCCGTCGCGATGATGTTGGCGACGCTCACGGAAGTCGTCGTTCCGGTGTACGCAGGGCGGCTGGTCGACGCGCTTGCTCAAGGTCGGGCCGCGGCCGATGTCGCGTTCCATTCTTTTCTCGTCATGGTGGGGCTCGGGCTGACGATGGTGGTGCTGCGCCATCTCGCCTGGTGGGGCATCGTGCCGTTCACTTTGAGCATCATGCGCAAAGTGGCGCAGGGTGCGTTTCATCGCGTGCAACGTTTCTCGACCGACTGGCACAACAACAGTTTTGCCGGCTCCACCGTGCGCAAGATCACGCGCGGCATGTGGGCGCTCGACATGATCAACGACGTGCTGCTGCTCGCGCTGCTGCCTTCGCTGGTGGTGTTGGTGGGAACGGTGCTGCTGCTCGGGCAGCGCTGGCCGATCATGGGCTTGGTCATGGCGCTGGGCTCGATTGCCTACGTCGCGATGACGGTGATGCTGGCGACGCGCATCATCGCGCCGGCTTCACGCCTGTCCAACGCTCAAGATACGCGCATGGGCGGTGTGCTCGCGGACGCGCTCGGCGCCAATGCGGTCGTGAAATCTTTCGGTGCTGAAGTGCGTGAAGATGCGCGGCTGGGTCGTGTCGTGGACAAATGGTCACGACGCACCGAGCGTACCTGGATGTTTCATACCTGGAGCGGCACGGGGCAGCTGGCATTGCTCTGGCTGGTGCGCTCGGCGGTGACTGGAACGGCCTTGTGGCTGTGGTGGCAGGGTCGCGCGACACCCGGTGAGATTACCTATGTACTCACGACTTACTTCGTCGTGCACGGCTACTTGCGTGACATCGGGCAGCACGTGCATCACCTGCAACGCTCCGTGAACGACATGGAAGAAATGGTCCAGCTGCATTCGGAGCCCATGGGCGTGGCGGACTCGCCGGGCGCGCGGCCGTTGCGCATCGAATCGGGCGAAGTGCGTTTCGATCACGTGACGTTTTGTTACGCCGGTCAGCAGACGCCGCTGTATCGCGACTTGAACGTGCGTATCGCGCCGGGTGAGCGCATCGGCCTGGTTGGGCATTCGGGCTCGGGCAAGACCACGTTCGTGAAGCTGATTCAACGGCTGTACGACGTGACCGAGGGCCGGATCCTGATCGACGGCCAGAACGTCGCACAGGCCACGCAGGAGTCGCTGCGTTCGCAGATCGCGATCGTGCAGCAGGAGCCGATTCTGTTTCATCGCAGCCTGGCCGAGAACATCTCGTATGCGCGGCCCGATGCGACGATGGCGGAAATCGAGCGCGCTGCTCAGTTGGCGAATGCTCACGATTTCATCGTGCGCTTGCCGCGTGGTTATCAAACGCTGGTGGGCGAGCGTGGCGTGAAGCTATCCGGTGGCGAGCGTCAGCGCGTGGCGCTGGCGCGGGCGTTCCTTGCGAACGCGCCGATTCTGATTCTGGACGAGGCGACCTCGAGCCTCGACTCCGAATCGGAAGCGCTGATCCAGGAAGCGATGGATCGCCTGATGTCGGGCCGCACGTCCATCGTCATCGCGCATCGTCTGTCGACGGTGCGTGCGATGGATCGCATCCTGGTGTTCGAGCGCGGCCGCATCGTCGAGGAGGGCAGTCACGAAATGCTGGTCCGCCGGTCGCACGGCCACTACCGACGTTTGTTCGAACGCCAATCCGGCGGCATCGTCGGCGCGCCCAACGTCGCTCGCTTTCCTCACGATCTGGCCGCAGGCGGCGAGGCGGGTTAATCCCGCCTCGTTCCATCACACTCGATCCACGCGCGCGGCGTAGCAGCCGGGTTTGGCGTTGTGAATGTGCAGATAAGTCACGTCAGGAGTGGAGAACAGCAGCTCGATGACGCGTTCGAGCGCCGTGCCTGGAGTGACCTCGGCTCCTTTCATCATGCCGCGACCATCGAAGGCGCGAACAGATAACAAGCGAGTACGTAGCTGCGCCGGGACTTCGTCGCTGCCAAGTTGCGCTTCGGTGGCGGACTCGCGCACATAGATGGCATGGCGTGAGCGATAGGGAGAGGCGACGGCGAGGTGCTCGTAGTTGAGCAGGATGAGCCGCTCGCCAACTTCAGCATCCTGCAGGCTGACACGGCAGGGAAAGCCGGGACTACGGTCGGCGATCGCTCGGACCGCATCGTGATGCGCCAACTCCTCGTCCGAGAGTGCGAACAGCGGTGCAAAGGAGTTCAAGGGAAGGCCGGAGATCTGGAAGTGCATGGCGGGCTACCTGGCGTCGAGTGAGCTCAGGATGCCGCCGGCGCAGGCGCCACACACTCCGATTCTTGTCCCCATACATTATGATCCGCCCGTCGATGCCGTCGGTTCCCAGAGCTAGGAGGGCCTATGTCGATTTGCATCAGGCAGGTGTTGGTTGTCGGCCTGGCTGCCTGGCTTGGCGGTGCGTTGAGCGCGACCAGTCAGGCGGGCGATCTCGCCGAACTGCGGGACAAAGTCTGGATTCACGGCGCCGAGGATTGCGAGACCAATCGCGACCCGCCGCTGGAGGTGTTCCGCTTCGATGCGGACACTTACGTGTTGAGGCAAAGCAAATGCGTGAACTGGGAAGCGCCGTTCATGTATGTGCTGTTCGGTCAGCACACCGTGTTCGTCCAGGACACCGGCGCCACTGAAGACGCGGCCGTATTCCCCGTGTATGAGACCATTCGCAAGCTCATCCAGGAACGCGGCAACCCACAGCTGAAGATGCTGGTCACTCACTCGCACAGCCACGGCGATCACATCGCCGGCGACGCGCAGTTCCGCGGCAAGCCGGGCGTGACACTGGTCGAGCCGAACAACGAAGCGGTGCGTAAGTTCTTCGGCTTTACGAAATGGCCGCAAGGTGCTGCCACCGTGGATCTGGGCGGCCGGGTGCTGACCGTTCTGCCCGCGCCAGGGCATCAAACCGAAGCTCTGGCGGTCTTCGATTCGCGCACGGGTTGGCTGCTGACGGGCGACAGTGTCCTGCCGGGCAGGTTGTACGTGTGGGACTGGCCGACCTTCAAAGCCAGCGTGCGCCGGATGGTCGAATTCTCCAGGACCAATCCCGTCACCGCAGTAATGGGAACTCACATCGAGCTATCGCGAACCGGCGAGCAGTTCCCGGCCGGCACGCCGTTTCAACCGAATGAAGCCAGCCTGGTGCTCACCCCTGAAGATCTGGTGCAACTGGACCGGCTGCTGCAAAAGGCGGGCGACGAGCCGAAGGAAATCGTGACCGACAGCTACGTCGTCAGTCCGGTCGGTATGCTCAAACGAGCGATTAGCGCCATCATCAAGGCGCTCACGCCCGATTGATCGGGTGCGCGATGTTAGAATCGCGCCACTCATGCACCCACTCGCGATCGCGGCCGTCCTGCTGGCGGCGCTGACTCACGCCACATGGAACCTGGCCGCCAAGCGAGCCGCGGGCTCACGCCACTTTGTGTGGCTGTACTCACTGGGCTCGATCGTTCTGTATGCGCCGGCCGTGGCGTGGGTGCTGATTTCCGAACGCCCGCAGTTCGAAACGGCGCATTGGCTGGCGTTACTCATGACCGGCATCCTGCACATGGGCTATTCGCTCACGCTGCAAGCCGGTTATCGAGTGTCCGACCTGTCGTTGGTCTATCCGCTCGCGCGCGGCACTGGACCGTTGCTGTCGTTCCTTGCCGCGACATTCCTGTTGAAGGAACCCGCCAGCGCCTTCTCAGTGCTCGGCGTGTTGTTGATCGTCAGTGGCATCGTGATGGTGTCGGGGCTTGCCAGCGAACCGCACAAAGCGCCTCGTGCGGGCGTCGCGCTTGGCATCCTCACCGGATTTTTCATCGCCGGCTACACCATCAACGATGGCTGGGCCGTGAAGACACTGATGCTCTCGCCGTTCCTGATCGACTTCACCGGCAACCTGATCCGACTGGGATTGCTAGCGCCCATGGCGCTCAGGGATCGAGCCAATTTGATGGCGGAGGCCAGAACGTATCGCACGCCCATTCTCATCGTCGCCGTGCTCGGGCCGCTCGGTTACATCCTCGTGTTGTACGCGATGAAACATGCGCCCATCGGGCACGTCGCTCCCATGCGCGAACTGGCGACATTGATCGGCACGTACTTCGGCGCGCGTTTGCTGAAGGAGTCAGTGACGCCGATGCGATTGATCGGCGCCGTGCTCATCGTCAGCGGTGTCGTGGCCTTGGCCGCCACCGGGTAATCAACAGGCAGCCGCCACCTCTCGCGACGCTCGCAGCCCTTTGAAGGCGAGCGCGGCGGCAGTCAGCGGCAGCAGAGCGGCTACCCAGGGCAGCGCGGTCAATCCCGGCCCATGATCGATCACCACGCCTCCGAGCCACGCGCCAAGCGCGTTGCCGAGATTGAATGCGCCGATGTTGAAGCTGGACGCGAGGCTTTGGCCGGCGCCGTTGGATTTCTCCAGCACCCACATCTGCAGCGGTGGCACCGTTGCAAACGAAGCAGCGCCGAGCAGGGCGACGAAAACCGTCATGGCGACGCCGTCGTGGACGGCGAATGTCATCAACACCAGCACCGCGGCGAGCGCGAGCAACGAACCGATGAGCGTGGCTTCGAGATGACGATCCGCGAGCTTGCCGCCGACGATGTTGCCCACGACCAGGCCGCCGCCGAACACCAGCAAGATCAATGAAACGGCGCGCTCGCTGAAGTGAGTCAGCTGAGTCAGCAGTGGCGCAATGTAAGTGAAGACGACGAACATCCCACCAAACCCGAATACAGTCGTCAGCAGCGCCAGCGCCACTGGCCCGCGGGCGAGAGCGCGAACGTCACTCCGCCAGTCCCCTTCTTCGATCTGTCCCGCGTCTCGTGGCACGAGCAACGTAATGACTGCTAGCGCAAAGGCGCCGATGCCGACCACGGCCCAGAACGTGGCGCGCCATCCCGCCATCTGACCCAGCCAGGTCCCGAACGGAACGCCGAGCACCGTTGCGATGGTCAACCCCGTGAACATGATGGCGATCGCCGACGCGCGCTGTTGAGGCGCAACCAATTGTGTCGCGACTACCGAGCCGACGCCGAAGAACGTTCCGTGCGCGAACGCTGTGAGGACGCGCGCTGCCAGGAGTCCAAAGTAGCTGGGGGCGATGGCGCAGGCGAGATTGCCCAGGGTGAAAATCGCCATCAGAGCGAGCAGAGTGGCTTTGCGCGGCCAGCGTGCTGTGACCACCGTCATCACCGGTGCGCCGGCCATGACGCCGAGCGCATAGCCGGAGATCAACATGCCGGCGGCGGAGATGGAAACATTCAGGTCGCCGCTGACTTCCAGCAGCAATCCCATGATCACGAATTCGGTGACGCCGATTCCGAAGGCGCCGACCGCGAGCGCATACAGAGCGAGAGGCATGACAGTCCCGGGAGGTTGAGGGAAGGTCATGATGCGGGCGCGCTCGATTGCTGATAAGAATGTCCGCGCACACGACCGTCGTGCATTGAATGAACGAATCCCGCTCGCACGCGCTTGCGCGTCGAGCTCTTACGACCAGGCGCGTCCATGGACAACAGAACTGGCGAAATCGAGGCTTTTCTTCGCACTGTCGAGGGTGGCAGCTTTGCCGCCGCGGCCAAGGCGCTGCGCCAAACGCCCTCGGCGGTCAGCCGGAGCGTGGCCAGGCTCGAAGCCCGTCTGGGCGTACGGCTGCTGACGCGCACTACTCGTTCGCTTTCGGTGACCCCGGAAGGCGAGAGGTTCCGCGTACAGGCCCAGAAGTTGCTGGTGGATCTCGATGAGCTGGAGCGCTCGTTCGCCGCCGACAAGAGCGAGCCTCGTGGCCGCCTGCGAGTCAGCGCGTCGACGCCGTTTGGCATTCATCAGCTGTTGCCGGTGCTGCCGGAGTTCCTGCAGCGGTATCCGAAGATCACGGTGGACTTGTCGCTCAGCGATGCCGTCGTCGATCTGGTGGGCGAACGCACCGACGTGGCCATTCGACACGGCCCTTTGCGTGACTCGTCGCTTCGTGCTCGCAAGCTCGGCAGCAGCCGCTGGATCGTGGCCGCCTCGCCCGAATATCTGCAGCGTCATGGCACGCCCCAGACGCCATCGGATCTCGAGCAGCACAATTGTCTCAACTTCAACTACCGGCGCTCGGTGGAGGGTTGGACCTTTCGGACCGGGACCCGCGTCAAGCAATATCACGTGGGCGGCAATTTCCTCGGCAACTCCGGCGAGGCGCTGCGACTCATGTGCCTCGGCGGCGCTGGCGTCGCGCGACTGGCGGACTTCTTGATCGGCGCCGACGTGCGCGCCGGCCGCCTCGTGCCACTGCTACAGAATTACATCAGAGCCGACAGCGAAGACGTCCACGCGCTCTACATCGGCCACACCCGTTTGGCCGCCCGCGTACGTGTGTTCTTGGATTTCCTGGTGGAGCGTGTGTCGCTCGACGCGTGACATCCTTCGGCGCTATCGCCAGCGCTCTGTATACAAGCCCGAAGCCGCGACCCGTGCGACAATCGACGTTTAGCCATGGCCATGGCGACATAGCGCGAGGTTCGAAGTGAAGTCCCGTTCGCAAATCAAACATTATGTCTCGGTGCTGGTTGGCTGCGCGGCCGTGGGTATGGCCGCGGGTCCGGTGGCGGCCAGTTCGACGGCGGTGAAGCCGGAGCTGCACGATCAGGCGTTGGGCATTCTGCAGAAGTCCATCAGCTTCCGGACGGTGGACGGGGCGGGTCAGGTGCCGGCGTACGCCGAGTATTTGAAGGGCGTGCTGGTGGAAGCCGGCTTCCCCGCGTCCGATATCACCATCGAACCCGTGGCGAATACGGCGACATTCGTGGCTCGCTATCGCGGAACCGACAGCAAGAAAAAGCCCCTGATGGTCCTCGGCCACATGGACGTCGTGGAAGCCAAGCGCGAGGACTGGAAGCGGGATCCGTTCACGCCGGTGATCGAGAACGGCTATGTGTTCGGCCGCGGCTCGGTGGACAACAAGTTCGAGCTCTCCATGATCGTCGCGACGGTCGCGAAGCTGAAGCGGGAAGGCTGGAAGCCCAGGCGCGACGTGATCCTCGCGTTCTCGGGCGATGAGGAAACGTCGATGGCCAGCACTCGCAAGCTGGCCGCTCAGTTCAAGGACGCCGAGCTGGTGTTGAACGGCGACGCGGGCGGCGGTCTGCTGTCCGAGGAAGGTCAGCCCGTCGTTTACGGCTTGCAGGCTGGCGAAAAGAGCTATGCGGATTACAAGCTCACCGTCACCAATCCGGGCGGACATTCCAGCCGGCCGAGCAAAGTGAACGCCATCAATCAGCTGGCTCGCGCGC
Organism: Steroidobacter sp.; assembly: GCF_036402275.1. NCBI lineage: Bacteria > Pseudomonadati > Pseudomonadota > Gammaproteobacteria > Steroidobacterales > Steroidobacteraceae > Steroidobacter > Steroidobacter sp. The sequence goes on along the minus strand of NZ_DASWTF010000017.1, from coordinate 35,295 downwards.
TCGATCGCATCGCTGCGTATGAATTCCCAGCCATGCACAACGAGCTGACGATGGCCTACTTCAAAGAGAGCCTGCCGAAGCTGTCCGGCCCGACGGCGGCGGCGATCAAGGCATATCTGGCCAACCCCGAAGACGCGCAGGCCATCGCGACATTGTCGGCTGACCCGAACTACGTCGGCCAGCTGCGCACGACATGCGTGGCCACCATGCTCGAAGGCGGGCACGCGCCGAATGCCTTACCGCAGAAGGCGGTCGCGAATATCAACTGCCGGATCTTCCCGGGCGTGTCGTTCGCGGACGTGCAGAAGACGCTGACCGAAGTCGTGGCGGATCCGAATGTCGCCGTGACTCTGCCGGGCTCCGGTTCGGTCGCGAGCGATGCGTCGCCGCTGCGTAAGGATGTGATGAATGCAGTGACCAAGGCGGTGCACGCGCGCTTCCCTGGTTTGTCCATCGTGCCGTCGATGTCGGCCGGCGCCACGGACAGCATGCATTTCCGCGCCTTGGGTGTGCCGAGCTACGGCGTCTCGGGTTTGTTCATGAAGGATTCGGACGAGTTCGCGCACGGCCTCGATGAGCGCGCGCCTGTGTCGTCTATCGACGGCGCGCTCGCGCATTGGGACAGCTTGCTGAAGGCGCTGGCTCGTCAGTAAACAGATGTCACGCGCGCGAGCTCGACGTGGGCTCGCGCGTGCCGACGGAAGCGGGCTTGTCGATCAGCGCATGCCCGTCTTCGGGGCGCAGCGCCCAAAAACTGAGCGACGACACGATGGTCGCCGCTCCCAATGTGAGCAACGCCGCGTGCAAGGCGTTGACGACCGCGACCTGATCGGTCTGCGGCAGATTTCCCAGATACCAGCCCGTGAGCAGCGAACCGCAGGCCAGCCCGAAGCTCATCGATAGCTGCTGCATGGAGCTGGCGATGGTGTTGGCCATGCTGGAGCTGCGATCGTCGATGTCGGCGAAGGCCAGCGAATTCATGCTGGAGAACTGCATCGAATTGCCCGAGCCCACCAGAAAGCTCAGCAGTACGATCAGTGCCATGGGCGTATCGCGGTCCACCAGCGCGAACAAACCGATGACCGCGCCCATCAAGACCGTGTTCATGGTGAGCACGCGCCGATAACCGAAGCGGCGAAGCACATGGGGCGCCCACGCCTTCACCACCATGGCCGCGATGGCGGAGGGCGCCATGAGCAAGCCCGATTGCCATGCCGGCAGCCCGAGTCCGAGCTGATAGAACAGCGGTAGCAGAAAGGGCAGGCCGCCGATCCCGAGACGGGTGACGAGGCCGCCGGCCACCGAAACGCGGAACGTGCGCACTTTGAATAAGCGCAGATTCAACAGCGGCGACTCGCTCCGATTCGCGTGCCACGCATATGCGCCCAGCAGCGCAAACGAAAGTAACAACAGGAGTGTCGTGGTAGTCGCCTCAAGGCGATGCTCGCCGAACACTTCGAGCAGCCACGAAAGCAGCGCCGCGCCCGAGCAGAACAAGATCAAACCGACTACATCCAGTGGCCGTGGCGAGTCGCTGCGATAATCCGGCATGTGATGGCGGATCATCCACAGTGCCGCGAGTCCCACCGGCACGTTGACGAAAAAGATCTCGCGCCATGACCACCAATGCACGATCAGACCGCCCGCCGTCGGACCGAGCAGCGGGCCTATCAACGCCGGAATGATCACGAAGTTCATCTTGTTGAGCAGCTGCGAGCGCGGAAACGTTCGCACGATGGCGAGGCGGCCGACAGGCGTCATCATCGCCGCGCCCAGTCCCTGCAGGATGCGTGCGACGACCAGCATCGGCGCGTTCAGCGCCAGGCCGCACATGATCGATGCGCCAGTGAAGATGGCGACCGCGGCCGTGAACACCTTGCGAGTGCCGAAGCGGTCGGCGAGCCAGCCGCTGACGGGTATGCCCACGGCGAGCGCCAGGATGTAACTGGTGACGATGGCTTTGAGGCTGAGCGGCGTGACATCGAGACTGCGCGCCATGGTCGGCACGGCCGTGTTCACGATGGTCGAGTCGAGCTGTTCCATGAACAGCACCAGCCCGACCAGCCAGGGCAGGTAACGCTGAACTGCGGGTGAGGACGCGGTGGTCACGTGCTCCGCCTAAAAAAGACCCTCACTCCCTGGCCCCCTTTCCCGTTGGCAGAGGGGGAACATATGTTTTTATTTTTTATTTCGAGGCGGAGGAAGGCCATGAGGGCTCATTGGGAATCGACTTGCCTGGCGGCGTCGCTGACCGCTTGCGCGGAATTCGGCCGGACCACGCGCGCGACCTCGACGCCGTCTTTCATGAAGATCACGGTGGGCCAGAGTTTCACTTTGAAGGAGCGGCCGAGCGGACGGCCGGGGCCGTCCTCGACTTTGAAGTGACGCAGGTCTGGATGGGCGGCGCGGAACGCATCGAGCGCTTGCACGATGTGCGGCTCGGCCGCGATACAAAAGCCGCACCAGTTGGTGCCGAACTGCAGGACGGTGACGCCGGAGAAGGCGTCGACTTCAGCGCGCGTCGGCGCGGTCTCGGTATAGGCGCTCATAAGCGCCAAATTCTAGAGGCCCGACCTCGCCGTTGTAAGTCGGGTTTTGCATCCCGACAGGATCGCTTTACTGCTTTTCCTGCACCCAGTTGCCGAGGTCGGTGTCGAGGCCTTCGCCGCCTTCCTGGTTGTCCGCGCCGTACGTGAACAGGTCGAATTCCTTGCCGTGCGTGCCGGGGTAGACGTAGCGATAGTCGTTGCCCCAGGGGTCCTTGCGCGCGGTCGGATCGAGATAGCCGCCCGGTTTCCAGTTGCGCACGCTCGAATCGTTCGGCTTCTCGTAAAGCGCCTTGAGGCCCTGCTCGGTGGTGGGATAACGGAAATTATCCATGCGGTAGAGGTTGAGCGCGGTCTCGATGGTGCGGATGTCGCTGGCCACCTTGGTCAGCTGCGCGTCGTCGATCCGGCGCATGACGTTGGGAGCGACGATCGCTGCGAGGATGCCGAGGATCACCACCACCACCATGATTTCGATCAGCGTGAAACCGCGTGCCGCGGACCGGTTCATGCGTGCCGCTGCTTGGGAAAAATGAGTCGATTTCATTGCAATCTCGTTGCGCTGTAAGACATGCCAACTGCCGTGTCGGGCCGCGCGCGATCATATCCGGCCCGCCCCACTTCGCATACTGGGGCGCAAACGAGGGGCCGTGCGGGATCGCCGTCGGTTCAGGCGGTTTAGATGCGGGAAGCGGCCGCGAGTTCGGGGTTCTCGCGGCGCGGACTCGCAATAGTTATTGCGGCGGTTCCTGACCCGGCTGTGGGTCTTCCATGGGATACGTCTGCACGCCGCTGCTGGCGGGCGGTGAGCTGGCCGTGGAATTGGGCGGCTGGGCCGCCGGTGTGGCGGTCTGGGCCGGCGGCGCGGCAGTCGCAGGCACGCCGCCCGTGGCGGAGTGCTGAACGGCCGCGATGAACTGATCGGCCGGGGCCGGCGCCGCGGGCGCATCGGAACGAATGATCTCGCTCGCGAGGATGCCGGGCTTCTTATAGAAGGATTCGTTCGAGTTGCCGTCGATGGTGATGGCCGATCCATCCAACGCCACGCCCGCGAACAGGCCGCTGGCGCGCGAATACGAATACACCTGCGCGGTCAGGCCGATGTCGGTGGCCGCCGAGCTCTGCCGCCCGATCGGGCCCGCCGCCACCGAAGCGTCTGCGCCCAGCGTCACCTTGCCGCCGACGATGCCTTCGATGCTTTGTTTTGAGGTGAAAACGAGCACCACGTCGGCCGACTGCACGCCCACCTGGAAGCCGAAGCTGCCGCCGGTGAGGTTGATGAAAATCGGATTGCTCCACTGGCCGGTGTCCTTGCGCACGACCAGCACGCCCTTGCCGCGGCGACCGCCGATGCCCAAGCCCACCTTGATCACGGTGGGAATCACGGCGACCGCGTAAGCCCGTTCCAGCAACCAGGTAGGAATATTTTGCTCGGGCATGCGCATCAGCTCGCTCAGCACTTGAGTCGAGGTGAGCAGGCGCGCGTCCTGTCGTTCGCCGGCCATGGCGCTGGCGCCCATGGCGCAGGAAAGCAAAAACACCGCGAGCCGGGAAGCGAACAGGTGGGGTCGTGTGAGCATCGTTGCCGTCACTCCTACAAGTGAGTCTTAGCAATGAGACTGTAGCAGAAGTGGATTGTTCAAGACTCGGGATCGGGCATCCTGCCACGACCCTCGTAGCGAGACGGCAAAAGGCGTGACTTTTGCCTCTCGCTCGCCGCCTGCGGCGGCGGGGTACATCCCTGTACCCGAGGTGCTACTAGCGAGGCTGCCGAATTAGTTGGGGCGGGCTTGCGGCTTGTCCTGGGGCGAGGGGCCGCTGGTGGCGAGCATCAGTTCGTTGAGTTTCTCGCGCTGCCCGCTCGCGAGGTAGAACTGCTCGACGCGCTGGCGCGCCTTGATCCGCACGTCGCGGTCGGCGCTTTCGTCGGCCGCGAGCTCGGTATATGCGCGCGTGAGATAACTCTCCGCCTCGCGCATGCGGCCTTGCTTGAACAGCGTTTCGCCGAGCGCGCTGGCCGCGCGCGCGGAACGCCAGGCCGGCGCGTCGGTGCGCTTCCAGCGATTCATCGCGGCGGTGAGCATCGCTTCTGCGTCGTTGAGCCGATTGGTCTCGAGGAACACTTCGCCCAGCAGATGTTCCGCCGAGCACACGTACTGGTGATCGGCGTGCCGGGTCTTTTCCAGCGTGGCGAGCGAGTGCCGCAGCTCTCTTTCGGCCTCGGTGTACTTGCCACGCTTCATGAGCACGGATGCGTACGCTGTCCGAAAATACGGCGTATAGCTGTGTTCCGCGCCCAATGCATTGACCAGCGAATCGAGCGCGTCGGCCGCGAATTTCTCGGCTTCCGCCATTTGCCCCTGTGCGGCGCGGATCTGCCGCAGCGAGTCGAGCACCTCGGCGACCTGTCTGCTGTTCTCGCCGAACAGGATGCTCTGGCTTTCCAGCGACTTCTCGAACAACTCGCTGGCTTCGTCGTAGCGATTCTGCATCAGCAGCGCTTCGCCGAGGCGCGTCTCGGCGAGCACGCGATCGGGATGCAAATTCGGCGTGGACATACGGAAGATGTCGACAGCCTCGCGTGTCACGCGCTCCACGGCCGCCGTATCGTCCATCCACATGAACACTTGCGACAGCTCCATCAACACCACCGCGACTTCGTTGTCGTTGGGGCCGCGCACCTGGCGATTGAGCGCCAGGCTTTGTTCGAGCGAGCGACGCGCGCCGAGCACGTTGCCGCTCTGGAATTCGACACGGCCGCGGTTCATCAGCAGCGTGGCGTAGGTCGGCGTCTTCTGTTCGCCGAGCCGTTCGCACAGCGCCATCGCTTCGCGCAGCACTTTCTCTGAACCGGTGAAATCGCCCAGCGTGCGCAGCGTGACTGCGAGCTCCGACATGTCGTCGGCCGCCATCAAACCGCCGCCATTGATCATCTGCCGGCGCAGGTGCACGGCGTCTTCGAGATAACTCAGCGAGCGCTCCGCATCGCCGCTGCGACGGAAGGCGCGGCCGATCGAAGACAGCAGTCGCGCGCGCACTTCGGGATTCATGTCGCGGTCGGCGCGCACGTTCCGGCCGGACTTTTCGAGCACCTCGCGGGCGCTGATCTCCCGGCCCTGCGAGTTGTAGGGCTCGGCCGCGGAGAACAGGCTGATCATGAATTCGGAAACGGCCTGTGCCGATTTGCTTTCGTTCGCGGCCTTGTCGCGCTCGGCGGCGATGCGTTGATTCTGAACGGACATCGCGACCGCGAACGCGACGATGACCAGCATGAAAAACGCGCCCGCCGAAACGCCGAACGCGTGTCGGCGCACGAAACGTTGCGAGTAGTAGAGCCAATTGCCCTGGCGGGCGACCACCGGCTCGCGCGACAGAAAACGGCGCACGTCGGCCGCGAGCTGTTCGACCGAGCCGTAGCGGTGCTGCGGCTCCTTGCGGAGCGCTCGCATGACGATGGCGTCGATATCGCCGAGCAAACGTTTGTGCAGCCGATCCGGCTGCAGGTCGCGCGCGAGAGCGATGGCGCCGATGGTGGACTCGCCGTCGGCCGGCTCCGATTCGATGGCTTTGCGGACCGCGGTGCTCGGGCGCTGCGGATCGCTGATACAAATGGATCGTTCCAGCTCGAGCTGACTGGCCGAGGACGGCACGGTGTATGGCCGCAGGCCGGTGAGCAATTCATATAAAACGACGCCGAGCGCATACACGTCGCTGGCGGTGGTGACCTGCCGGCCGAGAATCTGCTCGGGGCTCGCATATTCCGGCGTGAGCAGCCGGTCGTTCATGCGCGTCAGCGCCAGCATGGCCGCGGCGTCGCCGGTATCGAGCAGCTTGGCGATGCCGAAATCCAGCAACTTGGGCGAGCCTTCGGCGGTGACCAGGATGTTGGCCGGCTTCAAGTCACGATGCACGACCAGGTTCTGGTGGGCGTACTGAACGGCGTTACATATTTCCAGGAACAGGTTCAGTCGCGCGGTGAGGTCCAGTTGCTGCCGGTCGCAGTAGCGATCCACCGGTTCGCCATGGACGTACTCCATGATCAGGAACGGGTGCCCTTCGCTGGTCTCGCCCGCGTCCAGCAGACGCGCGATGTTGGCGTGATTCAGGCTGGCGAGAATCTGACGCTCGGCGCGGAAGCGCAGGCCGAGGTCGCCGTGGATGGGCGCGTTGTCGACGATCTTCACCGCGACCTGCGCCGAATACTGGCGGTCGGCGCGCTCGCCCAGATACACCGTGCCGGTGCCGCCGTGGCCGAGAATCGAAACCAGTTTGTAATTGCCGACCACTCTGCCGATGTGCGCCTTGCGACGATCGCGGGTGGTGGCGTCGATGGCCGCGCCGAGCGCGTGGGTCAGCGGACCGGTGGACATGCCGGTGTCACAGGCCAGCAGCTCGAGCAGCTCGTTGCGCAGGTCCTTGTCGCCGCCGGTCTCGGCGGTGATGAAAGCTTCGCGTTGGTTTTCCGGTAATTCGACCGCGCGGGAAAACAAATCCTGCAGCCGTTCCCAGCGTTCGTCGACGATCTTCCCTGGCTGCCCGGTCCGTGGCTGTCCCGTGGTCATGAGGCTTCGGGTTCGCGATTTCGCTGCGGACGGATCTGACGCAGGATCCAGGCCTTGGCGAGCCGGATCTCCCGATCGACGGTGGCCTCGGACACCTTCAGGGTTTCGGACAGCTCCTGATAAGTGAGCCCGCCGAAATAATGCAGCTCGACCATTTCGGCCAGGCGCGGATTGTTGCCCGACAGGCGCTGCAAGGCCTCGTCGATTTCCAGCACGTCGATGTCGCCCGCGGTGGCGGGGCCCAGATCGAGCACGTCGAAATCGTCGAGCGAGCCCGTGGTCGTGCCGCCGCGCTTTTCGCGAAAGCGCGTCTTGGCGTGGTCCACCAGGATACGTCGCATCTGGCGGGCGGCCACGGCGAAGAAATGAGCGCGGTCCTGCCACGACACATTCATCTCGACGAGCTTGACGAATGCTTCGTGAACGACGGCGGTGGCCTGCAAGGTGTGGCCCGGCCGCTCGCGTTTCATATAGCGGCGGGCACGGTTACGCAGCTCCTCATATATGAGCGGCGTCAGTCGTTCCAGGGCGCGCGTGTCCCCTGACTGCCACGCAGACAACAGCCTTGTCACTGCCTGCCGGTCGGGCGGTGGAATGGCCGCTGCGATTGTGTTGCTCAGTTGCGGGTCTCCGATTCGGGGCCTTGTGAAATTCTCTGGTTCGCCGATCGCATGCGGCTCGCGGCCTCAAGCCCGGTCTAGTTTACCGGTCCCAGTGCGACAGTTTCTCACCTGGTCGCCTGGCTGTACCGCGAGCTGCCCGCCAAAACCGCCCTACGGTCGTCCCTGAATCCTGCCCAACCGATTGATTTCGGGCGTCCCCCGAAGCCACCGGTCAGCGATGCACTGATTGTTCCTTTTTTCTTGCAGTTGTCCAGTGGGCGCTGTGACGGGAATCACATTGGGACGTCGCTTAAGTCAGTGATCGAACCAATGCCGGTTCGAACTTTTAGCACTTTTCCTGGGAGGGTTTGTGGTCATGCGTAACGTATTTGCGATTTCGATGGCGGTGGCGTCTGTTTTGTTTGCTGCTTCTCAGTCGGGCGCCGTACAGCTCGCCGACGGCGAGTCGGGCACCAAACGTCCGGTCCTTGCGCTGACCGACGGTGAGTCGGGCACCAAGCGCCCGGTCCTTGCACTGGCGGATGGCGAGTCGGGCACCAAGCGCCCCGTCCTGATGCTGGCGGACGGTGAATCGGGCACCAAGCGCCCCGTGCTCGCGCTGACCGATGGTGAATCCGGCACCAAGCGCCCCGTGCTCGCGCTGGCGGACGGCGAATCCGGCACCAAGCGCCCGGTGCTCGCAATGACGGACGGTGAATCCGGCACCAAGCGCCCCGTGCTCGCGCTGACCGATGGTGAATCCGGCACCAAGCGCCCCGTGCTCACGCTGGCGGACGGTGAATCCGGCACCAAGCGCCCCGTGCTCCCGCTGGCCGATGGCGAATCCGGCACCAAGCGTCCTGTGCTCGCGCTCACCGATGGTGAATCGGGCACCAAGCGTCCGGTGCTCGCCTGAACCCCGGCTCACGAATATTTCTGAACCATTACTGATTTATTTACTGAGATAGACATCATGAAGAAGCACATGGTCCTTGGCGCTCTGTTGTTGACCCTCGGCACGGCCGCTGCCGCCGGCTCGTTCTTTTACGGCCAGGCGCCGAGCGAGGACACCGCGCGGATCACCCTGCCTTCGGATCACGAGCCGGTGACGCAGGAAGTCACGCCGGACATGATCGCGATGTGGAAGGCAACCGCCGCGTCGAGCGATTTCGCCGCTCAGAAAGCACCTATCTAAATCATAGGTGCGTGAACGGGTGCGGCCGGATCCCTCCCTCCGGCCGCGCTCGCGTATCGACCGCGGGAGGGGCATTGGAGAGCTGTCGGTCGTCTCTGTACGGATACAGGCGTCGAACGTCGTTGTCGTCGCCTACCGACAGACCGTCGAAGTGTGCGGTAAATCACAGGCCCATCGCGGTTTTGCGCCGCTGACATCACACTTCGTTCGTTGACATATTTGCGCTGCGTATAGCACCCTAGCTGGCGTTGTCAGAGGCGCTGGCCTGGCCGGTCCTCAACAAAGGCAAACTCACCGAAAGGTGGGGACGCAAAGCCACCGGTCTAAGGGAATTTTCCTAGGACAGCGGGGTTGCCAGCGCCGGCCTCCCTCAACTTCACGCGGAGGCGCCGATCGGCTGCCACCGCGCGTCCGGCGACGAACAAGTTTGATGTCACAGTCCTCACAAGCTTTGCCGCTCCGGGCTGCCGCACGGTTGCCTCGCTTCGCCTTGCTGGCGCTGCTGCTGCTGGGCCCGGCCGTGTGCGTACCCGCTGCCGGGCTGGTCGGTCAGCCCGCGCCCGATTTCGCGTTGCGTTCCTGGGAAGGCGAGAACATGCGCCTGTCGGAGCATTCCGGCGAAGTGGTGCTCATCAATTTCTGGGCGACCTGGTGCGGCCCCTGCCGCCAGGAAATGCCGCTGCTGGATGAGATCTACGGCAAGTACCGGCGGGCCGGCCTGGTGCTGTTCAGTGTCAACATCGACGAACAAAACAATCTCGACGCGGCGCGCGAAATGGCCACCACCTTACGCGTCAGCTACCCGGTACTGTTCGATGCTCGCAAAGACGTGAGCCGCGCCTACCAGGCGAGCACCATGCCGCTGACGGTGCTGATCGATCGCGAAGGCGTGGTGCGTTACGTGTCCGAGGGCTACAAGCTCGGCTACGAAGCGCGCTATACCGAAAAGCTGCGTGAGTTGCTGAACGAGTAAATCGCGCTGCCGAACAAAGTCTGCAACGGATCCGCGTCGCCACGCACATCGAACTCGTAGAGTCGTAGACGAAACTTTCGAGTATTTCCACGGAAGAATTCCCGGACACATCCATGCCGCGCCAGAGCCTGTTCAAGAAGATCGCTACTTTATTGCCCCTGGTCGCGCTGTTTGCGACAGGGCAGGCGAGCGCCCAGGATGGGGCCGCGCAGCGCACACCGCCGACCCTGGCCAATTCGAACTCGACCACCGCGACCACCGCGCCGCTCAGCGAGCCGGGCGCCGCGCCGTCGGCACCGAGCCCCGCAACGAACGACAGCTTCAAGAGCCTGGACGAGGAAGTGCAGGCGCTGAAAAAGGAAGTGCTCGATCTGAATCGCGAGCTGTTCGTGCTGGAAGAAGAGCTGCTGTTCCCCGCCAACACGCAGGTGGCGGTGTTCGTGTCCATGGACGTGGGCGAGTTTTTCGCGCTGGATTCGGTGACCTTGAAGCTCGATAACAAGGAAGTCGCCAACTATCTGTACACCGAGCGCGAGGCGCAGGCGTTGCTCAAGGGCGGCGTGCATCGCGTCTTCATCGGCAATCTCAAAGCGGGCGAGCACGAGCTGATCGCGCTGTTCACCGGCCAGGGGCCGAATGCGCGCGACTATCGGCGTGGCGCGACCGTGAAGCTCGAAAAAGGCGTCGGCGCCAAATACGTCGAGCTGAAGATCAGCGACCGCGCGGTGAAAGCGCAGCCCGAGTTCATCGTCAAGGAATGGGAATAACCCGTGCCGGGCCGATGTAACAAGCTGCTGGCCGCCGTCCTGCTAGCGCTCGGCGCCACTGGCGCGACGGCGAAGGAGCAGCCGCCCGAACCGCGTCCCCTAGTCGGCACCCCGCAAGTGGTGCGCGACCTGCATTGGGGGGACGTGCTGTTCTATTTCTACCAGGACGATTATTTCCAGGCGTTGACGCGCCTGGGCGCGTCGCAGGATTTCAATCGCGTCAGTCATCACGGCGTCGAAGCCGAGCTGCTCAAGGGCGGTCTGTATCTTTCGTTGGGCCAGCACGAGGAAGCGGGCCGCATCTTCAAGGCGCTATTGAACGACAACGTGCCGATGGATGTGCGCAACCGCGCCTGGTTCTATCTCGCCAAGGTCTGGTATCAGCGCAATTATCTGGAAGACGCCGCGACGGCTCTGAGCTCGATCCGCGGCGCGCTGCCCGGCGATCTGGAGCCCGAGCGCCATCTGCTCGAAGCCCAGGTGCTGATGTATCTGAATCGCTATGACGAGGCGATCCGCGCACTGGAGCGTTGGCAGCCGGTCGGCGATCGCGGCGATGCCTGGTCGTCGTACGCCCGCTTCAACATCGGCGTGGCGCTGGTGCGCCAGGAACGCGTCGAAGAAGCCGCCGAGCTGTTGAACGAAGTCGGTCAGATCGCCGCGCCCACCGAAGAAATGGCGGCGCTGCGTGACAAGGCCAATCTCGCGCTCGGCTTCGCGTGGCTCAAGGCCAATCGTCCCGAGGACGCGAAGAAGGTGCTGCAGCGAGTGCGACTCGAAGGTCCGCAGTCGAACAAGGCGCTGCTCGCGGTCGGCTGGGCCGATTCCGCGGAGAAACGTTTCAACAAAGCGCTGGCGCCGTGGCTGGAGCTGCGCGATCGCGACATTCTCGATGCAGCCGTGCAGGAATCGTATCTGGCGATTCCGTATGCATACGCGCAGCTCGCGGCCAACGGCCAGGCGGCCGAGCAGTACGTGACCGCGGTCGAAGCGTTCGCCGCCGAGTCTCAACGCATCGATCAATCCATCCAGGCGATTCGCGACGGCAAGCTGCTCGACGCCATCGTCGAGAACGACAAGGCCGACCAGGTGGGCTGGTACTGGCAGCTGCAGAACCTGCCGGACGCGCCGGAAACCCGTTATCTGTATCACCTGCTGGCGACGCACGAGTTCCAGGAAGGCCTGAAGAACTATCGCGATCTGAAGCTCATGCAGCGCAATCTCGCCACCTGGGCGCTCAGCGTCCAGGCGTTCGAGGACATGGTCGACACGCGACGGCGTGCATACGACCAGCGCGTGCCCGGTTTGCAGAAGACGCTGGACACGGTCGATCTCGACAGCATGGAAGCGCACAAGAACGAATTGGAATCGCGACTGGAAGCCGCCGATCGCGACAACGACGTGGCGGCGCTGGCGACGGCGCGCGAGCAGGAACAATGGGCCAAGGTGCAGCAGATCGAAGCCGTGCTGGCCAAATCGGATCAGAACGATCCGATGGTGCAGGAGATGCGCGAAAAGGCGCGCCTGATCCGCGGCCGGCTGATGTGGGATTTCAATGCCAGCTACAAGGCGCGCCTGTGGCGCGCTCGCAAGGAAATGCGCGAATTGGATGTTGCTTATAAAGAAGCGCGCCGCCGCTCGGTGCTGGTCGATCGCGCCCGTGGAGACTATCCGGCGCGCACCGAAGAGTTCGCGCGGCGCGTTGCCACGTTGCCGCCGCGAATTGACGGTTTGACCGCGCGACTGGAAGCGACGGCGCAAGCGCAGAACCGCTACCTGGCTGCAGTCGCCATCAAGGAGCTCGAATCGCAGAAGCAGCGCCTGGCCTCGTACTCGTTGCAGGCGCGCTTCGCGCTGGCCTCGATTTACGACAAGGCCGCGACCAGCGAGACCAAGAGCGAGAGCGGCGGCGACAAGGGAGGCGCGCAATGAAACATCGCGCTTCAGTCGGCCAGACTTCTCACAACAAGCGTTCTCACAAGCTGCGCATGCTGATCGCGTTCACGTTGTCGAGCGCGGTAGCCATGCCGGCGTTCACGGCGGAGCAAACCGACAGTCGGCCGGCGCGAACCATTCGCGACCTCGAGAAAAAAGAAGTCAAGGTCAAGCCCGATCCGCCGAGCGACGTGAAGGCGCAGCAGGCCATCGAGCAGTATCGCCGCTTCCTCGAATTGGAATCGAAGAACGAGAAGTTGAAGGCCGAGGCGATGCGCCGGCTCGGCGACCTGCAGGTGGAAGTCGACGAAAGCGAGCGAGTCGACGAAAACGCATTCGGCGGCCTGGGCGTCGACGAGGCCGTGCAGTTGTACGAAGGACTGCTGAAGGGCTATCCCAACTACGAGCGCAACGACGTGGTCATGTACCAGCTCGCGCGCGCCTACGGAGTCAAAGGGCAGCCCGAGAAGGCGCTGGCCGTGCTCGATCAGTTGGTGACGACTTATCCCCGCAGCCAATGGCTGATCGAATCTCAGTTCCGGCGCGGCGAGATCCTGTTCAGCGCCGGCCGTTATCGCGAGGCCGAGAATGCCTACACCGCGGTCACCACGCCAGGCGCGGACACCGGCTTCTTCGATCAGGGCTTGTACAAGCTTGGCTGGTCGCTGTTCAAACAATCGCGCGGCGACGAGAGCGTTGCTGCGTTCCTGCGCATGCTCGATCGCGTCCTGGTTCAGGACGGCCGTCTGCGTGCGCGCGACTCGTTGAGCCGACCGGAGCGCGAATTGACCGATGACGCCTTGCGCGCCATTTCCATCACCTACTCGGATATGGATGGGCCGGAATCGCTCGACGCCGCGCTGGCGCAACGAGGCGATCCGCCGTACGCGCATCAGTTATATGAAGCGCTCGGCAATCTGTATATCGAAAAGGAACGTTATCAGGACGCGGCGCTCGCGTTCGAGGCGTTCGCCAAGCGTCGGCCCGACGATCGTTATGCGCCGTCCCTGCAGATGCGCACCATCGAAGCGTATTCGAAGGGCGGCTTCGCGACGCTGGTCATCGACGGCAAGCAGGCATTCGTCGAACGTTACGCGTTCGGCTCGGCGTTCTGGCGCGAGCGCACCGTGAACGATGCTCCCGAAGTGGCCGCACAGTTGAAGTCCAATCAAAAGGACCTCGCCGAGTATTACTACGCGCTGGCGCAGAAGGACAAGAAGCCCGAGAACTACGCGGCTGCTGCGCGTTGGTATCGCGCCATGCTGGATTCCTTCCCGCAGGACGCCGAGGCGCCGGCGACGCGTTTCACCTTGGGTGAAGTGCTGTTTGAGTCCGGGCGCTTCGCGGACGCCGCGCGTGAGTACGAGACCACGGCTTACGATTATCCAGCTCACCCCAAGTCGGCCGCGGCCGGCTATGCCGCGCTCGTGGCGTATCAGAAACATGAGCCGTCGCTGGAAGGTGAGTCGAAGGCGCTGTGGCATCGGCAGGGCATCGAAAGCGCACTGATGTTCGCTACCAGCTTCCCCGAGCATCCCGAGTCGGCGCGTGTGCAGACCAAAGCCGACGAGGATCTGTTCGCGCTGAGCGATTTCGATCGCGTGATCGAAGTGTCGACGCTGATCCTGGAACGCAATCCGCCCGTGGAGCGCAAGCTCGCGCGCACGGCGACCACGCTGCTGGCGCATTCGCTGTTCGATCGCGGCCGGTTCGTCGAGGCCGAGTCGGCGTACGTGAAGGTGCAGGGTTTCCTGCCGGCCAACGATCCCGATCGCGCCAACATCGAAGAGCGCATCGCGGCTTCGATTTACAAACAAGCCGAAGCCAAACGCACGGCCGGCGATGCGACCGGCGCGGTGGATGACTTCCTGCGCGTCGCTGCGCTGGCGCCAAACTCGAAGGCGCGCTCGAACGCGGAATACGACGCGGCCAGCATCCTGTTACAAAACAAGGAATGGGATCGCGCGGCGCAGGTGCTCGAAACATTCCGTCGCAACTATCCGAATCACGAGCTGGTGCCGGACGCGACTCGTTCGCTGGCGGTGGCTTATCTCGAGCTCGGTCGCGGCACGCAGGGCGCTGCGGAGTTGGAGCGAGTGGCCGCGCGAGCTGAAGAGCCTGTGGAAGTGCGGCGCGCTGCCTTGTGGCAAGCGGCTGAGCTCTACGAGAAGGGCGCATCGCCGACCAACGCCGGGCGCCTGTACGCGAGCTATGTGACGCAATATCCGTCGCCGCTCGACCCGGCCATGGATGCGCGCCAGAAGCTTGCTGACATGGCGAAGGCGCAGAACGACGTGAAGACCCGTTCGCAGTGGCTGGACGAAATCATTCGCGCGGATAAATCCGCCGGCGCCGCACGCACCGACCGAAGCAAATATCTGGCCGCCAAGGCGACCATCGAAACGGCCGAGGCGCCCGCCGCGATGTTTGCTGCCGTCAAGCTGACGGCGCCGCTCAACAAGTCGCTCAAGCTCAAGCGCACCGCCATGGAGAAAACACTGGCGGTCTACGGCCAGGCGCTCGACTATGGCGTGGCCGAAGTCACCACGCAGGCGACCTACGGCATGGCCGAGTTGTATCGTCAGCTGGGCGCGGATCTGATGGCGTCGGAACGACCCAAGGATCTGGACGCCGACGCCAAGGAACAATACGACGTGCTGCTGGAAGAGCAGGCGTTCCCGTTCGAGGAAAAGGCCATCGAGTTGCACGAGACCAACGCGCAGCGCACCGGCGACGGTGTGTACGACGCCTGGGTCCAGCGCAGCTTCGACGTGCTGGCCAAGCTGGTGCCGGCGCGCTACGCCAAGACCGAAATCAGTGAAGATTATGTGCCGACGTTGCCTTAATAACGCCGAGCCCGGCCGCCATTCGAGCATTCGCGCTCTGATCATGAGCGCGCTGCTCGGTCTTTTGCTGTCCGGTTGCGGTTCCGCGCCGACAGAGTCGGACGCGGGCGGCAAGGAGGGAGCGGAACAAACGGGCGTGCCGGTGGAGCCGGCGCTGCCGCCCGAAGCGGTGCAGCAGTTCGAGCGCGCGGTCACGCTGATGAGCTCCGGCGACCTGGCCCAGGCCGAGCAGAGCTTTCGCGCGCTCGCGACTGCGTATCCATCGTATTCCGGACCGTGGCTGAACCTTGGCATCCTGCACGCCAAGGCCGGCAAGCTGGACGAAGCGGAAAAGGCGCTGCGCGAGGCCGTCGCACGCAATGGCAACAACGCGGCGGCGTACAACCAGCTCGGCATCGTGTATCGCAAGCTGGGTCGGTTCAAGGAAGCCGACGAAGCCTATACGCGCGCCGTGCAGGTCGATCCGAACTATGCGCTGGCGTATTTGAATCTGGGCGTGCTGTGCGATTTGTATCTGCAGGAGCCACAGCGCGCGCTGGAAGCTTACGAGCGTTATCTGTCGCTCGCGAGCGAACCGGACGCCAAGGTCACCGGCTGGGTGACCGAGCTGAAGAAACGGATCGGCGCCGAGCCGCGAAGTGCCCAAGCCAGTGGTGCGACCACCGAGCAGTCTGCGGAATGAGCAAATGAGCATGCGCTTCACCCTGCCTTTGATGTTGATCCTCGCTACAGCCGCGCACGCGGCGGAAGAGCCGGGTACGTTGTCGAAAGAAGCGACCGCCGCCGGTCCCGCCGTCGACACCAGCGCTCCGAAACCGGCTGCTAGCGACACGAAGCCCGCTGGGCCGCAAGCCGTCGTGCGCAACGATCGCCTGGATCTCGACACCACGGTCGTGACCGGCAATCGGGAGTTGCCCAAGGTGCTGTACATCGTGCCCTGGAAAAAATCCGATCTCGGCGAGTTGCCCGCGCAGCCGTTCAATACGCTCCTCGATGAAGCATTGGCTCCGGTGGATCGTGACGTTTTTCGTCGTGAAGTGACCTACTACGCTGAAATGAATGGCGGCGCCGACGCGGCGCCGGCGCAACCTCAGCGCAGTGAGAAGTAGGTCGCAGCGCGCATATTTATGTAAGGCGATAAAGCCGGCCTTACACGGCGTTCAGACAATTGCTCGTGGCCACGGCCGTGGGCGTCGCTTGTTTGGTTTTGTTTCGATCTGTTTTTGCTTTGCCCGCACCGCATAGGAGTTAGACGATGGAACTGGTTCACTTCATGGTGAATTTCTTCCGCGAGGGAGGATTCTTCCTGTATCCGCTGGCCGCGATCTTCGTGATCGGCGTCGCCATCACCATCGAGCGTTTCATCTACCTGACCAACGAGACCACGCAGAACCGTCGCGTGTGGGCGCAGGTCGTGCCGCTGATCAACAGCGGTAACTTCAAGCAGGTGGTGGCCATCACCTCGAAGTCCAAGTCTTCGATCGCCACCGTGCTCAACTACGGCATCGCCCGTCTCGCCAGCGCGCGTCGTCGCGACGATGTCGAGAAGGCGATGGACGAGAGCCTGCTTGAAATCATTCCGCGCGCCGAAAAGCGCACGCACTATCTCTCGGCGCTGGCCAACATCGGCATGCTCACCGGTCTGCTCGGCACCGTCATCGGCCTGATCGCGGCGTTCGCCTCGATCGCGCAGGCCAACCCGGCCGAGAAGGCGAGCCTGCTGGCCGCCAGCATCTCGGTGGCCATGAACAACACCGCTTCGGGTCTGTTCGTCGCCATCACGCTGCTGTTGGCGCACATGTTCCTGGAAGCCAAGACCACCAAGATGATCGACAGCCTGGAGATCGCCTCGGTGAAGTTCATGAACTCTGTCGTCGAGCGTCGTCAGGACGTCGAAGGCGCGGGCGACGATCTCGCCGCTCCCGCCCCGGCGCGCGGCCGCGCAGCTCACGGTATGGCCTGAGCGCTAGGCAGCTAGCGCTACACAGCGGTCATTAAAGGGATAGACGATGGCTCAGTCCAAGGCACAGCGGCGGGTGATGCGCAATCATGCGCGCTACCGCGGCCGGCACGAGATCAATGTCGTGCCGATGATCGACATGATGATCATCCTAGTGTTCTTCCTGATCTTCACCGCGGTGTTCACCAAGACCAATATTCTGGAGCTCAACCTGCCGGGCGCCGACAGTGCGGTGCCGGACCTGCCCGAAGGCTTGAACCTGGAAGTGATCATCCGCAAGGACAAGATCGAGATCGCCGACCGCGGCACCGGTCTGCTCAAGACCGTGCCGTCGACCGCCGGCAACTACGATCTCACCGGACTGCAGGATTATCTGAAGCTGGTGAAGACCAAGTATCCCGACAAGACCGACGCGACCATCCTGCTGGAGCAGGAAATTGCTTATGACACGCTGGTGCAGGTGATGGACACGGTGCGTGTCTTCAGCGTGGGCGAAAACAGCTGGACCTTCGGCGAGTTGTTCCCGGATGTGTCCGTGGGAGACGCGCCGACATGATTTCTCGTATCAAACGCCACCGCAAGCGCCAGCACGGCGGCGCCGAGGCCGCCGGCCACATGACGCTGGTGCCGTTCATCGACATGCTGATGATCCTCACGGTGTTCCTGTTGGTGCACAACTCCGACGTGGACATCCTGCCCAACACCAAGGCGATCGCCATTCCGCAATCGCTCTCGGACAAGAAGCCGCGGCCTAGCGTGGTGGTGATGGTCACGAAGGAAGATCTGCTGGTGGACGGCAAGCTCATCGCCAAGGTCGACGACGTGATCAACGCCAAGGACGCGGTGATTCAGCCGCTGAAGCAGGCGTTGCAGAGCCAGGCCGACACGGTGCTGGTGGACGCGGCCAAGCAGGACATCAAGGATCGCGAAGTCACGATCATGGGCGACAAGGGCACTCCGTACAGCGTACTGCGCAAGATCATGGCCACGTGCACCGATGCGGACTACGGCAAGGTGTCGCTGGCCGTTGTCGAGCGCGAAGGCGCCATGGCAGTGTCGCCGACGGCGAGCGGTCGTACCGCGGCGTTCAACGCGACGCCCAGCAACGCTGTGGGTAGCTAAGGAGCGCGGCCACTCATGACCACACTCGCCCCTTACTATCGTTTATACGATCTGCCTTGGTCGCCGACCGAGGAAGTCGAAGCGCGCTTCCGGCGCGTGGTGCGCAACGCGTTCATCGCGTTCGCCATCTTCGCGATCCTGATTCCGTTGATTCCGGTGCCGGAAAAGTCACAAACCAAGGCGCCCGCGATTCCCGATCGCATCGTCAGGCTGGTGATCGAGCAGAAGGCGCCGCCGCCTCCGCCGCCCCCGCCGCCGAAGGTCGAGGATAAGAAACCCGAGCCCGTCAAACCCGTCGAGCAGCCCCAGCCGAAGCCGCAGCCGAGCGCGCGCGAGCGTGCCGAGAAGTCGATGGCGAACGTGATGGATCAGCTCGCCGACCTGCGTGACAGCTCGGTGCTCGATAAGGCGGCGCAGACCAAGAATCTGACCGGCAAGGTGGGCGAGGCGACGCGTTCGGAACGCTCACTGCTGACTTCCAAGGTCGGCGCGAGCAGCGGCGGCATCAACACCGCCGCGCTGAGCCGTGGCTATGGCGGCGGTCAAGGCGCGCTCGAAGGCCACACCACGACGCAAGTGACGTCGGCCGTGCTCACTCAGCAGGCTCAGAACAACGTGCAGCGTGGCGCCGGCAACCGCAAGGCTTCGCGCAGCGAAGAAGAGATCGCGCTGGTGTTCGACCGTAACCAGGGCGCCATCAATTCGATCTATCAGCGCGCGCTGCGTGACGTTCCGACTCTGCAGGGCAAGGTCGTGTTCGAGCTGACGATCGCGGCCGACGGCTCGATCCAGCGCTGCGAGATCGTTTCCAGCGATCTGAACAATCCCGAGCTCGAGCGCAAGCTCGTGGCGCGTATCAAGCTGTTCCGCTTCGAAGCCAAGGACGTGGGCACCATCACGGTGACCAAACCGATGGACTTCTTCCCGGCCTGATCGCATGTTGATGACTGTGCTCGGCAAGTTGCGGCCACTATTCGTGGTCGCGCTTGTCTTGTGCTGGAACGCCGTCGGCCTCGCGCTGAGCGATCGAGCGGGCGCCTTGTCTTCTGCGTCCCTGGTGCTGCTGGCCTGTGCGGCGCTGACGTTGGGCATTCTCTGCGCCAGCGTCAGCCGCGCTGCGTGGGCGCGCGATCTGGTGCTGCGGCCCGAGACCGAATATCACGAAGTGCGCGGCGGAATGTTCCTGTTCGGCTCGCTCAGCTTCTTTCTGGCTGCGTGGACCTTTCTCAAGGCGTGGGAGCTGACGCACCCCGTCTGAGCCCGCTGCCCAAATCAAGAGCATAAAAGCGCGTGCCTGGCAGATACTTCTCGTTGTAAGGCGCGATCTCGACAAAACCGAGCTTCCGATACAGCCCTTGCGCCGAAGTCATGCTCGCTAACGTGTCCAGGCGCAGTTCGTCATGACCTGCCCGTCGCGCCTCGTCGATCACTGCTTCGATCAACCGCTGACCCAGCCTCGCGCCACGAAAGGCCGGTCGAACGTACAAACGTTTCATTTCGCCGATGCCGTCGCCGAGCGGGCGTAGTCCAACGCAGCCGGCAATCTCTCCATCGATACTTGCAATGAGCAGTGCGCCGTGCGGCGGGACGTAAGGCGCGGGCAGCGCTGCGAGCTCGGCGGTGAAGCCCTGATACTCGAGGTTCGTTCCGATCGCCTCGGCGTATTCCCGAAATAACGCGCGCACGGTCGCGACAAGCTCGGGGGTGTCCGCCCGGCTCAGAGAAATCGTAGACATGACGCAAAGTTAGATCGCGGTCGCCCGCCAGGGAAGATACAGCCCGCGAGTCGCGAGGCCGGAACAGTCGCGTGGCAATCCAGCTTCAACGCTGCGTCGGGGTTGTCTGTTCCCTGCGCCGCGGACCGGCCCGCCGGTGTCGGGAACGGTGTTACCGCTCATTGCGTTGTGCTTACAGCAACTCGAATTCCGTCGCCGCCGGTTCGATCCAGCTAACTTAGAGCATGAAACGCAGTCCGCCTCCTCCCGTCATCGACGCCGCCCGCGTGGTGGCCTACGCCTTTGTCGACGATATTCCTTATCTGCCAGTGGGTTCCCGAGTGCTGGCGGACAATGCCGTCGACCAGGCGCCGCGGCTGGCGATCGCGGTCAGCCTGAGCTCGCCGTCCGGTCCGCTGATCTTCCATTGCGACGAGGAGTGGATCGCCATGGGCGCGTCGACCGCGGAGTCGATCGAGCGCGCCAAGCAGGATGCGGAATGCAACTATCCCGGTGTCGGCAATCGTTGGATCGACACCAATGTCACCGTCGAAGAAGCGTTGGCGTTCTACGACTCGGAGACCGCCGGACTCAAATGTTCCTTCTGCGGCAAGCGTCCGTTCGAGGTCGACGGACTGATCGAGGGGCCGCGAGCAACCATTTGCCGCGGCTGTGTCGAAGAATTCTATTGCGACTTTCAGTTCGACGACGGCGACGTCGTTGGCAATTAGTCGATCGTGTTCCTCGGAGCTGGACAGGCCGTCAGGTCGCGGCGCGAGCCTTGTCATAACCTCGAACATGCCAGCTAGAATGTGACATAGACCCGTTGCCGCGACCGCCCGTCCGGGCCGGCGGGCCGCTCAACGCCTCGCCTTGCCTCGTGCCGGCAAGGCCGCGAAGATGGTCCGGGAGGATATATGAACATCGAATCGGAGATTCGAAATTTCTCGGAGCTGTCGTCCATCGAGCAGGCCCGGTTCATGACTCGTTTCATGTACGAGCTCACGCTGGAGGCGCGTAATTTCTATGCGCCGGGCGGGCAGCAGAACATCGACGCGATCAAGCTGCGTTTCATCAATGAAATCCAGCATCGCGTCACGCGCTTCATCGAACAGATTCTGATCGACGATCCGTCCCGGCCTTCCAACGATGTCACATTGCGGCTGCTGCTCGCGCCGCGCACCGAGAAAGCGATCGAAGGGCTGATGCACGCCGCCTACGTGCGCACCATTCAAGCCGTCGCCTGATTTTCCCGGTCGGTCTCGCGTATCCGCTCGCTGCCCCGCACGTCCTCTTCGAACAGACTCTCCAGCTCGCGCGCCGCCTGATGCGCCGATTGAATCAGCTTCTGCTCGTCGTCGCCGGCGAGTAGTTGCTGTTCCAGCAGCTTGCGGTCGTGGATATCGAAGCGACGGATGCTCTCTTCGGCGTCCGCGCGCGTCAGGCCGAGCGCTTCCAGGGTGTTCTGCGCCAGCTCCAGGCTGGAGTAATACGTCTCACGAACGAAATAACGGACGCCGAGATCCATCAGCTTGATGGCGTGTTGACGGTTGCGCGCGCGGGCGAGCACCTTCAGGTGCGGGAAATGTTTCTTGATCAGCTCGGCCGTGCGCACCGACGCATCGATGTCGTCCATGGCCAGCACGAATATTTCCGCACGGGACGCGCCCGCCGCCTGGAGCAACTCCAGCCGCGAGGGATCGCCGTAGTACACCTTGTTGCCGAAACGACGCACGAAGTCCACTTGCGCCACGCTCGACTCCAGCGCGGTGAAGGGGATGCGCCGCATGCGTAACACGCGGCCGATGATCTGGCCGACGCGGCCGAAGCCCGCGATCAGCACGCGGCTGTTCTGATCGTCTATGGCGTCGAACTCGCGAGTCGTTTCGCCCTTGTTCAACAGCGGCTCCACGAACGCGGCGTGCAACTTGATCAACAACGGCGTGGTCGCCATCGAAATGGTCACGACGATCACCAGCAGCTGCGCCAGGCTCTGTTCCATCACGCTGTAGCTCACCGCCATCGAGAACAGCACGAAGCCGAATTCACCGCCCTGTGCCAGCGATACCGCCAACGGCGATGCATGGCGCCCCTGTAACTTGGCCACGCGCGCGATAGCGAACAACAATCCGGCCTTGATTACATGCAGGCCGAGCACCAGAGCTGCGATCAACACGGGGTGTTCGCGCAGCAGGCTGATGTTGCTCGTCATGCCGACAGACATGAAGAACAAGCCCAGCAGCAGGCCTTTGAACGGCTCGATGTCGGCTTCCAGCTCGTGACGATATTCGCTCTCGGCGAGCAGCAGGCCGGCGACGAACGCGCCGAGCGCCATGGACATACCGACCGCGTTCATCAGCAATGCAGTGCCTATGACGACCAGCAGAGCTGCGGCGGTGAATGCTTCGGCGGCTTTCGTTTCCGCCACGATTCGTAACACGGGGCGCAACACATATCGGCCGCCGAAGACCAACAACGCCAGCATGCCGAGTCCTTTAGCCGCACCGAGCACGGTCGCGCCCAACGATTGCGTGGCGCCAGTCGCGCCGAGCAGGGGCAGGATGGCCAGCATGGGCATCACGGCGATGTCCTGAAACAACAGAATGGCGAACGCCGGGCGACCGTGTTTAGTGTTCAGCTCGTGACGTTCGGCGAGCAGTTGCAGGACCAGCGGCGTGGACGACAGCGACAGCGCAAAGCCAGTGACGAATGCCGCGTTCATCGATAGCCCGAGCAGATGCGCGATGGTGGTGAACACGACGGTGGTGACGGTGACTTGCGCCAGTCCCAAGCCGAAAATAGAACGGCGCATGGCGCGCAGGCGCGAAGGCTGCAATTCCAGGCCGATGACGAACAGCAGCAGCACCACGCCGAATTCGGCGATGTGCATCACGCCCTCGGCGTCGTCGATCACCGCCAGGCCGTACGGACCGATGGCCACGCCCGCGGCCAGGTAGCCGAGGATGGAGCTCAGCCGCAAGCGGCGGAACAAGGGCACGGCCAGCACCGTGGCGCCGAGAAATACCGCAATCTGTCCAGTCAAAGTCATGAGAAGTCTCGTCAGGGGCGCGCTGCGACGCGCAGCAACTTTGCGTTAGCTGCGTCACATACGCAGTGTGAGGTGGAGATCGTATCAGCCGGATAGCGCGCTCGGGCTACGGCGCCATTCAGGGCGAGCCTCATGGGCCGGGTCTGACGGGCCGCCGATGATGTGGGCGTCACGGCGGCGGTCCACCTCACCCCAGTTTCCCGCGCCG
Organism: Steroidobacter sp.; assembly: GCF_036402275.1. Lineage (NCBI taxonomy): Bacteria > Pseudomonadati > Pseudomonadota > Gammaproteobacteria > Steroidobacterales > Steroidobacteraceae > Steroidobacter > Steroidobacter sp. Next base: position 11,815 of record NZ_DASWTF010000017.1, on the reverse strand, counting down.
TGGCGGCTTATGGTCAACGACTTCGCCGACGCCCGACCCGTGTACATCATCGATGCGCTGGACCGCATCGTGTTCGTCAATCCGGCCTGGAGCCGTTTCGTCGCGCCTGCTCGTGACCAAGCGCCTGACCTGAACGGCGTGATCGGGCGGCCGATCTGGAATCGCATCCCGGACGGCGTGGTCCGCCAGCTGTGGGAATTGCTCTACAGCCGCGTGCGCGCCATCGGCGGCAGCGTGTTCGTTCCCATGCGAGTGGACCGCGCCGACGAACGGCGCCTGATCGATATCGAGTTGTCCCCGCTGAGCGACGGCTCGATCCGTCACGTTTGCGAGCCGGTGTGGTGCGAGGCTCGGCCCGCGGTGGCTCTGCTGGACCCGTGCTATCCACGCGACGCGCGCAGCCTGCGCAGTTGCATGTGGTGCCGGCGAATCCAGGTTCGTCTGGGCGCCTGGGAGGAAATCGAGGACGCCCAGCAAACGCTGGCCATCCCGGCGGACAGCACGCTGCCCCGGCTTGAGCCCGCGGCTTGCTCGAGCTGTAAACAGTCGCTGTTAAAGACATTTCCAGCCAGGGTTGCCTGATATCGACAGCTCCTGAGAGGTGGGTCCGGAGCACTCTGCTACACTCCGCGACCCCATGCCTCGTTCCGACATTAGCTTTCCGCAAAAAGACGCCGAGCTGCGGGAAGACGTACACATGCTCGGCGCGCTGGTCGGCGAAGTGATTCGCGAGCAGGGCGGCGACGTCCTGTTCGAAGCGGTGGAGACCGACCGCCAGAACGCCATCGCGCGCCGCGAAGGCGACAAAGAGTGCGCCCGCGAGCTGGCCGAGCAGACCCGTAATGTGCCGCCAGGACAGGCGCGCGATCTGGTGCGGGCATTCTCGACCTGGTTCGAGATGGTCAACATGGCGGAGAAGGTTCATCGCATCCGCCGCCGGCGCCAATATTTCAACGAGGGCAAGATCCAGCCCGGCGGCGTTATAGAGGCCGTCAATAAGCTCAAGGAGCAAGGCCTGTCGCTGGACGACGTGCGTCGCCAGATGCTCCATATGTGGATCGAGCCGGTGTTCACGGCGCATCCCACGGAATCCACCCGTCGCACCATCCTGCGCAAACAGCAAAAGATCGCGCAGCTGTTGTTGAAACGGCTGGGGCTCGCCCGCACGGCCAACGAAGCTCGCGTGCTATGGGACCGCATCCGTAACGAAATCACTTCGGGCTGGCAGACCGCCGAGAATTCGCGCGAGCGCCTCACCGTCGCCGACGAGCGGGAGCACGTGCTGTTCTTCATCGCCGAAGTGCTCTACAAGATCGTGCCGAGCTTTTACGAAGAGATCGAAATGGCGCTGGAGCAGGCGTACGGTCCCGAAGCCCGGGATCGGGAAGTGCCGGAAATCCTGCGCTTCGGCTCCTGGGTGGGCGGCGACATGGACGGCAACCCCGACGTGCACGCCAAGACCTTGCGCGAGACCATCGCGCGACATCAGCAGATCATCGTCAACAACTACTTCCTGGACTGCAAATCCCTGGCGGAGTCGCTGTCACAAAGCGCGTCGCGCGTCGGCATCACTCCGGAGCTGTCGGCTCGCATCGAGCAATATTCGCTATTGTTGCGTTCCGGCGGCAGTCTGTCGCCGGCCCGGCACGACCGCATGCCGTATCGAGTGTTCCTCGCCCAAGTGCAGGAGCGCTTGCGCGCGACCTACGAAGGTCGCGCCAATCATTATGAAAACGCCAACGAGTTCCTGGGCGACATCAATCTGATCGCCGACAGCCTGCGCGCCAACAAGGGCGAGCACGCGGGCCTGTTCCAGGTGCGCCGGCTGATCCGCCGGGTGCGCACCTTCGGTTTTCATTTGGCGACGCTGGATATTCGCCAGAACGCGGCCGCGCATCGCGCCGTCATCGGGCAGGGCTTCAACGATCCCGACTGGTCGAAGCGCGACAGCGCCGAGCGTGCCGACCGCCTGCGAGGTGCGTTGGAGCGCGACGAGGGTCCCACCAACGTGCTGGATGCCAGCGGCAAGCGCAGCCTATGGGTCCTGGAAGCGTTGGCGCACAACCGTCACCGCTATGGCGACGAGGCGATCGGCGCGTACGTGGTCAGCCAGACGCAAGGCGTCGACGACGTGCTCTCGGTGCTGCTGCTGGCCCGCTGGGCCGATACCGCCGACCGGCGTACGGGCGACGTGCCTACCGATGTAGCGCCCATGTTCGAATCGGCCGAGTCGCTGCAACGTTGCGGCGAGGTGATGCGCCAGCTGTTCGAGGAGCCGGTTTACAAACGTCACCTCAAAGGGCGCGCCAATCACCAGTACGTGATGATCGGCTACTCCGCCAGCAATAAAGAGAGCGGCATCGTGCGTTCGCGCTGGCTGATTCGCCAGGCGCAGGAATCGTTGTTTGCCGCCGCCGACGCGGCCGGCATCGACTTGACACTTTTTCACGGTCAGGCCGAAGGCATCGATCGGGGCGGCGGCCGCACCGAAGTGCTGGTCAGAAGCGGCCCGGACGGCGCGCGTCGCGGCCGGTTGCGCATCACCGAGCAGGGCGAGTTGATCAACGAGAAATACGGCCTGCGTCCCATAGCGCTGCGAGTGTTCGAGCAGGCGTTCAACGCGTTGTCGCTGTCACGCGCGGGGGTCATGCCGCCGGAGCGTGTCGAGCCGGGCTGGCGCGAGGCCATGGACCTGCTGGCCAACGAAAGCTCGCGCGTCTATCGCGGGCTGGTGTTCGACGATGCCGAATTTCACGAGTTCTTCTGCCAGCTCACGCCCATCGACGTGGTGGAGCGCATGCAGATCGGCTCCCGGCCGGTGTCCCGCCTCGAGCGCGTCGGAATCGCCGCGCTACGCTCCATTCCCTGGTGGCATGCGTGGTCGCAGTGTCGTTACATGATGCCGGGCTGGTTCGGCGCCGGCTCGGCGCTGGCGCTGGCGGAGCGCACGCTGGGCGAGGCGGCCCTGCGCGACATGTACGAGAACTGGTTCTTCTTCACCAATCTTGTCGACGACGTCGAGCTGTCGCTGGCGCGCGCCGATCTGGAGATCGCCCGCGTTTACGAACAGCTGGTGGACGAAAGATATCGACGCTTCATTCCGGCGCTGCGCGCCGAGTACGAGCTGACCAAACAGCAGGTTTTGAAAATTCGCGGTTGCCCGCAGCTGCTGGACGGCGCCTCGACCGTGCAACGCTCGATCCTGCTGCGTAACCCGTACATCGATCCCATGCATCTGGTGCAAGTGGATCTGCTACGGCGCTGGCGCGCCGGCAGGCGCGAAGATCGCGAATTGCTGGCAGCCCTGCTGGCCACGGTGAGCGGCATCGGCCAGGCTCTGCAAGGCGCCTGACGGGCGCCGGCGGGGTGGCTAGTTGGCTTGCCTGTTCAGATACGGCAACAACCAATCGACGATCAGTTCGTGATCGACCTGCGCGCGCCCGCGGTGGCGCGCGAACATTTCCGGCCGGTCCTGCAGCAGCCTGAACGCGAACGCGACGGCGTCGGTGGCGTGCAAACGTCGCGATTCCGGCAACCGGAACCATTCTTCGAGAACGCGGGCTTGGGCTTCTAATTGTGGCATTCGGGCGCTCCACGGAGCGCGGCGGAACATAGCAGCCCGTTCATGGGGCCGCACCAGTTTTTTTCGCGAGATCGAGTGTCGGATACGTGGTCACGAAACGTCACTTGCGTTTCGGAGCGGGCAAACAGGCAAATGGCGTGTGGCATGTAACAAATGGACAAAATTTGTCAGGGCCCGGGCGCCGCGCGAGCCGGCGGTAAATCAAGAAAACACGGCAAATTCTCGCGCAGAAACATTTCTGCTTCGTTCAGCGTTGCAAGTTTGTTTGCATAACGCGCGCTTCGCGCAAGGATCGATGCAATGTTCTATTCAAGCGCGATTGCTTACGGCAGAATCCGCGTCCTCCTAAGTTCTTCGGCCATGGCCGAATCGGCACGTAAGTGAAAGCTCCGCAGAAGAAGCCGCGTCAGCGGTCGACGAAGACAATCTCTCCCTGGTCGACGGTGTCGAGCAGCGGCACGCATTTGAACGTGGAGGACTTCCTCACGTTTCGATTGACGCGCCTCTCGAACGCCCTGCGCACCAACCTCACCAAGCCCTATCTCGAATCGTTCGATTTGAGCTTGCCGGAGTGGCGGTTGCTGGCGCTGGTGGCGCGCTTCGCGCCGATGCGCTTCTCCGAGGTCACGGCGCGCAGTGGCATGGACAAAGGGCAGGTGAGCCGCACCCTGCGGGTCATGGCGACGCGCGGCCTCACCAAAACCAAGACGATCAAGGGCAGTGGCTCGCGCTCCACGGAAGCGCTGGCTGCGCCGGTGATGGTTTCCATCACGCCCAAAGGCGCCTCTTTGTACAAAGCGGTGCTGCCGGTGGCCCGCAAGCGCCAGGCGGACATGCTGCTGACGTTGAGTCAGTCGGAGCGCGTCACGCTCTATTCCATCATCGATAAGCTGTCGGAAACGATCGGCAACGCCGAGAGTGAAGCCGACGCTGAGTAGCTTGTTGTTAATCGCTACTCTCCCCAGAGGGGAGAGTAGCGATATTGGTGAGAGTAAAGCAGACGCTGAGTAAACGTTTGCTACCGACGCGTCGGTAAATGCGCAGCCAACCGCTGCGCATTTTATTAGCGATCGATTAAGACAAGCTGATCGGCGGGCCGACCGCGCCAGCGCGCGAACGAATCGCGGCGTTCACCGTATTCATCAACAGACAGGCGATGGTCATGGGCCCCACGCCGCCCGGCACCGGCGTAATCGCTCCTGCGTGCGCCAGCGCGGCGTCGAAGTCCACGTCGCCCACCAGTTTGTTCTTGCCGTCCGCGCCGACGATCCGATTGATGCCGACGTCGATCACGATCGCGCCAGGACGGACCCAGTCGCCGGCGATGGCCTTGGGCCGACCGATGGCGGCCACCAGGATCTCGGCCTCCCGGCACAGCTGCGGCAGATCGCGGGTCCGCGAGTGCGCAATCGTTACAGTGCAATCGTTTTGTAACAGCAGCTGAGCCATCGGCTTGCCGACGATGTTGGAGCGGCCGACGACGACCGCGCGCTTGCCGGCCAGCTCGCGCGTCACTTCCCGAATCAGGATCAAGCAGCCCAGCGGCGTGCACGGCACGGTGGCGTCCTGGCCGAGCGCGAGGCGTCCTGCGTTCACGGCGTGAAAGCCATCGACGTCTTTGGCGGGATCGATGGCCGCGAGCACCGCTGCGCTGTCCACGCCGGCGGGCAACGGTAACTGCACCAGGATGCCGTGCACGTCTGGTTGTGCATTCAACTTTTCAACCAGAGCAATCAGCTCGGCCGTGCCGGCGGTCGCCGGCAGGCGATGATCGAAATGTCTCAAGCCGGCCGCGGCCGCCTGCTTGGTCTTGCTGCCGACGTACACCTGGCTGGCCGGATCCTCGCCGACCAGCACCACCGCGAGACCAGGCGTCAGGCCGTGCCTGGCCAGCTCGGCCGTGCGGGCGGCGACGCGCTCGCGCAGTCGTTCGGCGACGGCGCGGCCGTCGATAAGGGTGGCGGTCATTGGCGGATCTCCCGAGTTGGCAAACAAGACTTATCTGTAAAGGTCGCGATAGCGATCGCGGAGCGCGCTCTTTTGCACCTTGCCCATGGTGTTACGAGGCAACTCGTCGACCACCACGATGCGCTTGGGCAGCTTGAACCTGGCCAGGCGTCGTTCGAGCGCGCCGCGGATGGATGTTTCGTCCAGGGCGGCGCCTTGCTTCGCGACCACTACGGCGGTCACGCCTTCGCCGAAATCCGGATGCGGGACGCCGATGACGGCGCTTTCCACCACGCCGGGCAGCGCGTCGATTTCCAGCTCCACTTCGATGGGATAGACGTTGTAGCCGCCGGTGATGATCAAATCCTTGCCGCGGCCGACGATGTAGACATAGCCGCGAGCGTCGCGTTTGCCCAGGTCGCCCGTGATGAAGAAGCCGTCCTGACGAAACTCGGCCGCGGTTTTCTCCGGCATGCGCCAGTAACCGGAGAATACGTTCGGTCCACGGACTTCGATCATGCCGATGACGTCCGGCTCGGAGAGCGGCGTACCCGTTTCCGGATCGGCGATGCGAACTTCCACGCCGGGCAGCGCCGGCCCGACCGACCCAGGAATCCGATCGCCCTCGTAAGGATTAGATGTGTTCATGAGCGTCTCGCTCATGCCGTACCGTTCCAGGATGGCGTGCCCGGTGCGCGCCTGGAATTCGCGATGGGTCTCCGCCAGCAGCGGCGCCGAGCCCGAAACAAACAAGCGGATGTTCCCGAGCCGCTCGCGGCTCAACCCCGGATGTTGTAACAGCCTTGTATAGAAGGTCGGCACGCCCATCATCACGCTGGCGCGCGGGAGCAATCGAACGACTTCGTCGGCGTCGAACTTGGGCAGGAACAGCATGGAGCTGCCCGAGGCCAGCACGGTGTTGATGGCGACGAACAGTCCGTGCACGTGAAAGATGGGCAGGGCATGTAACAACACGTCCTTGGACGTGAACCGCCAGGCCCGGGCCAGGGTCAGCGCGTTGGAAGCGAGATTGGCCCGGGTCAGCATGGCGCCTTTGGAGCGGCCGGTGGTTCCCGACGTATAGAGCAATGCCGCCAGCGCCGAAGGATCGTGACTTCGCTTGTTCGTCGGCGCGGATGACGCTTCGATCTGGAGCAGCGAGCCGCCGCCGCGCTCGTCCAATGTTTCCACGTGCCTCACGCTACATCGGGCCGCGATCTGCCGGACCTGCTCGCGATCGGCGGGTCGCACCACCGCGACCGTCGGCGCGGCGTCGCCGAGGAAGTATTCGAGCTCGGCGAAGGTATAGGCGGTATTGAGAGGAACGAAGATCGCGCCCAAGTGCAGGCAGGCGAGATACAACGCGATCGCTTCCGGAGATTTCTCGACCTGCGCCACGACCCGATCGCCGGGTGCGACCTGTAACGACGCGAGCGACGCAGCTAGCCGGCGCGAGAGCGTCAGCGCTTGACCGTAACTCAGCACGCCGCGTTCGGCGGTTTCCAACAGCGGACGCCCGGGTTCTTCAGCGGCAACGGATTCGAGCCACCGTGCGGGATCGTCGGTGGCGGCGGCATTCGACATCGGCGGGTCTCATGAGGCGCGGATCAGGGCCTCATGATAGCTCGGGCGGGTCAGCGGCGACTGGCGGCGGCGCGCTTCTCTTCGTACATGGCGGCGTCGGCGCGCGCCAGCAGCGCTTCGAGATCTTCTTCGGTGGGAATATCGACCAGCGTCATGCCGACGCTGATGTTCAGCGGATACGGCCGCCGATGGGTCTGGTTGAACGCCTGCAGGTGCTCCTGGAGTCGGCCGCTCAAGGCGTGCAGATCCTGAGTCGAATGCACGTGGGCCATGGCGACGAATTCGTCGCCGCCGATTCGAGCCAGGATGTCGGAGCTGCGGAATGTGTCGCGCAGGACTTCGGCCGTATCGCGCAGCGCCTGGTCGCCGGCTTGATGGCCGAGCGTGTCGTTGATGCGCTTCAACCCGTTCAGATCCATGAAGAACACGCCCATGGCGTAGTGTTCGCGCTGAGCGACTTTCAACGCCTGCTGGGCCAGCTCGAAAAAGCCGCGCCGGTTGCGCAGCTGGGTGAGCTCGTCGATCAGCGACAGGTTCTGGAGCAGCTCAGCGTTCCGGCGCAGCGCCTCTTCGCGCTCGCGCACCGCGAGCTCTGCCCGATGTTTGTGGATGGCGACTTCGATCGCACAGCGCAGCTCGTCTTCCTGGAACGGCTTGATCAAGTAGCCCAGCGGTCCGGTCAACACCGCCCGCTGCAGCGTTTCGCTGTCGCGGTGACCCGTGAGAAAGATGATCGGCACGTGGGAATGCTCCTGCATCATACGCGCCGCCTGGATGCCGTCGATTTCGCCGCGCAGGCTCACGTCCATGACCACCAGCTCCGGCTGCAGTTGCGTCGCCATGGCCACGGCCTGCGTGCCTTCGCTCGCCACGCCACTGATGCGATACCCCAGGCGGGTCAACGCTTCCATGAGGTCCTGCGCCACGATGCCCTCGTCCTCGACGATGAGGATGGACGCTGGATGAGGCTCGGTGCGCGTCAAATTATTGGCCAGCAGCTCGGCCGAAGCGTCGTCAGCTGGCGACGTTTCGGCGGATGCCGAGCGATGGAAGCGGTTGCGAGGCTCCACGTTGATCAATCCGTTCTCCCCTCGGGGGCGGGGGACCCCGCCTTGGATAGCTCCGTTAACGCTTGAACCGTCCTACAGGTTCACCACGGCAAGCTCCGGGGGCCGCAAAAAGACGAACGGGTCGCGGAGATGGAATTCGCCTCGCGGGCCGGCGTCTTGGCCTACAATCGCGCCCATTCCGACGATCCCGAGGAGAACGACGTTTTGAGTCAGCACGCCCTGATCTGTGGCTCAGTGGCCTTCGACACCATCATGGTGTTCGAGGACCGGTTCCGGAATCACATCCTGCCGGACAAGATCCACATGCTGAACGTGTCGTTCCTGGTGCCGCAGATGCGGCGCGAATACGGCGGCTGCGGCGGCAACATCGCCTACAACCTCAAGCTGCTGGGCGACACCGGATACCTCATGGCCACGGTCGGCCGCGATGCCGGCTTATACCTGCAGTGGATGAGCGATAACGGCATTCCCACCGATTTCGTGCGCGTCATCGAGTCCGAGCATACGGCGCAAGGATTCGTCACCACCGACCTGGACGACAATCAGATCTGGGCGTTCCATCCCGGCGCCATGCAACAGTCGCATGTCAACGAGGTGTCGCAGGCCGCACGGAGTCAGCGCATCAAGGTCGGCATCGTGGCCCCCGACGGCCGCGAAGGCATGATCCGTCACGCCGCGCAGTTCGCGGCCGCGGGCATTCCTTTTATTTTCGATCTGGGTCAGGCAATGCCGCTGTTCGACGGCGAGCACTTGAAAACCTTCATCACCCAGGCCACTTATCTCGCGCTCAACGACTACGAGTGGCAGGTGGTCCAGCAGCGCACCGGCTGGAATGAATCCCAAATACTCAAGCACGTGCAGGCCCTGATAGTGACTCGCGGCGCCGAGGGTTCGGAGATTCATACGCGCGAGGGCAAAATCGTCATTCCGGCGGCCAGACCCAAGGCCGTCGTGGATCCCACCGGCTGCGGCGACGCTTACCGGGCGGGGCTGCTGCACGGACTGCTGCATGGTCGGGATTGGGAGACCACCGGCCGGATCGCCTCGCTGCTGGGGGCTATCAAAATCGAATCCCGCGGCACCCAGAACCATCGGTTCACCAGCGACGAATTCGCCAGTCGCTATCGGGACAATTTCGGTACTCCATTGTTACCTGTCGCGGGTTAGCATTCAGTTTCAGGGCTATAGGACTTTTTTAATGAGCAGCAACAGCTTTTTGTTTACGTCCGAATCGGTGTCCGAAGGCCATCCGGACAAAGTCGCCGATCAGATCTCCGACGCCGTGCTGGACGCTATCCTGGCGCAGGACAAGTACTCGCGCGTCGCCGCCGAGACTCTGTGCACCACCGGCCTGGTGGTGCTGGCCGGCGAGATCACTTCCAACGCCGTGATCGACTACCAGACCGTGGTGCGCGATACCATCAAGCGCATCGGTTACGACAACAGCGACTACGGCATCGACTACAAGGGTTGCTCGGTGCTGGTCGCATACGGCAAGCAGTCGCAGGACATCGCGCAAGGCGTCGACGAAGGCCGCGGCATCGATCTGGATCAGGGCGCGGGCGACCAGGGCCTGATGTTCGGTTACGCCTGCGATGAAACGCCGACTCACATGCCGCTGGCGATTTATCTGTCGCATCGTCTGGTCGAGCGCCAGGCGCTGTTGCGCAAGCAGGGCAAGCTGCCCTGGCTGCGTCCGGACGCGAAGTCGCAAGTCACGATCCGTTATATCGACGGCAAGCCGAAGGAAATCGACACCGTGGTGCTGTCCACCCAGCATCATCCGGACATCGAGCACAAGCAGCTGTCCGAGGCCGTGATCGAAGAAATCGTGAAGCCGGTGCTGCCGAAGGAAATGATCGGCAAGAAGGTGAACTATCTGATCAATCCCACCGGCCGGTTCGTGGTCGGCGGTCCGCAGGGCGACGCTGGCCTCACCGGACGCAAGATCATCGTCGACACCTACGGCGGCTCGGCGCCGCACGGCGGTGGCGCGTTCTCCGGCAAGGATCCTTCGAAGGTCGACCGCTCGGCGGCTTATGCCGCGCGTTATGTCGCCAAGAACATCGTGGCCTCGGGTCTGGCCACCAAGGCGCAGGTGCAGGTGTCGTACGCCATCGGCGTCGCCAAGCCCACCAGCATCATGGTGACCACCTTCGGCACCGGCAAAGTGTCCGACGAGCGGCTCGAAGAGCTGGTCGCCAAGCACTTCGACCTGCGTCCGAAAGGCATCATCCAAATGCTCGACCTGCTGCGTCCGATCTATCAGAAGACCGCCGCCTACGGCCATTTCGGCCGCAGCGAGCCGGAGTTCTCCTGGGAAAAGACCGACAAGGCCGAGTTGCTGGCGTCGGAGGCGGGCATCAAGCGCGCCGCGAATGCCTGATGCAACGGTCGTAAGCAAATAGACTCTATTTGTTCCGAACGCCGGGTGGACGGATTCGTCCAGCCCGGCGTTTCTGTTAGCCTTTCTGTTAGAATGGCTCTCCCACGAATCGAGGGGCGCTGCAGCAGCTCAGGCGTTCTGCCTCGGACCTGCCAGGCTCGATTCGCACGGCCTCATAGGCAACGGCGCCCTCCAACTTGACGGAGATACATATGAGCGCAGTCGCCAAGCCTGCATCCACTGGTGATTTTCACGTTGCCGACCTGAAGCTGGCCGATTGGGGCCGCAAGGAAATCCTGATCGCCGAGACCGAAATGCCCGGTCTGATGGCGATTCGTGAAGAGTTCGCGAAGTCGCAGCCCTTGAAAGGAGCCCGCATCACCGGCTCCCTGCACATGACCATTCAGACCGCCGTGCTGATCGAGACGCTGCAAGCGCTCGGCGCGCAGGTCCGCTGGGCGTCGTGCAATGTGTTCTCGACCCAGGATCACGCCGCCGCCGCGATCGCCGCCAAGGGCACGCCGGTGTTCGCGTACAAGGGCGAGACGCTGGACGAATATTGGGATTACACCCATCGCATTTTCGAGTGGCCGGACGGTGGCTACTCCAACATGATCCTCGACGACGGCGGCGACGCGACGCTGCTGTTGCATCTGGGTACGCGCGCCGAAAGCGATATCGGCGTGCTGAACAACCCGGGCAGCGAAGAAGAGACCTGCCTGTTCAATTCCATCAAGGCCAAGCTCAAGGTCGATCCGAAGTGGTATTCGACACGCCTGAAGCAGGTGAAGGGCGTGACCGAGGAGACCACCACCGGCGTGAAGCGTCTGTATCAGATGGCGAAGGAAGGCAAGCTCGCGTTCCCGGCCATCAACGTCAACGACTCGGTCACCAAGAGCAAGTTCGACAATCTGTACGGCTGTCGCGAGTCGCTGGTCGACGGCATCAAGCGCGCCACCGACGTGATGATCGCCGGCAAGGTCGCCGTGGTCGCCGGCTACGGCGACGTGGGCAAGGGCTCGGCCCAGGCCCTGCGCGCGCTGTCCGCGCAGGTGTGGGTCACCGAGATCGATCCGATCAACGCCCTGCAGGCCGCCATGGAAGGCTACCGCGTGGTCACGATGGAGTACGCCGCCGACAAGGCCGACATCTTCGTCACGACCACCGGCAACCGCGACGTGATCCGCTACGAGCACATGGCCGCCATGAAGGACCAGTCCATCGTGTGCAACATCGGCCACTTCG
>NZ_DASWTF010000016.1:0-31672 GCF_036402275.1 Steroidobacter sp. | reverse complement strand
CATGCGAGAGCACTCGCGCATGGCGACGACCTGGTCGAAGTTCGCGCGTGACATGTCGAAACGGCCGATGGCTTCGCTGACGCCGTCGGAACGTCGTCAGCGCTGAAAGGATGCGGAGTGAATTATGTGCCCAACATTCCCGGCCGGTCACAACCGTCCGGTGAGCAGCAACAGAATGAGAATGATCAGCAGCACGCCCACGATGCCGCTCGGGCCATAGCCCCAGCCTCGGCTGTGCGGCCAGGCGGGAATGACGCCCAGCAGAATCAATACCAGTATGATCAGCAACAAGGTCGTCATGACACGCCCCCGCGATGACTGACGGCAATTCAACTTCCCAGCGCGCGGACGAGTTCCGTTACACTGCCGCCATGAGCTCCGACGAAGTCACCATCTATCACAACCCTTCCTGCGGCACCTCCCGCAACACGCTGGCTTTGATTCGCGAGGCCGGCATCGAACCGAAGATCGTCGAGTATTTGAAAACGCCTGCCGACAAGAAGACCCTGCGGACGCTGCTGGCGAAGACCAAGCTCACGGCACGCGAGCTGATGCGCGAGAAGGAAGTGGAGAAGCTCGGCCTGGGCGACTCCTCGAAATGGAGCGACGAGGAAATCATCGATCAGATGGCCAAGCATCCCATCCTGATGAATCGCCCCATCGTCGTCACTGCTCGCGGCGCCGTGCTCAGCCGTCCGTCGGAAACGGTGCTGAAGATCCTGCCGTCACGCTCGTGACGGCACGACCTCCGACCTTCTTACCAAACGTATTCCAGCTGAGCCCAGAACTTGGTGGTGTCCTGATAGGCCGCGGGCGTGCGCCCTTCGTGCACCTCATAGAGCGCCACTTTGAGTAAGCCGACGAACCGCTGATATTTGGCCTGCAGTTGCAGGTCGATCTCGTCGCCCAGATCCTGGGCCAGTCGCTCCGATTCGAAGTCGCGATACACGAGCGTTGCGGACAATGTATCGAGCGTGGCTACCCCTTTGGCCATGTAGCCGAGACTCACATAGCGATCGTCGATGCCATTGGCCGGCGTGGTCAGGAACTTGTCCGCCCAGCCGTGGAAACGATGCATGGTGGCCAACGGCGTCGCGAAGCCCACCGTGCCGTTCCCCTCCATCACTTCCTGCCCCAACGTGACGCTGAACTGCCGATACGTGCCGGTCAGCTCCACCGAGTAATAGTCCAGATCGAAGGCGAGCGGATTGCTGCCGTAGTCGCTCTGTCGTGCAAACGTAGCGGTGTAAGCAACCTTCATCTTGCTCAAGGGTCGCTCGCCAGCCAGCCGTGCGCCGAATGTTTCATTCGACACGCGCGTGGGATCCAACCCTCCCTGCAGGCCGCTCTCCGCGTCGAAGTCGAGCCAGTAGCCGAAGGCACTGAGTTTGCCGAATCCAAATTGATAGGCAGCGTTCGCAAGCGCGCCGTCGCCGTGGTAACGGCCTTGCGGCGACTCTCGACCGAAGATCCGGTTCACCTGATTCAGGTACGTGGCGTCCAGAGTGAGCGCCGTCGTCGGCTTGTTGACGATGCGCACGGCGTCGAACGTCTGCTCGTTCTGCCGCCAGGCGACATTGCCGACGAAGCGCTGGTCGTCCAGCGCGATGCGCTGCCGACCCAAAGTCACGGTCGTGCCCGGCAGCGAGGTATTCACCAACTGCAAGCGATTGATCTCCTCGGTTTCCGGATCGGGGACCACTGGATACGTGAGATTGCTGGCGCGCGCGGGATCGTCACGATAGCTGCCGGCCAGCTCCGTGATCACTTCCCCTTCGGCCAGAAACGTCGTGTTCCACGCCTTGCCCGTTTCGAACCCCAAGCGCATGCGCACCGTCTCGGCGTCGGCTTCTTCCGCCAGCGGTGCTTGGTCGACGCTCTCGTAGCGTAGCCGCGCATCGAATATCGGTTTCGACTCCGCCAACGCGCCGCCCAGCACGCCGAAGTCGGCTGCGCCGGCCACGCATGGAACGGACATCGCAACCGCCACGCTCAAGCTCACTCGTTGGCCCCATAAACGTCTCATTCCGCTCTCCCCGATCATTGTTGTATCCCCACTATGCAGCGTGCGTCTGTTGTCGCTCGCAGGACTCCAGGAACGCGAGCAATTCGTTTCGGTAGTCGTAATATTTCGGGTGCTCTAGAAGCTGCTTGCGTGTGCGCGGCCGCGGCAGATCGATCTGCATGATGCGGCCGATGCGCGCATGCGGGCCGTTGGTCATCATCACTACTCTATCGGCGAGCAGGATGGCTTCGTCGACATCGTGCGTGACGCAGATGGCAGTCACCTGATTGCGTTTCCACACCTCCATCAGCACCTCCTGCAACTCCCAACGCGTGAGCGCGTCCAGCATGCCGAACGGCTCGTCCAGCAACAGCAGCTTGGGTGACAGCGCGAACGCCCGCGCCAGGCCGACGCGCTGCTTCATGCCATTCGAGAGGTCGCTCGCTTTTTTGTCGAGCACGTCACCCAAACCAACGCGCGACAGGTAGTACTCGACGATGTCTCGTCGTTCCTGTTCGCTGGCGTGTGGGTATACGCGATCGACGCCCAGCGCCACGTTCTCGCGTGCACTGAGCCAAGGCAACAGACTTGGCGCTTGAAATACCACGCCACGATCCGGTCCAGCACACGTGACTTCACGGGCATCCAAGGTGATTCCACCGCTTGAAACATCGCTCAGCCCGGCGACCATCGACAGCACCGTGGACTTGCCGCAACCGGAATGCCCGATCAGGGAAATGAATTCGCCCTTGCGAATATCGAGCTGGAAACCGTCGACTACCGTCAAAGGCCCTTTCGGCGTGGGAAACACCTTGCTCACGGCGTAGAACTCGACGAACTTGTCCAGATTCTCAGCAGGCTTCGGCTTGGTCGCGCGACGCATGGTCTTCGGCACAGGCGGCTCGATGGGAACAACCGACGGAAGCGTTCGCGCCGCCCCAGCGTTGCCATTGCGCTGCATGCTCAAACTCATCAAATACTGGGAAATCTGTGCACGCAGCCGCCGATAGGCATCATCCTCGTTGACCGCCATTCGATCGCGCGGCCGTGGCAAATCCACTTTGAACTCACGACCCAACGTCGCTCGCGGACCCGGCTTGAGCGCGATGATGCGATCGGCGAGTAGTAAAGCTTCGTCCACATCGTTGGTCACGAGAATGACGGTCTTGCGGTCGCGCTCCCAGATTGCCTCGATCTCATCCTGCAATCGCGCGCGCGTCAGCGCATCGAGCGCCGATAACGGCTCATCCAGCAACAGCACCTTCGGATCCATCGCCAACGCTCTTGCCACGGCCACACGCTGCCGCATGCCGCCCGACAACTCCGCCGGCCGCCGGTCCACGGCATGAGCGAGGCCGACCATCTCGATATATTTCTGGACGTGCGCCCGCCTCTGCTCGGCCGGCCAGTCGGGAAAAACACTGTCGACGGCCAGAGCGACGTTGCTCCGGACCGTCAACCAGGGCAGCAATGAATAGTTTTGAAACACCACGCCCCGATCCGGAGCGGGACCGGTGACCGGCCGCCCCTGGAACAGCACCTCGCCCGCGTCCGGCGCGATCAAGCCGGCGACGGTCGAGATCAACGTGGTCTTGCCGCTGCCCGAAAAGCCGACAATGGCGACGAACTCGCCTTCTTCGATGCTAAGCGTGACGTCCTCCAGCACCTCGACTCGTCGCTCCCCCGAGCCATGACTCTTACAAATGTTCTTGAGTTGCAGAAACGACATGCGGCCCCCTTTAGCGACGCACGCCGAAGTCGAGCAGGCTTTGCACCGTGTGCATGACCCGATCGAGCAGGAAGCCGATGATGCCGATGGTCAGCACCGCCACCATCAGTCGCGCCAGCGACTCGGAGCTGCCGTTCTGAAACTCATCCCAAACGAATTTGCCGAGGCCGGGATTCTGCGCCAGCATTTCGGCCGCGATCAGCACCATCCAGCCCACGCCCAAGGACAGCCGCATGCCGGTGAAGATCAATGGCAGCGACGACGGCAGCACCAGCTTGAACAGCTTGGTGGACCACTTCAGCTGCAGCACGCGTGCGACGTTGAGCAGATCGCGATCGATGGAGCCCACGCCCAGTCCGGTGTTGATCAACGTCGGCCACAGCGAGCACAGGGTCACAGTGATGGCCGAGATCAGGAAGGATTTCTCGAACATCGGGTCGGCGGTGACGTAAACCGCGCTCACGATGATGGTCACCAACGGCAGCCAGGCCAGCGGCGACACCGGTTTGAAAATCTGTATCAACAGATTCAGCGACGCGTTGATGGTGCTGCTCAGGCCGCAAAGAATCCCCAGCGGAACCGCGACCAGGGTGGCCAGCACGAATCCCGTGAATACGGTCTTCAGGCTGGTGAGGATCTGGTCGATGTAGGTGGGCTTGCCGGTGTACTTCACGAAGCGGATTTCGGCGTCGGGATTGCTGGCGAGCTTGGCCGCATTGCGTTTTTCCTGTCGCTCATAGAACGCCGCCGCTTTTTCGCGCTCTGCCTTGTGGTCCAACCACAAGCTGTACGCCTGTTGTGCCACCGCGATGGGACCGGGAATTTGCCCGAGGCTGGTCTGGATGCGACTGGAAACCTGGCTCCACGCGAACAGGAACACGGCAATGGCCAGTAGCGGGATGCCCGCTTGGCGCCACAGATCGATGGACGCGAACAGACGCGACAGTCGCTGCGGCCGTTGAGGCTCCTGAGGCCGCGCCTTCTCCGGTACAGGCGGCGGTGAAACCTGGGGCGCGACTTCGGTAGACTCGGGCTCGCGCACGATGGCCAACGTGGATGACGACATCAGGTGGCCCCTCCTTCCCGCTTGCTGACGACGTTGCCGCTCTCGACCACCTGACCTTGCTTCAAGCCAATCGTGAGCTTCTGCAAATAGTCGTTGGGTTTGCGGCCGTCATACTCGACGCCGTCGATGAACTCTTTGGTCGGGGCCCGAAAGCCATCGCTGTTCCAGGGGAAGTCTTCCTGCTTCGCCTTCTTTTCCTCGATCAACATGCGCGCGGCACGCAGGTATGGCTCGGTTCGATACACCTTCTTGGCGGTGTCGTGATACCACTGGTCCGGCTGCGACTGCGCGATCTGGCCCCAGCGGCGCATCTGCGTTAGATACCAGACGGCGTCGCTGTAATAGGGATACGTGGCGAAGTAACGAAAGAACACATTGAAGTCGGGCACGCTACGCTTGTCACCGCGGCCATACTCGAACGTGCCCGTCATGCTATTGGCGATCACGCGATAATCCGCGCCGACATACTCAGGACGTGACAGGATCTGCGCCGCCTCTTTACGATTCGCGCCGTTGTTTGCATCGAGCCACATGCCCGCGCGAATCAGCGCCTTGAGCAGCGCCAGGTGCGTGTTGGGATGTTTCTCGGCCCACGCGCGCGTGACGCCGAACACCTTCTCCGGATTGTTCTTCCAGATCTCCAGATCGGTGATGACGGGGACACCGACGCCCTTGAAGATGGCCTGCTGGTTCCAAGGCTCGCCGACGCAATAACCATTGATGGTCGCAGCTTCTAGCGCCGCAGGCATTTGCGGAGGCGGTGTCACAGAGAGAAAGACGTCCGCTTTGATCTGGCCGGACACGTCGCTGGGCGAGTAAAAACCCGGATGCAGCCCGCCGGCGGCGAGCCAATAGCGCAATTCATAATTGTGAGTGGACACGGGGAACACCGTGGCCATGCGAAACGGCTTGCCTGCCGCTTTGGAAGCGTCGACGGCGGGCTTGAGCGCGTCGGCCTTGATGGGATGCACCGGCTTGCCTTGCGCATCCGCGGGCACGCGCGACTTCATCAAGTTCCAGACTTCGTTCGAGACCGTGACGGCGTTGCCGTTCAGATCCATGCTGAACGACGTCACGATGTCGGCCTTCGTGCCGAAGCCAACAGCTGCGCCAAGCGGCTGACCCGCGAGCATGTGCGCGCCATCGAGCTCGCCGGTGATGACGCGATCCAGGATGACTTTCCAGTTCGCCTGCGGCTCGAGCGTTACATACAAGCCCTCGTCTTCGAAAAAGCCTTTTTCATAGGCGATGGCGAGCGGCGCCATGTCGGTGAGCTTGATGAAGCCGAGCTTGAGTTGTTCTTTTTCCAACTCCAGCTCCGCCGCGAGCGCTGGCGTTGCACTCAGCGCACCGACGGCAGCGAGCAGCCAGACTCGCAATGATCTCTGCAGCATGGATCCGGTCACTCCCCAAAGTCACAACCGAAAAAAAAACGCCGCCGACTTCATTGCACACTTTTGGCGTGCATTGGAGTCGGCGGCGTTGCCCGGCCAGCCCGCAATTGGGCCGGCGCGATCGTGGGAGCGACGAATCGCTCCGTTGTGATCCAAGAGTTGCAACGCTCGTGCCAGCGCCTGTCGAATCGCTCAACTGCCCGAAAACACTGGAGCTTGCACCGCGTCAGCAAACAAACATCGGGCGTGCCTGAGGTGAATCTGAGCCGCGACGGAGCAAGCGCTCGCGTCGGCTGCACGAACTTCGAGCAATCGACGGGAGCTTGCTCAGGGGCTGGCGATGTTTCTTAGATAGGCAGGCAGGTCGTCGGAGTCGAAGCGCACGCCGTCGAAGAAGCCGTCCGGCCCGGCGCCTTCGACTTTGGTGTCGGCGGCAGGAATGTTTGCTGTCGTCCTGGCCAATGCCAGGCGATAAAGATCGGGTCGGTAGGTCGCACGCACCTGCGCGACATGCTCTGGATCGTAGGCGATCTGTCCCCAGCGCACCATTTGCGAGTAGAACCACAGCGCATGACTGACCCATGGGAAGGTCGCGGCCTGCGAAGCAGGCACATAGAAGTTTGCCAACGGCTGCGCCTCACTGCCCGGCTGCAGGCAAAGCCGATTGGACAGCCCGCGCAACAGTATCTCCGCCGGCGCGCCAACGAATCGCGGCTCGGACAGCAGGCGCGACAGCTCCGCATGATTCTCGGGCTGCTCGCACCACAGCGCTGACTTATATAAGGCGCGCACCAGCGCTTGCAGCCGATCCGGGTGGCGCTGCGTCCACTCCAGTCGACAACCCAGCACCTTCTCCGGGCTCAAACGCCAGATGGCCGTGGTCGGCAAGGCGATGCACCCCGCGCCCACCGCCACCGCCAGACTGCTCCAGGGCTCGCCGACGCAGAACCCGTCGATTTGTCCTTCGCGCATCGCATCCACCAGGAACGGCGGCGGAATCACTACCAATCGTACGTCACGATCCGGATCGATGCCGCAAGCCGCGAGCCAATAGCGCAGCTCATAGTTATGACTGGAGAACGGATACACCATCGCGAAGGTGAACGGCGGCTTCTGCGCTCGCTCCCGAGCACGAACGACGCTTCGCAGCGCCTCACCCAGCGCTCGCGGACTCGCCGAAAGCGTCGCGCCCTCGGTCATCATCAAATCCCAGACACGCAACGAAACGGTGATGGCGTTGCCGCCGAGGCCCAGCGACAGCGGCGCCGCCATCGGCACCTTGAGATGGCCCACGCCCAAAGTAGAAGCGATCGCCATGGGCCCGAGCATGTGCGCGGCGTCGAAATGACCGACGACCACGCGATCACGAATATTGGCCCACGAGGTTTCGCGCACCAGCCGCAGGTCGAGCCCTTCTTCGGCCGCAAAGCCTTTCTCGACCGCGACGGCCAGCGGCGCGCAATCCATCAACGGGATGAACCCGACGACTGTCGTGCCATGATCGATTTGAGAAGGACTCATTTGAACAGGCTCGATGCTGTCACGACGCTTTGCGCGACCTCGCTCAGGCGACGATTCTCGTTCATTGCCGCCTTCCGCAGCAGCGCATACGCCGCCTCCTCGCTCATGCCTCGTTGTTTCATGAGAATGCCTTTGGCGCGCTCGACGATCTTGCGCTCATCGAGCGCCTGGCGGGCCACATCGAGCTCTTCGCGCAGCTTGTTGAACGCGTGGAAACGGCTGATCGCCATGTCGAGCACGGCCTTGACGCGCTCTTTCTTCAGTCCGTCGACCACATAGGAGCCGACGCCCGCGTCCACCGCGGCCTCGATCATGTCGGTATCGGAGCGATCGACGAACATGGCGATGGGCCGGCGCACCACGCGCGACACCTGGAACATCTGCTCCAGCACGTCGCGGTTGGGATTCTCCAGATCGATGACGATGACTTCGGGATCGATCTCGACGATCCGTCGCATGAGATTGTGCATCTCACGCAGCACCGTCACGTTCACATAACCCGCCTCGCGCAGACCCTCTTCGAGAATACTGGCGCGCATGACGTTTTGATCGACGATCAACACGCGCAGGGAGGGCTCGGTTTTGGGCCTGGCTTCGGGCATCGGATGAATGGGATTGCAATGCCTGTGCCAGTGCCTGCAAACCCTTACGAGCCCCGTGCACCACGCCAAAGCAGGGCGCGGCTTCGCACCACTTTAAGTGCGCCACGAGCGACGCACGCACCACATCTGAGCAAGCCGAGCCCTGCAGAACCGTGAAATGGCCGAAGTGGCGGCCCAGCAACCATGGCATAGCCCTTGCAACATTGGAGACATCCTGGCTGCTCCAATGACGGGCGCAGCGCCAGCGACCTGCCAGTCACATTCCGCCACCCGCGGCCTGTCGCAGCTCGCTGTTCCAACCACCCTTCAGCAAACGAACTCGATGCGTGCATCGAGTCCTCGATCATGGGTGCATATGTCAGCCAAGAAGCTGGTCGTCATCGGTAACGGCATGGTCGGACAACGGCTGCTCGAGCGGCTCGTGTCCGAATCCACCTCTTACGAAATCAGCGTGCTCTGCGAAGAGCCCCGCCCTGCTTACGATCGCGTGCAGCTCACGAGCTTCTTCAGCGGCAAAAGCGCGGCGGACCTGTCGCTGGTCCAGGATGAATTCTTCGAGCGCAACGACATCGCGCTTCATCTGAATGACAAGGCGATCGGCATCGATCGCGAAGCCCGCTGCGTGCGTACGGCCGAGGGCCGCACCCTGCCTTACGATCAACTGGTGCTGGCCACCGGCTCCTCGCCGTTCGTGCCGCCCATCCCGGGTCGCGAGCGGCCGGGCTGCTTCGTCTATCGAACCATCGAGAATCTGGAAGCCATTCGCTCCGCGGCTGCGGAAGGCAAAGTGGGTGTCGTCATCGGCGGCGGCCTGTTGGGCCTCGAAGCGGCCAAGGCGCTGCGCGATCTCGGTTTGAAGACGCACGTGGTCGAATTCGCGCCGCGACTGATGGCCGTGCAGGTCGACGATGTCGGCGGACGCGTGTTGCGACAGAAGATCGCCGAGATGGAAGTGGGCATTCACACCGGCAAGAGCACCACCGCCATCGTCGATGGCGAACAGTGCCGTCACAAGTTGACGTTCGCCGACGGCAGCTCGCTCGAAACAGACATCGTGGTTTTCTCCGCCGGCATCCGGCCGCGCGACGAGCTGGCTCGCGCTTGCGGGCTGAGCATCGGCGAGCGCGGCGGCATCGTCATCGACAACGACTGCCGTACCTCCGATCCGAACATCTTCGCCATCGGCGAATGCGCGCTGTGGAATGGCAAGCTGTACGGCCTGGTCGCGCCGGGCTATCAGATGGCGAATGTCTGCGCCGCCCGCCTGCAGAATACGGCAGAGCCCGCCTTCACCGGTGCGGACATGAGCACCAAGCTCAAACTCATGGGCGTGGATGTCGCATCGCTGGGCGATCCTCATTGCTCGAGCCCCGGCTCGCGCGCTTATGCATTCGTCGACGAGCGCAAGCAGGTTTATAAGAAGCTGGTCGTGAACGAAGACGGCACACGCCTGCTGGGTGGCATTCTCGTCGGCGATGCCGACGACTACGGCATCTGGTTGCAGATGATGCTGGATGGCACGGCGCTGCCCTCCAATCCGGAAGAGCTGATCGTTCCCAGCTTCGGCGCGAGCGAGCAGCCCAAGCGCGCGGGAGTGGCAGGCCTGCCGGCAACGGCGCAGATCTGCTCCTGTAACAACGTCAGCAAGGGCATGATCTGCTCCGCCATCGAGGCCGGCTGCACCACCATCGGTGCACTGAAGACCTCCACTAAGGCGGCGACATCCTGCGGTGGCTGCAGCACGCTGGTCACTCAGATCCTGAAGGCGGAGCTTGCGAGTCGCGGCGTCGCGGTCAACAACAACCTCTGCGAGCACTTCCGTTACTCGCGCCAGCAGTTGTTTCATTTGATCCGCGTCGGCCAGCTGAAGTCCTTCGGCGAAGTCCTGGAGAAGCATGGCCGTGGCCTGGGCTGCGACATCTGCAAACCGACCGTCGCATCCATCCTCGCTTCGTGCTGGAACGAGTTCGTGTTGAAGCGCGACAAAGCCACGCTGCAGGACACGAACGACTACTACCTCGCCAACATGCAGAAGGACGGCACGTACTCGGTCGTGCCGCGCATTCCGGGCGGCGAGATCACGCCGGACAAGCTGATCGTCATCGGCGAGGTCGCGAAGAAATACGGCCTGTACACCAAGATCACCGGCGGCCAGCGCATCGACCTGTTCGGCGCGCAAGTCCACGAGCTGCCCCTGATCTGGCGCGAGCTGATCGATGCGGGCTTCGAATCCGGCCACGCCTACGGCAAGGCGTTGCGCACCGTTAAGTCCTGCGTCGGCTCGACCTGGTGCCGCTACGGCGTTCAAGACAGCGTCGGCTTCGCCATCGATATCGAGAACCGATACAAAGGCCTGCGTGCACCTCACAAGATCAAGTTCGCCGTCTCCGGTTGCACACGCGAATGCGCCGAAGCGCAGAGCAAGGACGTGGGCATCATCGCCACCGAGAAGGGCTGGAACCTGTACGTCTGCGGTAACGGCGGCATGAAGCCTCGTCACGCCGACCTGCTCGCCGGCGATCTGGATCGTGAAACGCTGGTCCGTTACGTCGACCGCTTCCTGATGTTCTACGTCCGCACCGCCGATCGTCTGCAACGCACGTCGGTATGGATGGACAACCTCGAAGGCGGCCTCGACTACCTCAAGCAGGTCATCATTGAAGATAAACTCGGCATCGCCGCGGAGCTCGAAGCCGATATGGCGCGCGTCGTCAGCACCTACGAGTGCGAATGGAAAAAGGCCGTGGAGGACCCGCAGACGCTCAAGCGCTTCCGTCACTTCGTCAACAGCGACCGCACCGACGAGAACGTCGTGTTCGTGCAGGAGCGCGGGCAGATCCGCCCGGCCACCAACGAAGAGCGCGCGCAGCGGCAGCGGGAGGCAGTATGAAGCCCACTCACACCTGGAGCAGCGTCTGCTCGTTCGACGACGTGCTGCCGGACAGCGGCGTCGCCGCCCTGGTCGACGGGCGGCAGATCGCCATCTTCCGAGTGGGCGAGGCCGTCTACGCCTTGGACAACTACGACCCACACAGCGAAGCCAACGTGCTCTCGCGCGGCCTGGTCGGCGATCTGAACGGTGAGCCCGTGGTGGCCTCGCCTGTTTACAAACATCATTTCAATCTCGCGACCGGTCGCTGCGTCGAAGACGCCGACTACTCGGTGCGCGCCTGGCCGACTCGCGTGAGCGACGGCAAGATCTGGATCAAGACGCAGCCCCTGCGCATGACCAAGCGTCGCAAATTGGTCGTGGTCGGCAACGGCATGGCGGGCATGAAGGTCGTCGAGGAACTGATCGGCATCAGCGGTCAGCCTTATGACATCACCGTGTTCGGCGCCGAGCCTGTTCCCAACTACAACCGCATCCTGCTTTCGCCGCTGCTGGCGGGCGAAAAGCATTTCGACGACATCGTGCTGAACCCGATCGAGTGGTATCGCGACAATGGCGTGACGCTGCACCTTGGCGATCCCGTCGTCGCCATCGACAGAGTCCGTCGCAAAGTGCGCTCGCAGAGCGGCATGGAAGCTGACTACGACCGATTGCTGCTCGCGACGGGATCCAATCCCATCGTGCTGCCCGTGCCTGGCAAGGATCTGCTGGGCGTCGTGACGTTCCGCGATCTGCAGGACGTGAACACGATGCTCACAGCCGCCCGCACGCATTCCAAGGCAGTGGTCATCGGCGGCGGTTTGCTGGGCCTCGAAGCGGCGAATGCGCTGCTCAAGCAGGGCATGAAAGTGACTGTCGTGCATCTGCTCGACACATTGATGGAACAACAGCTCGACCCGGTCGCCGCGCAGCTGCTGAAACAATCGCTCGAACGTCGCGGCATCGAGTTCCACATGCCGGCGAAGACCACGGCCATCCTCGGCACAGATCGCGTCCGGGGTGTGCAGTTCGCGGATGAAACCGTCATCGAAGCCGATCTCGTGGTCATGGCCGTCGGCATCCGGCCGAACACGGAGCTGGCGCGGGCCGCCGGTCTGCGATGCGACCGTGGCGTGCTGGTCAACGACACCTTGCAAACATTCGATCCTTGCGTGTACGCGGTGGGCGAATGCGTCGAACATCGCAACAACACGTACGGCCTGGTCGCCCCGCTCTTCGAACAAGCAAGCGTGTGCGCGACACATCTCGCCGAGCACGGCGTCGGCCGTTATCGAGGCTCGATGCTGTCGACGCATCTCAAGGTCACGGGCATCGACCTCTTCTCCGCTGGAGATTTCCTCGGCGGTCCGGGCAGCGAAGCGCTGGTGATGCGTGATACCAAGCGTGGCATCTACAAACGCATCGTCATCGAGAACAACAAGCTGCGCGGCGCGGTGTTGTACGGCGACACGCGCGATGGCGCCTGGTACTGCGAGCTGATGACCGAAGGCCGCGACGTGGGCGCGATGCGAGATAAGTTGATCTTCGGCGAAGCGGCGGCCGGGCGGCAGTGAGCATCAGGACCACCTGTCCGTATTGCGGCGTCGGTTGCGGCGTCATCGCCCAACCGGACGCCGCGAGCGGCGCCGTGACCATTACCGGCGACGCGGCCCATCCAGCGAATCGCGGCAGGCTCTGTTCCAAAGGCTCTGCATTGGGCCAGACGTTGGGCAGCGACGGACGGCTGCTCTACCCTCGCATCGACGGCCAGCGCGCGAGCATGAGCGCCGCGCTGGACCACGTTGCTCACGGCTTCAGACGCATCATCGACGAGCACGGGCCCGACGCCGTCGCCCTGTACGTCTCCGGTCAGCTGCTGACCGAGGACTACTACATCGCCAACAAGCTAGTGAAGGGCTTCATCGGCACCGCCAATATCGATACGAATTCCCGTCTGTGCATGTCCTCGGCCGTCGCGGGCCACAAGCGCGCGTTTGGCGAAGATATCGTGCCGGGGTGTTACGAAGATCTGGAGCTGGCGGACCTGATCGTGCTGGTCGGCTCCAACACGGCGTGGTGCCACCCGGTGCTATTCCAACGCATCACGCAAGCGAAACAGCAGCGCCCCGAATTGCAGATCGTCGTGATCGATCCGCGCCGGACCATGACCTGCGAGATCGCGGACCTGCATCTGCCGATTCGCAGTGGCAGTGACGTCTTGCTGTTCAACGGCCTGCTCGCCTATTTGCATCAGCAAGGCCATGTCGCGCAGGACTTCGTTGCGAACCACACCGACGGCCTGGAGGAAGCACTGAAGGTCGCGCGCGACTCCGCTGGTGACGTACAGACCGTTGCGAAGCTCTGCGGCATCGGAGCGGAGAGGCTGCTTGAGTTCTATCGACTGTTCGCTGATCACGCGCGCGTCATCACCGCGTTCTCGATGGGCGTGAATCAATCCTCCGCCGGCACCGACAAGGTCAACAGCATCATCAATTGTCATTTGCTGACCGGCCGCATCGGGCAGCCCGGCGCCGGGCCGTTTTCCATCACGGGCCAGCCCAACGCGATGGGCGGCCGCGAAGTCGGCGGCCTGGCCAACATGCTCGCCGCGCACATGGACCTGGAGAACACCGGTCATCGACAGCTCGTGCAGAACTTTTGGCGCAGCCCGCGCATGCCGGAGAAAGGCGGCCTCAAGGCAGTCGAGCTGTTCGACGCCATCCACGACGGCAAAGTGAAGGCCGTGTGGATCATGGCGACGAACCCCGTGGTCAGCCTGCCCGATGCGGACAAGGTGAAGGCGGCGCTGCGCCGTTGCGAACTGGTCGTGGTGTCGGATTGTTTCGAGAACAGCGACACGAATGAGTTTGCCCACGTGCTGCTGCCGGCCGCCGGCTGGGGCGAAAAAGACGGCACGGTGACCAACTCGGAGCGATGCATCTCACGCCAGCGCGCCTTCCAGCCGTTGAGCGGCGAAGCGCGGCCGGACTGGTGGTTGATCTGCGAAGTCGCGCGACGCATGGGCTTCGCCGACGGTTTCAACTACGACAACGCGCATGAGATTTTCGTAGAGCACGCCGCGCTGTCGAAGCTCAATCGCGGCGAGCGGGCGTTCGACATAGGCGGTCTCGCCGATATCACATCGACCGAATACGACACGCTCGAACCCATTCAATGGCCGGTGCCGGAGAGAGACCACGCAGGAACGCCTCGCCTGCTCCAATCCGGACGTTTCTATCGTGGCGACCGCAAGGCGCGTTTCGTGCCTACCCCTCCGCGAGGGCCCGTAAACGCGCCTCAGGAAGAGTTTCCATGGGTGTTGAATACCGGTCGCATCCGGGATCAGTGGCACACGATGACCCGCACGGGCCGCGCGCCCACGTTGGCCTCTCACCTGCCTGAACCGTACATCGACATGCATGCGCAGGACGCGCTGCTATCGGCGGTGAGCGATGGCCAGCTCGCCCGAGTCGAAACGCAATGGGGTGCTCTGGTCGCGCGCGTGAAGACGTCGGGCGAGATGCCGAGAGGCATGGTGTTCGTACCCATTCATTGGAACGCCGCCAATGCCTCGGACGCGCGCGTTGGCGCGCTCGTGAATCCCGTTGTCGATCCAGTGTCCGGCGAGCCAGAATTCAAACACACGCCCGCTCGTGTCACACCCTTCGCCGTGAACTGGCACGGATTCATCCTGTCGCGCACGCCGATCGAGGCGCTAGATACGACATGGTGGACAGCGATCCGCGGCGAGCAGTTCATGCGCTATGAAATCGCCGGGCGCGGCAGGCCGCCGGGCCCCGATTGGGCGCATCGTCGGTTGCAAGCGGCCGCTGGGGAGCCTGATTGGATCGAATATTCCGATCCCGGGAGCGGCGTGTTCCGGGGCGTGCTGTTGATCGAAGAACGCATCGCCGGTTGCGTGTTCATTTCACCGCGTCCCGACCTGCCCTCGCGCGCCTGGTTGTCGAGCCTGTTCGCGAAAAAGCGCGTCAGCGATAAGGATCGTCAGTCGCTACTCAATGGCGGACCGACGGCGTCCGCGGACGATCCGGGACCGATGGTGTGTTCGTGCTTCGGCGTGGGGCGCAATACGCTGTGCAAGGCCATCGCCAAGGACCGGCTGACGACGCCTCAGGACGTGGGCCGCAGACTCAAGGCAGGCACGAATTGTGGCTCGTGCCTGCCCGAGATCAGACAACTGCTCGCGCAGCGATGATGATGACCCTTACTGGAACAGTCCCTTGGACTTGCCCTGGCGCAGCACGCCGACCACGATGCCTTCGATGATCAGCGACTGCTCTTTGAGATCGACGCGGATGGGCTCGAACTCCTCGTTCTCCGGCAGCAGCCAGACGATCTTGCCATCCTGCTTGTAGCGCTTGACGGTCACTTCGTTATCCAGGCGCGCGACCACCACTTGGCGATTGCGCACTTCCGGCGTGCGATGCACGGCGACCAGATCGCCGTCCAGGATGCCGATGTCTTTCATACTCATGCCGCGCACCTTGAGCAGATAGTGGGCGCGAGGCGCGAAGATCTTCGGATCGATCTGGTAGCGCCCTTCGATATGCTCCTCCGCGAGCATGGGCCTGCCGGCTGCAACTCGACCGATCAGCGGCAGGCCCATTTGCTCACGAAGAGAATCTTTCAACTGAATCCCGCGCGAGGCGCCCGGAATGATGTCGAGCACGCCCTTTTTCTGCAGCGCGCGCAGGTGCTCTTCGGCGGCGTTGGCCGATTTGAATCCCATGGCGGCGGCGATTTCGGCCCGCGTTGGCGGCATGCCGTTATCGCGCACGGATTCCTGGATCAGCTTGACGATCTCGCGTTGACGAGGGGTGAGTTCTGACATGGCGTCGCCGTAAGCTCGTGAGCGGTTGTATATAAAACCAAGTCCCTGTGTCTATATACAGTCACTTGCGCGCGAAAGCAAGCGGCCTCCGTGAAGGAGGCCGCTTAGGTCGCTGTCAGAAGGGGTAAATCGCTACCAGCACTTCGGGTCGTCGCCCTGGTGGCCGCGCGTGCCTATTTCGTTGACGGTCAACGTGCCGCACTTGTCGTCCATCTGCGCGCCCAGGGGAGCGGCTTGCAACCTGTAGCTCCGCTCCGAGCTTTGGGCCAACGAGATCCGATAGCGTCCACCGTCGCTATCCCGCCCAGCGTTCAACCGGCTGAATGCTACGCAGTTGGCAGCGTCGTTGTACGCGCCGTAGCGCGTATAACACTTTTCCAGCTCCTGCGCGGCTTCCATGAGCTCCGCCTTGGCCTCGGTCCGATTACTCCGCAGCACGTACTGCCGGTAGCTCGGATACGCGATCGTGGCAAGGATGCTGATGATCGCGACCACGATCATCAGCTCGATCAACGTGACACCCAGTTGTTTGCGTCGCATGTTCTGACCTCTTGCGTTACCGGGTTTGACGCCAGGACTGACGACCACGCGCAGCCAGCGCGGAGCGCAGCGCGCGTTGGTCGATGTCACCATTGCTGTTGGAACCGAAAAGCGTGTCGGCCCCACAATCCGCGTCAGTGCAGGTGCCGGTGGTCGGACCGTTGCTGACGCCGTCCTGGCCGACGCCCGAGAGCGGGGTGTCGTCGTTGTCGACGTCGCCATCGCCATCGCTGTCGATCTGCGCCTGCCTGAGCATCTGACCACTGAGCAGGTCCAGAATCATGGTCCAACTGCGGCCGCCGGCGCCGCACGGGTCGCTATTCGGTATCAGCGTCGTGAACAGCAGGCGATCGCTACTCACGACCGGACTGGAAACCACGCGCTCGCCTTCATAGAGATTGTTCGGGGCGAGCAGATCGAGATACCAGCCTTTGCCCATGAGCGGGTTGCGCGTCGTGATACGCCCTGTCTGGCCGTCCCCGAGCGAGACCTCCTGCAGGATGCGCTGCTGGGTCAGTGCCGAACGGCTGGCGATGCGGTCGCCATTGTCATAACTTTTCGTGGTCCGGTTGTACGAGTTGGCATCGTACAGACCATAGAAGGTCTGGTTACGTTGCGGCAGGATGGTCTTATCGGACGCTTCCAGGTACTTGCCGGTGCCCACCAGCACCATCAGGCCGGCGCTGTAGGGACCCTTGGTCACTTCGATGCGCGAGGTGATCGGCTGTCGATTGGCATTGTCCGCGGTGCCATCCTTCGCGACGAAGAACGGCAGGGGCGCCGCGGCGGTACCGTAGGCGAACTTCCAATCGTTGCGCGCGCCGCGCAGATCGATCTTCCATACGTTGCCGAACAGGTCGCCGACGTAAACGCCGTCGACGATGCGGTCGCCGTCCGTGTCCAGCAGGGCCGGCGTCGCCAGGCCGTTCGGACGGTTCTGGCCGGTCGGATCGTCGTCCCGGCCGATCATGGTGTCGAACTTCTTCACCAGGGAGCCGTCCCTGAGATTGACCATGTACAGCACGCCGTTGCCGGTAGTGCTCACCGCTGCGTCGGGCTCGGTATTGTTATAGCCGTTGCCGAACACAGCCACCCAGGTGCCGTCCTCCAGACGCCCGATGGCAGGCTGGCTGAACGTGTAGCCGAGATCGCGGAAGTCCAGGCTGGTCTGGTCGTTGATCTCCCACAGGACCGAGCTGGCGCCGAGCGAGTTCGGATTGGTGACATCGAGCGCGTAGATGCCCTGACCGCCGCCGTTCAAGCCGCCGACCAGCACTGTGCGCCACGAACCGTTGATGAAGGCGTCACCGGAATTGGGCGCGCCATCCACGAAGTACTTGTGCGCGTACGACGGCCGGGTCAGCTCCTTCAGATTGCCGAACACGGTCTTGGGAATGAACGCGAACAGTTCCTGGCCGCGCTCGTCCCGGCGCGTGCCATCGCCATCCCGATAATCGTCTGCCTTGAAGGCGTGCAGCATGCCGTCGTTGGCGCCGACATAGACCATGCCGTCGCGGTCGCGCTGCTCGGCGAGGAACTCGGAATAAGGTGCCCTTTCCAACCGATCGCTGTAGCGGCCGAAAGGCGCACCGATGTACAGCGGCGCCGACGCCACGATGTCGCCGAGCTTGCTCGCACGATCCCGGAACGGGCCACCGTTGCGTTGCTCGGTCCGCTCGTCGCCGCGGATGTAATTGAGGATGCTCTGCGCGACCGCGGGGTCCGCATCCAGCTGCGCTTTACGGATGTCGTCGATACCGCTGGTCCATTGGAACGGCACCGCGACGCCATTGCTGTTGACGGTAATGATGTTGCGACTGGTCGGTCCGGGGATCTGCGCGCTCGCTTCCCACACCGGAGTATCGTCGAGCCTGTTGTTTTCGTCGAAGCCGAACGCGGTCAGCGTGCCACTCCAGCGAGTGGTGTCGAAACGCGCTTGATAGACGCGCGTTTGCGTGCTGATGGCGCCGCTGTTCAACGACACCGAGGCCGCGCTGGCCGAGCGGTTGGTGATTTCGGTGAACGTCTCACGCAGCTGCTGGCTCAACGTCAACGCATTGGTGACCAGGAAGTAGTTGTCCGGATCGCCGTCGTTATTGGCGTCCCATTCCGAGGTGAGGTTCGGCATGTCGTTGTCGTCCTCATCCTTGAAGCCGCCCCACTTCGCCGCGTACCACAGCGGATCCTTCAGCAGAGTCGCGCCAGTGCTGCCGCTACGGGCGTCGAAGGTCCGCGAGGAGAAGCCTGGCAGTCCCACGTTATCGGCCCAGTTGCCACCCGGCCCCTGACCCGGAGGAGTATCCAGGAAGTAATCGCGGTCGTTGGTGCCGTTGCAGGTGTAGTTGCCGTTGGTGTCCTTGTTACAGTCCTGCACCACCAGATATACGCCGTCGGCCGTGGTGCCGGAGATCACATAACCGATGTGGTGAATGATGCCGCCGGCCTGATAGTCGGAGGACACGTCCACCCGCACGGTGTCGTCGTCGGTGAGGCGATAGCTGTAACGCACGATGGCGTCCATGTCGTGGTCGTTACCGGCCTCGACGTCCTCGAAGTTCACCTGGAACGTGCCGCTGCGCTGATCGTCGGCGATGCTCTCCACATAGAAGTCGACGATCTGGTTGGTGGGCTGGAACGCGCCTTCGGTGCGATTGATCTCGTTGTTGTAGACCACCGACTTGGCGAACGGCACCAGGGTGATGAAGCGGCCGGAACCGGCCCCGCCCACCGGGATCTCGATCTTGGGCAGCGGCGAAGCCAATGCCACGGCGAACGTCTGGACACGCACATCATCGTCGGTGAGCGGGTTGGCCTGATTGGTGAAGCCGTGATAGGCCACGCTCGCGGGGTAATAGCTGCCCTGTTTGGTGGGCTCTTCCGGAGCGAGACCGCGAATGGTCGCGAGGCTGGTCACATCTTTGGGCTTGGGCGAGCCGTCGTACAGCGCGCCAGCCTGGCCGATGAAATGCAGCCCGCGGATGCCAGGCTCGTTATCGGTGATTTCATCGGCGAGCGCGCCCACGTCGAGGCCGGGCAAATCGTCGCTGATGCGGTCGCTGCCGCTCTCCATCCCGAAGCGCGATCCGGGCAGCTGATCGGAGTCGTACGAGTTGTTGATATCGG
This sequence comes from Steroidobacter sp., assembly GCF_036402275.1. Classification (NCBI taxonomy): domain Bacteria; kingdom Pseudomonadati; phylum Pseudomonadota; class Gammaproteobacteria; order Steroidobacterales; family Steroidobacteraceae; genus Steroidobacter; species Steroidobacter sp. The sequence goes on along the minus strand of NZ_DASWTF010000016.1, from coordinate 11,971 downwards.
TCATGACCGTCTGGAACGGCTTCGCGCAGGTCGGAAACTCCGCGTCGCTGTACGGGTCCTGCCAGGCCGGGCGCGGCAGATTGAGAACCTGTTCGACCGTGGTGTTGCCACTGCCGTAGGTTCTGGTGAACGCCGGCGTCGGGCTCATGCCGCGGAAGTAACGCAGCGTCTCGTACATCATTTCAGCGACGGGGTTGCCCCACATGCGGCAGTTACCGTCGACGATCGGGCCACGCGCCATGGCCGGCAGGCCGCAGTCGTAGCTGGTGCCGCCGTTATCGGTGTAGCGCCCGTAAGCCGCGACACGGAAGTTATCCAGAGTCTTCGCGATGCCGACCACGTCGGTGAAGGTGCCGTCGGCCGCGTTGATCTCGTCGGTGAACGAGCCGACATTCTTACGCAGCACGCCGCCGCTCTTGTTCGCGGTGTACGAGCCGCTGAGCAGGCCGAACATCATAGAGTCGTTCTCGCCGAACTCGTGCAGCAAGCCTGTGGGCTTGTAGTTGCCATTCGGGTACTGGCGGCAGTTCTCCGTGTTGCGCGCGGTATCGATCAGAGCGGCGGAGGTACAGACCGCGACGCGCACGTCGTACTGGTTATCGAAAGTGACGGTCTCTTCAGCGCCGCCGGCGGGCGCCACGCGGGTGCCCGCCACCGGGCTCTCCTTACTCACCCATTCCCAGATGCGATAGGTCCGGTTGCGCAACACCCGCAACTGCGGCGGGCCGTTGTTGTCGGCCCAGTTGTTGATGCCGACGTTCGGCGTGGTGTTGGCGAACAGGTGGCGCTGACCGGTGGACGGACGGTTGAACGGCGTGAAGTCGCGGATGTTGAATTCCGCCGGCGCGTTCCAGGGATATTCCTTGCCCCAGCTGTGCGCGTCCATCGGAATGTGCGAGCGGACCAGCACCGTCGAGGAACCGGTATCGGTGGCGCGCTTGCCGCCATAGAGCACCTTGCGCAGAGCGTCGATGCGCGAGGTGGTCAAATAGTTCAGGTAGTCGCCGCTCCACTCGTTCGCGCCGCCGCAGCGCTTGTTGGCGGTGAAGCGCACCGGATTGAACTGGGTGCCGCCGTACGTGTAACACTTGTACGAATCGAAATAGCCGTAGTAATCGATGCCTTCGTTGTTCGGCGCGGCCGCGGTCGGATTCGGCAGATAGCCCTTGTAGCCCACGTCGATCTTGCCGTCGCCGTTCAAGTCGGAGGCGTCGTTGTAGGCCTCGTAGAACAGCTTGTGATCGCGGCCGACCACCAGCATGTTCAACGGCGCGACGGCGGGAGCCAGAAACAATGGCTGATCGCTGAGGTTCAGATCGGCCGCCTGCGAGGGCGCGCCAGCAAGCACGGCGACTGCTGCCACGCTCAGAGACCAACAGCGGATCATGTACTGCTTGAGCATTTGCATAACCTGGGTCACTTAGTGAAAACGATCCGTGCATACGAGCTCTGCAGCACGACCTTCGCGGTCTCGCTCTGGCCCGAGGAGCGCGCCGTGACGTTGAAGAAGTCACGCTCCGTTTTGAAACCCGGGCCATTTATGGTCGCAGTAGAGAACTCAGTGTCGGCGAGTTCGATGACGAACTCCGGTTCGGTTGCGACCCCGTCCAGTTCATCGGCGAATTCATATTCACGCCCCCAGGTCACCCACCAGAGATCCGGCTGCACGGTCAGATCGAGCGCATGGCCGCGCTCATCCACCAAGGTGTTCCGTTCGTAGTAGTCGCAGTCCACCCCCGGGGCCGTGCACCGCTTCACATCTTCCCGATCCGGCGACAGGCGCTTTTCCGCCCCGCGCAGGGCCGCTTCAGCGGCCTGCAGAGCGATTTCCTCATCGCGCTGATTACCCGCCATGCGCTCCTGCAAGAACGTGCTCTGGCTCGCGCCCAGTCCGAGCAGCGTCATCACCAACAGCAGCAGCAGGCTGACCACGAGCGCGGCGCCACGTTGCCGGCTGGAGCTGCGACGAGAATGTGAATGGAATTTCATACGCACCTTCAATCGATGACCTGGTTGCGGACGGCGAGCGTCGCGGTGAACACCTTGCGCTGAGCACGATCGTTGTACGGACCCGCCTGCACCGTTTGTTCGGGCGTGTTCAGCAGCACGTAGGTCTGCTTGTCGATGTCGGTGCCGTATTCATCCGGCGCGCGCGATAGCAGCGCGATCTGCACCGTCATGACGTTGTTCCAGTCCTCCACGTCCTCCGCGGAGACATAGGAATCGACGCGCGCGTCGAGCTCGGCTTCGCTATCGATGCCGTATAGAACTTCCAGCCGCTCGATACCTTCGGCGATCTCATCGCTCTTCTCCGCCCCGCCCGTCTTGCGGTAGAGAGACAGGCGCTCCGGCGCACCCAAAGGAGGGTTCTCCGGCTGGATAGTGCTGCGCGCGATGTAGTAGATCACGGTGTCGACCGGCACGATGGTGGCGCCAGCATCGAACGGATGCAGCAGATCGTTCGACACGTTGCCTGGCCGATCGCCGATCGCGGACGTAGAGGGCTCAACCGCGACGTGCTCGATTGTCCCGGTCGCCGGATCGTTAGTGACTTGGAAAAAGGCGCGCGCCTCGCAATCCGAGACCATCACCGTATCGCTCGGTTTGATCGGCATCGGCTCGATGTCCTCCACCTCGAACGGTTGCGCACCGTTCTCCTGAGCCGTCACCACCTTCACGGCGCGAACTTCGCGTCTCGGAATGCGCAGCACCAGCACGTCGCCGATCGGCCTCGGCGTGGGATCGAAAGCCAGTCTGTCTGTGTCCAGGCCAGGGTCCCATTCCACGCCAGTCGCGTTGAAGCCAAGCAGGGGCTTGACGAAATCCCAGCGTATGTCGACCAGATTTTCCTCCTCCTCGTCTTCGCCCCCCTCGACGGGCGGAAAAGGCTCGATGGTCGCATTGAGTTTGAAATCGATCGCGCGGGTGGTGTTTTCGGTGTTGGGTCGCGCGCATGCATTAAACGACGTAGCGCGAACGTCACTTGCGATCTGTTCGAGCGCGTAGCGGCCGTTCTCCTGGATACGCGACAGCCGTTCCGTGGTCTCGTAGCTCACGCGCGAGCTGACGAACAGCGCGACTACTCCCGTGAGCAGCAGCACGCTGATGCCGAGCGCGACCATCAGCTCCACCAGGCTGAAGCCGGACACGCGATTTTTGATGGTGATGACTTGCATCTTTTCGCCTCAGATTTCGCTGCTCGTCTCGAAGCTTAGGATCCGCTCGTCAGGGTTCTCGGAGCGCTCGCCCCACTGGATGGTGATGGTGACCAGGTTGGTGTCGTCGTCGTAATCGATGCCGCCCCGGCCCTCCGGAAGCTGCTCGTCCAGCACTAGCCGCCAACGGCGGATCTCATCGCCTGCGGTTGTTGCCGGTACTTCGTCCTCGCCGATACCGATCTGAAAGCGTTCCGGACCCTCGCCCGTCGTCCGGTCGTAGCGATTGGAGCGCATGCGATCGAGCATGTCGCTGGCAAGCATCGCCGCCTGCGAGCGCACGGATGCGTTCTGGTTGTTACGCAAGGTGGTGAGCTGTAAAGCGACCACGCCCAGCAAGCCGACAGAGACGATGACCAGCGTCACCAGCACTTCGATGATGGTCATGCCGCCGATACGGCGCGCATTGCGTGAGGCGCGAGGCAAACTGCGAGCTGATTTCATGAGCGTGTCCGCCAGTATTCGCGAGGTGACATCAATCGCCATTGCAGTCGGATTTCTGGGAACGGGCGCGGCCCGTCGTCGTCAGCTGGACGACGCGACCGCCGTCATCGCCGCGGCAACCCTCGGGCACGAGAGCGAACTCCATGCTTGGAGTGCCCTGGGCCAGCGCACCGTCCCTGTCATAGCTGACCATGCCGCGGTCGGTGCTGATGGTGATGTTCTGCGTCGACGCCGGCGCCAGATGCAGGACGACGACGTCGTTGGTTTCCGGATTGTCCTCGTCGCTGTCGAGCGTGCCCCTATCGCCGATGTTGTCGCTGAATACGATCAAGCCATTGGCCGTCCAATCGGCGTCGTCGGCGCAGGCCGTCGGAGCTTCCGGATCGTTTGCCGGACACACGGTCACGATCCCGCTGCGTTTGGTGGCCTCGCTGCGCGCGAGGGCCAGCGCGCTGAGCAACCCGTTGGTTTGCTCGGTGAGCCGATTACGACGAATGATGTCCTGGAAGGACGGGACGCCGATTCCGACGATCAGGGCGAGCACCGAGACGGTGACGAGGAGCTCCAGCAACGTGAAGCCGGCCGACCGTGGCGGAACCCTATTGGGCGCTTTTTTCATGGCGCGCAAATTGCCGCCCCCTCGGACCGGCGGCAACTGCGTCCGACCGGCGGCGCGGCGATGAAGATGGACGGCTGCGGTGCGTCTATTCTGTGAAATCGCAGACCGCCCTTTCGCGAACCGTGCCGCTGCCCCCGGTCAGCTCGCATCGAACTGGAATCGTCGTGCTCGACGGTTCGTCAATGTTCCGTCAATGCCATTTATATAAGTGCCCAATTGTCGCGGCATGCAGACGGAGCAGCGACATAAGCTTTATCGACAAGCCTCAATCTTGTATTCTCCGCGCCTCGGCCCGCTGGCAGCTTTTACAAATAAAGAAGCTAGTAAGCCTGATACACGGGAACCCGCCATAACTCTCGTGTATTAAGAGGCCGTGAAAATTTGTCGCTCTGGTCCTTTTTAATCCGACCCGTACGAAGGGGAAAGAAGTCATGAAGAAAGCCATCTCCACCACGCTGAAGGCAGGTATTGCTGCGCTGGCCCTCGTTGCCGCCAGCGGCTGCGTGTCGCAGAAGACTGTTGATGAAATCAAGGCCACTGCCGACAAGGCCGTGCAGGACGCCGCTGCTGCCAAGGCTGCTGCTGACTCCGCTGCCAGCGCCGCTCAGTCTGCCCGTTCCGCCGCTGACAGCGCGCAGAGCGCTGCCAACCAGGCGCTGCAGGCCGCTCAGGCCAGCCAGGCCTGCTGTGACGCTACGAACGAGAAGATCGATCGTATGTTCAAGAAGTCGCAGTCGAAGTAATTCGACTCGCTTCGAGCGAACCAAGGCGCCGCGGAGCAATCCGCGGCGCTTTTTTATTTGTGACGTAAAAAAAGGCCACAGCCTGCACTGTGACCTTTTTTGGAATTGATCAGGCACATGGATGTGCCCGCCGCCACAGGCGGCGAGCGAGGAGCAAAAGTCACGCCTTTTGCGAGTCGCATTCGGGGCGCGGCAGGATGCCGCGATCCCGAATCAGAGAATAAGGCGGACCCCACAGCCTTGGCCATGGACTAACTCGGTGGTTTAGGTGACCTCGGCCGCGGGATCCGCGCGCGCAGTTTAACAGCGCGCGCAATAGCGCGTTGGGACGCGCGTCATTGGCGGGATTCTCGATCGATCAGCGACCGGCGGTATCGTTGATGACCTGAACGGTTGCGGGAACCGTCGCTGGCGGCAGCATCACGGGCTCGGGAATGCCACTGGCGAGCTCGAAGGTACGCTCGGCCTTGGCCCAATCGATCACGCCCGACGTGCTGATCTCCGGTCGATTCTGAGTCGCGGACACCAGCAGCTTGGTGATATTGGTCAGGCTATGCGCGTCGGCGGCATTCGTGCCTTCCAGCGGCGTGTGCACTTCCATGAACAGCTCTCCGCCGCGCCAGCCCATCTTGTAAGGCTGATCGACCAGACGCACCGGCGTGTTCACCGGCACCATCGGATAGAGCGCTTTGATGTCCTCGGGAAACATGCGCACGCAACCGTGTGTGACTTGCATGCCCACGCCCGAAGGACGATTGGTTCCATGAATCAGATACGCGCCGCCGGGAATGCCCAAGCGCATCGCATAGTCGCCGAGCGGATTATCCGGTCCGGGCGGCACTGCCTTGGGCAGCGGTCGCCCTTCCGCCGCGTGCTCGTCCAGCACCGACTTGGGCGGATACCAGATCGGCTTCTCGCGCTTGTTCACGATGCGCGTCAGACCGAGCGGCGTGTTCCAATCCATGCGACCGACGCTGATGGGATAGGTATGAACCACCGCGGCCTCACCCGGCTTGTGCGGCGGAAAATAAAACAACCGATGCTCCGACAGGCTGACGACGATCCCTTCGCGCGGCGCGTCGGGAAGGATGTAACGCGACGGAATGATCACTTCGGTGCCCGCCCCCGGCAACCAGGGACTGACGCCCGGATTCGCGGCCACGATCTCTTCGTAGCCCACGCCGTAGCGGCGGCCGATGTCGAGCAGTGTGTCTTCGTGGGCGGCGACCACCTTTTGCACTTCGCCGATGACCGTGTCCTCGCCCACCGGCAAGGTATAAGTGGCGGCCAAGGCGCCTGGCGCGGCGGCCAGCAGCAGCATGGCCCGGAGCACGTTCTTCAGAGGACGCATCTTCGAAGAAAAGGACTTCATGAGCGAAAAGTCTAGCAGCTGCGCGCCGTTCAGAGTGTGAGCTGAGGGGTTATCCCGGCGATAACCGACCCGGATGTCAACTTCTTAATTATGCGATCGTGACCGATTTCAAGCCACTGCCGCGGCTTGCGCCTTGAGCAGATTGGCGATCTGCGTCGGCGCGCCTTTGCGCGCCTCGATAAGGCCGACCCTGATGGCATTAGCGAACGACACCGTATCGGCGCTGCCGTGGCTCTTGATCACCACGCCGGTCAGGCCGACCATGCTGGCGCCGTTATAAGTGCGGGGATCGAATTCCTTGCGCAGCGAACGTAACACCGGCCAGGAGGCTAGCGCCCCCACATAGCGCAGCGGATTGCGCGTGTATTCGTTCTTGAGCGCGCCGACCAGCATGTTGGCCAGCCCTTCCATGGTTTTCAGCGCCACGTTGCCGGTGAAGCCATCGGTGACCACGACATCCACCTCGCCGGAGAATATATCGTCGCCTTCCACGAAGCCGATGTAGTTCAGCTTGCTCGCCGACAGCAGCCGCGCAGCTTCCTGCACCACGCTGTCGCCCTTGGTTTCTTCTTCGCCGATGTTGAGGATGCCGATTCGCGGCCGCGCGATGCCGTGCAGGTCGCCCGCAACCACCGAGCCCATCACCGCGAATTGAAACAAATGCTCGGCGGTGCATTCAGAGTTCGCACCGAGATCGAGCATATGAGTGTGACCGTGACGCGCGCGGATGCGCGAAATGATGGCAGGCCGGTCGATACCTTCGATGGTCTTCAGCACGAAGCGCGCGGTCGCCATGAGCGCGCCGGTATTACCCGCGCTCACGCAGGCATCGGCCTCGCCGGATTTCACCAAGTCGATGGCGACGCGCATGGACGAATCTTTCTTCTTCCGCAGGGCTTCCTGCGGCTTCTCGTCCATGGTCACGACTTGGGAGGCTTCGCGCAGCTGAATACGCGAGCGCGACGACGCGTCGGCGCCATCCAATAAAGATTGAACGGGATCCTTCAGGCCGACCAGCGTGATTCGCAGGTCGGCGTCTCGCTGCAAAGCTGCCAGCGCCGCGGGCACGGTGACCGAGGGGCCGTGATCGCCCCCCATGGCGTCCACCGCGATGGTGACCGGCCGGTTGCTCAGATGCAGTACTCGGCGCTAGCGGAGTACAGGATTATTCCGAGTCGGGCTTTTCGCGGCTCTCGATCACTTTCTTGCCGCGATAGAAGCCATCCGGCGTGATGCGATGACGGGAATGGGTTTCACCGGAGGTCGGGTCGACCGACAGCGCCGGGCGCTCGAGGCCGTCGTGCGAGCGGTGCATGCCGCGCTTGGACGGGGTCTTTCGGCTTTTCTGAACAGGCATGACTTAGTCTCCAACTATTCAATACGGTCCGCGCATCACTGCTTGCGCAGCAGATCCCGCAAATTCCGGAACGGCTGATGCGTCGTTCCGACCTCTGCGTCCGGCGCTTCGTCTTCGGGCTCCGGCGCCGATGTCACTTCATCGGGCGCGGCGCTCGCGCAATCCTCGTTGTCGTGCATGGGCACCAGCGGCAAAGCGAGCAGCGCCTGCTCCTCCGCCAGCCAGCCCAGATCGAGCCGCGAGGCTTTGGCGACCACCGGCTCGAAACCGCCGGGCTCGTCGCTACGCTCCTCGTCGACGATCAACACCTGGAACTCGTCCTCGATGTCGATGGCCACCGGCCGCATGCAGCGCTGACAAGTCAGCACGGCCACGCCGTGCAGCTCGCCTGCCACGGCAGGGCGGCCTTCGAACTGCGAAAACTGGAATTTGGCCTCGATCGCCGAATCGTCGTGACCGCCGGCCTCGCGCAGGCGCGGCAGCTCGGCGGCGGAAAAACGTCGTGCAATCGTACTTCCCGCCCGCGCGCAGACCTCTGCATCGACGATACTGTCTGCGTGGACGGCCGGGGGTCGCGGCATGGGGCGCGTATACTAGCGGCGACCCCCCATGGTGTCAAAAAAAGAAAGGCGTAAATGTTTGTTTTCTCACAGCTTGTAATCCGGCTCACAGCTGGATTCATGGATTCCCTGAACCGGGCCCCCGGTCAGGGCCCCGAGGTCGGGCCATGACCCCCGCCGCCACGCCTCAGGCCGGGCTGAGACTGGTCCTCGCATCCACCTCGACATATCGGCGGCAACTGCTGGAACGGCTGGGCATTCCTTTCACGGTCGCGGCCTCGAATGTGGATGAGGAGCCGCTTCCGGGCGAGTCCGCGGTCGACCTGGTGCAGCGGCTGGCCCGGGCCAAGGCCGAGGCGGTCGCCCGGCGCCACACCAACAGCCTGATCGTCGGCTCGGACCAGCTGGCGCTGTGTGGCCGGGACGTGCTCGGCAAACCCGGCTCGGGCGAACGGGCCATCGCCCAACTCAAATCGCTCAGCAGTCAGCGGGTGGTGTTTCACACCGCCGTGCATGTCATCAATACCGCCGCCTCCGCCAACGAAGGCCATGTCGATCTGACGACCGTGCATTTTCGTCAGCTCGACGAGGATGAGATCCGGCGTTACGTGGCGCGCGACAAACCGTACGACTGCGCGGGCGGGTTCAAAGTGGAAACACTGGGCATCACTCTGTTCAATCGCATCGAGTCGCAGGACCCGACGGCGCTGATCGGCCTGCCGCTGATCTGGCTGGCCGGCGCATTGAGAAGAAACGGCTTCGACCTGCCGTGACCGTACTTGTGACACGCGCTTCGCGCGTGTCACTTCAGATCTTGCTTCAACTTCTCGATCAACGCCTGCCAGTCAGGCGGTGGTGGCGCGCTCACCGTGAAGGGCTTCGCGCCCTTCCGCTCGAACGTCAGCGACTGCGCATGCAGGAACATGCGGTTCAATCCATACGGTTTCAGCTTCGCGTCCCGCTCGCGATCGCCGTACTTTTCATCGCCCGCGATGGGGTGACCTGCGTGCGCGGCGTGCACACGAATCTGATGCGTGCGGCCGGTTCCCAATGAAATATCGAGCAGCGTGGCCAGCTTGCCGAAGTGCTGAATCGGCTTGAACGTCGTGATCGCCTGCTGACCATCGGCATGCACGCGTACGACGCGTTCACCGCCCTGCTTCAGATTGGTCTTCAGCGGCAGATCGATGGTCTTGGCGCCGAACGGCCAGCGCCCCACTACCAATGCGAGATAGCGCTTCTCCATGTCGCGCTCTCGAAGCAATGCATGTAACTCGCGTAGGACTGCCCGGCGCTTTGCCACCATCAACACGCCGCTGGTGTCGCGGTCGAGCCGATGCACGAGCTCCAACTCTTTTAATTCCGGATGCGTGGCGCGCAACGCTTCGATGACACCCGCGCTCAACCCACTTCCGCCATGAACGGCGACGCCCGCGGGCTTGTTCACGACGATGAGATCGCGATCCTCATGAATGATTGCGCCTGCCACGAATTCCCGCAGCGAACGCGAGGGTGCGGCGCGCTCGGCGGCGCGCTGCTCCTCGGTCTTTCGCTGTAGCGGCGGCAACCTAATCCGATCGCCTTCGGCGAGTCGGGTTTCGGGCTTGGCTCGTTTGCCGTTCACCCGAACTTCGCCGGTGCGCAGAATTCGATACACCAGGCTGCGCGGCACGTCTTTCAAGATGCGGCTCAGGAAGTTGTCGATACGCTGTCCGGCATCGCCCTCGCCGGCCTCGACGTAGCTGACCCCCCTGGCTTTGGCGGCGCCGGACGAGCCCGACTCGTCGGCGGATTGTGCGGAAACGGACCTGGGCTTGTGGGTGGGCATATCGACGGATCGGGGAAGCGCTCGTAACTTATTGATTGACCATTGATTGGCCGATGGGCCTGTGATATGTTCCGCGACGATTTCAGGTTCGTGCGCGTCCCAGACACAGATCAGACACCGATCGGTCCAGCGACGCACGCGCACCGATACGTGGCTCTCTCGAAGCACTCGCTCCGAAGGCGCCGCATCTTAGTTGGTTCTGCAAAGACCTGCCTGCTCAGACCGGACAGGGTCGCAGACCATCGCTCGGCCGCGCGAACGGCGATGCCGGAATGACGCACCTCGTATTCCGGGTCGACCGCCAACGCTAACCGTGCGGGACCGCCAAAGCGACAGGATAAAAAACGCGCCGGACTTCCCCGGTCACGACACAGGGGGCCCGCGCTGGCAACATCGGATGAAGACATTCCCCGATCGCCCGTTTCTGCCTCCATGGCTCGCGCCCGCCGTGCGTGCTCGCCCGGCCCTTTTCGAATCCTTAGAAGGGCCTCATGAAGAGAATGTTAGTCAACGCGACTCAGGAAGAGGAGTTGCGCGTCGCACTGGTTGATGGACAAAGAATTTACGATCTGGATGTAGAAGTCCCGTCCCGGGAACAGAAAAAAGCGAACGTATATAAAGGACGCATCACCCGCGTCGAGCCCAGCCTGGAAGCCTGCTTCGTCGACTATGGCGCCGAGCGCCATGGCTTTCTGCCGCTGAAGGAAGTCTCCCGCGAGTATTTCAAGGACGGCCAGTCGCCCGGCGGCCGCGGCAACATCCGCGAGCTGTTGAACGAAGGCCAGGAAGTCATCGTCCAGGTCGAAAAAGAAGAACGCGGCAACAAGGGCGCGGCCCTCACCACGTTCATCAGCCTCGCCGGCCGTTTCCTGGTGCTGATGCCGAACAACGCCCGCGCTGGCGGCGTGTCCCGCCGGATCGAAGGCGAAGATCGCGAGCAGCTGCGTGAAGCGCTCGACCAGGTGCAAATCCCCGACGGCATGGGCGCCATCGTGCGCACCGCCGGCGTGGGCCGCTCCGCCGAAGAGCTGCAGTGGGACCTGGATAACCTGAAGGAAGTCTGGAATGCCGTGGCCCAGGCCGCCGAAGGCAAGCCCGCGCCCTTCCTGATCTATCAGGAATCCAAGGCAATCATCCGCGCCCTGCGCGATTATCTGTCCGACGACATCGGCGAGATCCTGATCGACAACCAGGAGATCTATGCCGAGGCGCAGCAGTACATGCAGCGCTTCATGCCCGCCGGGCTGCGCAAACTGAAGTTCTACGAAGACAGCGTGCCGCTGTTCACGCGATTCCAGATCGAGAATCAGATCGAGTCGGCGCACTCCCACAAGGTCAACCTGCCCTCGGGCGGCTCCATCGTCATCGACCCGACCGAAGCGCTGGTGTCAATCGACATCAACTCCGCTCGCGCCACCCGCGGCGGCGACATCGAAACCACCGCGCTCAACACCAACCTCGAAGCCGCCGACGAAATCGCCCGTCAGCTGCGGCTGCGCGACTTGGGCGGCCTGATCGTCATCGACTTCATCGACATGGAGTCGCAGCGCAACCAGCGCGAGGTGGAGAACCGCCTGCGCGACGCGCTCAAGTACGACCGCGCGCGTGTGCAGATCGGCAAGATCTCGCGCTTCGGGCTGATGGAGCTCTCGCGCCAGCGCCTGCAGGCTTCGCTGGAGGAAACCGCGCACATCAGCTGCCCGCGCTGTAACGGCATGGGCTCGATTCGCAGCGTCGATTCGCTGGCGCTGGCGCTGTTGCGCCTGATCGGCGAGGAAGCGCGCAAGGACCGCACCGTCAAAGTCATCGCCCAGCTGCCGGTGGAAGTCGCCA
>NZ_DASWTF010000015.1:0-57919 GCF_036402275.1 Steroidobacter sp. | reverse complement strand
CAGCGCCGAAGGCCAGATTTTCTCGGGCGAAGCCGCCATGGTGTTCGCTCCGGCCTCCATGGGCGAGCTCGGCATCGCGCCTCGTCACGCGCCTTTGCTGACGACGCTCAAGCCGGGCGAAGTCCGCGTGCAGCTGCCCGGTGGTGAAGAACAACTGTTCTTCGTCGGCGGCGGCGCCATCGAGATCCAACCCCACCTCGTCACCGTCCTCGCCGACACCGCTCTGCGCGCCAAGGACATCGACGAAGCCGCCGCCCTGCAAGCCAAGCAGCGCGCCGAAGAAGCCCTCCGGGACCGCGGCAGCCAGATCGAGCTCGCCGAAGCCCAAGCCGAACTCGCCCGCGCCGTCGCTCAGATCAAGGCGCTCGAGAAGCTGCGGAAGATCAAGCAGTAATCGCTCCGAGCCTCGGAGCCTTTCGTCCCTCATTGCGGCACGACGTTTCCGCGGAAACGTCGCAAGAGGCGCACGCTTGGTGAGTCACTGCTCAGCTGCGATTATTCGCCGCCTTTATCCTCGGCAGGCGTCTGAGTGCCCGACGCCAGATAGTCTGGCTCTTCGGTTTCTTCCGAAATTTTCTTGAGCTCCTTGGCCCGTCGTTTGGCGAACGCTTCGATCTCCTTCTGCGTCCAGCTTTTTTTCTGGCGAGCTTCGGCAAGCCTTTTGATCTTATCGTCCATTACCGCTGATCCTACACGCCTCATGGTCCCTGACGGAAAGGAGCGATCAAGTGCGCAGTGCTATTCGCGGAGAGGTCGCATCCATTGAGCCGCTCGACGAAGTCGAGCGCGCGCATATCGAGGACACGCTCGCCTGGATCGACTCCGGTGCGGAACTATGTCGGATCCAGAAGCCCGCGATTCCGCCGAAACATCTCGTGTCCTACTTCGTCCTGGTGGATGAGGAGCACGTGCTCTTGGTGGATCACAAGAACGCCAGTCTGTGGCTACCGACCGGCGGGCACGTCGAGCCCGGCGAACATCCGCGAGCCACCGTGGCGCGTGAGCTACGCGAGGAGCTCGGGTTGGAGCTCCGGCAGCCGGTCATGGCGCCGCTGATGCTGACTTGCTCTCAAACAGTTGGAATAACCGCGGGCCACACCGATGTGTCACTTTGGTATGTGATCGATGCGAACCGTTCGGAACCGCTCACGTTCGATACCGAGGAGTTCAACTCGGTGCGCTGGTTCCACGCTGGCGAGGCGCCCCTCTCGCGAAGCGACCCTCATTTGCAGCGCTTCCTGAACAAGTTGAACCGACGCCGCCGACCCGTCTAATCCGACCAGAACGACTCGAGCGCGGCCTTGATGTGAGCTCGATCGCCGGCGTACTCCGGCTCGTCCGCAATGAACTCCAGGTAACGACGCACGGCGGCCCGTTGCTGGTCGTTCAACAGCCAGCACTGTTCATTCAACTGAGACGACTGCGTCAGGGTGTACGCCATGCCATACGAATACTGGCCATTCAGGTCCGCAATCAAGTAGGCCGGCAAATGAAACCGCATGCCCTCATCGTCGAAGAATGACAGGCTGCTGTTGCACTCATCCAGCAGCTCGACCGTAATGCGGCTCCAATCTTCCTTTTCGTCCTGTTCCCGACAAGCCGCGCAGGTCTCATCGTCCTCGTAACCATCGATCGCTTGCGCTTGCCGCAGCCCAACCCCGCCGCCCAGCTTAACTCCAGCAAACGCGGCCTTGATGGCGTCACGAATCGCCTCCGCCTCGTGCCACCGCTTCGAAAGCTCCATGGCACTCTCGATCGTCGACCGATCGTAGCCACGCGCCTTCATTTCCTCGATGTCGGCGGGCGATGGATATTTCATGGCTGCTCAGCCTCGGGTGAAAACTTGCCGATTGCCAGGAACGCTAACGTTTGTTCGATCGCTAGCCGGTTGTTCATGATGAAGGGATGGCTCGACGGGATCACGCGAAAATCCGCCATGCCCTCCAGCTTCGCGCTCTCGATGGAGACTTTGCCATCGTCCGAGCCGGGAATCAGCATGGACAGGATCAGATTGATGGTGCGGCGGCCGGTGATGATGCCTACTTCGAAGGAGGCCGGGCCGAGGCTCAGCGGCACGGATTTCTCGCCCGTGCCAAGCTCCAATCCGGCGGGCCCATTGATCAGCTGGAACAAAGTAAGGTCTCCAAGCTTGTCCACGACCTCACTGCCGTGATTGGGTGGGCTCAGCATCACAACGCGGCCGATTCTAATATCGGGCGCCGATTTCGCCAGCTGCCGCACGACGATACCGCCCAGAGAGTGCGTAACGAAATGGATCTTATCTGTTTCACTCGGCCGGCATGCTTTGACTGCCGGGAGCACGAAATCCTTGGCGAGTGCTTCGATTGAATGCTGACGGGAGGGATACGAAACATTGCACACATGGTATCCGCCTTCCTCGAGCGCACGCGTCATGCGCGACATCGAGTCGGAGGATCTGGCCAATCCGTGCAAAACGACCACGGATTCGCCAGCGGTCACATCGCTTGCGGCGCTAGCCTGCGAGACGACCGCGCAGATACCCGCGAACAGCGTGGCAAGACGCCTCATTTGCGAAGCTGATTCCTGAGGCGAATCTCTTCGAGGCACCCTTCGCAGATGACCATCAGCTTCGCGAATCCCTCCGACACGTCGTTCCACTCGCCCTCCGTGAGCAGGACCTCGTCACATTCGTCACACCAGGCATTCTGAAACGGCCACTCCGGGTCGAACGGCTCGTCGTCCTGATTGAACCCGATCCCCTTGCCGAACCGCAAATGATGACAAATGAACGCCGGCCGATGCTCGCCGTGGCGTGCGCATTCCATGCGGGAGTTCTTGTCGAGCGAATCGGCCATTGCTCACTCCATCCCTTCGATCAAGATCTTGCATACTCAGAATAGAGAAGCTCGACACAACCGCCGCAAACGAACGCGCGCTTGCCCGACAGCATGGTCTGCACTTCGTAGTAAGCTTTGCCGCAGAAGGCGCAGATCGGCCCCGCTGACGGCTTTTCATCTATCGAACCCTTGCCCAACTCCGCGATCGACGCTCGATCGGGCGTGTCTGTATCCACCAGGCGGATAGTCACCTCATCGCCGGGTGTGATCGCCGGCGTTGGCCACATCAGGAACTCGGAGCTGGAGGTGGCATGAGCGTTGAGCACCACCGCTCGATGCCGCGGCAGCACCTCAACATAAGCGGTCAGGTTCTCGGCCTTGTCATGCCCAGTCGTGAGAACGACGCGTCCATTCACTGAAATCTGCAAGCACAGCAACTCGATACTCCTATCAGTCGCATCCTTTCCCACGCCGTCGGAATGTATGAGTCTCGAATTCGGGCGGAGCCACTGCAAAGCCCTATCTTGATCGTAAACAGATGGCGTATAAAGCGAACGCCGTCAGTTTCTGGAACATTAACGTTGAGTGACGAAAAGAAGAAGGCGTCCTTGTGGTGGCCAGAGGCAGCGACCCAGGAGCAGGGCAAATCCGCCGCCGGCGGGGCGGCGTCGTTTGCCTCGTAGCCGGGGCTCTCGACGCTTCATGCCTGGCGCTCCCAATCTTCGCTAACGCGTCTGATAGCGCAGCGGAGAGGGTTGTGGTGGCGGCGAAGTCCGCGGCTGTGCGGACGAAGGATGACGTACGACGCGTTATCGACATTCACAAAGGCGGAATCTTCGCGCTGTACAATCGCGCATTGCGCGACCAGCCATACCTCAAAGGCAAGATCGTTTTGTCCATGACCATTGCCCCGGAAGGCAATGTAACAAAGCGCGCCCTTGTGTCCAGCACGCTGCATCATGCGGAGTTGGAGAAAGGTGTCGTCGAGCGCATCTGCTCGATCGATTTCGGCGCCAAGGGATCGAAGGTCTACTTCGATCCAGCCTACGAGATGTCCTTTATCAGTACTGCCGGCCTACGCAAGGAATAGCGGCAGCGTGGGATCGTGTAGATGGCCGTGGAAACATACAAAATCGAAGAAATCTCGGCGGGCGTCGATGAGGGTTGTCTCTGGGTCAGCATCGGTTTCTCTTCCGAGCTGGAGAAGCTCGATGTGCTGCATGTCGTGTGCGCGCTGGACCCCGGCGATCAGGATCTAGGGGAGGGACACGACGCCGTCTATCTCGAGCGGTTCGACCAGGCGTACAGCTGCAATGACGGAGCAGAGAAGATTCTGGTTCGGCCAGCGACGATCGAAGTCACCCTGAATGCCAAAGGACGCCAGGACCTCGGCTTCTCCGGCGACATCTGTTTCGAAGCGCCCGATAGCCTAGAAGGCTGGGCGAACGCTCTGGGCATCCTGGAGAGGATGTCAGCGCAGGCATGCGGCCGCGTGGTTTCGGTTGATTGATAACGACGCGACGCACTACACGATTGGCCCGCCTACGATGTGCCTCTTTTGGTTTTCAAGAGGCTGCTGAACGAGTTGGCGATGAGCGCCTTGAGGGAGTCCGCATGATCGAGATATCCAGTGCAGCCGCCCCGCTTCTCATCCAGGCACTGAGGGACGCGGTCAGATACAACGAGCAGCTTCTCAAGAGTCAGACACTGCGTGATCGCGCTGACTATGGGCAATACTTCATGGACCTGACTCAACTGTTTTCCGAGATCAAAGCGGAGTACAAGCGAAAGGAAGGACAGGCTGGAATTCCCTTGGAAGACCTTCTTTGATCTCGATGTAACGGCATCTCGGCGCAGCGCTTGATGGGAGCCCTTGCCGCGCGTGAGTTAGCGCGCTGTGCTCAGGCTAGACAATGGGATACGCGTCAGTTCCACGTCTTCCTTGTTCATCGCATACGCTACGTACAGAAAGTCGTTCCAGA
This sequence comes from Steroidobacter sp., assembly GCF_036402275.1. Classification (NCBI taxonomy): domain Bacteria; kingdom Pseudomonadati; phylum Pseudomonadota; class Gammaproteobacteria; order Steroidobacterales; family Steroidobacteraceae; genus Steroidobacter; species Steroidobacter sp. The sequence goes on along the minus strand of NZ_DASWTF010000015.1, from coordinate 53,118 downwards.
TGACACTCTTCGGATAGTGATACCTTTCCGCCTGCGTCGTGCAACCAACGGTCGCCGCGCCCGATCGAGCAAGTGAAGCAAGTTTGACGTGCAGTTCGACGACGACACAGTACTAGCCCTGACCCTGCTGCTTGGCCCCGTAGGCGTGCTCGCATATCGACATCGTGTCGAGTGGGGTGGAGGCTTTGGGTTGAGCTCGGGGCTATGGAAACGTGGGGCGGTCATCGCCGCCTGCCTTTTGCTCGCGATGATCATCGCTACTGGCTTCCTCGGCGCGGACGATTTCAGGGCGGCGATGGGTGGCCGGCGAACGGGTCGCTTTGTGCCCTCCTTACTCTTTCCCGGCGTCGGCCTCGCGGTCGCCATATTTCCCGGACCAGCATCGGAACTCGCCGGCCGCTACAAAGAACTAGCAGCGGAGAAAGCGACTCACACCTTCGCGATAGTAGGCTGGTGCCTGTTCGCTTACTGGGCCTTCATGCTCTGCTTCGGCTGGTTCGCCCGCAACTACCGCAGTCACTAAGTCTCAGCGAGCCTCCGGCGCCAGAAGCGCTTTTCGATTCGACGAACATTTGGCTCGGCGGCGAGGTGGGTCAAGTACACCGCCAGATGTGAAAGCTCATTGTCGTCTGGGTCGCCCATGAACGGAGCGACCTGGACAAGGTTTCCATAGTTCCTGGTGTGCTTCTCCGGGCTGTCGTCGACCACGAGCACCCGGTTCAAGTCGTAGCCGAGGCGCTTGAGCTTTTTCAGCGGTTTGGCCTGACACCAGCTGTCGGTGTCGAAGTCCCGCGTCGGAGTGCAGCGATCGCTCGCCCAAACGAACTCGAGCCGACTCGGATCCGGAAAGATCCACTGACACACTGCTCGCGCATAGCCGGGCGAAGAAGACGTCCAGACGGCGAGGCGGAACGCCGACGATACGACGCTCAGGAATTCCGTGAGGCCCGGACGACGGTAGAGAAAATAGGGCGGCAGCTCGTGATCCGCCGCATGCAGCAACGGTCGCTCGGTTGCATGCATCAGGGTTTCATCGAGATCGAGCACCAGGAGTAATCGCTGATCCATGGGGGCAGTAAAGTCCGGTTCCGCTGCCATGACCTTATTCGAATCCCCCAGTTTCGCGTCTTGTGGGCAAGTTAACACGGAGCACCGCCGCCGTGATAAATCGCTGGCGCGAGTCGCATGGACTTCGACAGCAAAGGCCGGTACAAGCTTCAGATGACTGAAACACTGCTCCTGTTTTCCTTCGTCGCCTTCATCGCCATCGCCACGCCTGGCCCGACGGTCCTGCTCGCTTTGGCCAACGGGTCTCGATTCGGTGTTCGCGGTTCTCTGCCGGGAATGGCCGGCGCGGTGCTGTCGGACTTCGTGCTCATGTCGGCCGTGGTTGCAGGTCTAGGCGCTTTGCTGGCAGCGTCGGAGTTCTGGTTCTCCGTTGTCAAATGGGTCGGTGTCGCTTATCTCACGTATCTCGGCATTCGTATGCTGCGTTCCAAGGGCGCGCTGTCCGTACCGTCCGAGGAGACCGCCCCTGCTCGCATGTCCGCCCGAGCGATCTTTCTGCGCAGCTTCCTCGTTGCTGTCACCAATCCCAAAGGCTATTTGTTCGTTTCAGCCTTTTTGCCGCAGTTCATTGACATCTCCGAGCCGCAACTGCCTCAGTACACGGCGCTGGCGGTCACGTTTGCCACGATCGACTTCATCGTCATGCTGGCCTATGCCTCGGCCGGCGCGCAGGCCATCCGATTCCTGCGAGCCAAAGGTGTGTTGTGGCTCGACCGGATCTGCGGTGGAGCTTTGTTAGGACTCGCGGGCTCGCTGGCGCTCTATCGCAAAAGCGCCTGAAGAAGCGACCCGAACTAAAACAACGGAAACCACGGAAACCAACCTATCACCGCCACTCGCACGCGAGCAGGAGCGAAGAAAAGAAGCCAGCCGAAGAAACACGCCACCACGACGGTACTACCTCCTGACGCAGAAATAGCCACGCGGATCAAGCCGGATAGGATTCCAGGCTTCGGCACGATAGGATGAGCCCATGCGATTGGGCTTTGAACATACGTACGCAGCGCTGCCCGCGCGGTTCTTCGCGGCGATTCACCCGACCAAAGTCGCGAAGGCGCAAATGGTCGTTGTCAACCGCGGCTTGTGGTCTGAAATCGGGCTGAATCCGAAGGATCTCGATGACAGTCAGGCGGCTGCTCTGCTGTCAGGAAATGAGCTGGCGGAAGATTCGACGCCGATTGCGATGGCCTATGCAGGCCACCAGTTCGGGCAGTTCGTGCCGCAGCTCGGCGATGGGCGGGCGATTCTGCTCGGCGAAGTGCGGGGTCGTGACGGCATTCTGCGCGATGTGCAGTTGAAGGGCTCCGGTCGCACGCCGTTCTCGCGAGGCGGCGACGGGCGCGCGGCGATCGGACCGATGCTTCGTGAATACCTGATCAGCGAAGCGATGCACGCACTCGGGATTCCGACCACGCGATCGCTCGCTGTCGTCACAACGGGCGAGCACGTGTATCGCCAGGAAGTCCTCCCGGGGGCCGTGCTGACGAGAGTGGCCGCGAGTCACATCCGTGTGGGAACGTTTCAGTTCTTCGCTGCCCGCGGCGACGAAGAAGCGCTACGGCAGCTGTTGGATTTCGTCATCGCGCGTCACTATCCAGAGGCAAAAACGGCAGATGTGCCAGCCCTTGCGATGCTGGAAGCAGTCACGAAGCGACAAGCGCATTTGATCGCCGACTGGATGCGCGTCGGTTTCATTCACGGCGTAATGAACACCGACAATATGGCCCTGTCAGGCGAGACCATCGACTACGGTCCCTGCGCCTTCATGGATAGTTACGATCCGCAGACCGTGTTCAGCTCCATCGATCTGGGCGGGCGGTACTCCTATACCAACCAGCCCGGCATCGCTCAGTGGAATCTCGCGCGGCTCGCGGAAACGTTGCTGCCGCTCATCGACGCCGATAAAAACAAAGCGGTCGAACTGGCGACCAAGGTCGTCGAGGATTTCGTGGAGCACTTCGAGCTTCGATTCCTCGAGTGCATGCGCCGAAAGATAGGGCTCGTCTCCGCAGAGGACGGCGACGCCGATTTGATCACTCGGTTGCTCGCAGCGATGCAGAAGTCGGAGGCCGATTTCACCCTAACATTCAGCGGCATCTCACGAGCAGCCACGAGCCCGGGCGAAGCAGCCTCATTACGAGTGTTGTTTACAGACGCGGACGAGATCGACGAATGGCTGAGCGATTGGCACTTGCGCCTGGCGCGGGACCCGCAAAGCCCAGCCGAACGCGCCGAAACGCTACGACTCGCGAACCCCGAATTCATTCCTCGCAATTACCGCGTCGAGGAGGCGTTGCAAGCCGCCACTTCGGGCGATCTGCAGCCGTTCAACCGATTGCTGGCAATTCTGCAACGTCCCTTCGAGAGCCAGCCCGAATTCGAGGAGTACCGGCTACCGCCGCCTCCCTCCGAGCAACCGTACAAAACATTTTGCGGGACTTGAATCGGCCGGATCAGGCCGCGTCCTGCGCGGGAGCGGATTCAGTTGGGCGAGCTGCGCTGGCCCGCGCGGGTGTGTCGCTGGCGCGGCGGTGACGTTCCGCCTGGCCCAGCAATTCCAAAGCAGCGGGTGCTTGGTCTTCGCCCGCGAACGCGGCCAAGCCCGTCGAGAGGCGAATCCCGCTCGCGATCGAGCTCAATCCCCAGTGAACGAACGCATTGCGAATCGTTTGTTCCATGGCGCTCGCCTCGGTCGCGCCGCTCTCGGGCATGACGACGACCAGTCGGCAAGTATTCGCAGGCGCAGGCAGCCGAACGACCCAGTCGAGCTTCGGTCGCATAGCTTCGTGTGCGGCGCTGAGTAACGTGTCCGAAACCGTTCCGGAGCCGCTGCGTTGCTGGAAAGCCGTGGCATCCGCGGCGTCGAGGCCGATGCTCAGGATCTGCAATGTTTTCTTGGAGCGTCCCGACTGGACGATCTCAGCTCGTAAGCGGCCGACGAGATGTCGCGCCGTGTGCGCGCCGTTTTCCAGATCGACCGTTGCCGGCTCATGCGCGCGACCCGTTCGTGACGACTGACGACGGCGAATCGCAGTGATGCCCGCCTGCACTCGACCCACGAGCTCGGACAGAGAATTTTGCCGCATCAGGTACTGGTCCACGCCCATGCAGTAACCCTGCTCATGAACGCGCACGTCCGTGGTGTCGGTGGGCATGATGATATAAACGGGCGCCAGCGAAAGAATGCGCAGCCTGGCCACGAATTCGATGCCATCCACCGGCGGCACAGCGCTGTCGGTAACGACGACGGGGAACCACTCGCGAGCAAACATGGTAAGCGCTTCGACGCCGTCAGCGGCGGCAGCCACTTCGTAGCCCTGCAGCTTGAGCAACGCTGCCGCCGACTCGCGCATGCCCACATCGGCATCCACGATCAGGATGCGGCGAGGCGGTGAAAAATCGGGCGTGGCGCTCATGCTGGTTGCTTGTTATGCGAAGGGACCAACGGTACTCCGTCAGCGGCTATCAGCGTTAACGCGCCTGCCATTTCTGTGAGGCGGGTACCGGAGCGGCGCCGCCGCCTGCTCTGGAATAAATCGAATCTCAAGACTATGTCGGTCCGGCGCCGTGCGGGTTGAGGGTCGAAGTGTGCGGAGGTTCGCACTTCGGCGGCGGCCGAGGCCAAAAGCTGGCGAAAACCTGACGGACTCGCCCCAAACAGTGCGCCGTCCGCGCGGTTGCGCACCCAACGGGTGCGCTTACAGCAACTGATATTCTTATAACTTGATCCAGGTCACAGTCCTTCTACTCTCGGGTATGAAGCGCGCCTGGTCCCGCGCCCCCTAAAGAGGAGTAGATCCCATGTTGGCCGCCCTCAATCGTCGCATCGCGCGCCGTTCCCTGTTGCTATCCAGTCTTGCCGTTCCTTGCTTGTTCGCTGTCCAGAATGTCGCCGCTCAAACGTCGCCGCAGACGCCTGCGGACAGCAGCGATGAGATCCTCGACTACGTCATCGTCACGGGCTCGCAGGTGTCGTTGCCGCCCGAGTACGCGGGCGGGCAGGTGGCCCGCGGCGGACGCGTCGGTCTGTTCGGCAACCTCGACCTAATGGATACGCCCTTCAACAGCACCAACTTCACGGCCGAGTTCATGCGCAACTTGCAAGCGCGCAGCGTGGCCGACGTCGTGCAGAGCGACCCTGGCGTGCGCGTGGCTCGCGGCTTCGGCAACTTCCAGGAACTGTACGTCGTGCGCGGTTTCCCCGTGTATTCCGATGACATGGGTTACAACGGCCTCTATGGCCTGTTGCCGCGCCAGTATGTCGCCGCGGAATTCCTCGAGCGCGTGGAAGTCTTCCGTGGCGCCAACAGCTTCTTGAACGGCGCGGCGCCGGGCGGCAGCGGCGTCGGCGGCTCGTTCAATCTCGTGCCCAAGCGTGCGCCAGACGAAGATCTGAACCGCATGACGCTGGGCTATGAAAACGACGGCCAGGGTTACGCTGCCGCGGATTTCGCGCGTCGTTTCGGCAGCGACGATGGCTTCGGCATTCGCGCCAACGCCGTGCGTCGCGATGGCGAAACGTCAATCGAAGATCAGGAACGTCAGCTCACCATGTTCTCGCTTGGTGTGGATTATCGCGGCGACAAGGCGCGGTTCTCGGCAGACTTCGGCTGGCAGGATCACAACATCGATTCGCCTCGCCCCAGCGTGACTCCATCAGCGACGGCAATTCCGCGTGTACCGGATTCGTCCAAGAACTTTGCGCAGGACTGGACCTTCAGCAGCGAGAAAGATTTCTTCGGCGTGGCGCGTGGCGAGTACGACATCACCGATAGCATCGATGTGTGGGCCGCCGTGGGTATTCGCGACAGCGAAGAACACAACGCGCTCGCCAATCCGACATTCAGCCCGACGGCCAGCTCGCCCAATCGCATCACCACGTACTTGTTCGAAAACTACCGTGAAGATTTCGTGCTGACCGGCGACGTGGGCATTCGCTTCGAATTCGACACCGGCCCGGTCAGTCATCGCGTCAGCACGTCGGGATCGTACTTCGACCTGGACTCCAAGAACGCGTACGCCATGGCGCTGCCGACCACGAGCGTGGTCAGCGATCTGTTCAACCCCGTGCAGGCGGCCCGTCCGACCGGCAATTTCTTTGGTGGCGTGTTGTTCGACCCTCGCACCACCACCGAAACCACGACCAAGAGTCTGGCCCTGGCCGACACGCTGGGGTTCGCTGACGATCGATTCATGGTGACGCTTGGCGCGCGCTATCAGATCATCGAGCAGCACACCTTCAACTACAACACCGGTGCAGAGAACTGTCAGACCCCGCCTTTCCCCGGCGCGACCCGGATCTGCGGTTACGACGAGAGCACTGTCACGCCCATCGGCGCGGTCGTCTTCAAGATCGCGGATCAGTTCTCGCTGTACGCGAACTACGCGGAAGGTTTGCTGCAAGGTACGCAGGTGCCGAACACGGTGAATACTCCGAACGGCGTTGTCACGCCGGTGAATGCGGGCGTGACGCTGGATCCGTTTGTATCGACGCAGTACGAAGTCGGCGCGAAATACGATGGCGGTGTGATCGGCGCCACGCTCGCGGTATTCCGGGTGAATCAGCCGACGGCCATCCTGGCGGGCGATGTCGTGCGTGACGATGGCGAGCAGCTCAATCAGGGCATCGAGCTCAGCTGGTACGGACAGGTGGTGGAGAGTCTGCGGCTGCTCGGCGGCGTGACTTTCCTCGATACCGAGTACAAGGAAACACAGTTCGGCGTAAACGAAGGCAACACCGTCATTGGCGTGCCAGACATTCAGGCCAATGTGGGTGTCGAGTGGGATTTGCCAAAGCTCACCGGGCTCAGCGTCGATGGCCGCGTGGTCTACACCGGCTCGCAGGAAGCCAACATGGCGAACACGTTGAGCATTCCTTCGTGGACGCGCCTGGATCTCGGCGCGCGTTACGAGATGGAGCTGGGCGAAAACAACACGCTGACATTCCGCGCCCGTATCGACAATGCCACCGATAAAAACTACTGGGCCTCGGTCGGCGGCTCGGTGGGTGCGAACTATCTGGTGCTCGGTGGGCCGCGGACCTTCGTGGTCTCGGCCTCGCTGGACTTCTAGCGTTTGCTGCGGCCGCCGTGATCGGCGGCGGCCGCTTTTCTCTGGGCGCGAGCGCGACCACAATACGAGTCGACCGATCGATTACATGAGGGAGCCTATGAAGGCTGGTGTCCTCGGGCTCGGCCTGGCGTTGTTCGCCGCCGTGGCCGGCGCGCATGAAGATGAAATGCTCTTCCCCACGCTTGCGCAGGGCGTTCCTTCCGAAGCGGGTTTCGCGTCCAACCTGATTCGCCCCAAACAACCAGCGGGACAAACGCTCCCGTTACAAACCACGCGGCAGATCAAATTCGACACCGATGAGGGCACGTGGTTGTCCATCGACATTGCGCCCAACGACAAGCGACTGGTGTTCGACCTGCTAGGTGACATTTACACGCTGGACGCGGCAGGCGGCAAAGCCACCGCGATCACGCGCGGACTGGGCTTCGATACACAACCGACGTATTCGCCGGACGGCGCGTGGATCGCATTCGTCAGCGATCGCTCCGGCGCGGAGAACGTGTGGATCGTGCGGCCAGACGGCTCGGACGCTCGGCAAATCAGCCTCGGCGGCGACGATAGCGTGCTGGTCTCTCCTGCCTGGAGCGCCGACGGCAAATCCATCTACGTGAGCCGGTTTCTCTGGAGCGCCGACAGCTATCAATTGTGGCGCTACGACTTGGATAGCGTCGAAACGCTCATCGCGCCGATCAAGGCTCCGGGCCAGCCCCGCGATCGCGGCAACAGCTCTCTCGGCGCAGTCGCGTCGCCGGACGGCAAATATCTCTATTTCGCGCGCCGCCAGGGCATATCGGAGGACCACAAGGTCAACGAATGGTCCATCGTCCGTCGTGAGATCGAAACCGGGGTCGAGAAAACATTGATACCAGCGGCAACGGCGCGCGGTCGTTCCCCAGGCGCTTACTTCCGTCCCGCCCTGTCGCCCGATGGCCGGCTGCTGGCGTACGCCACTCGTTTCGAAGGTCAGACCGGTCTGCGATTGCGAAATCTGGAAACGCACGAAGACCGCTGGCTCGCACTCCCGATCGAGCACGATCAGATTCATGCGCAGAGCTGGCAAGATCTCGCGCCAGGCTACGCTTTTACTCGCGATGGTCGCGCCGTCGTCGTGAGTCGCAACGGCAAGCTCGAACGGGTCCCCATCGATGGTAGTGCTGGCGCGGCAATTCCGTTCATCGCCCCAGTCGACATGCAGCTCGGGCCGTTGACTCGCGTCGCCGTGAAACAGGAGACCGGCCCCGTACGCGCCAGATTGATCCAGACGCCCGAGCAGTCGCCCAACGGAAAACACGTGGCATTCTCTTCGTTGGGTCATTTGTACGTGATGCCGCTGAAAAGCGGCGCGATGCCAACCCGACTCACAGCCAGTGACAAGCCAGAGTTTCATCCGAGCTGGTCGCCTGATGGAACGCGCATCGTCTTTGTCACTTGGAGTGCGAAAGACGCCGGGCAGGTGTGGATCGCTCCCGCGCATGGCGGCGCGCCTCGACAAATCAGTGACGTCGCCGGTTATTACTCACATCCGATCTTCACGCGGGACGGCAAGTCCGTGCTGGCCGTGCGTTCTGATAACAGCGCCCGTCTGCATACCTCCATGGAATTCGGCCAGCACGTTCGAGACGCTGCGCTGGTGTCGATGCAGGTCGACGGCGGCGGGCCTGTGAAGGTGATCGCCACAGGGACGTTCGGTGGCAAACCTCACTTCTCGGCCGATTCGAATCTGGTCTACGTGCGCCAGGCGGCGGGCTTGAGCAGCATCGATCTCGTGAGCGGTGAGATCAAACCCGCAGTGAATGTGCAGGGGCCGAACTGGTACTTCGCAGAGTCGCTGGCGCAAGTCGACGACAGCCGCTTGAGCCCGGATGGCAAATGGGTGCTGGCGATCATCGCTCAGCAAGCGCATGTGGTGGCGGCGCCCGCACCGGGTCAGGTGGTCGATCTGCTCAACCCGGAACGCGAGCATCGCCGCATCACCGACGTGGGTGCGGATTTCATCGAATGGGCCGACGGCGGCAACACCGTCACCTGGTCGGTCGGCTCGACCTTCTTCAGACGCCCGCTCGCAGATATAAAACTCAACGCCGCCAACAGCCCGAACTGGAGCGCGGATGCGCCGAAGCGAGGGGTCGATTCATTCCGGGCGATCGTCGAAGTGCCGCGTGACGATCCTCGCGGCAGCCTCATCTTGCGTGGTGCTCGCGTAATCACGATGCGCGACGCGGAAGTGATCGACGACGCCGATGTTTTGATCCGCGATGGAAAGATCGCTGGCGTCGGTCCCCGCGGATCCCTGAAGCCGCCGGCGGACGCGGCGATCCGCGAAGTCACGGGAAAAACCATCGTGCCGGGGTTCATCGATATTCACGATCACGTCGCCGACATTCGCCGCGATGTGATTGCCATGGAGAGCTGGGGCCTGCGCGCCCGCTTGGCCTATGGCATTACGACCGCGTTCGATCCCTCGACGCTCAGCATCGATATGTTTGCTTATCAGGACCTGGTCGATGCCGGCATCCTGGTGGGCTCGCGCGTGCCCAGCACGGGCACGGCGATGTTCTCGTTCAATCGTCTGGCCTCGATCGATGAGGCTCGCGCGTTGCTGACCCGCTATCGCGATCACTACCGCACGCGCAACGTGAAGCAATATCTGATCGGCAATCGCATGCAGCGCCAGTGGCTGGTGCAGGCTGCGTCCGAGCTGGGGGTGATGCCGACTACCGAAGGTTCGCTGGCGTTGAAATTGGACCTGAGTCAGATCATGGATGGCTACGCGGGCAGCGAGCATGCTTTGCCGACGCCGCTTTATAACGACGTCATCCAATTCGTGGCGCGCAGTGGCACGAGCTATGACGCCACGTTGCAGATCAAGAACGGCGGGCCCGGCGCGCAGGACAATTTCGTGATTCGCGATCAGTTGTTCACAAACCAGAAGTACCGGCGCTTCCGGCCCTATTACATCGCCAGTCAGCAGGTGCTGTCGCGCGAATGGACCGAGCCGTCGACCTTGCTCTATCCGCGGATTGGCGGTGACGTGGCTCGCATTCAGCGCGCCGGCGGCGTTACCGCGATGGGCTCGCACGGCGAGCTGCAAGGGCCAGGATTCCATTGGGAGATGGAAGCGCACGTGCAGGGCGGCATGACGCCGCTCGAAGCGCTGCATGCCGGCACCTTGGGCGGCGCGCGGGCCATCGGCCGAGCAGCGGAATTCGGCAGTATCGAACCGGGCAAGTTCGCCGATTTGGTCGTGTTGAATACCGATCCGAGGGAGGACATTCGCCGCAGCCGTGACATTGCCCTGGTGATGAAGAACGGCCGGCTTTACGACGCCAACACGCTGGATGAACTGTGGCCGCGCCGCCGCGTGCTGGAGGCGCCCTGGTTCGCCGACGAGCGCCCGCCAGGCGAGTGAAGGGCGGCTCGGCTTTTGACCTAGAGAGTCAGCCGGCTGGCGATGGCGGCCGCATGTCCCGATAATGCGCCCTCATCGAGGCCGCGTCGGCCTGCAACCTAGCTAATCGCCACATGCCTTTGTCCATCGTCATCCTGGCCGCCGGCCGGGGCAAACGTATGAAGTCGGACCTGCCCAAGGTTCTGCAGCCGCTGGCCGGTCGTCCCATCCTGTCGCATGTACTGGACACCGCGAAACAGCTGAAAGCCGAGGCCATCCACGTCGTTTACGGCCACGGCGGCGAACAGGTTCGCCAAGCGCTGGCGACCGAGCCGGTGAACTGGGTGCTGCAGGCGGAGCAATTGGGTACCGGCCATGCGGTGGCTCAGGCCATGCCCGCGATTCCGGACGATCACGATGTATTGATTCTGTACGGCGACGTGCCGCTGATCCGCCAGCCGACCTTGGAAACATTGCTCCAGCAATGCAATCCCAAGGCGCTTGCGCTGCTCACGGTCGTGCTGCCCGATCCGACCGGTTACGGTCGCGTCGTTCGCGATAACGCCGGGAACGTGGTGCGCATCGTCGAGCAGAAGGATGCGAATACCAAGGAGCGCGCCATCGGCGAGATCAACACCGGCCTGATGGCGGTGCCTGCCGCGTCGCTGCGCAAGTGGCTGTCCGATCTGAAGAACGATAATGCGCAGGGCGAGTATTACCTGACCGATATCATCGTCATGGCCGTGCGCGGCGGGCTCAAGGTCAACGCGGTGGTTGCGCCGACGGAAACGGAAGTGCTCGGCGTCAACGACAAAGTGCAGCTGGCGCAGCTCGAAGGCGCGTTACGCGCCGAGCGGGCACGGGAGTTGATGATCAATGGCGTCACACTCGCCGATCCGGCTCGAATCGATATTCGCGGCAAAGTCACGGTGGGGCGCGACGTTTTCATCGACGTGAATGCGGTGCTCGTCGGCAATGTCGAGCTGGGCGACCGGGTGCGCATCGGCCCGAACTGTTACTTGAAAGATTGCCGCATCGATGCGGATACCGAGATCCATCCCAATTGCGTCGTCGACCGCGCGATCGTCGGCCCGCGCAATGTGATTGGCCCGTTTGCCCGCCTCCGGCCCGAGAGCGTCCTGCATGGCGACGTGCACATCGGCAACTTCGTCGAAGTGAAAAAGAGCGAGATCGGCCCCGGCAGCAAGGCCAACCACCTGACCTACCTCGGCGATGCTACCGTCGGTAGAAATGTCAACGTCGGCGCGGGCACGGTCACCGTCAACTACGACGGCGTGAACAAACACCGCACCGAAATCGGCGACGGCGCCTTCGTCGGCTCCGGCTCCATGCTCATCGCCCCCATCAAGATCGGCGCCAACGCCAACACCGGCGCCGGCTCCACCATCACCAAGGACGCCCCCGAAGGCAAACTCACCCTGGCCCGCGCCAAGCAGGTCACGATCGAGGGGTGGAAGCGGCCGCAAAAGGGTCCCAAATAGGGGGAAGCTTTGCCCCTGAGGCTGGCCACCGGCGTATCTCAACAGGCTTAAGGACGCTTCCCGCCCGGGGGCGGAGCTGTGAGACTTTCCGCAGCCCCTGGAACCCCGGTCGGCTACACTCTGTTTTCTATAAATCAGCGACTCAACGGACTACCCCATCTCCCATGTGCGGAATCGTCGGCGCGATTGCGGATCGCAACATCGTTCCCATCCTGATCGAAGGCCTCCGGCGCCTGGAGTATCGGGGTTATGACTCGGCCGGCCTGGCCATTCTGAATGGCACCGGTCACCTGCGCCGGCTGCGCACTGTCGGTAAGGTGCGCAAGCTTCAGGACGCCCTGAACGACAGCCCCGTCGAAGGCCACCTCGGCATCGCTCATACCCGGTGGGCCACCCATGGCGTGCCCTCCGAGCGCAACGCCCATCCGCACATCTCGCGGGACGGCATTGCCATCGTTCATAACGGCATCATCGAGAACCATGAAGAGCTGCGCGAGGAGCTGACCAAGATCGGCTATCAGTTCACCTCCGAGACCGACACCGAAGTCATCGCGCATCGCATCCACTATCACAAGCAGAAGCTAGGTGACATTTTCCGCGCTGTGCGCGCCACCGTCGCCGAGCTGGAAGGGGCCTACGCGCTCGCGGTTGTTTCCGAGGATGCGCCGGAAAGCATGATCCTCGCTCGCGCCGGCTGCCCGGTCGTGATCGGCATTGGTAACAATGAAAACTTCGTCGCCTCCGACGTCGCCGCGCTGTTGCCCGTCACTCGCAAATTCATCTTCCTCGACGAAGGTGACGTAGCCGAGATTCGTCGCACGAGCATCCGCATCCTCGACGTCGAAGGCAACAACGCGCAGCGTCAGATTCGCGAAAGCTCGCTGTCCGCCGATGCTGCTGAGAAAGGCGAATATGCCCACTACATGCTCAAGGAAATTCACGAGCAGCCTCGCGCCATCGCGCAGACGCTCGAAGAGCGCGTCGCCGGCGGCAAGCTGCTCGAAGCTGCGTTCGGTCCCTTGGCGACCGAAGTGTTCCGACGCTGCGAAGCCGTGCAGATCGTGGCGTGCGGCACGAGCTATCACGCGGGCGCCGTGGCCAAGTACTACATCGAGCAGATCGCCCGGCTGCCATGCTGGGTCGAAATCGCGAGCGAATATCGCTATCGCAGCCCGGTCGTTCCGAAGAACACTTTGTTCGTGTCGATCTCACAATCGGGCGAGACCGCCGACACTTTGGCCGCGCTGCGCATGGCCAAGCAGTCCGGTTATCTCTCGACGCTGTCGATTTGTAACGTGCCGGAGAGCTCGCTGGTGCGTGAGTCCGAGCTGGTGCTGCTGACTCGCGCCGGCCCGGAAATCGGTGTCGCCTCCACCAAGGCTTTCACGACGCAGCTGTGCGCCCTCGGCATGCTGGTCATCGCGCTCGCCAAATTCCACGGCACCGATCCGGAGCGCGAGCGGGGACTGGTGCAGCGACTGATCGAAATCCCCGGCCTGATCGAGAAGACCCTGCATCTCGACGAGACCATCAAGAAGCTCGCCGAACGTTTCGCCGACAAGCATCACGCCTTGTTCCTCGGTCGCGGTCAGATGCACCCGATCGCAATGGAAGGCGCGCTGAAGCTCAAAGAGATTTCCTACATCCACGCCGAAGCCTATCCGGCCGGCGAGCTCAAGCACGGACCGCTGGCGCTGGTCGACGCGGACATGCCCGTCATCGCCGTCGCTCCCAACAACGACCTGTTGGAAAAGCTCAAATCCAACCTCCAGGAAGTGCGCGCCCGCGGCGGCGAGTTGTATGTTTTTGCGGATCCGGACTCGGGCTTCCAGCCGTCCGAAGGCGTAACCGTCATCACCATGCCCAAGCACGTCAGCCACTTCCAGGCGTCCGCGGTCTACACCGTGCCCCTGCAACTGCTGGCCTACCACTGCGCCATCCTCAAGGGCACAGACGTGGACCAGCCACGCAATCTGGCGAAGTCGGTGACGGTGGAGTAGCGTTCTCCCCGTCGATTCAAATACTTAGGATATAAATGGCGCCGACCCCGTCGCGGGCGGCTCTTTCAACATTACTAAAATGTAGCTACAGTGTGGCTCATGAAAGATGACGTCATTCGCGCTCGGGTCGGTTCGGATCTCAAGGCGGATGCCGCTCGGGTCCTGGCGGCGTGCGGCCTCGATCCGAGCGAGGCCATTCGGCTGTTCCTGAAGCAGGTGGTTGCGCATCAGGGACTGCCGTTTGAAGTGCGAGCAGCGGCTCCGGCGGAACCCTCGATGGAGCAGTTGCGCGTACTGAAGCGCAAGTCTCAACAGCGCGATCGCAAGATCGCCAGATCGGTCGACGTATCCAACGGCGAGATGTTTCTTCTGCGTCCGGAGCGCCTGCGTGGCGCCAAGGTCCGTTGGCCCAAGGCTAGTCTCGTGTGAGCAAACTGGCCGACGTACTCCAGGAAGCGAAACTCTCCCCGGAGGAAGTCGACCAGATTCTGCGAATCTGCGGCGAGCTCGCCTTGCTCGTCGGCGGTCAGGCACTCGCCACCTGGGCGCTCTACTACGACGTTGAGCCGGCGGGAGTGCTAGCGCGCGCCATCACGATGGATGCGGATTTCATCGGCGGCAAGGATGTCGCTCGTGCGCTCCAACAAAAGCTCGGCGAGCCCTGGAAGATTCGCGAAGGAACGTTGGATGACGCTGGCGGGCAAGTTGCCAAGGTGTACGCGGCGATCCCCAGCCAAGGCGTCAAGCAAATCGATTTTCTCTCAGGCATCGTGGGCCTGGACACCGACAGAGTGCGTGCTCGAGCGACCCAGCTCGTGCTCGAGGACGGCAGTAGAGTTCATGTTCTGCACCCCCTCGATTTGCTGGAGAGCCGCTTGGCCAATCTCGCTACGCTGCCTTCGAAGCAGAACGCCGTTGGAGTGGCGCAAGCGCGCCTGGCGATCGACGTTGTCCGAGCCTTCATCGAAAGTCACATGGCCGAGGGAGGCGATCCCCGCATCGTTCGCCAGGTGCTCAAACGCATCGAGAAGATGGCGCTCGATACGCGGCTCGCCCAGGCAGCTTTCAAATACGACATCGATGTGCTGGCCGCGGTCCCGGTGAAGCGAATCGCCGATGCCCGTTTCCATGAAGAGCATTGGCCGAGGATTCTGCGGCGACTTGCAAGCAAGCGTGAGAAGTTCGAGCAGATCCAGACTCGCCGTACGGCCCTGCGCGCCGAAAAGAAATAACACTCAGGGCGAGCTGTCCGGCGAGCTGTCGAGGAGGCGTTGTTCGCGAGACAGGCGGACGGCGTCGCGGCGGGAGTTGACGCCGAGCTTTTCGTAGAGGGACTTGAGGTGATACTTCACCGTGTTCGGCGAGATTTTCAGCAGGCGCGCGATTTCTTTATTGGTGTAGCCCTGGTCCAGGTGGCGGAGGGCGGAGAGCTCCGGGCCGCTGAGGAGGGTGGAGTCGCGGCTTTGGGCGGAGTGGCGTTCCAGGGACTTGCGCAGACGGCGAAGGAAGTTCTCGCGGAAGCGGTCGGTGTGACGCAGGGTTGCGTGCCGCGCGTCGATGGTGGCGGACAGGCTGATGAATCGCCAGCAGTCGAGGAACGGGCCGATGAAGCCCTGGAACATCGACATGCTGACCGCTTCGTCGAAGCGGGCAATGGCCTGTTCCGGCTGCTTCGCCAAACGATGAGCATGGGCAGCGAGAATGCAGAGCGTAATGAGCAGCCGGCCGTGGCCATGCTGGCGGGCCCATCGCTCGGTGCTTTCGATCTCCGAGAGCGCCGCCTGATGATCGCCGCCACACAGATGAACCTTGGCGAGACACACGGAAGCAGCGAGTGCAATGTGACGATATTCCGGCATCTCCTCACGCATCGCCGCCGCCAATTTGCGCACACCGATTTTCTCGGCGTGCTCGCGAGCGGCCTCGTTCCGGCCAGCGTGAATCAGCGACTCGACTTCATAGATGTCAGCAAGCAGTTGCAACTGGCTGAGATGCCGATCGCTGGCGATCGTGCGCATGCGCGCGATGATGCGCTCGGCGTCGACCGCGCTCTTGCCGAAAGCCGCGCGGATGGCTGTGCAGAAGCCTGAAGCGTAAATCTCGAACCAGCCGTCCGACTGCTCCATGTGCGGCAGGGCCCAGTCGAGCAGCGCCATCGCCTCCTCGATAGCGTCGCGCTCGAACAGCGCTTCCGCTTGATACACGGCACAGTTAGCAGCGAGATCCGAGCGCGGCCCGTAAGCCCGCTGAATGTCGGCCGCCGCTTCTTTCAGCACGACCTGAGCTTCATCCAGTCGGCCCTGGGCAAGCCGGATCCTCGCCTCCAGCAGGCGAGCAAACATTTCGCCGTAAAGCGAACCCAGTGCTCGATGGTGCTCACGCGCGCGGCGGGTGGGTTCGAGCGCGCGCTCCAGCCAGCCACAGTCGCAATATTTTTCGCCCAGCGACTCGCAAACATTCGCGAGCATCAAATGATCGTTCGACGGCAGACTCAGGATCAGCGCTTCTTTCGCCAGCAGATCTTCATGCCGCACCGGCGTGTTCTCGTATCCCGAGAGCACCTCGCCGACGAGGTTCACTTCCGTCCAAAGATCCGCGGGCAAGCTGGAGCGTTCCACCGAATTGCGGAACGAATCGAAGCTGGCGCGCGCCGTGGTCATCTGGCCTTGTTTGATGAGCCGATACACGTTCGCCAGTTGCAGCCGCGGGAAGCGCGCGATGGTGGCGTTGGAAACATGAGTAAGACCTGCGACCAGCGTCTCCATTCTTCCTTCCGGGATCATGCGCCAGCCACCGGCCTCGTCGAGCACGGTGGCGAGGAATTCCTCGTCCGCCGCGCCGATGGCGTGACCGACAGCCTCGGCCACCTGGCCGTGCGATCCGAACCAGACTGAAGCCTTACGATGCAGCTGCCGAAACGTTGCCGGGTCGCGTCGCGCCAGCCGATCGCGAACGATCTGCGCGAACAACTGGTGATATCGGTAAGTCAGGTGCTGAGCGTCGAGCGGCAATAAGAACAAATTCTGTTTTTCCAGCTGCTCGAGCATGAACTGGCCGTCGCTGCGGTCGCACAGCAGATTCACCAGATCGCCGTTCAAACGCTCCAGAATGGCGGTGCGAGTGATGATGTTCTCGATGTCCGGAGGCAGGCTGGCCAACACCTGCTCGGAGAGATAACTGGCGAGCTCCCACGCCGGGCCGGAAAAATTGGCGATCAGCTCGGCGCGGTCGCACCCTTTGCGCAGCGAGAGCGCCGTCATCTGTAACGCGATGGGCCAGCCTTCGGTGCGCTTCAACAATCGGGCGATGTCGTCGTCGGCCAGCGGCGCCGAGGCGGCTCGATTCAGCATCAGCTGCGCCTCGTCGAGCGTGAATTTGAGATCGTCCGCGCCGATCTCGACCAGATCCTCGTTGGCGGCGAGCACGGCCTGACCAAGTTTCGGATAGTCACGCGAGGCGATCACGATGTGCAGGCGGGCGGGCGCCAGTTTGATCAGCCCTCGCATGAAGTGACAGACGGCCTCGCTCTCGGCGCGATGAAAGTCATCGAGGATCAGGACCGTGTCGCGATCGGCATGCGAAAGTCGGTTCACGATGGCGGACAGCGCTGCGCGCGTCGGCATGCTTTCGCCGCTATTCCCGCCGCCGATCGCAGCCATCAGATACTCGGCGAAACGCGCGGCGTCAGATTCTTCTTCCTCCAATGTCAGCCATGCGACCTCGATGCCGCGTTCCATGAGCACGCGATGCCATTGGGCGAGCAGGCTGGTTTTGCCGTATCCGGCCGGGGCGTGCAGCAGGGTGAGACGGCGAGTGACCACATCCTCCAGCCGCTGTAAGAGCGACTCGCGCGGCACATGCTGGCTCGGGCGAGCCGAAGGCGCGATCTTGGTGAGTATGGGATCGCCGAGGCTGTTCACGGATCCAATCGTAAGTTCCGGGGAGGCCGTCGAGCATAGCAAATCAACACCGCTACCCATCGCCGCGGCCTGACTGCCCATCGTCGGGGCGACGCTTACCCGTCTTTGCGCGGGGATCCATGCCCAGCCCACGTAGACTGCCCGCCATGCGACTGGGAATCGATGTGGGAGGCACGAATACGGACGCCGTTCTGGTCGCGGGACGGACCGTGCTGGCCTCGGCGAAACGACCGACGACCGATGACGTGAGCAGCGGCATCGTGAACGCGACCCGAGCGGTGCTCGACGCCGCCGCCGTCAGCCCGTCGGCCATCGAAGGCGTGATGATCGGCACCACGCATTTCGTGAATGCCCTGGTCGAGCGCAAAGGGCTCCTCGGCGTCGGCGTGTTGCGCCTTGCCGGTGCAGCCGGCGAAGCGCTGCCGCCGATGAGCGGCTGGCCCAGCGATCTGAAACGTTGCATTGGCGCCATCAGCTTTCAACTTCCTGGCGGCTATGAGTTCGACGGCCAGGAGAACACGGCCTTCAACGAAAACGCCGTCCGGAACGCCGCGCTCGAGCTGCGTCGGAAGGGATTGCAGTCCGTGGCCATCTCCTGCGTGTTCGCGCCTATCAATCGCTCGATGGAGCAACGAGCCGCGGCGCTCGTCAAAGAAGTCGCTCCCGAGATGTCAGTCACCGTTTCTAGCGCGCTGGGACGCATTGGGTTCCTGGAGCGCGAGAACGCCACGATTTTGAATGCGGCCCTGTCTCGAATGGCGCGCCATGTGATGGCGTCGTTCACCTCGGCCTTCGCCGAGATCGGCATTCACGCGCCGCTGTTCGTCAGTCAGAACGACGGCACACTGATCTCGGCCGACTACGCCGCCCAGTATCCCGTGCTCACATTGGGCTCCGGCCCCACCAACAGCATGCGAGGCGCGGCGTTCCTCACAGGCATTCAAGATGCGATCGTGATGGACGTGGGCGGCACCACCACCGATATCGGTGCGCTCGTGAATGGCTTCCCGCGCGAGTCGTCGATTGCCGTGAACATCGGCGGCGTGCGAACCAACTTCCGCATGCCCGATATTCTTTCCATCGGGCTGGGCGGCGGCACGCGCATTCACCTCGATGCCGACGGTCAGTTGCTGGAGATCGGGCCGGATTCCGTCGGTTATCTGTTGTCCAAGGAAGCCTATTTGTTCGGCGGCTCCACTCTCACTGCCAGCGACATCGCGGTGAAGGCCGGCCACGCGAACTTCGGCAATGCGGGCAGGGTTCCAGATCTCAAGCCGGGCGTGATGGACCAGATACTCGCGCGCTTCCGTACCATGCTCGAAGACGGTATCGATCGCATGAAGACCGCAGCCGCGGACGTTCCAGTCGTGCTCGTCGGCGGTGGCAGCGTTCTCGTGCCGAACGAGCTGAAGGGCGCATCGCGGGTCATTCGTCCGGAGCATGCTTCGGTCGCGAACGCCGTCGGCGCCGCCATTTCCCAAGTTGGGGCCGAGGTGGATCGCATCGTCGCTTACGACAATCAGGATCGAGCCACGGCCTTGCAGGACGTCGAACGCGAAGCGGCGGAGCGCGCCATTGCCGCTGGAGCTGACGCGCGCACCGTGCGTCTTGTCGATGTAGAAGAAACATTCCTCTCTTACATGCCAGGCAACACAGTCCAGATTCGCGCCAAAGTCGTGGGCGATCTCGCGGTAGGTGCGGCATGAGCACCGCCTCGAATAAAAGCACCAAGCTCACGATCGAAGACGTCGCCGACCTGGCGCGCGGCTGCGCGTTCTTGGGCTCGGGCGGTGGCGGCGACCCGCACACGGCGTTCATGGAGATCGAAACCGCCTTGGCCGACGGCGGCGTCATCGAGCTGATCGATATCGAACAGCTGGCGGACAACGCATTCGTCGCTCCCTGCGGCTGGATCGGCGCGCCGACGATCTCGGCCGAAAAATTGCCCAGCGGGCGCGAGGCGCTGCAGGGCTTACGCAGGCTCGAACAGATTTCGGGCCGACGCGTCGATGCGGTGTTTCCTGTGGAAATCGGCGGCAGCAACGGTCTGGCGGCGCTACTGCTGGCATTGCGCTCCGGCTTGCCGGTGGTGGATTGCGACGGCATGGGCCGCGCTTTCCCGGAATCGCAGATGGTTATTTTCAACATCCGCGGTCAGAAGGCCTCACCCGCCATTCTCACGGACGACAAGGGCAACTGCGTCGTGCTCGAGACCGTCGACAATGTCAGCGAAGAGCGACTGGCGCGTACGGCGGCCGTGACATTGGGCGGCTCCTGTCACCTCATCGAGTACTCAGCATCGGCGCGTGAGATGAAGAACAGCGCCCTGCGGGGCACGATCACGGACGCGCTTCGTATCGGTCGCGGCATTCGCATGGCTCGTGAGAGTGGGCGCGACCCCTTCGAGGGATTGTTCGAAGCACTGAAGTTGTCGCGTCATTTCGATCAGGCGGGCGTGCTGTTCGATGGCAAAATCGTCGATTTGCAGCGTGAGACGCGCAACGGCTTTTCGGTGGGACGGGCAGTGATCGATGCATTCGGCGGCGGCCAGCGCCTCGAAGTCGAGTTCAAGAACGAGAATCTGATCGCGCGCGTGGACGGCCAGGTGCGGGCACTCGTGCCCGACATCATCAGCATTCTCGACCGCGAGACGGCCGAGACCATCGTGACGGAGTGTTTGAAATACGGTCAGCGCGTCAAAGTCGTCGGCGCGAGCGCGCCCCGTGCTTTGCGGTCCGCGGAGGCGCTGGCTGTCCTCGGGCCCGATGCATTCAATCTACCCGGACCCTATCGCTCGATCGCCGAGCTCAACGGCTGGAAGTAGTCTGCGGAACCCAACATGTCCAGCACGGCCATCGAATCGAAGACTGAACAATTCGCCAATGCGCCCGTGCCGGAGAGCGAGACCGTCGACGGCTGGCGTGTCGCGCTCATTCTCACAGGCTTCGCCATCTCGCTGCCGAGCTTTCTGAGCAGCGCACAGATTTCGAGCGCGCTCGGCATGCGCGACGCCTTCCTGGTGTCGCTACTGGCCGGACTGCTGTTGTGTGCGATGGGATGCCTCACGTCCGTGGTCAGCGTTCGCACGCGACTCACGACTTATCTGCTCGTACAGCGTTCGTTTGGACGCAGTGGCGCGGCGCTGGTGAACATCGCGATCGCGTTCGTGCACTTTGGCTGGTTCGGCGTGAACGCCGCGTTCTTCGGCAACGCCATGGTCGCTGGGACTCAAGAGGTGCTCGGCGTCTCCGGGCCGTTCGCGGCGTTTGTTGTTGTCGGCGGAATCCTGATGGCGATCACGACCATCTACGGTTTTCGCGCGCTCGACCGTCTGGCGCTCATCGCAGTTCCCATACTTGCACTGATCTTGGGCGCGGTCGTGGTCATGGCTGTGCAGCGTTATGGCGTCATCTCCGCGCCAGACCCGACGCCACCGGAACCCATGAGCTTCGGCATCGCGCTGTCTGCTCTGATCGGCGGCAACATGCTCACCGTCGCCGCGATGCCCGATCTGACTCGTTACATTCGCTCCGCCAGGCAATCCGTGCTCGGCATGTTGTTGTCGTTTCCCGTCGCGATACCGCTGCTGACGCTGGCCGCGGCGATTCCGGTGCTCGCGACCGGAGAAATCGACATCATGCGCCTGATCATCGGCTTCGGCCTCGGCGTGCCAGCGTTGCTAGTGCTGATTCTGTCCACCTGGACCATCAATTCCGCCAATCTCTATTCCGCCAGCCTGAGTCTGACCGCGACGTTTCCAAGCGTTGCGCAATGGAAATTCACGCTCGTCGCGGGCGTGTTGGGGGCATTGCTCGCCGTCGCGGGCATTCTCGATGCATTCGTTTCATTCCTGCTGTTGCTCGGCGCGATCATTCCTCCGATCGCGGCGATCTACGTGATCGACGCGTTCCGTTCGAACCACACGCAGGCGCCGGTCCACTGGCCGGCAGTCGTTACTTGGGCGGTGTCGGCCGGAATCGCACTGCTCGCCAATGCAGGTTATTTCACGCTGACCAGCGTGCCCGCGCTCGATGCGACGCTGGCCGCTTCGCTGATGTACGGCGTCTGGTCACGCGCCAAAAGGGTATGAGCAGCGCCGCGCGGGTAGTTGGGCCCGCGCGATGGGTAGTGGGCTAGCCACCGCCAATCCCCCGCCCTAGCTTGCTCCAACGCTGACGTTGCCAAGATCAGCAACATGGGGAGAGAAGGATGAACAAGATTTCAATGGCCGTTGCCTGCGCCCTGACGCTTGCATCGGCCGCACGAGCTCAAGAGAGCGACGCCAACGGCGGCGAGACGCTCGAAGAAGTCACGGTGCTCGCGGATCGCGCGGGCGCGGCCACCAAGACCGACACGCTGCTGGTCGAGATTCCACAGTCCATCAGCGTCGTGACGGCCGAGCAGATCACCGAGCGCGGCGCGCTGCTGTATCAGGAAGTGTTCCGTTATTCCGCCGGCGTTTCCACCGAAGTGCAGGGCACGGACACGCGTTCCGATACGTTTGCGGCGCGTGGCTTTTATCTGAGGCAATACCTCGACGGCCTCAACAAAACTCCGAGAGGTTTGTACGGCTCGACCACCGAAGTGTTTACGTTGGAACGCGCCGAAGTGCTGCGCGGTCCTTCGGCCGTGCTGTATGGCGCGGGCAGCTCGGGCGGCCTGCTGAACGCGATCAGCAAGCGGCCGCAATTCGAGTGGGGCGGCGAGATCGGGTTGCAAGCCGGCAACTTCGAGCGCAAGCAGTTGCAGGTCGATCTCACCGGTCCGCTGAGCGACGAGCTTGCCGGCCGTTTCGTCGGCGTGCTGCGCGATGGCGAGCTGATGTCGCCCGGCCAGAAGAACGACAAGTACGTGGTGATGCCTTCGCTCACCTGGAAGCCGACCGAGCAGACCGACGTGACGTTCATCGCGCTCTATCAAAAGGAAGATATGGGCACGCAGACGTATCTGCCCATGTCCAAGACGCTGCAAGCCGGCGGCACGGATCGCGAGATTCCCATCGACTTCTTCGCCGGCGAGCCGGGATTCAATCACATGAAGACCGATCAGTACGCGGGCACGCTGCTGGTGCATCACCGCTTCAACGATTTGATCGCGGTGTCGAGCAACACCCGCTATCTCGACCAGACGGTGGATTACGGCGAGGTGTACGCGACTTTCAACTTCGGGGTCGACCCGTTCCTCGACGAGGAGCGGACGCAGTTGTCGCGCGCGTTCTACATCCTCGATGACGAGTACACCATCGTCAATTCCGACAATCACGCGCAGCTCGATTTCCAGACCGGCCCGTTGGAGCACAAAGTGCTGGTCGGCGTGGACTACACGTTGTTCGAACAGGATCGCCGCGAAGGCTACTCGTGCCGCTTCCTCTATCCAGGCTGCTTCGGCACCGACACGCCGCCGCTCGATATTTATAACCCGGTTTACGGGCAGCCGTTCGACTACGGTTACACCAACGCGTACGACAGTCGCAGCACGCAGCTCGGTATCTATCTGCAGGATCAGATGAAGGTCGGGGGCAACGTGTCGTTCGTGCTCGGCGTGCGTCGTGACCGCGCCACTTCCGAAGCCACGCTCAGTCCGAAGGACACGGTGGATGCGACCACGTTCAAGGTCGGCGTCATCGCCGAAGTGCTGCCCGGCGTCTCGCCGTTCGCGAGCTACTCCGAGTCGTTCACGCCGCTGTTCGGTGGCGACTTCTACGGCAATCCCTACAAGCCGCAGGAAGGCCGCCAGTACGAGGCCGGCATCAAGTGGCAGCCGATCTCGAACAGCTTGCTGACCGCGACGTACTTCGATATCGAGGACAGCAACTTCCTCACCACCGATCCGACCAATATTCAGAACTTCATCCAGAGCGGCGTGATCGGCTCGAAGGGCGTGGAGCTCGAGGCGCAGGTGAACTTCGCCATGGGCCTCAGCATCAACGCCAGCTGGAGCTACACCAACGCCGAAGTTCTCGAAGGCACGTCGGATCATCCGGCGGGCGATCGCATCGAGGATCTGCCCAACCATCTGGCGTCGCTGTGGCTGAGTCAGATGCTGTACATCAACAACGATCTCACGATGCGCATCGGCGCCGGCGTGCGGCGTGTGGGTGACAAGATCGACTACTATCAGATCCAGACGACGCCCGCCGTCACGCTGGTCGACGCCAGCGCCGAAGCAACCTGGAAAGACTGGTCGCTGTCGCTCAACGTCAACAACGTGGCCGACAAGGAGTACTACGCCTCCTGTGCCGCGTGGGCGACGCCCTTCGATGGCATGTGCTATCCGGGACAGACGCGCACCATCATCGGCGCCGTGACCAAGAAGTTCTGATCTTTCGACGACTGTGGAAGACTCGATGAAGTTAATGAGCAACGGCGAGCGCTATCTCGGCGCTCGTCTCTCCGCGCGGGTGTTGGTGCTGGCTGTGGCGGCGGTTGTCACCGCGTGTGCGAAGCAGGAGCCGCGAGCCGAAGCCGCCGCGGAGCTGGTGTTCAAGAATGGAAACATCTATACCGTCGATGCGAACAAACCGACAGTCACGTCGGTCGCCGTTCGCGAAGGCAAAATCGTCGCGCTCGGTGCGGATGGAGAGACCGCGGCGTTGATCGGCCCCAAGACACAGGTGGTCGACTTGCAGGGAAGATTCGTTCTGCCAGCCTTTCACGATGCACACACTCATCCGGTGTGGGGCGGCCTCGGCCAGAGCCAGTGTCCGCTGCACGAGGGCAACTCGGTGGCCGAGTATCAGAAAATGATCGCCAAGTGCGCGGCGGACCAGCCGGGCTCGGGATGGTTGGTCGGCGTGGGCTGGAAGGATGGTTTGTTTGTTCCCGAGGGGACGCCGGATAAGAAGCTGCTGGACGCTGTAGTATCGGATCGGCCGGCGGCGTTCACTTCCGTCGGCGGTCACAGTATTTGGGTGAACTCCAAAGGTCTGGAAGCCGCTGGCATCACCAAAGACACGCCAGACCCGGCGAACGGACGGATCGATCGTTACAAGAACGGCGAGCCGATGGGCTCGTTTCAGGAAGCGGCGGTGGAGTTGATCGTCAAGAAACTCCCGCCGCCTTCGGACCAAGCACGCGAGGATGCTTTGCATTACGCGCGCGATTATTTCAACAGCGTGGGCATCGTCGGCTGGCACGACGCGTTGGTGCCGATCTCCGGTGACGAGCCGGGGCAGGCCATTCCGCCTGGCGTTCCGCAGACGTATGCCAGCCTGGCGAAGAAGGGCACGCTCAAAGGTCACGTCCGGTTGGCGTTGGCGTGGGATAAGAAACAGGGCGTCGAGCAGATTCCCGATCTGGTCGCGGCCGCGCAGCGGCTGGCTGAGGCTGGCATCGAAGCCAAGTCAGTGAAGTTCCTGTTGGATGGCGTGCCGGCGCAGCGTACGGCAGCGCTCATCGAACCTTATTCGGACATGCCGGGATTCACGGGCGACATGCACATGGAACCGGCCGCGCTCGAAGAGGCGGTGACGCGACTGGACGCCGAGGGTTTTCAAATTCACATTCATGCCATCGGCGATCGCGCCGTGCGCACGGCGCTCGATGCGTTTACGAAAGCGCGTGAGCGAAACGGTGCGAAGGATCATCGTCATCTGCTCTCGCACGTGAATCTGATTTCGACGGCTGATTTGCCGAGGTTCCGCGAGCTGGGCGTCGTTGTCATTTTCCAGCCGCTGTGGGCATGCCTGGATGAGTACATGGTCATGGTCGGCACGCGCGTCGGTCAGGCTCGGCTCGACCGTACGTATCCCACCGGCACGTTGATAAAAGCCGGCGGCAAAGTGGCGTATGGATCCGATTGGCCCGTCGCTTCCGCCAATCCGTTCGAAGGCATCGAAGTCGCGCTGACGCGTCGCTTTCCTGGCGCGGCGGAGGGCGAGCGCCTGGCGCCCAACGAGGCCATCGGGCTCGCGCAGGCCATCGAGAACTACACGATCAACTCGGCATACGCGTCGCATCTGGACGATCGCAGCGGCTCGCTGGTCGTCGGCAAGAGCGCGGACCTGGTGGTGCTCGATCGCGATCTGTTCAAGATTCCCGTGAACGAAATCGCCAAGACGCAGGTGCTGCTGACGCTGTTCGCCGGTCAAGCCGTGCATGGCGACTTTGCGGCAGCCTCCGCGCCGGTTGCGAATTGATGTCCTGATTCCTTTGTTATGTCGAGTCGGTGCCGCTGGCATCGACTCGATCACATCATTCCTGAGCGTTCCTTGCTAGGCTCTCCCGTAGCCAACGGGATGGGGCGCGCAAGCAATGAAGATCGCTGGATGTGTCATCGTGGCCCTGGCGCTGGTCGCGATATTCCAGCCCTGGAGCTACGACCGGCGCGGCTTCGCGGAAGTCAGCGTGGCGGTGCCGGGCGGGGCGATCGACTTCAGTCTGATGGATCAGGCCAATAGCAAAGCGTACTGCCTGACCTCGACCTTTCAAACCAAAGATCCGGCCGGCGAGGTCGTGTCGATCAGCATCGATCGAATCGGGACAGCGTCGGCGGGCGCGCTGTACGCGCACCTGGCCAAGTCAGGAACCACGACGGGTCTCGATATCCCACAAGGTCCGATCAGCTTCTTTGAAGGACCTGGCGTCCGCAAGCTCGTATTCCCCAGCGACGAAGCGGTCGAGGTCACGGGCGCGATTCAATACAAAGGCGGCGTGCACCGCTTTCAGACGTCGCTGCAGCTGGTTCATTGGGAAAAGAACCGGGACGTCCGCAAGTACTGCGTATAGAGCCGCTTCTCGATCTGAAGGATTAGAAACATGATTGCGTCGCTACTCATGTGGCTGGCGGTGTTCGCAGCGGCGGGCGTGGTGGTGGGCCTGCTGGGGCGCGTCCAGTCTCGTGCTTTTCGCTGGGTGATTGCGGCTGTGCTCTGGCCCGCGGCGTTCGTGGGAATGCTATATGTCGATGTGAACATTCCTTTCTCGGAATCGCACTTTGATTCCGGCGCGCCGGCGCCTTTATGGATTGCGCTACTCGCCACCTTCGCCCGACTCGCTGCGCTTGCCTCTCTCTGTCTGGCGAGCCCGCTACCGCAGCGACGACCCGACGAAACATGACGTGGTCCATCGTGGCGCTGCTGGCGGTGCTCGCGGCTGCATTCGTCGTGGTGAGCCTGTTGGCGCGTGTAAAGGCGCGCGCGGTTCGCTGGTGGGCCGCGGCTGTGATTTTGGTTGCGGCCTCGGTGGCAGTCTTTTTTGTCGATGTGAACGTTCCTTTGTCGGAATCGCATCTCTATCCCGTGACTACGCCAGCGCCATTGTGGCTGGCGCTCCTGGCCGCCTTTGCTCGATTCTCGATGTTTGCAACTATCATCTTGATGCGTGACCTCTTGCACCAACCGGCGAGGGAGCCACGTTCCGAGGCCAACGAGGCCGACGCATGAAACGCATCATGTACATCGAGAACAAATCGGACGGGCTGAGCGGGCCCGGCCGTATCGGGTGGGTGGACGTGTCTCTCTCCGCGCGCTCGTATGTGTTCGAACGCCTCGGCAAACGAAGGAAATCACGAGATGATGCATGATCGAAAATGGGTGCTGGCGGAACGCAAGACCGACGAAGGTCTGTCGTTGATCCGAATCATGGAACTGGACGCCTCGTTTGCTTTCCAGCGATATCCGGAGCGGCTGAACGTCATCTGGGCGTACCGTGACACGGGGCCGGACGATACGCCCGCCGAGGAGGAGCAGGACGCGATGGGAAGATTCGAGAGCCGGATCTGCGAGTACATCGAAGCGACGGAACAGGCGCTCCTCTGCGTCGTTTTCACCGAGCCTGGCTATCGGGAGTTCGTCTTTTATTCGAGCACGGTCGAATCGTTCCTCGAGGCGCTGAGCGAAATTCCACAGGAGGAGAGCGGGCCCTATCCCATACAGATCCATCACGAGAGCGACTCGAAGGGCGAGTTCTACAAGTCGTACGCGAAAAAGCTCCTTGCACAGCGCTTCGGCTGAAGGGTCCGAGCGGGAGGGCTGAGCAAGACTGTGCGGGTGTTTACGCCCGCAATGGTCCATAATGCCGAGTTTCGGCCATCCCGATTTGGGCCCTTGTCATGCAAATCACCAAAGACGCCGTCGCACTGATCCACTACACGCTGACTGACGATGCCGGAACTACCATCGACAGCTCGGCCGGCGGTGAGCCGCTTGCCTACATCCACGGCAACGGCAACCTGATCCCGGGCCTGGAGCGCGAGCTGGAAGGCAAGGGCGAGGGCGACAAGCTCGACGTGAAAATTTCGCCCGCCGACGGCTACGGCGAGTTCGACAAGTCGCTCATCCAGCGCGTGCCGAAGCGTGCCCTCAAGGGGATCGGCAATCTGCACGTCGGCATGCAGTTGCATGCGCAATCCGAGCACGGCGTGCGGGCGGTGACGGTCACGCAGCTCCAGGGCGACATGGTCACGCTCGACGGCAATCACCCGCTGGCGGGCAAGAATCTGAACTTCAAGGTGGAAGTGGTCAGCGTTCGCACCGCCACGGAAGAAGAGCTGGCGCACGGCCATGTGCACGGCCCGGGCGGCCACCACCACTGATCCGCCTGCTGCGCCGTGCGCACTAGGATCGTGCGTACGGTGCAGGTTCCTGCACCAACCCTCCATCGCCACTGGCGTCCTTGATCGCGACTTTCCGACATTTCGCGGTCACATCCGCACCGTAGAATGACGCCGCCTCGCTGGCACACTCCGTGCTTGCTCACGGAGCGATCCTCACGTTCCAGGAGATGTCGATGGAATTCACCCCTGACACCTCACCCCCGAAGCGCACTCGCGCCAAGTCCAAGGTAGTCGCCGCGAAACCCGCTGAGACTCAGTCCGCGGCGGCGAAAAAACCGCGTGCTCCTCGCAAAACACCGACAGACAAAACTGCAGCCCCAGCGACCACCGAAGTGCAGGTCGTGGCCGCAACACTCGATCCCACACCTGAAGATGTGGGCACGATGATCGCGACCGCTGCCTACTATCTCGCCGCCGCCCGTAACTTCTCGCCGGGCCACGAGCTGGACGACTGGCTGGAAGCCGAGCGCGCCGTTCACGCCAAGCTGTACGGCTGACGAACGCACGCATTTCATCGCGCCGGAGTTTGGGAGTAGGCTGGTCCTCGCATAAGACAGGAGGGCCGCGATGCTGCGCGTTAGTTACCTGCTTGCCTTCAAAAACAAGACGGTCTGGACCATCGGCCCGGAAGAGCCGGTGCTGGAAGCCATTCAGCTGATGGCCGACAAGCACATCGGCGCGTTGCCGGTCATGCGCGATCAAGAGCTGGTCGGCATCGTCTCGGAACGCGACTACGCACGTAAGGTGATCCTGCTCGGTCGCTCCAGCTCCGACACGCCGGTGTGGCAGATCATGTCATCGCCGGTAAAAACGGTGTCCCCGGACGAAGACGTGCATCGCTGCATGGAGCTGATGACGGAGCTGCGCATCCGCCACCTGCCGGTGGTGGAGAAAAACCGGCTGGTGGGAATGATCTCGATCGGCGACCTGGTGAAGGCGGTGATCGAAGAACAACAGCAGACCATCACCCAGCTGGAACGCTATATCGCTGGGTAAATATCGAGCGGAAGACCCACCCAATGGATGGGTCTCCATGAGCTTCGATCAACCCTGGGCCGTCGCGACGGGCATGGCGTCGTCGAGGAGGCCGCGTTGCAGGGCGCGGTTGACGGCGCTCAGTACGGCGAGCAGCGAGGCGGTCACGATGTTCTCGTGGTAGCCGACGCCGAATAGCGTGGCGCGGGCCGGGGTCGTGATTTCAACGAAGGCCATGGCTTTGGCGCCGCTGCCGGTGCCCACCGAGTGCTCTTCATAGGAAAGCACGTCGAACCGCAGGCCGAGGGCGTCGACGATGGCGTCGATGGGGCCGTTGCCTTCGCCATGAAGGAGTGCGCCCTGGCCGTTGCATTTCAGCTTCAGAGACAGGCGCTCGACCTCGTGCTGATCGCGCAGCGAAGTGAGTTGGTGGCCGCCGTAAACATACGTGCCGTTGTCACCCAGGAACTCCTGCTGGAACAACGCCCAGATCTGTTCGGACGAGAGCTCCTTGCCGGTCGCGTCGGTGACTGCCTGAACCACCTGGCTGAACTCGATCTGCAAACGCCGCGGCATGGTGATGCCGTAGTCGCGCTCGAGCAGATAGGCGATGCCGCCCTTGCCCGACTGGCTGTTCACGCGGATGACTGACTCGTAAGTCCGGCCCACGTCGCGCGGATCGATCGGGAGATACGGCACTTCCCACAAATCGCCGTCGCGACGGGCGGCGAAACCTTTCTTGATCGCGTCCTGATGCGAACCCGAGAAGGCTGTGAACACCAGATCGCCGACGTAAGGATGACGCGGATGAATCGGCAGCTGATTGCAATGCTCGGCAATGCGCGCCGCTTCGTTGATGTTGGAAAAGTCCAGGCCCGGATTAACGCCCTGCGTGTAGAGATTCAACGCGAGCGTGACGACATCGACGTTGCCCGTGCGCTCGCCGTTGCCGAACAGCGTGCCTTCCACGCGATCGGCGCCCGCCATCATGCCGAGCTCGGCCGCGGCCACGCCCGTGCCACGATCGTTATGCGGATGCAGGGACAGAATGATGCAGTCACGATTTTTCACGTGACGGAGGAACCATTCGATCTGGTCGGCATAAATATTCGGCGTCGCCATCTCGACGGTGGCCGGCAGGTTAATGATCGCCTTGCGTTCCGGCGTGGGTTGCAACACCGCGTTCACGGCGTCGCAGATCTCCACCGCGAAATCCAGCTCGGTGCCGGTGAAGCTTTCTGGGCTGTACTCGAAGCGCCATTCCGTCTCGGGATGGCGGTCGGCATGCTCACGTACGCACTGAGCGGCCTTCACGGCGATATCGATGATGCCGGCGCGATCCAGTCCGAACACCACGCGCCGCTGCACTGTGGAGGTGGAATTGTAGAAATGAACGATGGCCCGTCGCGCGCCGCGCAGCGACTCGAACGTGCGGGCGATCAACTCCGGGCGACACTGCACGAGCACCTGGATGGTTACGTCATCCGGAATCAGGTTCTGCTCGATGAGCTCGCGCACGAAATCGAAGTCGGTCTGGGAAGCGGCCGGAAAGCCCACTTCGATTTCCTTGAAGCCGGTCTTCACCAGCAGATCGAACATGCGGCGTTTGCGGGCGCCGTCCATGGGTTCGATCAGCGCCTGGTTGCCGTCCCGCAGGTCGACGCTGCACCACTGGGGTGGCGCGCTGATGACCTTGTTGGGCCAGGTCCGATCCGGCAGCGGAATGGGAGCGAACGAACGATATTTGCTTGAAGGTTCCTGCAACATGGTGCCGTTTCCTTATCGCAGCTGACGCCGACCTGCCGGAGATGATGTGCCTGCCCGGGGTCCTCGTCCGCCGCTGAGAGCGAGACAAACTCAAGGACTTTTTTTAGCGCCGATCCCAGATCCCATTTCAGGGGGGAGGCGGAAGGGTGAAGTTGTGCGTCTAGCGACGCAGGTGCAGGCGCGCACGCAGCAGCCCACTGCCATGGGGGGGCAGAGCAGACATTTGCTGGATCGTACGCATGTGCATGAATCTAGCAGGGCCCCTCCGCGAAACGCAAGTTGTTCCTGCGGCATTCCGTGATGGCCGTCGTCTCGGGTAGGGGAACTGCTCCCCTGGCCCTTGGGTTGGTTGGGTATGGTGCAACGGACCAACCCCAGGAGGAGCCGCTGGAGCGCGGTGACGATGACCGCGATCCTGGCTTGGACCCTGGCCTCGACGGTCGACCCCGCGGTGGCTCAGGAGCCGCCGTTCCAGATCGTCTGGGTCGTGATCGGCGAAGCGGCGAGCGCGTCCGACAAGTCTCCGGCGTACGCCGGACGACAGCTGTTCGTGGCCTCCGACCTGGTCTCGAAAAGTCTCGCCAACGTCAAAGTGGAGCAGGTCGAGGTGGAGCCCGCTGTCCAGGTGCTCGAGCTCGGCAAACGCTTGTGTGTGACGCAGATGAGCATTCGCGCGGCCGGCCCGGGCAATGAGCCGGTCGCGGGAGCGCCGTTGTCGATCTCGATTCGGCAGGATCACAAGCAACGCCTCGGCCTGAAGCGCTCACGTCGCAATATTTGTTTGCAACCGACCGAGGCCGGCGAATATCCCGTTCGTCTCACAAGCATGTTGCCAGCGCGCGATGGCACGATGCGTGGCGCGCAAGTGTACATACGGGTAAACGACAGGGATAAAACAAACGATGCCACCGCCATCGACATTCCCTGACGCAAAACAAACGATCGCTTAGCGACATTGGCCTTTCGGGCCGTTCGCAAAATTCACGCGTTGTTCACGAGCGCTATCACCGTGCCGTCACGAGCGGAGCGCAAGCTATCCAGCATGAGAAACAAGCATTCACTGCGCGACTGCATTGCCGCATTCAATCCTGCGATTGACGGCTCCGCATTGCTGTCGCGCAGTTGGGGGCGCGCTGGAAAACGTTTGCAACTGTGGAGTACGACTCGTGAACATACATACCAGGCTAGTCGGCGCTTTCGGCGCCATCTTCATGTCTTTGACGGCGGCCATGCTGGTGGCTGCGCTGTTCGATGTTTCTTTCAATACGTCTGAGACAGTCGACGGCAGGCGCGGCACGGTGACGATTCAGCAGATCGCGGTGAGCGACACCGACCCGGTTCGTCACATGTAAGGACACGCGAGATGATTTCGAAGCAGTAGCCCAGGGACGGGCGACACCGCCCAGACCGTCTTTCCCGCCCCAGCGCCCACCGTGCGCTCAGCGCAGCGACAAAATTTGCAGCCAGTTCCGGCTGCGATCGCCGAAGACCAGGAAGTGCGGATTCAATAGATCCGCTTTGGTGTTGTAGCGAAGTTGCTCGCCATCTGTTTTGACGACCGCGCCGCCGGCGGCTTCAACCACCGCTTGCGCGGCGGCCGTGTCCCATTCGCTAGTGGGGCCGAAGCGCGGATAAAAGTCCGCGCTGCCTTCCGCAACCAGGCAGAACTTCAGGGAGCTGCCGACCGCGACCAATTCATAGGGACCGAGCTTCGGCAGATATTTATCCAACGAGTCGCCACGATGTGAGCGACTGCCGACGATGCGGAGCGGGCTCGCGGCCGGGGCTTGAACGCGCAGCGGCTCGGGCGCTTGCGCATCGACCTGACGGAACGCGCCGACGCCGGTCGCGCCTGTATAGGTGGTGCTCGTAACCGGCACATGCACGACGCCGAGCACGGGCACGTGATTTTCGATCAGTGCAATGTTGACGGTGAATTCGCCATTGCGGGACACGAACTCCTTCGTGCCATCGAGCGGATCGACCAGCCAGTAACGCCGCCATTCACGACGCTGCTCGAAAGGAATGTCGCTGGCTTCTTCGGACAGCACCGGGACATCCGGTGTCAGACTACGCAGTCCCTGGGAAATGATCTCGTGCGAGCGCAGGTCGGCCACGGTCAGCGGCGACTGATCGCTCTTGTGAGTGACTTCGAACTGCTCGCTGTAAACACTCAGGATGGCATCGCCGGCCCGCTGAGCCAGCTTCACCACGTCGGCTAACAGTCCCGAGTGCGCCACGCGTGCTTCCTTACAAGCCGGACAACTCGTCCGCCGGATACAGCATACCCGCGTCCCGCAGCTGATTCATGATCTGCTCGGCCGCAGCCTCCGGAGAGTACAGCGCTGTGCGTAAGTGAATCTCGGGATGCTCGGGCGCTTCGTAAGGCGAATCGATGCCGGTGAAGTTTTGCAGCTCGCCGCGACGGGCCTTCTTGTACAGGCCCTTCGGATCGCGCTTCTCTGCTTCTTCGAGCGGCGTGTCGACGAACACTTCGAAGAATTCTCCCGGCTGCATCAACTCGCGCGCCAGGCGACGCTCGGAGCGGAACGGAGAAATGAACGACACCAGCACGATCAGGCCCGCGTCCACCATGAGCTTGGACACTTCGGCGACGCGACGAATGTTTTCGACGCGATCCGCATCCGTAAAGCCCAGGTCTTTGTTCAAGCCGTGGCGCACGTTGTCACCATCGAGCGTGTACGTATGCCGGCCGAGCGAGTGCAGGCGCTTCTCGACCAGGTTCGCGACCGTCGATTTACCCGCACCCGACAAGCCGGTGAACCACAGCACGCAAGCCCGCTGACCTTTCAGCGCCGCGCGCGCCGGCTTGTTCACATCGAGCGCTTGCCAGTGAATGTTTTCAGCACGACGCAGCGCGAAGCTGAGCAGTCCCGCGCCGACGGTATCGTTCGTGATCTTGTCGATCAGGATGAAGCCGCCGGTCTCGCGATTGTCGGTGTATGCATCGAAGGCCACCGGGCGATCGAGGCTCAGGTTGCACACGCCGATCTCGTTGAGCTCCAGCTGCTTCGCGGCCAGATGCTCCAGCGTGTTGACGTTCACCTTGTACTTCGGCGCAGTGATGCTGCCGGTCACGGTGCGTGCGCCGAGCTTGATCAGATAAGGCCGGCCCGGAAGCATCGGCTCGTCGTGCATCCAGATGATGGTCGATTGGAATTGATCGGCCACCGCCGGCGGCGATTCGGCCGCCGCAATGACGTCACCGCGACTGATGTCGACTTCGTCGGCCAATGTCAGCGTGATCGATTGACCCGCGACCGCCTGCTCCAGGTCGCCGTCATGAGTAACGATGCGTGCGACTGTGCTCGTGCGCCCGGAAGGCAACGCGCGAATCTTATCGCCCTTGCGAATCACGCCGCTGGAGATGGTGCCCGCGAAACCGCGAAAGTCCTGATTCGGCCGGTTCACCCACTGCACGGGCAACCGGAACGGCCGCTGCTGCAAATCGTCTTCGATCTCGACGGACTCGAGATATGACATCAAGGTCGGACCCTGATACCACGGCGTGTTGGCGCTGGGCTCGAGCATGTTGTCACCGCGCAATGCCGAGAGCGGCACGGCCACGATGTTGTCCAGGCCGATCTGCGCCGCGAAGTCGCGATACTCGGCGACGATGGTGTCGAAAATCTGCTGTGAGTAGCCGACCAGGTCCATCTTGTTGATGGCCAGCACGACATGCTTGATGCCGAGCAGAGACACGATGTAGCTGTGCCGGCGCGTCTGCGTGAGCACGCCTTTGCGACCGTCGATCAAGATGACTGCGACGTCGGCTGTCGACGCGCCGGTCACCATGTTACGCGTGTACTGCTCATGCCCCGGCGTGTCGGCGACGATGAATTTGCGTCGGTCGGTCGAGAAGAAGCGATACGCGACGTCGATGGTGATGCCTTGCTCGCGCTCGGCGGCCAGGCCGTCCACCAGCAGCGCGAAATCCAACTCGCCGCCTTGCGTGCCGACCTTCTTGGAATCGGCTTCCAGCGCGGTGAGCTGATCCTCGAAAATCATTTTGGATTCGTACAGCAGCCGGCCGATCAGGGTCGACTTGCCGTCATCGACGCTGCCGCAGGTGATGAACCGCAGCAGGCTCTTGTGCTCGTGGGACTTCAGGTAGGCCTGAATGTCGGTGGCGATCAGATCGGACTTGTGGGCCATTAGAAATAGCCCTCCTGCTTCTTCTTTTCCATCGACGCGGCGCTGTCGTGATCGATCACGCGGCCCTGTCGTTCCGAGCTGGTGGTCAGCAGCATCTCCTGAATGATCTCGGGCAGCGTGGCCGCCTCGCTCTCAACCGCTCCCGTCAGCGGGTAGCAGCCCAGCGTGCGGAAGCGCACGGACTTCAGTTCGGGCCTCTCTCCGTCGCGCAGAGGCATGCGGTCGTCGTCGACCATGATCAACGCGCCGTCGCGGCGGACCACCGGGCGCATGGCGGAGAAATACAGGGGCACGATGGGAATCTTTTCCAGATAGATGTATTGCCAGATATCCAGCTCGGTCCAGTTGGAGAGCGGGAACACGCGCAGGCTTTCGCCCTTGTTCTTGCGAGCGTTGTACTGACGCCAGAGCTCGGGGCGCTGGCGCTTAGGATCCCAGCGATGCTGGGCCGAGCGGAACGAGAACACGCGCTCCTTGGCGCGGGACTTCTCTTCATCGCGACGCGCGCCGCCGAAGGCCGCGTCGAAACCGTATTTATCCAGCGCCTGCTTCAGGCCCTGGGTCTTCATCACGTCGGTGTGCACGGCCGAGCCATGGGTGAACGGGCCGATGCCGCGGGCCAGGCCGTCCTGATTGATGTGCACCAGCAGATCCAGGCCGAGCTGCCCGGCCATGCGATCGCGGAAGGCGATCATCTCCCGGAACTTCCAGGTGGTGTCCACGTGCAGCAGCGGGAACGGCGGCTTGGCCGGATAGAATGCCTTCATCGCCAGGTGCAGCATCACCGAGCTGTCCTTGCCGATGGAGTACAGCATCACGGGCCGCTCGCACTCGGCCACGACCTCGCGGAGGATGTGAATGGATTCGGCTTCGAGTCTTTGTAAATGAGTCAGTCTGGTCATCGCGTGCGAAACATCCCGCCAGTTCGAATCCCGGTCGCCTGGCCGCAAAAGTGCATGCGGATCCCGGCCGGCGCGGGCGACAAATTGTGCGTTAACGGCCTGTGACTGCATATCGCAACTGGTACGGCGCCGCTCACAGATGGTTATAAGCAAGTCACCGCGCTGACCGCGCGCCCGCGCAGGGGGCTAAAAACACGGCCTTTTCAGATACATATGCTTACAATCTTGTAACACTACTTGGCACGGGGCCGTGCTGAACTTGCATCCTGGCGCGGCGCCTGACTCCACGCCAGCCCACTGGCCGGCCATTTGTGTCGTGTCCCGGCCATCACGAACCCGTCTTCAGCATGCCAATGACGCTCTCACAACTCCGCCCGGCAGCGCCGTCGAATTCGGCAGGAACGACAGACCGCGTCCCCGTGTTCCGCCCGCTGGTCGCGCTGGCCGTGTCGATATCGTTGGCCGGTTGCGCCGTGGGGCCAGACTATCGAGCGCCGCGGACGGTCACTCCGGATCAGTGGCACGAGCTGCCCCAGACCGGAGTTCGCGTTGAATCCCCCGACGCCCCCTCTCTGGCGGCGTGGTGGACCAGCCTGAACGATCCGCAACTGAACGAATTGATCGAACGCGCGCTGGCCGACAACAAGACCGTCAAGCAGGCGTATGCCCGCGTGGTCCAGGCGCGCGCGCAACGGGCCATCGCCGGCTCGGGCTTCTGGCCGAGCATCGGCGCGTCGACCAGCGCCAGCCGCAGCGAGTCCGAAGGCAACTTCAACGAGCGGGGCGAGGCAGTCAGCACGGTCGGCGAAAGTTACAGCGCCGGGTTCAGTGCCAGTTGGGAATTGGATCTTTTCGGAGGTCAGCGGCGCTCGTACGAGGCCGCAACGGCGCAACTCGCCGCTACCGAAGCGGAGCTGCGCGACGTGCTGGTCGTCCTTCTGGGCGACGTGGCGCTGAGTTACGTCGGGGTCCGGACGGCCCAATCGCGCCTCGATTTCGCCGAGCGCAATCTGGAGTCGCAGCGTGAAGCATTGGATATGACGCGGTGGCGCGCGCAAGCCGGCCTGACCACGGTGCTCGATGTCGAGCAGGCGAATACCAATTACGAGCAGACCCGCTCGCAGATTCCCTTGCTGGAATCCAGCCTGGTTCAGAACATGAACCGGCTCGCCGTGCTCACCGGGCAGACCCCTGGCGCGCTCGAAGCGTCGCTGCAGGACCGTAAGCCCATTCCGATCGCACCTGTCGATATCGTCGCAGGTGTTCCAGCCGATGTACTGCGGCGTCGACCGGATATTCGCAGCGCCGAACGTCAGCTGGCGGCGCAGACTGCGCAGGTTGGCGTGGCAACCGCGGCGTTGTATCCGAGCTTGTCGCTGAATGGCTCGATCACCTGGCAGTCGCTCACGGCCAGCGATTTGCTCGACGGCTTCAAGAACGAGCGCAGCGGCGTGTCTCTGAGCCTGCCGATTTTCAACGGCGGCGCGCTCCGCCAGAACATCAAGGTGCAGAACGCGCTGGTCGATCAGGCGCTGGCCTCGTACGAGTCCATCGTGCTGGCGGCGTATGAGGAAGTCGAAAACGCGCTGGATTCCTGGACCAGCGAGCAGCGTCGGCATCGAGCGCTGGTCGAGGCGGTCGCAAGCGGGCGTCGCGCGGCCGAGCTGGCGCGGGTCCAGTACAACTCCGGGCTGGTCGATTTCGAAAGCGTGTTGACGGCGGATCGCCAGCTGCTGTCGCTGGAAGACTCGCTCGCGGTCAGCGATGGCGAGATGACTTCCAATCTGATTCGTCTGTACAAGGCGCTCGGCGGTGGCTGGTCGGTGTTCCCGGCGGCGACCTGAATATCGCAAGGCTTCCATGGATACTGAAACCACCAACTCCACCGATCTGTCTCACACCCTGAGAGCCGGGCTCGAAGGGCCGCCGCCGTGGCAGCGCTATCTGAAGTGGGGCGTGCTCGCGATCGTCGTCATCGCGGCCGCGTATTTCACGTTCGGTCGCGGCGGCTCCAAAGAAACGTCCTATGTGACTCAGGACGTCGTCACCGGCGATCTGACCGTCAGCGTTACGGCCACCGGTAATCTCGAGCCGCGCAATCAAGTCGAAATCGGCAGCGAGCTGTCCGGCACGGTGGCCAAGGTCAATGTCGACGTGAACGACGAGGTCAAAGCCGGACAGGTGCTCGCCGTGCTCGACACCACGCGCTTGAGGGCGCAGGTGCTGCAGGCGGAGAGCTCGCTGGCGTCGGCCGAGGCGCGCGTGTTGCAAGCGGATGCGGGCGCGAAGGAAGCCAAGGCCAATTTCGCGCGGCTGCAGAAAGTGCGTGAGTTGAGCGGCAACAAGCTGCCGTCGCAACAGGATCTCGACGTGTCCGAGGCCGCCGCGGCGCGAGCCGATGGTGAATTGGCGGCGGCCAAGGCGGCCGTCGCTCAGGCGCGCGCCAGTCTCGAAACCATCAAGACGGATCTCGGCAAGACGGAGATTCGCTCGCCCATCAACGGCGTGATCCTGGTGCGCTCCGTCGAGCCCGGTCAGACCGTGGCTGCGTCGTTTTCAGCGCCGGTGCTGTTCATCATGGCGGAAGATCTGAAAAAGATGGAGCTGCACGTGTCGGTGGACGAGGCCGACGTGGGCTCGGTCGAGGTTGGCCAGGAAGCATCGTTCACCGTCGACGCCTATCCCAACCGGCGCTTCAACGCGCACATCACGCAGGTGCACTTTGCGTCGAGCAATACCAAGTCGAGCGCGTCCTCCTCTTCGTCGAGCAGTTCGAGCTCGAGCGCGACTTCGACGGGCGTCGTGACGTATGAGACCGTCCTCGAAGTCGACAATCCGGAGCTGCTGTTGCGCCCGGGCATGACAGCGACGGCCGAGATTGTCACGACTCACATCAACGATGCGGTGCTCGTGCCGAACGCAGCGTTGCGCTTCACGCCGGAAACACCGCAGGCTAACCCGCAGGGCGGCGGTGGTCCGCTGTCGATGATCATGCCGAGGATGCGGTTCGGCGGTCCTCGCGGACAGCAACAACAAGGGCCGGGCCGTCGCATGGGCCGCGCGTACATTCTCGAAGAGGGCAAACCGGCGCTGGTGATGTTCCGTGCCGGCGCGACCGATGGCCGCATGACTCAAGTGCTGCCGTTCGAGCGGCCGCCGAATGGTCAAGAAGGTGGCATGCGTATGCGTGGTCCCGAGGGCGGTGGCGGCATGCGTCCTCCCGAAGGTGGCGGCATGCGTATCAACGGGCCGGGCGCTCCCGCTTTGAGTCCGGAAGAAATGAAAAAGGCGTTCGAGCGCAAGCTCGAGCCGGGCACCAAAGTCATCGTCGATTCCGGAGCGCCGGCGCCGTGACCGGCATGCCTTCCAGTCCGACGCCCGTCATCGATCTGTCGCAAGTGACCAAGATCTATGGTCACGGCGAGGGCGAAGTGCGCGCCTTGCGCGGCATCGATTTGACCATCCATCCCGGCGAGTTCGTCGCCGTGATGGGGCCCAGCGGCTCCGGCAAGTCGACGTGCATGAACATTCTGGGCTGCCTCGATACACCGACCGGCGGTACTTATAAGTTCCTCGGCGTGCCCGTGGGCACGATGAACGCCGATCAACGCGCGCTGCTGCGGCGGAATTATCTGGGCTTCGTGTTCCAGGGCTTCAATCTGCTCAGTCGAACGACGGCGCTCGAGAATGTCGAGTTGCCGCTGGTGTATCGGCACGTGCCGAAGGAGCAGCGTCGCGCCATGGCGCGCAAGGCGTTGCACGAAGTCGGATTGGCTGGACGTGAAACTCACGTGCCGAGTCAGCTATCGGGCGGTCAGCAACAGCGCGTGGCGATTGCACGCGCGATCGTGTCGCAGCCCCAGGTGCTGTTCGCCGACGAGCCCACGGGTAATCTCGATACGGCCACCAGCGCGGAAATCATGAAGCTGCTGACGAGCTTGAACGAGCAGCGCGGCATCACCATCGCGATGGTCACGCACGAGCCGGACATCGCCGCCTGGACCCGACGCGTCGTTCGATTCCGCGATGGTCACATCGAAAGCGATCAGGCCAACGAGCCGGTGCGGGAACTGTAATGTTCGCTAACGCCATCGTCCTCGCGCTGCGCGAGATCCGCCGCAACGTCCTGCGCTCGACGCTGACTATTCTCGGCATCGTCATCGGCGTCGGCGCGGTGATCACCATGGTCACCATCGGCGAAGGCGCGACTGCGCAAGTGCAGGCCGACATCCAGAAGCTCGGTTCCAACCTGCTGCAAGTCTTTCGCGGCCAGGGCTTCGGCGGACCGGGCGGCGCGCGCTCGTCGTCGCCGCCGTTCACCATGGACGATGTCGAGGCGGTCAAGAACGAGATCAGCGGTGTGCGCACGGTCGCTCCAGCCGCGAACACGAGCGCTCAGGCGATCTATGGAAACGCAAATTGGTCGACCATGGTCACCGGCAGCGACGATCAATACATTTCGGTGCGCGACTGGCCGCTTGCCAGTGGCCGCAACTTTTCCGAATCGGAGCTGCGCGCCGGCGCGGCCGTATGCATCCTCGGCGCCACGCCGCAACGCGAACTGTTCGGCCAGGAAGATCCCCTGGGCACGAGCATTCGCCTGAAGACCCTGTCCTGCCAGGTCATCGGCACGTTGAGCTCCAAGGGACAGTCCGGCTTCGGCCAGGACCAGGACGATCTGGTGCTGGTGCCGCTGCGAACGTTACAACGACGCATGGTGGGTAACGCCGACGTCAATTCCATCATGGTGTCGGCGCGCGACGGCGTGTCGACGGAAAAGGTACAAGCGGACCTCGAACGACTGATGCGCGAGCGGCGAAAAATTCGGCCTGGCGCGGACGACGATTTCAACGTGCGCGACCTGAAGGAAATCAGCAGCGCCATGACGCAGACCACCCGCGTGCTCACGAGCCTGCTGGCCGCGGTGGCGGCGGTCAGCTTGCTGGTCGGCGGCGTCGGC
This sequence comes from Steroidobacter sp., assembly GCF_036402275.1. Lineage (NCBI taxonomy): Bacteria > Pseudomonadati > Pseudomonadota > Gammaproteobacteria > Steroidobacterales > Steroidobacteraceae > Steroidobacter > Steroidobacter sp. The sequence continues at coordinate 11,834 of NZ_DASWTF010000015.1, read as the reverse complement.
ATCATGAACATCATGCTCGTGTCCGTGACCGAACGAACGCGTGAAATCGGTACACGCCTGGCGGTGGGCGCCATGGCGCGTGATGTACTACTGCAATTCCTGATCGAAGCGGTCACGCTAGCGGCGTTCGGCGGCGTCATCGGCATCGTGCTGGGATTGAGCGCGGGCGCGCTCGCGACCAATGCGTTCAATGTGCCCTTCGTGCTGAACCCTGGCATCGTGGTGCTATCCTTCGCTTTCTCCGCCGCAGTAGGCATCGTGTTCGGTTACTTCCCTGCACGGCGCGCCGCGCAGCTCGATCCCATCGAGGCGCTACGGCACGAGTAGCAGGGGTCCAGATGGGTGAGGGTCATGCCATCACGCTCTGCGATCGTCTTGTGTGCGCTCTTGCTGTCGGGATGCGGCACGCTGCCGGATGGCAAGGGCTGGGGTGAAGAAGCGACCCTGGTTCCCGGCTGGCAACGGATACAAACATCGGCCGTGAATGCCGCCAAGGATCCCTGGACCTGGGGTCCGCTGCTCGGCGCGGCCGCATTTCAAATCGACAACCTCGATCGCCGCACGTCGGATTGGGCACGCGAGCACACACCAGTGTTCGGTTCACAGAGCAGCGCCGAGCAGTGGAGCGACGATCTGCGCTCTGCTTCCGCCTTCGCTCACCGCGTCACCATTCTTGCGACACCCAGCGGCGATGAGCCGGACGAGTGGCTGCTCAACAAACTCAAAGGCACGCTGGTCGACATGGCCGCCGTGAGTGCGACCGGTCAGATCACCAATCGAATGAAAAAAGGCTTCGATCGGGAACGTCCCAATGGGCTCGCCGGCGAAAGCTTCCCGTCCGGACACACGTCTTCGTCGGCCGTGCATACGAGGCTCGCGTCTCGCAATCTGCAATCGATCGAGATGTACGACGGCACGCGTGTCGCACTCGACGTCGGATTGCATGCGCTCACCATCGGCACGTCGTGGGCGCGAATCGAAGCAGGCTGGCATTACCCGGCGGACACGCTGTTTAGCATGGCGCTCGGCAACTTCGTCGCCTCCTTTATCAATGACGCGTTCATGGGATTGTCCGCGCCGGACTCGACGCTGGCATTGCAGCCGGTCGAGGGTGGCGCGGTGATTCGGATGCACTTGCGGTTCTAGCACGAAGGAGGACAATCTTCGCTCCCCGTTCCCGGCTCTCAGCACACTAATCATGAAAACCCGCGCCGCTGTCGCCTTCGCCGCTGGCAAGCCCCTCGAAGTCATGACTCTGGACCTGGATGGGCCGCGTGACGGCGAGGTGCTGGTGGAGATCAAGGCGTCGGGCGTATGTCACACCGATGAGTTCACGCGCTCGGGCGCGGACCCCGAAGGTTTGTTCCCGGCGATCTTCGGTCACGAAGGCGCGGGCGTCGTGGTCGACGTGGGACGCGGCGTGACTTCGTTGAAGAAGGGCGATCACGTCATTCCGCTGTACACGCCGGAGTGTCGGCAATGTAAGTCGTGCCTGTCACAGAAGACCAACTTGTGCACGGCCATCCGCGCCACGCAAGGTAAGGGGCTGATGCCGGACGGCACCAGCCGCTTTTCCATCGGTAAGGACATGGTCCATCACTACATGGGCTGCTCCACATTCTCCAACTACACCGTGATGCCGGAGATCGCGCTCGCCAAGATCCGCGAGGACGCGCCATTCGAGAAGGTTTGCTACATCGGTTGCGGTGTCACCACGGGCATCGGCGCCGTCATCAACACCGCTAAGGTGGAGCCGGGCGCCAACGTCGTCGTCTTCGGGTTGGGCGGCATCGGCTTGAATGTGATTCAAGGCGCGCGCCTGGCCGGAGCGAACAAAATCGTCGGCGTCGATATCAATCCGGCGCGCAAGGCGCTGGCCGAGCAGTTCGGCATGACTCATTTCGTCAATCCCAAGGAGGTCGAGGGCGACCTCGTGCCTTACCTCGTGTCGCTCACCGACGGCGGCGCGGATTACAGTTTCGAATGCGTGGGCAACGTCGACCTGATGCGTCAGGCGCTGGAGTGCTGTCATCGCGGCTGGGGCGAGTCGATCATCATCGGCGTGGCCGGCGCGGGGCAGGAGATCAAGACGCGTCCGTTCCAGCTGGTCACGGGCCGGGTCTGGAAGGGCACGGCGTTCGGCGGCGCGCGTGGACGTACCGATGTGCCCAAGATCGTCGACTGGTATATGGACGGTAAGATCAAGATCGACGAGCTCATTACCCACAAGATGCCGCTCGATGACATCAACCAGGCGTTCGACCTGATGCATTCGGGCGAGTCCATTCGGTCGGTGGTCGTCTATTAGAGGAGATCGCGTCATGACACTCAATCTCGTCTCGGAACATGCCTGTTTCGGTGGCTGGGTGCGTTTTTATTCGCATGAGTCGCGTGAGTGTCGGACCGAGATGAAATTTTCCGTGTACCTGCCGCCGCAGGCGGAGAAGGGCAAGGCGCCAGTGCTGTATTACCTCGCCGGCCTCACTTGCACGGATGAAACATTCATCATGAAGGCGGGCGCGCAGCGTGTCGCCGCCGAGCTTGGAATGATCCTGGTCGCGCCGGACACCAGTCCGCGCAAAGTGCGCTTCCCTGGCGACGACGCCAGCTGGGATTTCGGCATCGCGGCCGGGTTCTACGTCGACTCCACTCAGGCGCCGTGGTCGCAGAATTATCGGATGTATAGCTATGTGACGCGCGAGTTGCCGGAGATCGTGCAGTCGCTCGGGCCTGCGCGCATGGACCGGCAAGGCATCTTTGGACATTCGATGGGCGGTCACGGGGCGCTCGTCTGCGCGTTCCGCAATCCGAAGCAGTATCTCTCAGTGTCGGCGTTCGCGCCGATCTCGTCGCCCTCGCAAGTGCCCTGGGGCATCAAGGCGTTCAGCGGCTATCTGGGCGAGGATCGCAATGCCTGGAAGGAATATGACGCCAGCGAGTTGATTCGCAAGCAGCGGTATCCGCGGCCCATCCTCATCGATCAGGGGTCGCGCGATAAATTCCTCGAGGAGCAATTGAAACCGGATCTGTTCGCCGACGCTGTCAGGGAGTCAGGCAGCGAGCTGCATTTCCGGATGCATCCGGGCTACGACCACGGCTATTATTTCATCTCAACGTTCATGGAAGACCATTTGCGGCACCATGGCCGCCAGCTGCTGACTTGACCGGCGCGTCGAGGCCACGACTTCCCGGGTGGTTGATTCTGGTTGCGGCGATGACCGCCGTCGGGCCGGTCTCGATCGACATGTATTTGCCCGGCTTCCCCGCCATCGAGCGCGAGTTCGGCGAGCGCGGCGTCGAAGTGACGATGGCGGCGTTCATCATCGGCATCGCCATCGGTCAGCTGTTCTACGGACCCATCAGCGACCGCTTCGGTCGCAAGCCGCCGCTGTACTTTGGGTTCGGCGTTTATATGATCGGCGCGCTGGGATGTGCGCTGGCGGTCAACATGACGATGCTCACGGTGATGCGCGTCGTCCAGGCGTTGGGCGGGTGCGCGGGTTTGGTCATTGGTCGCGCGATCGTGCGAGATCGCTGTGAGCCTCACGAAGCGGCGCGAGCGTTTACTACGCTGACGATGATCGTTGCCCTTGGGCCGGTGCTCGCGCCGGCTGTGGGCGGGTTGATTGTTACTTACTTGGGTTGGCGCGCGACGTTCGTCGTCCAGGCCCTGCTGGCGCTGACGTTGATGCTCACCATGCACAACGTGCTGAGGGAGTCCAATGTCACTCGCGATCCCAACGTGAGCTTTGGTGACATCCTTCGTAACTACGGCCGGCTGACTCGCGATCGCCACTTCATGGCTTTATCGCTGCTGCTCGGCTTCTCCATGACGTCGATGTTTTGTTACGTGACCGGCGCACCCCGAGTGATCACGGAGAACTATGGCTTGTCGGCGCAGCAGTTCGGCGCACTGATCGGGTTGAATGGATTGGCGTTCATGTCCGCGAGCATGCTCAACATGCGCGCCTTGCGAACGATGACGCCGCGTCAGGTGCTGTCGCGCTATGTCTGGGCTTCGCCCGTGCTGGGCTTTATTTTGCTCGCCCTCAGTTTCTTATTCCATTTGCCGCTGTGGGCGGTGGTCTCGCTGCAGCTGTTGTTCTTCCTCAGCGTCGGCCGCGTCAGCCCCAATGTTTCTGCTTTAGCGCTCGCCCCTCACGGCCGCAACGCCGGCACCGCCTCCGCCTTGATGGGCGCCACCCAATCCACCCTCACCACCTGCGGCGGTCTCGCCGTCGCCGCCTTCAACAACGGCGCCGTCCACACCCTCGCTGCGATCATGACCACTGGCGCATCTCTAGCGTTGCTGTGCTATCTCTGGGTGCGGCGGACGCTGCCCTAGCACGATCTCGATATCTCGAATTCGTTTGTTAGCTTTGTTATTTATAAAATTCAGGTCGCTACACACACGCGCACGGCCATAGGCTTCGTGCATGCCATCGCGACTTCACGAAGCGCTAGTCTACTTGTTCCGTCTCCGCCCACAGCTGGCGCTCGACCTGCTCCGCGATAAAGTGTGCGGAGGGCTGCCGCGCTACACCGACGTCAAGATCGAGTCAGCAGATCTTTCCGAGATACAGCCCACGGAATATCGCGCGGATCTCGTACTATCGATTTCGAATGGCAAGCCCGTGCTCTGCGTCATTCTCGAGGTGCAGCTGTCGATCGATGGCAGCAAGCGATATTCTTGGCCCGTATACGTGGCTACCTTGCGCGCGCGGTGGCGCTGCCCGGTTTGTTTGCTCGTAGTCTGCAAGGACATGGACGTGGCCAGGTGGGCTGAACAACCCATCCCTATAGGCTGCGCCAACGTTTTCATTCCACGAGTTGTTCTGCCGGACGAAATCCCGGCAATTGCCGACTCAGCGAGCGGGGAAATAGCTCCGGAGCTGGCGATACTATCGGCAGTGGCGCATGGTCGCGATCCGAATGTCGCGAAGGCCGCACAAATCGCGACCATTGCGTTGGGGGTCAGCGCCAAGCTCGACGCTGACTGGTCCAATCTGTACTTTGACGTGATCCTGGATGCACTGAGTGAGGCCGCCCGTACGGCGGTGCAGAACATGCTCCCATTCAAGTATGAGTATCAGAGCGACTTTGCGAAGCGCTATTTCACGCAAGGTCGATCGGAAGGATGCGTGGAAGGACGCGCGGCGTTGATTACGCGTCAGCTCAACGCGCGGTTCGGCCCGCTGACTGAAGAAGTAAAACAGCGGATAGCCGCCAGCTCCATCGAGGAACTGGACGCGATCGGCGATCGATTGCTGACCGCGGCGAGCCTGGAGGAAGCGCTAACTCCGAAAAGCTAGCTCGTCACCTTCAGCGCGGCCTGCCGCGGCCGGTCCGCTGAGTGAGGAAGTGAAGGACCACATCGCGTCCAGATCCAGCGAGGAACTGGACGCGATTGGCGATCGCTTGTTGGCCGCCGGAAGTCTACAGGCAGTCTTGCGAAACTAGCTCAGGTCCAGCCTTCCAGCTTTGCTTCCATCGTGATTTCCGCTTTGAGCAGGCGCGAGATGGGGCAGTTGGCCTTGGCGGCTTCGGCGGCTTTGAGGAAGTCGGGTGGGGTGGAGCCGGGGACTTTGGCGCGGACTTTCAGGTGGACGGCGGTGACGGTGAAGCCGGCGTCGGTTTTAAGCAAGGTCACGGCAGCTTCGGTCTGAATGTTTTCAGGGGTCTTACCCTCGTTGCCGAGTTGGGCGGACAGGGCCATGCTGAAGCAGCCGGCGTGGGCGGCGGCGATCAGTTCTTCGGGGTTGGTGCCTTTGCCTTCCTCGAAGCGGGTCGAAAAGGAATATTGAGTATCGCTGAGCACGCCGCTCTCGGTAGAGATGGCGCCCTTGCCGTCTTTCAAGCCGCCTTTCCAGACGGCGGATGCAGTGCGTTTCATGCCGTTGCTCCAGAGGAAGTAGGTTGGGACTCGACGATGGTGATGGTATGAGAAAGCTCAGCCGTCTTCGCCATGATGGCGCTCGCCGAGCAATATTTCTCCGCCGACAGCTGCACGGCGCGCTCGACTTTCTTGCGGTCGAGCGCGTGTCCGGTGACCGTGTAGTGCATGACGATCTTGGTGAAGACTTTGGGGTCGGTGGTGGCGCGCTCGGCGTCGATGTCGACGACGCAATCGGTCACCGCCTCGCGCCCTCGCTTCAAGATCAGCATGACGTCGAAGGCGGAACAGCCGCCGAGTCCGAGTAACAACATCTCCATCGGCCGAAACCCGAGATTCCGTCCGCCCGCGTCGGGTGCGCCGTCCATCACGACGGTATGTCCCGACCCGGACTCGCCGAGGAACATCACGTCCTGCACCCACTTGATGCGCGCCTTCATCAGCTAATCCCGCCCATGCAGAGATACTTGATCTCGAGATAGTCGTCGATGCCGTACTTGGAGCCTTCGCGACCGATGCCGCTCTCCTTCACGCCGCCGAAAGGTGCGACTTCGGTGGAGATGATGCCTTCGTTGATGCCGACGATGCCGCTCTCCAGCGCTTCCGCCACGCGCCAGACACGCGCGATGTCACGGCTATAGAAATAAGCGGCGAGTCCGAACTCGGTGGAGTTCGCCAGCCGAATCACTTCTTCCTCGGTCTCGAACTTCATCAGCGGCGCCACCGGCCCGAATGTTTCTTCGCGCAAGACCAGCATGTCCGCCTTGATGCCCGTCAGCACCGTGGGCACATAGAAGTGACCGTTGCCATCGGCGCGCTTCCCGCCGACGACAACCTTCGCGCCCTTGCTCACAGCATCGCGCACGTGCTCTTCGACCTTCGCGATGGCTTTCTCTTCGATCAGCGGCCCGATAACCGTGCCTTGATCCAAGCCGTTGCCCACCTTCATGGAAGACACCTTCTCGGCCAGGCGCGCGGCGAAGCGATCGTAGATGCCGCTTTGGACGTAAATGCGATTGGCGCACACGCACGTCTGGCCGGCATTGCGATACTTCGAGGCGATCGCGCCATTCACGGCCGCTTCCAGATCCGCATCGTCGAACACGATGAACGGCGCGTTGCCGCCCAGCTCCAAAGAAACTTTCTTCACCGTGCCGGCGCACTGAGACATGAGCAGCTTGCCCACCGGCGTGGACCCGGTGAAGCTCAGCTTGCGCACCAACGGATTGCTGGTGAATTCGCCACCGATCGGCTTCGGATCGCCCGTGACCACCGAAAGGATTCCCGACGGCAACCCCGCACGCTCCGCGAGCACGCACAACGCGAGTGCAGAGAAAGGAGTGAGCTCGGACGGTTTGATGACCATGGTGCAGCCCGCCGCCAGCGCCGGGCCGGCCTTGCGAGTGATCATGGCCGTGGGGAAGTTCCAAGGCGTGATCGCGGCCGTGACGCCGATGGGCTGCTTCAACACGACGATACGCTTGTCCGTGCCGTGCGCGGGAATCACGTCGCCATAAGCGCGCTTACCTTCTTCGGCGAACCATTCGATGAATGAAGCGGCGTACGCAATCTCGCCGCGGCTTTCCGCCAGCGGCTTGCCCTGCTCGACGGTCATGAGCACGGCGAGATCTTCCTGATTCGCCATGATCAGATCGAACCATTTGCGCAGCAGCTGTGCGCGCACCTTCGCAGTGCGCGAGCGCCAGTCGGCCAGCGCCTTGTCCGCGGCCTCGATGGCTTCCCGCGCTTCCTTCGCGCCGCAGTTCGGCACGGTGCCGACGAGCTGACCGTTGGCGGGATTGAAGACTTGTTTCACCTCGCCGCCGGCTGCATCCACCCAACGCCCACCGACGAAGGCTTGCTGGCGAAACAGACTGGGATCGCGAAGGGACAACGTGCTCTGAGGGGCGGCGGCCATGGAATGCTCCGACTGGAAATAAGGGTCAGCGCGGCGAATCAATCGTCGACCAGCTGCTGACCGGGGAACAATGCTTCGTTGAAACCGAAATTGCGCAGATCGCGGATGCGCATGGGATAGAGGATGCCGTGCAAGTGATCGACTTCGTGTTGCACGACCCGGGCGTGAAAGCCCTCGACGGTGCGATCGATGGGCCGGCCCTGCGGATCGAAGCCGCGATAGCGCAGCTTCGTGTAACGAGGCACCACGCCGCGCATGCCGGGAACGGACAGGCAGCCCTCCCAGCCATCTTCCATCGCGTCGGTCTGCGGCTCCAGCACGGGATTGATCAGCTCGGTGTAAGGCACTTCTTCGGCCTGCGGATAGCGCGGATTCTTGCCCACGCCAAAGATCACGACTTGGAGCGATGTGCCAATCTGCGGGGCGGCGATGCCCGCGCCGTTCAGCGCGGCCATGGTGTCTTTCATATCCTGGAGCAGCGCGCGCAGCTCGGGCGTGTCGAAGTGCTCCACAGGCTTCGCCACCTGCAGCAGCACGGGATCACCCATTCTCAAGACCGGACGGACAGCCATGTTACAAATCGAACGTTAAAAACCGGCGACACCACCGCATCGCCATCGTAACCTATCTGACCCAAATCGCCTGTCATCCAACTGTCACCGCATGTCTTCAACACCCCATGTTCTGGTGCTCGCTGCCGGCGCTTCAAGGCGTCTGGGTCAGCCGAAACAGCTGGTGAAGCTGGCCGGTCGGCCGGCGCTGCACATCGTGGTGTCCAATGCCGTGGCCGTGGCCGGCCATGCCGTCACCGTCGTGGTCGGCGCGCATGCCCGTGAGATGACCCATCTGCTGGCCCATTCGCCCGCCTCGGTGATCGTCAATCGCCACTGGGAAGAAGGCATGGCGTCGTCGCTGCGCTTCGGGGTCGCGTCGTTGCCGCCGGCGTGTCATGCAGTGATGGTGCTGTTGGGCGATCAGGTCGCCGTTACCGCGGACGATTTGAAGCGACTGGTCAGCGCATGGAAAGGCGAGGAGAGCATGATCGCGGCCAGCGTGTACGATCAGCGCGTCGGCGTGCCAGCGATTTTTCCGCGCTTGAGCTTCAGCGAGCTGGCCGAGCTGCGCGGCGATCAAGGCGCGCGCATGGTGCTCGAACGAAACAACTATCGGCTGACGCGCGTGCCCATGGCGAACGCGGCCATCGATCTGGATACCCCGGAAGATCTCGCCCTGCTCACGGAACGTTTTCAGCGGCCGGAATCGACCTACAGCGCCCCCACCCCGGAGAGCTAGCGCTTGCGCGTCGTCGTCATTCTGCTGCTGATCGCGTTCGTCATCGCCGTGATCTGGCTGCGCGCCAGGCGCAAGCGCTGAGTTACCCAGCGACTGCCGGGGAAACATCGCCAGTCGTTCAGCCGTTACCTCTAGGAACGTCGCTTCAGAGGTAGTGCGTCATGCAGGAGTTTTTCCAACAGCACTTCGTCGCCGTGGTGATACTGCTGGCGCTGGCGATCGCGCTGACCATTTTCGTGTTCCGCAAACGGCTGTTCGAGCGGGGCTATCGCAAGGGCGAAGCCGCCAATCCAGGCAAAGTGAAGGACCAGAACCGGCCCGACGAGTGGAGCCGCAGTCACTGACGCGGCTCGCCCCTATAGAGGTTGAGGCGACGGAGCCTGCACCCCTAATGCGGCCAGCGCATTGATCAGCATGGACGCCGTGTACGGTTTGACCAGCACGCCGATGCGCTTGTCGGCCGCGAATTTGTCCTTCAACTCGCGCTCGCTGCGACCGCTGGCGATCAGGATGGGCAGGCTTTGCCGCTGGGCCCGCATTTCCGCGGCGAGCTGGTCGCCAGACCGATCCGGCAAGCCCATGTCTACGATGACCGCTGCGACATCTGGCGCCCCGGCCAACGCGGCCGTCGCCTCTCCGGCGTCGCCCGCCTGCAGTACCTGAAAGCCGGAATCCTCGAGGGCGTCCACCGCAAACATCCGCACCAGCATCTCGTCTTCGACGATGAGAACGCGAGCGGGTCCTGACTGCGTATCTGTCATGGATCTTTGGTTGTCTTCTTACTTGCCTGGCTGCCACCATGGCGACCCGGCGCGCTGAGCGGCGCAGTGTACTGCAGTCCGCGCACCCTGCGTATAACCTACGGTAAAGCCTAAGAAAAGTACGTCATAACGCACTTCTTGTAAGTATTTCAGTCACAATCATGAAGCACCTTGGGAGCGACGCGGAACTTTCTACACGAGCAGCGCATTTGGTGGTCTGCGCCGCGACCTGGCTCGAAACAACGACATATTCTCAAGGTGCCGCGAGTTAGGGGCAGTAGGTGTGGCCGCAGGGTGGAAAACCGCGGTCATTGGGCGCGATATATTTCCGGGAGTAGCGGCGCGGTGGACGTGCTCATCGCATGCAAATGAATTCCGATTCTTCCGCAACGGACGCCGTCACCCGGGTGCTGCGCGTATTGATCGTCGAAGACGAATCGCTGGTCAGCCTGTTTCTGCAAGGCGTGTTGCGGGACCTGGGCCATGAAGTCAGCGGCATCGCTCCTTCATTGAGGACGGCCTTGGCCTTCGCGGCCGGCACGCCGACGGACCTGGCGATCGTGGACGTCGGCCTGGCCGGCGACGGCGGGGACGGCATCGATGCCGCCATCGCCTTGCGCGCCCGGCACGGCATCCCGGCTTTGCTGATGACCGGAGCGCCCCTGGCGTCGTTGGGCGACCGGGTCAAGGACGCACAACCTCTGGGCTTCCTCGCGAAGCCCTATACCGAAGCGGACGTGGAACGAGCGTTGATCGCGGCAGTGGCTCAGCTGCCGCCCCGCGACTAAACAACGCCATCCACCCCGCGTCTGGATCGTCGACGGGTGAGTAAATGGCCCAAGCTGTAATCGAGACCGCGGCTTCACTGGACCGCGGCGACATCCTCAAGGCGTTGCGCATGCTGAAGCGCGGCGACTTCTCTGTCCGCCTGCCCATGGATATGGCCGGAATCGATGGCGAGATCGCCACGACCTTCAACGACGTGGTCGAGCTCAACGACTCCATGACCCGGGAGTTCGCCCGGCTGCGCGAAATGATCGGCCGCGAAGGCCGCATCTCCGAACGCGCCCGCCTCAACACCGCCAGCGGCAGCTGGTCGCACTGTATCGACTCGGTGAACGGCCTGGTCGGCGAAATGGCCTATCCCGTATCCGAAGTGGCGCGCGTCATCGGCGCCGTCGCGAACGGCGACCTGTCGCAGACCATGAATCTCGAAGTCGACGGCCGGCCGATGCGAGGCGAGTACCTGCGCATCAGCACTTCCGTGAACACCATGGTGGATCAGCTCGCCTCGTTCGCTTCCGAAGTGACGCGTGTGGCGCGCGAAGTGGGTACGGATGGCAAACTCGGCGGTCAGGCGCACGTGAAAGGCGTCGCCGGCACCTGGAAGGACCTCACCGACTCGGTGAACCACATGGCCGCCAACCTGACCGGCCAGGTGCGAAACATCGCCGAAGTCACCACCGCGGTGGCGAGCGGTAATCTTTCCAAAAAAATCACCGTCGACGTCAAAGGCGAAATGCTGGAGCTGAAGAACACCGTGAACACCATGGTGGACCAGCTCAATTCGTTCGCGTCCGAAGTGACGCGCGTGGCGCGCGAAGTGGGTACGGAAGGCAAGCTCGGCGGCCAGGCGAAAGTGGAAGGCGTCGCCGGCACCTGGAAGGACCTCACCGATAACGTGAACCACATGGCCGCGAACCTGACCGGCCAGGTCCGAAACATCGCCGAGGTCACTACCGCGGTGGCGAGCGGCAATCTTTCCAAGAAAATTACCGTCGATGCGCGCGGCGAAATTCTGGAGCTGAAGAGCACCGTGAATACCATGGTGGACCAGCTCAACTCGTTCGCCTCCGAAGTGACGCGCGTGGCGCGCGAAGTGGGTACGGAAGGCAAGCTCGGCGGCCAGGCGAAAGTGGAAGGCGTCGCCGGCACCTGGAAGGACCTCACCGATAACGTGAACCACATG